>JBGAIN010000038.1:0-52129 GCA_044225505.1 Limisphaerales bacterium
TTGGCGGCCGGTTGGATGTAGAGCGCTCCCTTTTTAGAAGCGGTCGTGTCGCCGCCCAGGATGGGATTGCCGAAGAAGTTGGTCAGAGCGCCATTGCTCGAGACCCGGGTGAATCCGACTCCTTCACTCTCGTCGAGTTCGCTGGCGTAATCTTCGCCTTCGACTTTCAAGTAAGACCAGGCGTTCGTGCCTGTCCCGATAATATCGCTGGCATTCTGGATGCTAGTGGTTGCGGAATGGACGTCCCTGTGGCTGATAAGACTTACCAACAGGCCGGTGAGAAGACTGAGACGGGACTTGTTCATAATAGCGTCTGCTCGGCTGCTTCTCCAAGGCATGGAAATGCCATGGTTATGGTTTGGTACACCTCGCTTACGTCACTGGCTGAAGTCGTAAGTGAACCGACTCACCGGCGGAACGTCAAGGCTTTGCTCACGTCACGAACGGACGCCATGAAACGGAAAACGACTTTCAGGAATGTTGGTCGTACGGATCTCTTTAGATCCACCGTCCAGTTCTCTAACTCACGTGCGCTAAAACCTGCTTCAAATTCAATGCATACGGTGGAAGCCAACCGGGGATATTGCTCAACGGTAAGACAGACTCATCCAGCTGAATTCCAAGTTGGCCGATCATGAAATCCCGGCGCGCTTGCATGCGCGTCCACATGGCTGGATCCATGTGCTCCAGGCGGCGACGCAACGGTGCGCTGGCCAGCACGATACCGTCTTCCGCATTTATGTAACAAAAGGGGCCGACCGAAATGGGAATAATATCCATCTGCAAGGCCATTCCCGAGCGCAACTTCACGCCACTGCCCAGCGCAAAGGGCGAATGCACCCACTCATCCAGATGTAAGTAGTGACCAGGATTGACCGCAAACCGGAAGAGACTCGAATCGCGCACGTGCTCGACAGCGTTGAATACGTCTCCGGCCGAAACGCCGACGGCCACGGTTTCATACCAGGTCTTCACGACCTGGAAATAATTGGCCGCGAACCGAGGGTAGAATTCTCGCAGTGCCTCTGGCAGATCCCGTGGGCTGCGAGCGATGGCTCCCGCTCGGGAAGTCAGCGACCCTTGCACGCCCAGAGCGGTGGTAAAAGTATCCCCGAGCTGCGCCTGGCCAGGTCCCGGGCTGGCCAACCCTCGCTGGGCTTTAGCGCCGAAACTGATCATGCGGTGGCAGCTCAGAGGAAGGCCGCGAGAATCCAAATGCCGTTCCAGGTCATGTTCCGCAACGCCGGGTTTCAGATGACGGAGCAATTGCAGGACGCCGTTGGAACTGACGCTGGCAGCGTATTCGAACTGCGCAATTTGCTCCGGCTCATTCGTGATTCGGAGTCCATCCTGCACGTCCGTGAAAATGTCCGCCGCATTCTCGACGTGCGCGACGTGGCCGGTCAATTCGCGCAGCATGTCCGCTAAATACGCCGGCACATCGAGTGCCCGTTTCCCAGACCCCAGGAGAATGCCATCGTAACTCTTCCAGCCGACGCAGCCAACCCGTTGCTTCTTGCCAATGCCAAATTCGCGCAGGATCTCCGCGAGCGATCGGGATGCGTCGCGAGGCTGTCCCATCAAACTGAAATCCTGAAAGAGTTCCACCTTCAGCCGGAGTGCCTTGACGTCCGGGAGAAACCCCAGGCATTCGTTGCCCACCAGCAAAGTCCGTTTGCCGTCCATGGACAGGAGGAGCAGCGCCTCTTCGAACCTTGGGTCAAACCCGGTCAAATAGGCCACGTTGGCGCTGTGCTCACGGTCTGCGTAAATGACCAGAACGTCCAGATTCCTTGCCTTCATCCCGTCTTGAACTTGCAAGAGCCGTCGGCGATAAAGATTGGCAGACAGATCGGGAGGCGCGATCGGCTGCGGATTGAAGTCGGGCAAGGGCACGGATCTTAGCACGACGGGCGATTTGTTCATGAGCTTCTCTTGGCGGGACGTTGGATTTCAGAGAGGAAGAGCCGTTCGCAACCCTGGTCCTGTGCTACTTCTTGTAAAACTCGTAGGCGGTTTGCCAGCGGAACTCAGCTCCGGGCGCGATCTCGAATTCAATGAACGGCTCAATACAAAGTGGTGCCCGAATGGACCATAACGCCAAACGCGTGAGCGGCCGATCCGTTGTAATGCGCACCCCGGCTGCCCGGCTCCGGTTTTCAATGCGGATATCATGATCGGCCGCGGTGTTTCCAAAACCGCGGAACTCCAAATAAACGCGATCTTCGCCCGCAAGCGGTTTTGGGAAAGACAACGTGTTGCCGTGAATCTCCGCTCCCGTCGGATCGATCTTGGGCGCAAGCGCCAGCGGGAACGGCAGCGTGAGTCGGAAATCGGGTCCGGGTGGCTGTTGGTCGAGAAACATGAAATTGTGGTTGTACACGCTGCTTTGGATCGAGCGTTTCCCAGTGTTCCGCAGTGCGTGTTCCAGGATCAACCGCGGTTTGCCTTTCTCCAACGCCACGCGTTTCCGATAATCGTATCCGTAGCCGCTGGATTCATCGGAGACCTGCTGCCGGAAGCTCACGGCGTCGCGAGCGGGTTCCACTACCCATGTGCCGCCATTCACCAGTTCGTAGACCCGGAACATGCTGTAATCGCGATCGTCCGGCTTACGAAGAACGCCCACGCCAATCTTTAGAAAGGTCCCGCCCGGTTGCGCCTCGTCAAAGCCCAGCCCTTTGCCCCGAGTGGAGAATTCCTCGCAGGGACCCGTGATCGCCGTGCACGGCCCCGCGACGATATCATTCCCTTCATAAACAAAATCGACGACTTTCGGATCCATCCGCTGAAACCATTGTGGAAAGAAGTTGTGCCCTTCGTAAACCAGGTCGCGGATCACGCCGGACCAATCAAAGCGTGTGCCTCGGTAAAATCCGGTTTTGGCATCAGGCAGTAACACCCGCGCCCGCACTAAATCGCTCGAAATCTCCGTCTCGGGGGGACTCTCTTTGGAGGGTAACAATCCGGCCATGAGCGGAACACAGGCAGCGAGGGTGAATGTGACGGTCATAGATCCTCTCATACTCCGGCTACGGCAACCTCGCCAGGATAAACCGTCCGCCCGGTTTTCCACGACTGATCTGGTAACGAAAAGGCGGCTGCAAATCGGCATTTTCGGTAAACGCTGAACTGGCTGCCACCCACTCCGGCGCTAAGACGAGTTTTGTGCGGAACCTGCGCCGGCCGTTTCTTCTTATTCTGGTATATGCGAAAACCGGTTGGACTCTTGCGCCTTCACGTGGGTAGGTCAGTGCTAGGGATAACGCTAGCCTTGTTCTTCTGCTTGGTCCCTGTCCGAGCCGACGCACTATGGAGTATCGAGTTTCAGGGCAAAGTCTCGATGGACGGCGCTCCTTACACCGGGTTGGGCCGTTTTCTCTTCGCTCTGGTCTATGTGAATGGACCGTTCCTGATCCTGGATCCTCCGAATGCCACGCCGCGCACTCCGGTGGCCCTCCAGGTGACCGGGGGCGGTTACACCGAACGATGCGGTGTCGATACACGGCCGATTGCTTTGAAAAAGCTCGTGGATCGCAATGGGCTGGGCATTCGCGTCTGGCTTCCCGAGTCTACGGTAACCTTCCTTGACAAGGCGAACGGTCGTGAGAATGGTGGGGTTAATGGCGCCGTCACCTGAGCCTGGGCCTATTGATTTTCGCACGACGCATTGGAGCGTGGTGCTGTTGGCTGGCCAGGGGAACGCTCCAGGCGCCGCGTCCGCACTCGAGAAACTGTGTCGTGCGTATTGGTATCCGCTTTACGCCTTCGTGCGACGACGAGGGTATAATCCGGACGATGCCCAGGACCTTGTTCAAGGCTATTTCGAGCAGCTCTTGACGCGGAACGATTTGACGAGTGTCCACCCGCGCAAAGGTCGGTTCCGGACTTACTTGCTAACGACGTTAACCCACTATCTTTCCAACGAATGGGATCGGGCCCGCGCGGCGAAACGGGGCGGCGGCCGGCAATTTGTCTCCCTCGAGTCGGAAGATCCTGAGCAGCGCTACCAGTTTGAGCCGGCGGGTGGGATCATGCCAGAAACGCTGTTTGACATGGCTTGGGCGACGCAAGTGTTGGACACGGTCGTCGCTAAGTTGAAAGACGAATGTCAGTCATCGGGAAACGCCGAAAGGTTTGATGCGCTCAAAGAGTTCCTCCTCGGGGATCGCGGAGGAATGCCCTATGCCCAGATCGCCGCCAGATTGGGCATGACCGAACAAGGCATTAAATCGGCAGTGCACCGTCTTCGCCAACGGTTTCGCGAACTCTTCCGCAGCGAGATTGCCCAGACGGTGGGGACGTTCGAGGAAGTCGACGACGAGCTGCGCTACTTGATTCGCGTGATGACGGGTTGACCAGGCTCTCCGCGGACGGGAAGAGGCCAGCGTGTCTCACTGGCTCAGGAATTCTTCTGACCCGACCGGAGCTATGTCCGACGACGCCACAAAATCACTCATGTCCGACTCGAGAGCTTGCCCGCAATGCGGTCAACCCATTCTGCCAAACGCGCCCAATGGGTTGTGCCGGCGATGTCTATTCCAGTCTCTCGACGCGGGCGGATTGGATGAACCTCCCCGCGACGCTGGGGACGAGATCCGTCAGCTCGGAGATTACGAGTTGGTCAAAGAACTGGCCCGCGGTGGCATGGGCGTCGTTTTCAAAGCCCGCCAGCGCAGTCTAGGCCGGTGGGTCGCGGTCAAGGTCGTCTCGGGTGGCGCCTTCGCCTTGAAAGACTTCGTCCGTCGCTTCAAGACAGAAGCGGAGGCGGCGGCGGCCCTCGACCATTCGAACATCGTTCCCATTTACGAGATTGGGGAAGCGGACGGGCAGCCCTTTTTCAGCATGAAACTGCTGGAAGGCGGGACGCTCGCTCGAAAAACCGCGCCGGACGTTACGGCCCTGGGCGTCAACGTCCGGGCCATCGTCAAGATTGCTCGCGCGGTGCATTATGCCCATCAGCGCGGGGTGCTGCATCGCGACATCAAACCCAACAACATCCTTCTCGATGCTAACGGAGAGCCATTCCTGACGGACTTCGGCTTGGCCAAGCTGGTGGAAAACCACAGTGCCCTAACCCAGACGATCGCACTGCTGGGGACACCCGCTTACATGGCTCCAGAACAGGCGCGGGGCGAAGCTCGCTCTCTGACCACGACCGCCGATGTTTACGGTCTGGGCGCGGTCCTTTACGAAGTAATTACCGGGTCGCCTCCGTTCGCTGGCGGCACTTCGGTGGAAACCGTTCGCCTCGTCCTGGAGAGTGACCCCAAACGCCCCTCGGCGCTCAATCCGGTCGTTGACCGCGATCTTGAGACCGTCTGTCTGAAATGCCTGGAAAAAGATCCGAACCGTCGCTACGGATCGGCCGAAGCTGTGGCTGACGAACTCGAGCGTTGGCTTCAACAAGAGCCAATCCTTGCCCGGCGAGTCACCGCTCTGGAAAGGATGGTGAAATGGGTGCGCCGACGTCCCGCGGTTGCCACTCTTGCCGGGATCGCGGCGGCTGCTTTACTGGCGGTCTTCCTGGTCTCGTCGGTCCTCACGTGGCGCTTGCGCACCGCCCGCCGCGAAGTGCTGAACCAGGCTGAAACAAACCGGGTGACTGCAGTTCGCCTCTTGGTTTCCGAAGCGGCGCGGTCGGTGGAGGACGGCGATTATTTCAGTGCCTTGCTTCCCTTGACGGAAGCGCTGCGGCGCGAACAACCCGCGGGAGAGGGCGACACTTTACAGCGCCAGCGTCTCGGGATCCTGCTTCGCTTCTGCCCGCGGCTGGAACAGCTCTGGCTGCATGGCGGGTCGATCGTGCACGGTTCTTTGAGTCCGGATAAACGTCGGCTGGCGGTCGCCGTGAGTGATGGGACCGCGCAGGTGTGGGACCTGGAATCGGGAGCCCGCGTCGGTCCGTCGCTCGTCCACACCGCCCGTGTCGCCCAGGTCGTTCTTAGCCCCGACAACCGCCGAGTCGCCACCTTGAATCGCTGGGGCTGGGTGCAAGTTTGGGACTTGGCCTCGGGCCAGCGACTCGGTCCGCATATTCCGCATCGCATGGAATTCAATGAGCCCTTGCTCTTCGCTCCGGATGGCGGCTCGCTAGTCGTTCCAGGCCGCACCGCAGCTGCGCTCTGGCGCCTCGAACCAGAGGTCTCCCGGGGCTTCGAACTGAACGAGGCAGGAGTGGTGCATGGGGCAGGGTGGAGTTCGGATGGATCACTCCTGATCACCGGTGGAGATGATCGGATGGCCCGTCTTTGGGACGTGCGAACCGCACAGCCGACTCTCCCTCCGCTCGAACACCCTGCATTGGTCCAGTGGGCATTCTTCACTCCGAACGACCGGCACGCCGTAACCATCGCGCAAGACTGGCGGGTGCGCGTTTGGGATGCGGCCACGGCCGAGCTCGTTCGGACGACTGACCCTTTCGGCTATGTCATGAGCTCAGCGGTCAGTCCGGACAGTCGCTGGCTTGCGACAGGAGGCTTCGACGGTCTGGCGCGAATCTGGGAGAGCACTAATACAGGGCCCCCCTTGGCCGTCCTGCGCCATCAAGGTGCGGTCGGTGCCATTCAGTTCAGCCAGGACAGTAGTTGGGTGTTAACCGGCAGCTACGACGGTACCGTTCGGCGCTGGGACCGTGCCACGGGGACGTTGCTGCCGCCCATTCTGCACCACTCTGCGGGCGTCGCGGTGACTCTGTTGGGTGCCAATGATCAAACCTTGGTCACGGCCGGATTCGGAGGTGACGCCAGGCAATGGCGCCTGCCGCCTCAGGGTGGCGCACGGACTATCGTGCCGCTGTCGGCAGCTCCGGTGCTGACGGAGTTTCGGCGGGATGCGGCCGAGTTCCTGATCGTGAGTCGGGATGGTCAGGTGCAGGCCTGGTCAGTGGCCGGGGAAGGAGGCAAAGTCTGGTCGGTCGAGCATGGTGGCGCTGCCAATGCAGCCGCCTTGAGTGCCGATGGCCAAGTCCTGGCCATCGGCGGTGAAAACGGCGAGGTGAGCCTCTGGGATCTCGCCGGGCACAATTTGCGCCTGCGCTTGCCCGCCCCGCCGTCCTGGGAAGTATGGACGCCCATGCACCAGGGCCGTCCCAGTTGGGTGGTGTTGAGCGCCGACGGTTCGCGCCTGGCGGTCGCGACGAAAAAAGGCAATGTTTTGCTCTGGCAGCTAGGTCCGACAGCCCGACTCATTGCCCAACTCCCTCATAGCGACCCGCCCTTGATTCTGGCGATGACCCGGAGCGGCCGCTGGCTGGCGACGGGCGACTTTTCCGGACAGGTCCGAATCTGGGATGGGGCAAGCGGGGATTTGGCTCGGGCATTGCCTCCGCTGGACGGGGCTTCCGGGGGCCTTCAATTTAGTCCGGATGGGAGTCACTTAGTCACGGCCGACTGGAACTATTCCAACGACAGTTTGTCCGCCCGTCTTTGGGACCCCGAGACGGGCCGCGAGCTTACTCCTGCGTTGCGGCACCGCGACGGCGTCCTGACAGCTGGTTTTAGTTCGGATGGTCAATGGGTCGCCACCGGCGGCGAGGACAACCTTGCGCGGGTTTGGTCGGTGGCGAGCGGTCGACCGAGTACTCCCTTTCTGGGGCACCGCGGATTTGTAACGGCTGTTGCCTTTGATCCGGCGGGACGTTTGGTTGCAACCGCCTCGCGTGATGGCACTGCACGGGTCTGGGATGCGCATGACGGACAGCCAGTCACTCCCTCGTTGCCCCACGCGGACTCCGTTACTCAGGTAACATTCAGTCCGGACGGAAAGCTCCTGTTGACAGCTTCCGAGGATAAAACCGTTCGATTGTGGGATCTCGCTCCAATTCCGTGGCCAACCGACGATTTGGTGGCCCTGGCGGAATTACTCTCCAGTCATCATTTGGAACAGTACGGTGATCGGCCGCCTCTCTCGCTTTCCATCCTGAAACAGCACTGGGAGGGTTTGCGCACGCGTCAGCCTGACTATTGGCTACGGCGTTAGGCATCACGGCAGCCATAGCTTGGCAGAAGATTGCAGAAGATGGAAAATTCCTCTTGCTTTCACCTGGGGTCCGAGAGATAAGCCTTACTTGATACCATGAGAGGTTGGCGCGTCGCGTCGCGTCATTTAGTCAGTTTCAGGGTTAAACGTCGCTACAACGATGGCTTAGGCATATTACATCCTTCCAAAGGTGCTCCATGAACAAACCAATCCAGAACTCACTCCGCCGCTTTGGCATCTCCAATTGCCTTAGTTTGCCGTGTCTTGCTCTTCTGATCTGCGGACTACCTGAATGCGCATTGCAGGTGAAAGCCGATCGGGCGAAGCCGGACGATACCAAGACCCAATTTGCTACCTTGCTTACCACCGCGCCGGAAATCGACGGCGTTATCAATACCGACGAATGGGCGGGCGCGAACGGAGCGACCGGCAATTGGCGTCTCTCCTTCGACGCCAACCAAACCAACATGCTGCGCGGCGGCACTCTGCTCTTTGGACCAGATTTGGTCGAGGCAGCCGATCTCGGGGCTCAGATCTATGCCGGGTACGACAGCCAGTATCTCTACATCGCGGTCCGGGTGACGGATAGCGTTCCGTTCGACGACAGTGTTACCGCTGAGACCTCGGGCGGAAAGGTCGAGGAGGACGATAGCGTGGAGCTCTATATCGATCCGCTGAATGCGAACGCCGAATCTGCAACGTCCGGGTCGCCCGGCGGACGCTATGCCATCTCCATCAATAATGCCTATGCCGGTGCTCAAACCTCCGCCTATGGCGCCGATAAATCCTGGTATGCGCGCGCGACCAAAGCCGATACAGGCGCGAGTTACGACGTGGAATTCCGCATCGCGTTAAGTTCGCTGAGTGATCCGAAGTTCGGTGATGTCGTCGGGTTCACGGTCGTCATTAATGATGACAAGTCGGGAGGGGCTGTTGACAAAACGGTCGATCGCCAGATCTCCTGGGTGGGGACCCCCGATAAACCAGTCTCCTACGGAAATCTGATTCTCGGCCACAAAGCCTATTCGGCACCGCTCGTGACCAAGGCTCCGACCATCGACGGCAAGATCAGCGCGAGCGAGTATGACCCCGCCGTGATCATCCCCATCAATCTTAGGACCGGACAGACGCAGACCAGCGCTGGCGTCGATGCCTGGCCAGTCGGCACCTTCGAAGCCAACGCTTGGGCGGTGCACGATGCTACCGCCGTCTATGTCGCTGTGGACGTCATTGATGCCAACGTGGTGACAGACACCGCGGAGGCGGGTTCCGAAGATGGAACCACGTGGGAAGACGATAGTGTCGAAGTCTTTTTCGACGCGGACCTGGGTAAGAACCATGGAGGGCCGACCGTCGATTTTGAGGGGCAGTATGTCCTCACGGCCAATGGTGCTCACCGGGATAATGAAGCGCGCAATCCTGTCTTTGGCGAAGATGGCGATTGGTTTGGAGCCACAACCGTGACGACCAAAGGGTATCAAATCGAATTCAAGGTCAAGAAGTCGGCGCTGCTCAATCCCACCAACGGGGTCGTGATGGGCTTCAACATTGCACTCAATAATGATAATGGCGCGGGTCGTGTGGCCCAACTCTCGTGGAATGGTGACCCGCACCAGGAGTATACTTACGGAGAGTTGACCTTGGCGAACGCAGCTGCGGCCGAAGTGAAGGTCACTCAATGGCAGCGCAATGCGGACGGTTCTTACACCATCGCGTGGAGCGGAGGAGGCACGCTGCAAACGGCCACCAGTGTTGTCGGGCCGTGGACCGACGTTGCGTCTGCTACAAGTCCCTACACGTTCAAACCTGCGGATACCGTCCAATTCCAAAGAATCAAACGTTGATCGCACCTCAAGGGAGGTGCGGGAACCGCGGAGTCGAGGATCATTCGACTTTCGCGGTCCAGCGAAGCATTCGGCTTCGCCCTTCCCGCAATGTCAAAGACAGGCACCGACAAGTGAATGTCGGTGCCTGTCCTTTTTAAGGGCGCGGCCGGATTCGCCGGATCGGCCGCAGAGACCGCGACGATTCCTGACACTCTCGACCTCGCCGGTTGACACCGCGAAAAGGAAACTCCTATGTTGAACTCCATGCCCGGTTCCTTCTTGTCCTGGCGTGTGATTCTCATGCCCACCCCAATTCTCTCCGCGATTCTGTGCCTCTTGGACGCCCGTGCTGCAGCGAATTCCGCGCCTCTAATCCAGCCGGTCGGCGTCGCCCAAATCGATATCACCCCTGAGTATCCGGTTCGATTGAGCGGATTTGGTTTTCGGCGGACCGAATCTGAAGGGGTGACTCAGCGCATTTGGGCCAAAGCCCTGGCCTTTCCCAACGACCAGGAAGGACCTGCGCTTCTCATCACCGCCGACAATCTCTGTGTTCCTGATACTGTGACTCAAGAAGTGGCGCGGCGCCTGGCTGCGAAAGTCGGGTTGCGCCGGGAACGATTGACTATCACTGCGACGCACACCCACACGGCACCGATGTTGCAGAACGTCTGTCCGACCTTGTTTGGGGTGGCGGTACCTCCAGAGCACTTGGTGCACATCGATCGTTATACGCGGGAATTCATCGACAAACTCGAGGAGGTAGCATTGGCCGCGATCAAAGATATTCAACCCGCACGACTCGCCTGGGGAACGGGCACGGTCAAGCTGGCGACTAATCGAAGAACCCAAGGTGGTCCGGTCGACCATGACTTGCCAGTGCTCGTCCTGCGGGATCTCGTTGGGAAGGTGCGGGCCCTCTATTTCAGTTACGCATGCCACTGTGTGACTCTGTCCAACAACAAGATCAGCGGCGATTGGGCGGGGTTTGCTCAGGACCAGGTGCAGCAGGATTTTCCCGGGGCGATTGCGCTGGCGTCCGTCGGTTGCGGGGCGGACTCCAATCCATCGTCTGGGGTTACCGGCGATAAGGTCACCGTTTGCGCGGAACAAGGACGCCTGGTGGCCAACGAAATCAAAAGACTGGTCTCGGGCGATCTCCTGCCTATTCAGGCCGGGCCACTGACGCGCTACGCTCGATTGGACCTTGCCTTCGATACCCCGCGCTCGCGTGCCGAGTGGGAAGCGCGCGCGCAGCGTCAAGACGCGATCGGGCATCACGCCCGAGTCAATCTGGAACGGCTCGACCGCGGTGAGACTCTGCCCGAGAAGATCAACTATCCCATTCAAACATGGGTCTTTGGGACTGACCTTGCCATCGTTTTTCTGCCTGGCGAAACGGTGGTTGATTATGCGTTGCGATTGAAGCAGGAGTTTGATCGGCGGCGCCTTTGGGTCAACGGTTACTCTAATGATGCTCGCAACTATATTCCGAGTGAACGCGTTTTGAACGAAGGGGGATACGAAGGGGGCGATGCCATGGTCTATTATGACATGCCCCAGCGCTTCGCTCCGGGCCTCGAAAAACGAATCCTGGATACCGTGACGAATCAGATTCCCGCTGACTTTAAAGTGCCCAAGGGGAAATAACCCGCGAACTCAACCCAAGCACGCCTGCTGAATACCAGCGCATTCCGTGGATCTAGCGCGTCGCGGTGGTTTGCTCCAGGCGGCAGGACGCGAGCAGGTCCACCGATTCAAGTGCTACGTTGATCGCTTCAAAGCAGGCAAAGGCCCGTCGTTTCCAGTGAGTGTCACGGAGCTGGATGTCCCGCTCGATTCCGACGCCTCGATTTTGACGGACACTTTCATTCCGATCGAGTCCAGGCTGTTCCCAAAGAACCGTCCGGAAATCGGCATCACACCCCGAGGATGATTGCTAACCCCGACCGCGATGTGTCGGTAACTAGTCTGTTCTCCGAGCGTTGGATCAAATCCGATCCAGCCTGAGCCAGGAAAATAGGCTTCCGTCCAGGCGTGGGTCGAAGCGAGTCCAGTTCGCGCCGCCGGACAATCGAGGTAGCCGCTGCTGAAACGCGCAGCGATACCCAAAGTCCGACAAGCTTCCATAAGCAACGTCGCCATGTCCCGGCAGGAGCCCGATCGGTCGGCCAGCGTTTCACTGGGACGCTGTACGCCTTTCACCTCCCGGCGCTTGTAGCGAATACTTCGATAAATCGCGGCGTTGACTGCTGCGACTTTGATCAAGGCGTCTGGCGAATCACCGGACGACAAAACGCCATTTAGCCAGTCCGAAATCAATCGGCCCTCCTCGGGATAGACAGGATTCCGGTAGGCAGCGACGACCGTGCTTTCCAGTTCGTCGTAAACCACTGGGTGTTGCACGGGAATTGGAGCGGAACTTGGCGACCCGCTCGGCCAGCGCCATCGAACGACCACGCGACTGATAATACTTAGCTCCGAGCCGGGCGTTAGGAAATCTACGGACGCCACGGAGTTGCTAAAGATGTCTCGGCTCCAGGCGATTTGGCAAGCGGGCTTGATTTCCAGAAGCATGCTTTCTACCTGCAAATCATGCCCCTCTCGCGGCCGGAGGACAAGGCGATGGCGGCCGAAGCGCGTTGGCTTTGTGTACTCGTAGAGCGTGGTATGGGTAATCCGCAAGTAATTCGACATCGCGACAGGCGTGGACCGTCAGAATCAAACTGGATCCAGGCAGAGCCCTTTAGAGACGAGCTGAGAGTGTTGTAAAGGGGTGAAGTTCGCGTCCAGCGCTTCGCATTTCACTGCTAAAGACGAACTGCGGGCTGGGCCGAACATGGTGGCCACCGCGGCATCCGCCGCATCCCGACCGACTGCGATCCGAACGATGCCATTGAGCGGCGCCAAACGCGTCGGGTCGAACAGCAACCAGCGGCCTCCGATAAACGCCTCGAAGCAAGCGTGAAAATCCGCGGGCTCTAGTTGGTAGGCGTAGCCGGTAACGTAGCGCGCTGGAATAGTTAAAGCGCGGCAGAGTGCGATGCCTAAATGCGCAAAGTCGCGACAGACTCCGGCACGCTCGGTCACCGTGTCGTAAGCCGAAGTCTGGGAATTGGTGCTGCCCGGCAAATATTCGATGTTGTTAAAGATCCAGTCTGCGATCGCAACTACCTTGCGGTAAGGGTGTTTGATAGCTCCGAATTTGCTGTAGGCCAACCGTCCGAGCTTGTCGGACTGACAATAACGGCTCGGAAAAAGAAACGTCATGGCGCTCGGATCCAGGTTGCTGACGGGGACCGCCATCAAGTCTTTCACCGGCACCAACGAGTGATTCACTCCGACGGTCGCACTGTATTCCACCCGGATTTCCCGATGCTTGCCAGTTTCAAGCCGGACGAATCGGTTGTGTCCATGCTTGATCGAAAACTCATCGCACCGCGTGGGTGGCGTCACCAAAAACCTCTCTTCCGTGACCTGTTGCGACGCGCCTCGCAACGCGTGCACGTTCAGAATCAATGTGCTAGGGCCGCGCGTGGCATAATTCAGTTCCGCCGCAATTTTGAAATGCATCCTTGCAGCAGTGTAACCCGGATCGCGCGCCTCTGCAAAAAGGGCGCTTTACCCCAACGACGGAAGGACTAAGTTTCGAACGGAAACTGCACGATGCGATATCAGCATTTCATGAAGGGTGTCGCCTTGATGGTCGCCGGGGTGGTGGCTTTCGGCCCGGTCGCTCGTGCACGCGGAACATCAACTGACGCCGCTCCAGACGGCGCCGGCTCTATCCTCACCACAGGTCTTAGAATTCCTTCAATTTCATCCTTGGTGTCTGAGGCAAAGGCCGCATTCGTTTCGGCCAATCAAGTCGCGGAATTCTCCCTGACTTCGGCGCTTAGCTATCCACTTCCCTTTGTGCAGGTCGAGTTGGACGTGGTGTTCACAGCGCCGGATAACAAACAGTCCCGCATCCCTGCTTTCTGGGCGGGCGGCAATCGCTGGAGCTTTCGCTACGCCTCGCCGCAACCGGGCGTTCATCGTTGGCGCACTGAATGTTCTGATCTCAGTGATCCCCGATTGCATAACGCTCAAGGCACCGTTGAAATCCGTGCTGCTGACGGAGAAAACGTTTTTCGTCGTCATGGCCCAATCCGCATTGCTCCGGACCAGCGTCATTTCGAACACGCTGACGGGACGCCATTCTTTTGGCTGGGCGATACCTGGTGGAAATGCTTGTGCCGACGAATGACCTGGGAGGGATTTCAGGAGCTAGCTGCAGATCGCGTAGCGAAAGGTTTTTCTGTGGTGCAAATCGTCTGCGGCCCTTATCCGGACGAGGAGATGTTCGAGCGTCGCTGGGAGAACGAAGGGGGGATGCCCTATCTCACGGATGACTTTAGCACGATCAATCCGGTTTATTTCGATTTCGCCGACCGTCGCATCCGGCATCTTGTGGAAGCGGGCCTCGTGCCCGCCATCGTTGGCGGTTGGGGACGAGAACAGGCGGGCGGACGCAGCACAATCGCCCGCGTCGGATTGGACGGGTATAAACGACATTGGCGCAATATCGTCGCGCGCTATGGGGCGTTTCCCGTGGTATGGATCCTGGGAGGTGAAGCTTCGGACGCGCAAGGCCCCTGGTCCGAGTTGGCCAGATACGTGAAAAGCATCGACCCCTTTGGCCGGCTGCTCGCTTATCACGCGCAAGGCCATCCGCGTCACGCGTTAAAGGACAATGTGCCGTTCGATTTCGACATGACCGCTATCGGCCATGAGAGCTGGACCACCGCGACGGCCACGCTCGAGATGCTGACTTCGTGTCGTGCGGAATCGCCCACGCGGCCCGTCCTGAATGGCGAGGCCTGCTACGAGGGCCACATGCAGTCAAACTTTCAGGATGTGCAACGGCACTTGTTCTGGAGTTGTCTGCTCAATGGTGCGGCGGGTCATACCTATGGAGCCGCGGGCGTTTGGCAAGCGAGTGTCGAGGGAGACCCTGGGATTAGTCCGATTTACGATTGGACCACCTGGCGGGAGGGCATGAGCTATCCCGGTTCCACACAGCTTGGCCTGGGCAAAAGAATGCTCGAGAAGACCCAATGGTGGCGGTTTGAACCCCATCCGGAATGGGCTGAGCCTGGCTGCTATGCCGCTGGTATACCCGGTGAAATCCGCGTCCTCTATTTGCCGCGCCGGAATATCTACAACTGGACTGGCCCTATCGTGAAGCGGCTGGAATTCAACGTCCCGTGGCGCGCCTACTACTTCGATCCGGCAACGGGACGCCAGTTTGACCTGGGGCGGGCTGTGCCGCTTACCACCTCGTCAAACGATCGACCGGAATTCTTCGATTTCCAGCGAGATTTGCCGTCACCGCAAGATTGGGTTTTGGTCGTTGAACGATCGCCCCGTTAGTGCGGACGAAGCTAAGTCTTTGGAATGGACGCTTGGTCGAAGTTCCGTCAGAAAGCCAGAACAGGCGTTCGCAAAACTACCAGGATGCTAAGGAAGGAAGAGACACTTCCTTCGAACGTAGCGGTGTGGCTCCTGTCTCGGAAGTTACAGGAACCCGCTGGCGCGACGAAAGTGACTTCTACCGCAATCGATAGAACTGCTGTGCGCCTGCCGCGGTGGTCGGCGCTTGGAATTCGATCTGTTGCTCGGTCGCGACCGAGAATGTTTGCACGGCGGTCCAGTCGACCAGGTTGGTCGAGGTCTCGACCGTATACATGCCCGGCGCATTGATCGTCCATCGGATCCGGAGCGCGCCTTGGCTGTCCCGCGCCGCCTGAATTGGTCCTACCGCGGGAACGGCCGGTTCTACCAGAACAGTTCCTGGCTCGAACGTTGTCGATAGCACCTTAGCGAGTGGAGAGACTACCTCACGCACGACGGGTTGATCGTCGAAATAGATCGAAGTGCTTTGCGCAGCGGCGCTGACCGACGCGAGCTCCACTTGGAGCAATTCCTGGATTCCCGCTGGAAACGTTTTGCCCGCGGCTTGCCCGAGCAGAACGCCAATCCGGCCCTCGGTTGCCCGGTTGGTATTGAGCATCAGGGCGGAGCCACCGCCCAAGGCGCTTCCAGGCAACACGGCTCGGAATCGGAGGCGCGCAGGATCGAAACGAAGCGTAAAGGCAGCGGTGTTTTCGTCGCCCAAAGACAGGAGTTGCACGGCCAGAGCAACGCCACCCGGGATTGGAGAACTTCTTGGGATCACGCCGATCGTTCGACGCTTTAATGACATCAATCCGGTGCGCGCCGGTTCGGCGCCGGTGGATAGTTCATCAGTGACGCTGTTCAGGACGTCGCTCTCCGAGCTCTCAATGGATTGAAGGGCTGCTTTGGCAGGGCCGCCCGTGACCTGCAATGTATCCAATCCCACCACGTAGCGCCCCGTCTGCGTCCAATCTCCTGCCGTGAGCGCGCCATCGCCGCGGGTTTCGGCGGGAGCACAATCGGCGCGCGCGAATTCGCCGGCGTTAAGCGGTTTGGAAAGGGTGGCTACGAGTCGGCCGACCAAGGTCCAGTCCGCTGCCGTCAATTGGCCGTCGCCATTCGGTTCCGCGGCCACATCTCCTTCGTATCCGGCATCGAGGGTCACGGTGGCGTCGAGATAATTGGCAGCCAACGGACTGACGGTCGTAGAGACCAGCTCCTGGGCCAAGGGCGAGGAAGCAAACGCGACCGTGGTATTGGTCGAGCCAGTCAAACTGGTGGTAGCTTTAAACGACAGGGTGAGCAGGTGATTCGTGCCGGCGGTGAAGGTGTCTCCCGCGGCGCGGGCGATGAGGACGCCGGACTTGCCTTTGGAGGCGTCGTTGGTGTTCAAGACAACCGTCACCCCTGGCACAATCGCAGTTCCGTTGGAGATGGATTGTAACGTCAGCACCGTTGGATCAAATGCCACGCTTAGGGAAATGGTATTTTCATTCCCCAACCCAATTAGGTTCAATGGTACGGTCAGCGAACTGCCAATCGACCCGGACGCACTTTCCAATCGAAACAGAGCGGAGGTGGCGCCTGTGACGGTCAGGGCCGCCGCGCGGCTCGTGGCGGATCCGAAAGGGTTGATGGCGACGACCGAGTAGTATCCCGCATCCGAGCTTTGGGCGGCGGCGATCGGCAGGATGGCGCTGGTGGCTCCGGGAAGGTTCGTTCCGTTGCGACGCCACTGGTAGGTGATCACATCGCTGCCGGCGACAGTGACTTGTAGAGTTCCGGGAGATCCCAACGCGATGGACTGATTTGCGGGTTGCCCAGTGATCAGCGGCGGCATTTGCACGGTCAAAAGCGCCGGAGAACTCGTGAGCGATCCGGCGGCGTTGGCGACCACCACGGCATAATTGCCGGCATCGCCCAAGTCCACGTTCGTGACCAGCAACGTGGCTGCGGTAGCGCCGGGAAGGTCCGTTCCCCCGAGTCTCCATTGATAGGTGAATGGGCCGGTACCATAGACCTGCGCTCGGAACGTGACGTTCGACGTCGAAGGGCTGGTCTGCGCGGCCGGAGGCACAACGACAGAAAGAGAGGCATTCCCGCTGGTGGCACTGCCCGCGCCGTTCGTAACGACGGCCGAGTAAACTCCTGCCTGGTTTGTGGTGACGGAGGAAAGTGCCAGAGTCGCGCTGGTGGCTCCGGCCACGTCTTTTGCCCCCAACCGCCATTTCCACACTTGAGGAATCGATCCGGACGCCGTCGCGGTTAGCGTAACGGCTGACCCCTGCTCTACTAACTGGCTTTGCGGTTGAGTGACAACGAGCGGTGCCACGGGAATTGGGGTGACCGTTAACGAGGCTGTCTGACTTGTCTGGAAGCCACCCGCGTTCGAGACTGTAACGCTGTAAGCGCCGGCGTCCGCGTCTTGGCCATTGGCGATCGTCAAGCTGGTGTTGGTCTGTCCTGCGAGAGCAAACCCTTCCTTGAGCCATTGATAAAGGAGCGTCGGAGTGCCGGTGGCTTCAACGGAAAATGTGATGTTGCGTCCTACCACGACCGACTGGCTGGTCGGTTGCAGAGTGATCACCGGCGTCACCGGGGTCGTGCCGTTGCTCAAGACCCTGGCCACCCGTTGCCGCGCTGATCCACCCACCTGGGTGAAATCTCCACCGATTAACAAATGGCCGTCCGGTTGAATGGCTAAAGCCGAGACGGCTCCGTTCGGGCCGAGGCCAGGATCAAAACTGGTATCGACGCTCCCGTCCCAATGCAATCGCACAATTCCTGCCCGCGCCACACCGTCGAAGACGGTAAACTTGCCACCCAAGACCAGGCGTCCGTCTCCCTGGATCTCGATGGCTTCGACCGCAGGCCACGAGCTTGCGACAGCACTTGGGGCTTCTGCACCTGTCCCTGGATCGAAACTGGTGTCCAGACTGCCATCGGTCAGCAGCCGAGCGATGCCTTGGCGGATGATTTTGTTGAAATTGAAGAAATGCCCACCCAGGAGGATCCGGTTGTCTGCTTGGACACGGATGGTTTTCACCGGGCCATCCAGACCGCTGCCAGGGTTGAAGCTGGTGTCCAGGGTGCCGTCCGCATTCAGGCGGGCTATGCCCGACCGGACGACACCATTGACATTCGTGAACGCGCCGCCAATCAGAATACGCCCGTTCGATTGGAGGGCGACGGTTTCAATCGCGCCGCTGGTAATAAAGTTGGTTTTGAACGTGAGATCGACTAGGCCGTTTGTCTGCAAGCGAACCAGGTTGGTCCGCGGCAGACCTGCGACCGAGGTGAAACTTCCTGCCACCAGCAGTTTCCCGTCGGTCTGCACTGCCACAGAGTAAAGCCAAGGCGCCAGTGGACTGCTGACGGCGACATCGAGCGTGGCGTCGAGCGTGCCGTCCGAGTTGAGACGTCGCACGACCCCGTTCAAGCCGTTGGTCTGACGGCCAACGCAAACCACCTGACCTTCCACGGTCACGGCTAGTGCCGTCACCGCTGTGGCCACCGCCGGTACCGCAAAGGTCGGATCCACCGTCCCTGCTGGACTTAATCGCACAATACCCGCAATAGGGTCACCCAGAAGATTCGTGGTCGAAACCCAGCCGCCGACCAGGACATTGGTCCCGTTCATGACGCCCAGGCTCAGGACAGTGTTGGTCGCGACCGGTGCCGGGTCAAACGTGGTGTCGAGATCACCCGGAGCGGCTAGGGTCGGCGCTAGCGGCAAGCCCGACATCAGAATCAGCCCGGTCCATCGAGCGACCTTTCCCCAAGAACCGATGGAACCCTCCTGCTTGCAGGATCTTTTCGCGTGCGCGTAGTGTTTTTGCATTCGACTAAAGAGCGAACGGCACGATTCCGGATGGATAGCCCACCGTTGCGCTTAACGGGTCTATCGGCGTTCTAGAGCAGAACTTTAAGGAAGAACTATCCCCGGGCCTTTAGTACCTCAGTGCTTTGCCGATAGTAGAGAAGTGCTTAGGCGCTCGTTCATTTCGCTTGTCCTCTTGGCTTTGGCCGCGTGTGGCCGGTCGCCCACGCGCATGGCTCAGCCTGAAGACCCGCACGGACGCTACCGAGAACAGATCGCTCAGGCCGCTCGGGTTTTAGCCCAACGGGAATCCTGGGCGGACCGGGCGGAATGGGAAGTGATCGAAACCCGGTCTGGCTGGGAGGTCGTTGCCTGGCGTGTGGAACACCCGGACCGCAAAGGGCCCAACCGCTACTTGCCCTGGGGTTACTCTATTATAGATTTGGACCGTTCCCTTACCGTCGTCAGCTACCAACCTAAAGGGTAGGAGCTTCGCTCGAGACCTGGAGTTGCCTAGCTCTAAGAATGGCAGAGCTTGCTCGACTCTGGCTCCCGCGGCTCTCTCAAATTCCGGACAGCGTCGGAATGCCTCAGTCACTTCATGCTCGTGTTACCTTTTGCCGAATTTAGTTTCGAAGGCCCTGGTTACCAGGCACAACGCGAAGTCCTTCTCACCCCAGACGGCACAGACCACGAGATTCGACGTCAATAGTGTGCGTTTCCCATGGGGGGTTGGAGAAGTGCGCGGTCGGTTAAATGTCGCACAGTTTGAGAACAATTTGAGGACAAAGGATGTGACATTTCGTGCGGCACATTCTGGCAAAGATGGGAAAGCTAAACGGGCAGAGAGGTTTATGCTAGTTCTTCGCGTCGTCTGCCGTCTTTGGTCCACAGAATCTGCCTCCTCAGCCAGAGCGTTCAGGATTGTCGGGATCTTTCATCCGAATTGGCCCGTTCCCAGGGTTTCATTCGCTCGTGATCCGGGGTTGGTTCGCTTCTGACCCACAGGTCACCCACTTGGAGAGGGTGACCTGTGGGTCAGGTCCGAACGAGGTGCCGATGGTGAAGCGCCCATCCGCTCTCGCTCATGCGATGCAACCCGAATGGATGTGGGCTCTGCGAGATCCGGTTTCTGGTCTTAAGCGCCAGAGCCCTGGTCGCCCTCTAAATCGCTGCCGCGCCAGAGCGAAGCTTGCTTGCCGCCACCAGGTCCTGGACTGCGGGGGCTCCCAAGGCTTTTCTGGATGGTAGGGAAACCGAAAGCCCACCATTCGTCCGTCGCTTCGCCAACCTGACAGCTTGAGTGACCTTGGTTGGCTCATGGGTGGCGCCCTGGAGAATGTCCGTTGCGCCAAGCGCGATCGACAAAAAGCCCCGCGGTTATCCTCCGCGGGGCTCGCGAGACGCCAAACCGAGCGTTTAGGGCTTGTGCAACCGGAAGAACGCGGTGCCGGAAGCCGCCTGCACTGGAATGGAGTTCACGCCATTCTGAGCGACAGGTGCGGCGGAGACTTTCGTCCATGGGCCACTCAGCCTGTCAGCGGATTCCAGTTGGTAGCCGGATGACACGGGCCAGGAGAGCGTCACTGCGTTCCCGGAGCGAGAGGCGGTGAGGCTCAGCTCTTGCGCGGCCGCTGTGCTGGTGGGCAAGTGATTGGAGAACACACCGACACGTACGGCATGCACGCCATCGGCGTTGTATACGGCAATGAAGGTGTCCGAATGAACGTCGAACTTCACGTTGTAATAGTTAGCACTGGTCGAGATCGGATTCTCGGTCTCAGCGAGGATGTAGACGTGCTTATCGGCTGGTCTGCCCGGGAGGATCGCTCCGTCCGGTCCGAGCAGAGTCATGGCGAGTCCGTTGGTGGGGAGTGCTGCGTCTTGACCGACGAAGTTGTGGACGAGGGCAATGACGCCGCTGTTGGGTGCGGCCGCGAGTTGCGGATGGCGCTGAGCATAAGGCACGGTGCCATTGACGGCGTCGAGATAAGCGACTTGCGCGCCTGTTTTACTAAAGGTTCCATCCGCGGCCAGACTGTCATAGACGAGGTCGCCCCCTTGACTGCCGTTGTCGTAATCGAACGCGCCGACTAACTGCCCGTTGAACGGATTTTCAATGAACGCAGGATGGCCTTGAGCGACGCCGCTCTTGCGATCTTCGGCAATGAGTTGCGCCGAAGCGAAGGTCAAGCCGTTGGTCGTGTTCGGGGTCGTCTGGATAGTCATGCCAACGATGCGATTTTTCAAAGCATCGGCCGCAGGCGCGTCCGTGTTGGTGTAGAACAAGAACTGGTCGCGGCTAGGAAGGTAAACGACTTCCGGATCATCTTCATCGCCGTCAGCTTGGAGGACGTCCAGCCGGGTGAAGCCCGGGGTGAGAGCGGTGCCATCCTTGTCAAATAGGATCCCGACCGCGCCTTCATTGCGTTGACTGTCGCTGCCGGTCACCAGGAAGTTCCGTTCCGCAACGAGGAGCATGTTGCCGTTCTTAGTGCTCACGGCCAGGGAGACATCGTCGTAGGATTCCGTGGTTTCCGGGTCATAAACGAACGTCTTGAGGACTGGGTTATTTGTGCCGGCAGCGGTGGCACTGTTGATCATCGCGCCGAAGATGAGTTGCAGGCCATTCGGCGGGTAGGTCTGTCCGGTGGTGACCACCATGTATTTCTTCGACACCGGATTGTATTCGACGTCGTGGTTTTCCATGTTACCAGACGGATTGCCGACAATCGGGAACGGGCCGCCTTTCACGGCCAGCGTGGTGGGATCGACAAAGTAGCCGACCATAATGTGCTGCGCGACTTGTCCAGTGATAGGATCCAGGAATCCCTGGGCATTTTCGGTTTCGATAGTGACGACGAGCGCTTCATTCGTGTCGGTGTTGATAGCGATGCCAGCCTCGCGCGACGCGATCGCGGCTGCATGGATTTCTGCGGGGGCGCCGACGTTGAAGCTTGGCTCAGCCGGGGCCGCGGCCAGTGCGGTGAGCGGCTCCTGGAAGTCGACCCAGGCGAAATAGAAATCGGTATCGCGGAGCGGGGTCAGGTCGAAGCCTTGTCCGCCCGCTTCGACGTGGCGTGCTTCGATGATAAACTTGCCGTTAACATACTCGTAGGAAAGGGCGCTGTCATCGGCGAGAGACGGATTTGACGGCAGGAAACCCGCGTTTTGCAGCAAGAGCATCCCGTTCGCTCCGGTTTTACCAGGAATGGCAAGCTCGTACTGGCCGGCGGCAGCGCGAGTCAAAGTAAAATCACCGGCCTTCTGAGTCGCCTGGCCGGCGCTGCCCGTCACGTAGCCGCCAATTAACTTGGGAGCGGAGTAGGGGACGTAGAGGAACTGGAACTCGGCGCGCTCAGGGTCCGCGTAGGACGCCGGATCCAGGACATCGTCATCGGCACGAATGGCGACAGTCCAGCTGCTGCCATCTTGCTTGGGAACCGCCGTCGTCAGGGCGCCGCGATTATCATTCCCTTCGTTGTTTGAGAGGGTGAACAGCATGCCCGCGGTCTTGGCGTTAATGCCCGGAAGATGAACCGTGGCCAAGCCACCGTAAGTCCCGCCGCCAAGGTCTTCCCACGTCACGACCGCACCCGCGGAGTTCTTTGCTGTGACCAGCTTGCCCAGGGCGGGACTCACGGTCCCGTGGCGAAGCCAGGCACCGCCCGAGCTGGTGGCCGGATTGGCTACGTAGCCACCCATCCAACCTTGGGCGTAGGGGAACCAGGCGAGAGCGATGTTGATATTCGCTTCACGCAGAGCGGCTGGGCTGGCGTCGCTCGGGAGTAATTGGGCGGTCTCTCCCAGTTTGCCGATCGAGAAGTAGGTGTCCTGGTTTTTGAAGGCACCGTCCAGCATACTGAAGCCCTTGCGGGAGGATCCTTCAGGTGAATTCCAAGCAAAGCCATAGAACTTGGACGCGCCGTCATTCCACTGTTGTCCGTTCTTGCGGACGGTTCCAAACAGGAGACCTTCCTGCAAGGTTGGGAACCAGCCCTGCGCCGGAGCCGCGTCGGGCGCCGTGACACTGGTATTGTAGTTGGGACCGTAAGGACCGATGTTGGACAAGCCTGCGGTGGGGTCACGCGGGGCGAGGTTGATGTCCATGTCGCCCTGATTGTAGCCAGGGGCAGTCCAGGGAATCGGGCCTTGCCCATCGGATTCAAGAATGTAGTTGTTCTTGTTGCCCGCGTTGTAATGAATCGGTTGGCCATCCGGCCCGAGGCCATCGTCGGGAACCGTCACTTTCCAGTTCACGCCCGTGACGCTCCAATCGGGATATCGTCCTGGAGCGTGGTCGGCCGCAGGTGCGCCATCGACGGTTGTTTCGGGAATTGCCGAGTTAAAGCGGAAATCGCTGTAGGTCGCCCGGGCCCGATTCGCCGCATTTTCGTTAGCATCGATGTGTGCCACCGTGCTCAGCCCAATCAACAAGGTGCGAGGGAATTGCGCAGGGTCCACGAACACAGAGGAGATGATCTTCCAATCTGTTCCGCTGTTGCTGTAGAGGGTGGTGAATTGGTTCTGTTTGCGGATCATGCGCAACCAGACGTTGGGATAGGGAGTCTCGCCCGTCGTGTTGGAAGTCGGTTTGTCGGGCATATCGTCGGTGCCCTCACCGCGGACCGGGCGATAAATCGATTCAATGGTATTGCGCGCTTCGTCGGGCAACGCATTCACCTGGACGTTCGGGCTGCCCGGAGTGAGGTCCGTCCGCGCCATCAACGCGGCTTTGCCGGAATCCTGCTGGGCGGGATCATCAACGTTTAGTTCTCGAACTCGGACTTGAACGTCGAAGTCTCCCGTGACCTGGCGGTAAACGTAGGTAAAGGAATCGGAGTTGTTCCAGGTGTCGCCGCCGCCCGCGACAATTTCCAAGTTCCCATTGCCCAAGTCGGTGACGACTCCAGCGACTGGGTTATCAATATCGGCTTTATAGAATTCGTTCGTTTGCGCGAACGCGAGCTGAGATCCAGCTAACCCACCGACGACCAATAATGGCCGAATTTTGCGTATCAAGGTTTTAATATTCATGGTTATTACGTCCAACGACCCGTCGCCGGACGCTATCCATACAGTGTGGAGATCTGACGGGTACTCCGTGACGAATTCGTGAAACTGGAGAACCGCCAGGGAGGCGCTTTGTGACAACTTGGTTGTCGGTGCTGCTGGCGAAGGGGTTCGGAACTTCCGTAACCTCAGAGGAACCTATCGGCGTAGTTGCGACGATCGCGATCGATCCCTTAGTATCATTTCACCCAAGTCTTGGGCCGACCCAAAGAGGAAATTGTCGGCAAGACCGACTCTACAACGTCGATGTGAAAGATTTGAGCGATGGAACGGACTCATCCGTCGTTTACCTGGCGAAGCCCTGTCCGCCTGAGAGAATCCTTTCCGCGATCCGAGCGTGCCTGGGTCGCTCCTAAAGCCCGGGCCCCATGGCCGATCCCGGTTGCCTGGACTTCAGTTCCAGGACCGGCAACGATGAATGGAAGTTTCATCACCGTCCAAATCGACCCCCTCCTCGAGGAACGGTTCTTCCGGCTGCGCCAAGTGCCCTAGGACCGGTTTTTACCTCGAAAAGTGTGGGCATTTGCCCAAAACAGAATCAATTTGTCAACAGCCGCCGACTCTTGATCGGCAAGGGTTTACGTTGCAGATCATGTTGATTTGGATCTCGTGTATGACGCCCGTGCTGACATGAAAGCCGCCCGATGTTCATTTCCAAACTCCGTCCGACCGGGCATCCGGGCGAAGGCCTTCTCCTCCAGTCGATCGATCCGGAGTCGCGGAGAAACGTGTCGAGATTCCCAGGGGCTGAAGTGGTCCCAGCGAGAACGACATTCGGACGCGGCAGAGTCAAAATGGCGCGCTAAACCTGCCAGCTCTTAATGCGGAGCTCGCACCAATAATTGCCAAGTCGTCGTTGAATGATTCCCGCTGGACCAGTTTGGTCACCGTCTCAGGCGACCTCTCTCAGCGTGAAAACGGGCAGTACGAGATTGTTCGTTTAATTGGCGAGCTTGGATCCGCTGGACGTGACGCAGTGCCAGTGTTGCGGCACTTGCGTTACAGCCGTGGAATCATGATGCACGACTATGCCAGCGATGCCTTGAGGCAGGTCGCGCCGGAGTGCCTCTACGATCCGTGGCGGAAGGAATAGGAACGCCCAATCAGGACTGATCTGGGACACTCTGCTGCAGCTGAAACCGGCTCCAAACCGCATCAATGGCGGGATCTCCGCTGGGGAACTGATGATGGGCTGGCCGGCCGCCGGCCGCAAGGAGGAGCGCTAACACCTGGGCGAAGTCACCTTCCGGATGTCGTTTCTCAATCAGGCAGCTGTGCAGGGCCCAGTCGGCCGGAGTCCCGTCATATCTGGGATCGCGCTCATTCAACGGATGTCCTTTGCGGATGAGCATGTCCACGACACCGGGATGCCCTTGCCAAGCGGCATTATGCAAAGGCGTAAAGCCATGATTCTCTTCCGGCGCCGCGACGGGGAACCCGAGGTCGAGCATCAGCGCGACGGCCGCGAGATTGAAGTTCGTTTCCCAGCAGTATTTCGCCATGAGCCCGAGTTCTTCAGCAGAGAGACTGGCGACCAGTCCGGGCTGCGCCGCCAGAATTTGGATGGCCCGAGGTCGGTCCGCCCGTGCGCAAGCGATGAGGAAAGCCGCTCGCGGCGGCGTCCGTTGAAGCAGGTATTCCGCAACGTCCGAGTGCCCGCGATGAAGCGCAACTTCAACGGCTGATTGATTGAAGCCCAATGTCCATTGATAGATCGTGCCGCCGCGACCTTGAAATCCGATGCCAGGGAACGGGCCCGAATTGTTTCCAATGCGCCACGAGGTAGACTCTGGATTTGCAGCGACAGCACGCTTGGCCAACTCGAGGTCGCCCAAACCGGCCGCCATGAAAACATCCAGCGCGGCGCCTTGCACGAGTAGTTCTCGGGTCACCTCGGGTGCATCGCCAATGCGCCATTGCGCGGCCGTGGAATTGTGATCCGCGTCGCGGGCATCTACGTCTGCGCCATGCGCCAACAGCAATCGGGCCACTTCACGAGTCCGAGCGAAGTGCAAGGGACGTGCTCCGTCTCCTCCCAGCGCATGAACCAACGACGGTTCGTCCGTTAACATTTGCCGCAAGGCGTCTGCTAAGCCAAAGGCCGCCGCGGCATGAGGCGAGAGCGGAGTTCCGCGCGTTGCGAGGAGCGCGGCGACGTCCGATCGGATTCCGTCTGCGCCAAAACCATCGGCCCAGGCCTGACCTGCCGCGGCGAGGTTCAGCCCATGATCAATGAGCAAGTTAGCCATCTCAGGCGATCGCACCATCCGCAGTGCGGCGAGCACGGTGGGTTGCGTGTTCGGGCCGAGGGTCGGAAGAATCTCCGGGTTCCGTCGGAGCCAATCACTGACGGCGGCGATGTCATTGGCTTTCAGAGCTTCGAGCATTTCGGGATGGGACGATGGAGCGGGGCGCATGGGTTGATAAATTCAGGTGGCGAGTTTCCTGAATGCGGCATGAAATGAAACGCCACGTTGGCCAATCCGTAAATAAGGCAAAGAAGCCTTCCTGGGAAACAATAAAGGCGGCTTCTTGGCACCCTTACGGGACTTCGAAGTCGCCTTCATCTTTATTGAATGGGCTAGTGACAGCCGCGTTCAACAGTGCGAACTTAGCTCGGTAGGAGAGCCGTCTCAACCCGAATTGCTTCTGATGGTTCCCCTGGCTCTGCCCGGCACCTTATTCTTCCGCCGCGTGAGCGTGGGCGGCGACTAGCCGACAGCCGCTGGTTGTGAGAGGTTGAGAGCGAATGGGCATGCGGAATCCAGGCTGCCTTGTCTAAAGAATGGGTAAGAACGCACATGCATAATCTAAGACGTGGACTGGGAGTGATTCTAGTGCTGATGACCTTGGGCCTGGCGGTTGTTACAAAACGCCACAGCCTGCACCAGCGGCTGGAACCAGCTACGCCAGCACCGGGTATCATCGAAACCGGCTCGACAGCCATGCAGCAGAAGCCAGACCTCGAGCAACAGACTCAGGAAACGCGCCGATTGCACGATCAAAACGCAGCCTTGAGTAATCTCGTCAAACGACTGAAGGCGGACCTGGCGAGATCCTTGCCTTCTCAAACCCAGACTTCCTTACAACGGACGCTCCCGCCATCGTCCGCTGCGCCTGATCCTGATGTCGAAGTCATGGTGAATGCCTTGCTGCAAGGCGACGGGAGATCACTCGACACTTTGGCTACGATGACCCGTGAGGCGGTGCGCGGGGATCATCCCAATATGACATTGGCAGAACAAGCGGCTTCGGCAGAGAGGATGCAGCCGCTTCGAGCGGTCTTCGACTCGCTCACGGATCGCGCGAACCAAGGCGATTCCCAGGCGTTGCAAGCGCTGGCGCAAGCGGCCCGGCGACCGGAGTTGAGCGGATTAGCGATACAGAGCCTGGGCCACCTGGCGGGAAACGGTTCTGAGGGAGCCTTGAACGTGATCTTGGATCCGGCGAAGTATGGCTTGGATGTCCCCTTGGCGAGCACCGTCGGGGCGCTCCAACCGGCCGCGGAGCGGGGGAACCCGCGAGCGATTGAGGCGCTGGCGACGGTTGCGGCGGATGATCATCAACAACCCCTGTGGTTCATGGCGGCAGATGGGCTGGGCAAAGCCGCGGCCTTGGGCAACCCGCGAGCGATCGAAGGCCTGATCGCCCTCGCGCGTTCGACGAACGCCAACGTGATTCGCGCAGTGCGGGTCGGGCTTGGCGCGGCGGCCCAGCACAACGAAGCTGCGCGGTCCGCCTTGGAACGACTGAACCCTGTTCCCGCCGCAACGCAGCCTTGATTGCAGACGCTCTCAAGGAGCTGGCGTCAAGGTTCTACCGAGGCTCTGTGCGGGTGAAGCTCCACGCCGGATTCAAGGCGTGGCTTTCTTCGACTCTGGCGCTGGAATGGCCCCTGGGACGATGCTGGTTTCCAGGGACGCGGATTTCGGAGGGATCTCTCCCCTGCCTGTCAGGAGCCGCTGGAACGCCTCGATCGTTTCCGCAGACGGTTTAAAATTCCCCGGCCGGTGCCCTTCCGCGATCATCGAGGGCGTCCAACCGTATTTGTTTTTGCGATTCCAAACGTCGATCCGGGCGCCGTGATCTGCGAGGAACTGCACGACTCTAGGTAGGTTTTTATAGGCAGCGGCGTGCATCGCGGTTTCGCCATTGGCATCCACGGCATTGATGTCAGCGCCGAGTTTCAGTAGGAGTTCGGCAGCCTCCAGCACCTCGGGTTCTTCTCCAGCTTTTTCGTTGGCGGCGTCGCTGCCCACCACATTCCCACAGGCAGCGATGAGCGGGGTGCAATCGTCCGTATTCCGAACGTGCGGATCGGCGCCCAATTCCAAGAGCAAACGCATATAGGCGACATCGTCCGTGCCGGAGGCCATGAAGAAAGGCGTTGCGCCGGTTTTGTTATAAATCCCCGGTCCACCTTTGCCCGCTTTGATGGGGGTATTCACATCGGCTCCGCGTTCGGTCAGTTTTCTGATGAACTGAAGACTACTCAATGTTCCTGACCCCTGGGGCGGGGGCGCTCCGTCATCTTCGCCTCGATTCGGTTTGCGGACCCAGGTCATGACGTGCAGGGGCGTGAATCCGGACCGTTGATCGTTCGGATCCGCTCCCGCTTCCACCAAGGCTAACGCCAGATCGAAATGGCCGTTCTCCACCGCCAGGATAAGAGCGCTCGTGCCTTTGGTCGGGCCTTTGGCGATCGTCCGCTTCGGATCCATCGTGCTGTTGACATCAACGCCTGCTTTGAGCAAGGCGCGAACGACCTCACTCCGACCCTCGCGCGCGGCGAAGAAAAGCGCGGTAAAGCTCGAATCTGGCACGCTGGCGTTCACGTCCGCACCCGCGTCGATCAGAACGGCGACAACCTTCGCGTGTCCTTCCGCGGCTGCCCACATCAACGGCGTTTGGCCTCGACGCTCGCGGGCATTCACATCGGCCCCTCTCTTGAGCAGAGCCAGGACCGGCCCGAGTTGTCCCGTGCGCGCGGCGGTCATGAGCGCGGTCTCGCCCCCAGGCAATGGCGTGTTCGGGTCGGCCCCGTGCGCCAAGAGGAGTTCGACCAATGCGCCATTGCCATTCTGGCAAGCAAGCGCAAGCGGCGTGACTCCATAACGGTTCGTGACCGACACGGCGGCCCGAGCCTCGACCAGCGTTTGCGCGAGCTCCAGGTTATCGTGATAAGCAGTCCAATGCAGCGCGGTCATTCCGTCGGGCTGAGATGCGTTTACGTCTGCTCCCTGGTCGAGTAGCGCCCGAACCGCTTTGGCGTCGGACTGTTCGGCCGCCGTGGCAAGAGGAGATTCGGCGGAATGAGAGGTCCCGACGAGGCAGTAGAGAAAACAAATGAGAAAGACCGAGAAGCGTCGCCGGGCCCACGCCAGCGCGCTTTTGCAATGCAGAATGGGGACGCGCGCGCGAGAGTCCATCTCAAATGGCCAATGGTTCAAACAGATCGTCCACTTTGCCGTTGCTGTCGGCAAACGCATCGAGGTGCACCCCGACCTTGTCCAGAAGGGTTAGGTGCAGGTTGGCCAGGGGCACGGGATTGGCATAGCGAAGATGGCGCCCGCCTTTCAATCCGGTCGCTCGACCACCGGCCACCAGGATGGGCAGGTTGGTATGGTCATGAATGTTCGGATTCCCAATGCCGCTGCCGTAAAGATAGAGCGAATGGTCCAGCAATGTGCCACTGCCTTCCGGCGTCGCTTTCAACTTACCGAGGAATTCGGCGAACAGCGAAACGTGGAATTGGTTGATCTTTGACATACGCTCGATCTTGGCGGGGTCGTTGCCGTGATGCGACAGAGGATGATGCGGGTCGGGAACGCCAATCTCCGGGTAAGTCCGATTGCTCGTTTCGCGAGCGAGTTGGAACGTGATTACTCGCGTGACATCGCCTTGGATGGCCAGAAGTTGCAAATCGAACATCAAACGAGCATGGTCCGCATAAGCCGCGGGGACCCCGACGGGCCGGTCAAGATCGGGCAAAGGATTGTCCTTCGTTTCCACCTCAGCCTTTTGGATGCGCCGCTCCACCTCACGGACCGTCTCAAGGTAGTGACCGATCCGCGCGCGATCGGAAGGACCGAGTTGGCGTTGCAACCGGTTCAGGTCATCGTTAAAGGCGTCGAGCAGACTGGCGCGTTTGCGCAGGGCGGCGCGGCGTTCGGCCAGACTCCCTCCTTCTCCGAAGAGACTTTCGAACACGATGCGCGGATGTGCTTCTGCTGGCAGGGGCGTCGTGGGCGATGACCACGAAAGATTATTTTGATACACACACGCATAGCCGTTATCGCACTGACCCACGACCTGGAGAAAATCCATGGCCAACTCGAGCGACGGCAACTGTGTTTCCTGGCCCATCCGCTGGGCGGCAATCTGATCCACGGTCGTTCCCAGGTAATAATCCGTGCTTTCCGTCAGTTTCGCTTTGGCCGCGCTCAAAAAGGCCGCGTTCGATGTCGCATGGCTTCCCGGATAGGCATTTTGCAGCTCGAGATTTGTGATCGCTGTGACGTGCTCTCGCACTGGAGCAAGCGAACTCAGGATGGGTGACAGCTCATCCAGGGTATCTCCAGGCAGCGTCCATCGGCTCTGGTCACAGCCCATCGGCATGAAGACAAAGCCCAGCCGACGCACGGGATGAGCGGCCGTTTTCGAAAGTGGAGTCGCGGCGGGCACCATCGCTTCCAGCAATGGCAACGCCAGAGTGGCCCCGATCCCGCGCAGGAAGGTGCGGCGCGGTATGAACTTCTTGGTGATAAAACTCATAACGTTTTCCTCAGGGTGAACGGAGTGCTGGCCACGATGCCTTGGACAACCGACGAGAAACGGTAATTAGCTTTCTGCGCGTCGCGAACGATCTTCCTGACAGCGGGCCCGTCGGACGGCTCTATGCCTCGTCCTAGCGCAAAGGTGAGCAGTTTCTCAGTGAGTGTTCCCACGAATATATCAGGATGTTGCTGCAAGGCAGTCTCCAGACCGGCGACGCCGTCAAAGGCGCTGCCGTCGGGCAGCCCGCCCGAAACGTCTATGGGTTGGCCATCCTCAGACGCGCGCCAACGGCCGATCGCGTCGAAGTTCTCCAAAGTGAATCCGACGGGATCCATCAAGTTATGGCAGCTCGCGCAAGCGGTATTGGCCCGATGGGCAGCTAAACGCTGCCGCATCGGCATCGAATCGGAGACGGAGTTTTCCTTAAGCGTCGGGACGTTGGGCGGCGGCGGAGGCGCAGCCAGGCCGAAGAGATTGCCCAGAACCCAATTGCCCCGGATAACGGGTGAAGTGCGCGTGGCATAGGACGTCACCGTGAGAATGCTCCCTTGCCGGAGCAGTCCGCCGCGGTGGCTCGCCGGATCCAAAGCGACACGGCGGAATTGGCTGCCGTAGATGTGGGGCACTCCGTAGTGCTTCGCGAGCCGTTCGTTGAGAAACGTGCCATCGGCGCGCAGCAGATCGAGCACGCTGCGATCTTCGCGCAACAGAGTCGCGAAGTGGAGTTCTGTCTCGCGGCGGAAGGCCTGGCGCAAGTTGTCATCGAAATCGGGAAAGAGCCGTAGGTCAGGAGTGAAAGACTCGAGGTTGCGCAGGTGAAGCCATTGGCCGGCAAAGTTACTGGCGAAATTCGCGGCGCGCGGATCGGTCAGCATTCGACGCACTTGTCCTTCTAAAATGCCCGCTCGATGGAGTTGACCCGACTCCGCTGCGGCGAGCAATTCGTCGTCGGGAATGCTACTCCAAAGAAAGAACGAGATCCGCGAAGCCAACTCGAGATCGGTCAGCGGATAGACACGTCCAGACACGGAATCAAGCGGGTCACGCTCAATTCGGAAGAGAAACTCGGGATGGACGAGGATTGCATTAAGGGCGGCTTCGATCCCTGCCTCGAACCCATGTTCCCTATGCGCGCGACGATAGAACTGCAACGGCTTTTCCAAGTCATCGCGCGTGAGGGGGCGACGATAAGCTCGACGCGCCAGAGTCGAAACGATCTTTTCGGCGCAGGCCCCTTCATCTTCCGGCGTCGAGGGCTGACGCAGGAAGATTCGGCGGCGGCTTGGCGTCTCGCCGGGACTCACGGAATCGTAGGGCCCGTTGATGGAAACCTGGTAAATGGCCGGCGTCAGGCGCGGATGCCGATGCATGTTGTAATGGGCCTGGTACGGCGCGCGCCGCGTCTCCAGCAAAGAGGAGGGCATTTTCAAGAACGTAATGCCGAGCCCATGCGGACCTGCTTTTACCGGGACCCGAACGTTTAAGTGCGAATCGACTTTAGCAAAGTTCCGATCTCCTTTCGGCGGTGTGACCGTCCATCTCTTGATTTCGGTGTGATCCAGGACCACAGCTAGTTCGTGCGATTCGCGCAGGCCTTCCACTTCTTCATTACGATCGCGAGTCAGGCGAATTTGGATCTCATATTCGCCATCCCGCGGGAATGTGGGATGTAAAAGGGTTCCTCCGCGTGTGCCTAATGGCAGGCCTTCGACATGCTCTTCTTGAGTAAGGTCAGGTGGAAGTCGATAGGTTTCGCCTCCTGGCTGGCGAGTGGGAGTGCCAACAGCTAGGCGGCTGATCTTCTCGGCCGCCGCGATGTAACGGTTCAAGAGTGTTGGTGAGAGTTCGCCAACCGTCACATTGTCGAACCCGTGACTCGCATCGTCCTTGGGCAACAGCGCGGTCGCGTCGATGTCGAGTGCCAGCAGGTCGCGAATCGCATTTTGATACTCGGTGCGGTTGAGCCTGCGAAATGTCTCGGTCCGTCCAGGATTCGGTTGCACGGCTGCGGCTGCATCCAAGCGCGAAGTCAGCTCCTGGATCAGATTTTCATAAACTTCTGCGGAGGGCCGGTCCTGGCCGATCGGGGGCATTTGGCGCACGCGCAGCTTGCGGAGCACACGTTCCCACGTGTCTGGATACTGAGTAAGATCAGCTTGCAAGCGCGCCTCGAGATCGAGACCGCCTTTCTGGACATCCGCGTCATGACACTCGATGCAGTATCGGTCCAGGGCCGAATTTATCAGCGTGGGCCAGGTGGCGGCGGCCGATTGAGGGCCGGTCAAGGCAGTCACCGTTGTGGAAAGGATGATCGTGGAGAAAAGAAAACGAAACACGGCAAAAGGGGGCGACGCCAAAGCGCGCGCTTGACCGTTGGGAACTGGTCTTTTCACCTTGATTTAAGCATGGCTCGGCAGGCGAATCGGGACAAGCAGAAATCGGAGCGCGGTCCTGGTTGTCGATGAGCCGCAGAATGCGGTGTCAAAAATGGCGTCGAAGAAATTGCTTCACCATCGTGAGGCGTTCTTCGTCATAGAACATCGGTCCGCCATGCGCGGCGCCATGGACGAACTCCAATTCGACCGGTGCCTTAACTTTCCGGTAAGCTCCATACAGTTCCAACGCTTGGTTAACGGGCATTTGGGGATCCTGGTCTCCGTGGAGCAACAGCAACGGCGGGTCGCTCTTGTCCACGTGGAAGACCGGACTTGCGAGGCGGGCCAACTGCGGCACGTCGTCGGGTTGCCCGCCCAAGAGCAGCGCCAGCGCAGGCACGCGCATGCTCAGGCCGTGCGGTGTGGATTGCTTGAGAATGGTCGTGAGATTCGCGCCTCCATAAAAGCTCAGGATGCCCTGTACGACGGAGCTTTGCGCACGATCCTCGCCTAGATCCCCTTCTAGGTCCGGGTCGCCGTTGGAAACGCCAACCAACGCTGCCAGGTGTCCTCCTGCCGAGTCGCCCGCGATCACGATCTTTGCCGTGGGTAAATGCCATTCGGACCCATGTCGGCGCAGGAACCGAATAGCGGCTTTTATGTCGTGAATTTGCGCGGGAAACCTCGCTTGGGTGGAAAGTCGATAGTCGACGCTTGCCAGGGCGTATCCTTCCGTCACGAGCTGGCCGAGTGGCATGTCATTCTTGGATCCAGCCCGCCACGCACCTCCGTGAACCCAAATAATCAAGGGTGCGTGGGGCGTGCCCTCGGGCAAGTTCAGATCGAAGCTCAGAGTGATTCCGTCGACTTTCGCGTAGGGAATGTCGCGAAGCACGGATGGACGCGACGGCTCTGCGGCGGGGTTCCATGGCGAGCAGAGGATTGTGAGCACCGAAAAAAGGAGAAATCGTTCCATGGGCTGGCGTTTTGTTGAATGCGGATAGTCATCCTTCGATTTCGGCGAAAGTCAATCGCTGGCCGTCCTGAGCGGTGCGCCATTGGGTCATGGGACGGAGTGCGCCTTAGGGTCGAATCAGGAAGTCTGTCGGCTCCGGCACAGATTAACGAAATCCCACGACGGGTCGGACGTCCGCCTGCTCGCGAGTGGAATCAGTGCCCTGGCCGGATTGAACGGCGGTAATATTTCCATTCTGGCGAATCAATTCTTTCAATCGCAAACGATCATTGACGCTTCCGCTCCGTTCGGGCTGCCTGGCACCGTCCAGGACAGGACGCCGGAACTCGACTTGAGTGCGGCCCTTCCCGGGTTTAGTGATACGAACGCCCCAGCGATGCTCAATGGACCATCTGGGGCTAAACGGACCGCTTACTTGGCCTTAATGTCGTAACAGTAGAGCGTCTCCTGGTCACGGATATAGAGCTTACCGTTGGCCAGGACAGGGTGAGTCCACGCAGGCTGCTTGGTGCGGTCTGGTTGATCGAATCGCCCGCGCTCGAGATACTCCTTGCGGCTTGGTTCAATAAGCAGAAGGGTGCCCTCTTCAGTGCGGTAGTAAATGCGACCGTCCGCAAGGGCGACCGATCCCTTTTTCACTCGGCGTTTGTCAGCATCACGCTCATTCCACAAGACATCTCCAGTTTTGAAGTCGAGGCAAACCAGGTATCCTCCACCATTGCCGCCATTCGAGCCGTAAAGGGCGCCATCAATCAACAGCATGCCGCCATGATGATTCTCCATGTTCTTGGAGAACCACACTTCGTCTGCTTTGACACCGCCGTTTCCGTCCGGGCTCAGCTTCACCAACCCACCGCCGGCGCCATAAGCTGAGGCGGCAAAGACCATGCCATCGTGGTAGAGCGGCGTGGAACAATTAATGGTGGCTTTGTTGGCTGGTCGGTCGTACCGCCAGAGTAATTTCCCGTCGGACGCTGCAACGCCTACCAACGCCTTGGATGTGAACTGAACATACTGGCGTTGTCCTGCAGCGTTGATCGCGATGGCGGAGGAGTAGGAAGCTCCAGAATCCCTAAAGCCGGGACGACCGCCACCGCCGCGTCCTCCTGCTGCACCCTCGGAATTGCCTGCGGACGGATCGGGCACCTCGGTCTTCCAGATTGTCTCGCCAGTTAATTTGTTTAGAGCGACCAGAGTCACGTCTTTGCCACCGGGCGTGCACACGACTTTCTCGCCGTCCACTAGCGGTGATTCGTTGTATCGCCAGGTCGGGATGCGTCCGCCAAAATCGTTCGTGAGGCTGCGTCGCCAGAGGAATGTCCCGTCTTTAGCCTGCAAACATGCCAGGTCGCCGCTCAATCCAAGGACGTAAAGCCGATCTCCATCGACTGTGGGAGTGCACCCCGCGCCTTCCTTGCCTTGGGGCATTCCTTCGGTTAGAGCCGATCCCAGGCGGGTCGCCCAGATCTCCTTGCCGTCTGTCTCGGACAACGACCAGATGACCTCGTCGCCGCCGCGATTGCTCATCCCGTAAATGCGCCCGCGCGCGACTGATGGCGCGCTATAGCCGCTGCCGAGTTCGTTGGCCTTCCAAGCAACTGGAGGCCCATCTTTCGGCCATTCCTTAAGTAGACCCGTTTCCTTTGAGACGGCGGTCCGATCGGGTCCCTGCCATTGCGCCCAGTCATACTCTCCGCCGACGCCCGTGGCGGTCGATAGAACCAGTGCCAGACATGGAGCCACCCACCGCAACGAGCTTAACATTTCTCTCTTTTTCATAGGCTGGGAGTGCACCTTAGCATCAAGGAGCCTTTTCGTCGCCGGGAAACTGCAGGAGCGATCCTGGGTTTGGGGAACGGGTCCGGCGGAGCCTATTCCCTCGGGTCCGACTCAACCCTCGTCGGCTTGGGCTGAAGAACTGAAGGCTTTCGGAGCCAACCGTCGAGCAAGTGACCCAAGGTTAGACAGGGGTGTTCCCACAACATGCGTGGACCCGCGTAGCGCATGACCGCCTTGATCTGATCGCGGCGATCTCGTTGATAACAGTGGACTGGGCACTTGGCACAGGTCGGCTTCTCGTCGCCAAAGCGGCAGCGGTCAAGTCGGAGACGGACGTAGTCCATCAAGCTTTGGCATTCTGGGCACAGAGCTCCCTGGTGCTGGTCGCGACAGTAGATCCGAAGCATCGCTGAAACGGTCTTCCATTCACGCGCCAGGTGCGCATGGCGGAAAGGCGAAACCGCCATTGCGGCGATGGGTTGGTGATTCGAACTCATGGGGGCGTTTCTCGCGTTCTGGCCTGTCGCCCGTATCTGGAAACCCGAGCAACCCTAGGCAATGATCCGCGTGATTGTATTAAACGTTTCTTCTTGAACCCGTTATCTGGCAATGGTTGTGCGCGTTACAGGGGGGCAGCGGCCTTTGGCGCATTGGAAGCCAGGGCTTGTTCCTCTTCGCTCTCGTCCGCAAAAGACCACCCCGTCTTGAGTCCTAGGATGAACCAGCCGATGCCGACGGCTCCGAAAGCAAACACCACGTCGCCGATAATCCTCAACCAGCGAAGCTTGTCCATCAGCGGAGTTTGGAGGAAGTCGGCGGAACGGGCAAACCACATCCCATGCTCGACACTCGCCCAAGTTTGCAGCAGTCCGACAGGGAGCAAGCTCAGAATTACCATTAGTCCCAAGCCGATGTTCAGAGACCAGAAGCTAAAGGAAAGGGCCCCAACTTTCCAGTGCTCGTGCCGCGTTAATCCGCGAAGGCAGAAAAGCATCAATCCAATCCCCAGCATTCCGTAAACGCCAAAGAGGGCGGCGTGTCCGTGAACCGGAGTTGTGTTCAGCCCCTGCATGAAATACAGGGCGATGGGCGGATTGATCAGAAAACCGAAGAGTCCAGCGCCCACCAGGTTCCAGAAAGCGACCGCTACGAAAAAAAGAATCGGCCAACGATACACCACGACCCAGGGACGAGCCCGGCTCAACGTCAGGTTCTCGTAAGCTTCAAAACCGATCAAGACCAACGGAACAATCTCCAAGGCACTGAACGTGGCTCCAAGAGCCAAGACCGACGTGGGTGTCCCGCTGAAGTAGAGGTGGTGCATAGTTCCTAAAATTCCCCCCGCGAGGAAGATCGCGGTCGAGAAGATGACGGAAGAGGTCGCGCTGGCGACTTTGAGCAATCCCATGCGCGTGAAAAGAAAGGCGATGACAACTGTGGCGAAGACTTCAAAGAAACCTTCCACCCAAAGGTGTACTACCCACCAGCGCCAGTACTCAGCCATCGCGAGGTGCGTTTGTCGCCCCCACATGAGTCCGGCGCCGTAGAACAGTCCAATAGCTGCCGAGGCGATGACGAATAGTGCTAAGAGGTGTCGATTCGGTCCCGGGTTCTTAATTGCCGGCCATAGCGCGCGTCCCATCAGGAAGAGCCAGACGAACAAACCGATAAAGAGGAAAATTTGCCAGAATCGGCCCAGATCCACGTATTCGTAGCCTTGATGTCCAAACCAGAAATTCGAGACGAATCCCAGCTTCTGTTGTACGCCTAACCATTCTCCAGCGAGCGAACCAACAACGATCGTCAGCAAACAGACGAACAGAAAGTTAATGCCAAAGCATTGTCCTTTCGGCTCGTAACCCGAAACAGCCGGCGCCACGAACAAGCCGGTGGCAAGCCAAGCGGTGGCGATCCAAAAGATTCCAAGTTGCGTGTGCCAGGTGCGAGCCACCGAATAAGGAAGCCACTTGTCCAAGGGAATTCCAAAAAAGCCGTCCCCTTCTACTCCGTAGTGTGCGGTAATCGCGCCTAAGCTGACTTGGACGACAATCAATGCTGCGACCACCCAGAAATACTTGAGTGTCGCTTTCATTGAAGGCGTGGCTTTGAGCGCCAGGAGTGGATCTTGTTCGGGAATGTCATTCGATATTTCGTCTTCCGTTTGATGCCTTTGCACAGCCGAAAACCAAACTAAGGCTCCAACTCCCGCCAAAAGGACAGCGACACTGACGATCGACCAGACGATGATAGAGCCAGTTGGGCGATTCTCGATGAGCGGCTCGGGCGGCCAATTCTGCGTGTAAGTCACCGAACTGCCCGGGCGCTCGGTGCCACAAGCCCAGGCAGCCCAAAAGAAGAAGGCGTTCATTAACTGCCGCCGCTCCGGCGTTTTAATGGTGTTCGCTGGGATCGCATAGCTCTTCCGCAATCCGCGCAACCTGGGAGCGTCTCCAAATAATCCCGCGTAATGCTCACTCACTTCCCGGAACGCTGCGGCTCGAAGCGCGGACACGACTAGATCTCCGCTCGCAGCATTGTAGGTATTGGTTCGCAACTCCTTCTTTAACCGCTCGCGCAATGCGCCCTGCTGCTCGCTGGGAAGTTTGGCGTAGCTTTGACTACCTAATTCGGCGGCCCATTGATCGAGCAGCCAGACAGATTCTCGATGCAGCCAGTCGGCCGACCAGTCTGGCGCGACATACGCTCCATGCCCCCAAATGCTCCCCAGTTGCTGTCCGCCGATCGATTGCCAAACGTTTTGTCCGTCTTTGATTTGTTGGCCGGTGAATAACACCTGACCTTCCGCCGTGACGACCCGCTTGGGCACAGGCGGCGCTTTGCGATAAATTTCACTGCCAAAATAGCTCAAAACCAGAAACGAAAGACCGATGACGGCGGTCAGGATCAACCAGAGCCGGCGATAGGACGTGGTGGGAGGTTTTGAGGGGAGTTGCTTCGATTGCATAAGATTAGGGATCCGATTGTAGAAGTCAGGGGTTTCACACGGCGGCCGATTTCCGGGCGCGGTACTTTCCTCGTCTTCGATTTACGAAGATTGAGAGTCGGGTTTCTTTCATGTAACTGCGGTTGGATTCGATCAAGGTCTGAATGGTATCGTGCAGAGGGCAAGGGGCACCGTTGCCGCACCAGCCGTGGCCAAACGGGCACACCGTCGGGGGCTCCGTGAGCTCAAACAGGCTGGCGATGTCCAAGAGCGAGATCTCGGCCGGGGCTTTCGCTAGTTTGTAGCCTCCTCCTGGTCCCGGTTGCCCTGTGACCAGCTGCGCTGAAGCAAGCTGCGTTAGCAATTTTGCGGTGAGTGCTTGCGAGATTCCTCGAGCGTCTGCGATCTCTTTGGATCCGGCCCGCTGTCCGGGGTCAGCAGCGAGGTAACTCATCACCGCAACCGCGTTGGCAGCCGTTTGTCCGTAGGCGAACATAGGAAGCTTAAGCAGTTAGTTGCTCTGTCAATGCTTGCGCGCGAGGGAACAACACCGAGTTCTCCAGGTGGATATGTCGGTGAAGATCTTCCTCGAGTTCTTGGAGTCCAGCGAAAAGTGCCCGGTAAGTGTTGCAGGCATCAGCCGGAGCGTGAAAATCACTGGACAACTCGCGCAGACGCGCCAGTGCAGCCCCAGCGTCTTCATGCTCATGCAACATGCACGAAATGGGTCCGTCCAAGCAGACGGGCGAGCTAGCGCCTCCGCTGATCGCTTTGACGAGTGGAAACAGAATTTGCTCCTCTTTCGCGAGATGGCTCGTCAGCTCGGATTCCAACTCCGCGAAAACTTGGAACAACTCGATGAGCGATGGGGTATGTCCACCGTGCACTTGTGCAACTCGGGCAGACATGGTGCGCAAACGAGGCAGCTCACGGCGCAGGAAATCATGATGCACGCGAACGATGTGGTCGGCTAACTCGTCGAGAGGAAGCTCCGCAGGGTTCTGCTCTGGCGCAGGCTTACCTTTGAATTCGATTTCGAGCTGTTCAATTAGCGCCTGGGTTGGAATCCCTTTGCGCTCACAGGCCTCACGCAACGTGCGGCCTCCTTGGCAGCAGAAATCAATGGCAAAAGATTGGAACACTCGCGAACAACTGGGCCGCTCGGCGACAATCTCACCGACCGTCCGATCTGGAAGGGGAGTTCCAGGTGGCGAAACAACGTTTAATTTGTGACTCATAAGCAAATCAAGAAACTACTGTCTTTAATTCGTGATCTAGTTCTCCCTGCGAAGCGGGTTTCGCGCTAACCCTCCTTTGTCCGAGCCTACCCTTAACTTGGCGCACTGTTCTTCGCCCAAGCTCGCGATATTCAACAGGCCTTGGGCTGAGCATTATCGGGTGGTCGTAGGTGTGAGAAAGGCTCTTTGAATTGTCGGACGGGAAGGCCAATGCCTCTGGAAGACAGCGCGTTGCTGGTGGAGGTCGAACTCCTCCGGCGACTGACAGCTTTAATGATGTCCGCTGGCGCAGCTTGCACGACCGGCGTACGGCAGCCGCGTCATTACACGGGCCTCTCTTGAAGCATGGCGCGCCTTCCGTGCGACCGGCAGAGGTGCGATTCGGATGCGCGGGACGCTGAGACTGGGCGAGCGGCTTAATCCATGGAATCGAGGACTGCTCCTCAGTTCGCGATGGTTTCGGCCTGCAAGCTTCTTCGGACTCCGTCGCGAACAAATGTGACGACCACATGTTCGCCTACGGACCAAGAGAGCCAGCTGTCTGCGAACCGCTTCTCCTGCAGCACGTCTACGCCGTTCAATTCAACGATGCGATCACCGACTTCGAGACCCGCACGCGGGGCGAGGCTCGCCTGGTCAAAACCCCGGACCACGAGCTCTGTTCGTGGCCAGGCCCCGGCTTCGTCTTGAAGTCCCAAGCGGGCCTTCGGGATGAGAAGCAGGGACGCTGCAAAACTGCTCCTTTCGCCTGAGCCACCTCTCAGAGTGGAACTGTTGTCACTGCGAATCTGGACACCTTGCGCTCCCAGCGTCGCAGCGGCAATGGCGGCTTTGCGCTTGAACTCCTCGATCGTCTCGCAGGGGTTTTCCCAGTCCCTCAGCACACCAATGGTGATGGTTCTTCGCGCCGCGCCTGGCTCGAGAAACACAATCTGGTCCGGAGGGGTGCTCGAGAGAAATAGGAAGTTTGCGTAAAGGTTAAACTGCAGCGGTAACGCATCGACCACGTTGCTGCGGGACTGGGTCTTAATCCGAATGTCATAGGTGCTGGAGAACTGATTGAAGACGGCTTCGACCTCGTACACTTCCGCGTAGCCTGAGGGCTCCCTTCGAAAGCAAACGATGGTGTTCGCTGCGGACGGGGATCCCAGCTCGGAGTCGATAAACGATAGGCCTCTGCTCTCCGGACGCAGTGGCGTCATGACGCGGTTGACAGGGCTGGAGGTTGCGGTCGCCAGGTGGTTGGTGTTTTGCAGCACGACGAAATAGGAAAAGCCGTGGGCAAAGGCGACTTCCGCGCACCTTAAAAGGCATAACTCGACTGCCTTGGCTTTGGAAGTGTGTGCATTTCCGGGGACACGCACGGCGAAGACATTTCGACCGAGTTGTTTTTCAGAATAACCCCGCGGCGTCTCGGGGCCAGAGACTGTCGTGCACCCAGCTAACAGAACTAGCCATCCGGCGAGCAAAGACTGGATTGCCAACCCGATGGCATGTCTTCCGCCGGTCGAACTGGACGTGGTGACGTGCATATCTGTTGTCGCACAAGCTTGACACTGCGTCAGGCGAGCTAATCAACGAACGTGGTCTGGAGGCTGCCTTCGATCACGCCGGCAGCCATCGCGTATCGGGTCAGACCGGCGGTGTCATGGATGCCAAGCTTTTCCATAAGCCGCTGCCGGTGCTTTTCGACCGTCTTGATGCTGATGCCAAGCTCAGCCGCAATCTGCTTGTTGGCCTTGCCCTCGGCGATCAGTTGCAGCGCTTCAACTTCTCGGGGACTCAGTTGTGCGGCCTTTTGCATGAGCAAACCGGATGCAGAAACGGGATTGCCATTGCCGAATCGTTTCGCAATGGACGGAGTGAAGTAGACGTTCCCTTTTTGCACCTCCCGAATGGCTCGAGAGAGCACATGGGCGGAGGTTTGTTTCAGGAGAAATCCTTTGGCGCCGAATTCGAGGGCTCTTTCGACGTAGGCATCGTCGCTGTGTGCGGAGAGAATTAGGACCTTGGTATTGGAGACCTGCTTGAGAATCTGCCGAGTTGCTTCCAGACCGTTGAGCAGAGGCATGGCAATGTCCATGACGACGACAGCGGGGCGCAGTTTACGAGCCATCTCCACTGCCTGGCGGCCCGTTTGGGCTTCGCCCACTACTTCCAGATCGGTTTCGGCCTCGAGCAGTTTTCGCAAGCCTTGCCGGACCACCATATGATCTTCGGCTAACAGGACGGTCGTCGGTTTCATGCCAATTTTGTTTTAAATCTCGATGACGCTGTAATCTCGTCAAGCGTTACCGAAGCGCAATCAGTAGCGCCTTTCGGCTGGGAGATTCGCTTGCAGAGTGGTTGTGGCGTTCTCTGGGGCTTCGCTAATCAAACATTCTGCCGTCAAGAGCAAGCCTGCGATCGACGCGGCGTTCTGCAGCGCGGTCCGCGTAACTTTTTTTGGGTCGATGATTCCCGCTTTGACGAGATCGGTGTACTCGCCGGTGGCGACATCATAGCCTTCATTGCCTTTGCGCCGCTTCACTTGCTCTACGACCACGGCGCCCTCCACGCCCGCGTTGTTGGCCAGGGCTCGGGTCGGGTACTCCAGGGCGCGCATGACAATCTGGACGCCGATTCGTTCATCTTCGTTCTACGTCGTCACAGCCTCGACAGCCGGCAAGCAGCGGATGAGTGCGACGCCACCACCGACGACGACGCCTTCCTCGACAGCTGCCCGAGTGGCATGGAGGGCGTCTTCCACGCGGGCTTTCGTTTCCTTCATTTCCATGTCGGTAGCGGCACCGACGCTGATCACGGCAACCCCTCCAGCGAGCTTGGCTAGACGTTCCTGGAATTGCTCACGGTCATAGTCTGTTGAAGCTTCCTCGATCGCGCGGCGCAATTGGGTGATGCGGCCTTGGATTTCCGCGCTGCGCCCTCCACCACCGACCAGGGTCGTGTGGTCTTTGTCCACCACCACGCTTTTTGCCTGGCCCAGGTCAGCGAGTTCGACTTTCTCCAATTTTATCCCAAGATCTTCGCTGATGAACTTGGCGCCGGTCAGGATGGCGAGATCTTCACTCATGGATTTGCGTCGGTCGCCAAATCCGGGTGCCTTGACCGCACAGCCAGTGAGGCCGCCGCGCAGTTTGTTGAGCACGAGGGTTGCCAGGACGTCACCTTCGACGTCCTCCGCCACAACGAGCAGCGGTTTGCCCGCTTTGGCCACCTTTTCCAGGAGCGGCAACAGTTCTCTTATGCTGTTGATCTTCTTTTCGCAAACCAGGATGTAGGCCTCTTCGAGTGCAACTTCCATCCGCTCGCCATTCGTGACGAAGTACGGCGAGAGGTAACCCTTATCGAACTGCATCCCTTCGACAATTTTCATGGTCGTCTCTGTCGAATTCGCCTGATCGACAGTGATTGTGCCGTCTTTTCCCACCTTCTCCATGGCGTCGGCGATGATTTGACCGATAGCAGGGTCCCAGTTGGCAGACACCGTGGCGACTTGTTTGATCTCCTCTTTGTCCTTCACTTTCTTAGAAATCTTTTCCAGGTACGCGACTGCCCCTTCAACGGCTTTGGCAATCCCTCGCTGGATTCCAATCGGATTGGCCCCAGCGGAAACGTATTTCAAGCCTTCGGTATAAATGGCCTCAGTCAAAACCGTGGCTGTGGTCGTGCCGTCACCAGCACCCTCGCTCGTCCGACTCGCGACTTCGCGCACTAACTGCGCGCCCATGTTTTCGAACGGATCTTCCAGCTCAATCTCTTTGGCGACCGTTACACCATCTTTGGTTACAGTTGGCGAACCATATTTCCTGTCCAAGACGACATTGCGGCCCTTCGGTCCGAGCGTTGCGGTGACGGCCTTCGATAGCTTGACCACGCCACGGAGCAGGGCTTGGCGGGCGGCTTCGTCAAATAGGAGTTGTTTTGCAGCCATAAATAAGAGTCGTCTGAGATGGACAAAACGTTCTATCCATCATCCCGAGAATATTCTCCGAGGGCAGCGTTCGGGCTCCTCCGGTTTCTGAGGTCCTATCGGTGTCGCGATTGGCATTCCGCAAGCAGGTCCAATTGGGGCCACGAATCGGAACGGTGGTCGTTTCGGGTAAAGCGTCTACGTCTCAGATCAGTGTTCTTCGGGATACGTTACGTTGTTGCCGCTTCCCGGCTATGGGGTCTAACCCTACCGCCATTCAGGACTGCCATTCTCCGCCCAGCTGAAAGGGGACTAAACCTTGCTGAAACTTGACTTCGTGGTCAGGAACTCATGGGCAAACTTCGGAGGTTTCCAGGGAAGGAGTTGGCGCCTTATAAACCCTCATTGCTCGACCCATGGCGTTTTGTCACTCAGGGGTGCCGAGTGCAAATGGGGTAAATACCCCATACCGCTCGCTCATTGGCTTTCGATAGAATCGTTGTCAACCGTGGCTAAATCCAGTTTGCCGCCGTTTGAACCATGATCGTGTTTCTAATTCATATCCGAGATCCGCAGTTCTACGCATTGCCGGCGAAAACGCGCGCCAAGAATGGCAACATCCGCGTCATGGGTTTCCCGCCCATTGGAATCATGTCGCTCTCTTCCGTTTTGAAACGGGCGGGCCACGAGTGTTTCATGTTCGATCAGGCGAATCCGGAAACGCCCAACGAGCTCATAATCGAGGAGATCAAGCGAAAGCAACCGGTTTTGGTCGGGTTAAGTTTTTTGAGTACGACAAGTTATCCTTACGCGAAGGTGCTGGCCCGCCAGATCCGCACAGCGCACTCGACGGTCAAGCTCGCGTTCGGTGGCGTGTTTGCCAGCTTGAACGCGCCTCTCGTCAAGCTCCAATGTCCCGAGGTGGACTTTGTCTGTCGAGGTGATGGAGAACAACTCATTCTGGACCTGCTGGAACATCTGGACGACCCGACCGCGGTCGCCAGTCTGACTTGGGCCAGGGATGGCCAGGTGATCAACAACCCGAACCGGAAGGTGGAACGTCACCTCGATCAATGGCCATTTCCAGACCGAGAGAGTTTGCCCTTGGATTTCGTTGAATCGATGCCGCTGGATGTTCCCGCGGTGCTCTCTCTTGAGCGGTTCACCATCATGCAGACCTCCAGAGGGTGTCCCTGGTCGTGCGTCTTCTGCGACATTCCCGTTTTTAATGAGGGAAAATGGCGTTCCCGGAGTCCAGACCACGTCGTGCAGGAGTTTAAATATCTTCAGGAACGGGGCTACGGTTCCGTCTATTTTGTCGACGACCACTTTCTGCTGCAGCCAAAACGAATTGAGGCCATCTGCGAGGGCATCAACGCGAATAATGTGACGATTCAATGGGGATGCGAAGGCCGCGTTGACTCTGTCGCCCAACATTTGTTTCCTGCTATGGCCAAGGCACACTGCCGGACTCTCATGTTTGGGATCGAGAGCGGCAGTCAGAGAATTCTGGACCGGGTCCGGAAAGAGCAGACGTTGGCAGAAGTCGAGACTGCCGTACGCAATGCCAAGAAGGCCGGAATCGAAATTGTTCATGGATTCTTCGTGGTCGGTAATCCCGGCGAGACTGTGGAGGAGATGAAGGCCACGTTCGATTTCGCCGCGCAGCTCCCCTTGGACACCTTCGGCTTCAACCGGCTCTGCGTATATCGCGGAACGCCGCTCTGGCAAGAGTATGTGAAGCGCGGGCTGGTTGATGATGCCGCGGACTGGTACAAATACTTTAAATGCTCGGCGATCGACCCCACGTGCCTGTCGGGTGAGCGCATCAACGAGGTCCGGCGTGAAGGGCTGAGGCGCTTGTTTATCTACAAGCTCTTGCACTATCCGTGGCAGACGATCCGCCTTCTGCGCCGCTTCTTACGACACATGCCAGCGCGGGATGTCGGTTATCTCATCCTCAAGCCATTCCTAGGAAAGAAGACAGGCGCTACCAAGGCCGAGTTATTCTCGCGCGCGGTCGAACACGGAGCGGTCAAAGACGCAGCCGGCGAGTTGACCCATTTGGCCGATGACATTTTGGAGCACGTTTTGCGTGAGTCGCAGGCGGAGCGCCTTCGGATTCAGCGGGAGGGGGAAGCGGTCGTCGGCCAGACGTCTTGAGAGGCGGTGGCAGCGGCAGGTGATCAGGGCGCATCAGCGGTTCCGAGCTGTCCCCAGCGGCGATCCTGTGGCTGCTTAGGAAATGGTTCACTTTTGACGCAAGCGCTCTCTTTAGGACCTGATTTCGAAGATATTGCCCGTTCTGTTGGGATGCCGTTTGGAGACAATCCGATGCTGTCGCACTTAAACAAGGCCGCATCGGCATTCCCAAAATCCCTTCGGCTCTCTGTAACCCAGAGCGTTAACATAAAGTTCTGGAATGACTCAAACGTTCCTTTATCCCACCCCTTCGTTGGGCACTCTTCGTAGGTAACACGGAGCAGAGGATCGGAAAGTGGGGTCAGCACCCCATGTGCATGGGCAGCGGCCGCTCTGAGGTTATTTAGTGGATTCCGATTCGCGCTCGATCGCACGGATCTACCAGGCCGGTCCGAGTTGCACCGTCGAACTGGGGCGAAGACCCCATAGCATTGGTGCCTGAGTCCGTTAGGGTGAGGGATATGAAAACACTTTTCGTGCTCGGTTTCTCAGGTTTCAGCCTGGTGGCACTGACCGTCGGCTGCAACAAACAGGAACCGGTCACACCCGCTGTCTCGGCGGTTGCCGTCCAGGCTCCGGTCCCGCCGTCGGAGGTTCTTAAAGCGACGAACAGCCAGCCCTCCGCGGACGCCCTGAAAGCCAACGACGCGCCGAGAGAGCAAGAGGCTATGGCCAAGAAACAAGCCGATGCGGATAAAGCGACCCAGGCGCTAAAGCAGGCGGCCGACGACAAGATGGCAGCCGAGCAATTGGCTGCTGCCAAGCAGTCGCAACTCGCAACGGGGGCAGGCAAGGTGCAAGCGCTCATCGACACGGCCAAGACTCTCGCATCGGACAACAAATGGTCGGAAGTCCTCAAGATTCTCGCCGGACTGGCCGGACAGTCGCTGACTCCGACTCAACAAAGCGTCGTCGACGGTTTGAAATCGAATGCTCAGAAACAGCTTGAATCCGGGCTCGCTAATAGGGCTGCCACCGATGCGGGCGGTGCCATCGGCGGACTCTTGGCGCCCAAGAAGTAGAGAGTCCTTGTCCAGGTCAAACACGTTGAAGAAAGAAGACTATGCGACGCCCCAAGGGTATCAAAACGCGGAAATCGGTGGCTAAACGGTTCAAGCTCAGCGCTACTGGCAAAGTGCTCTGTCGAGGCGCTGGGAAGCGACACTTGATGGCTTCCAAGAGTCCGAAGCGCCGTCGGAGATTGGGCAAAGCGCGCGCTCTCGGAGCAACGGACGTCTATCGAGTCGTCCAGAACCTGCCATTCGATCGTTGACGTCTGGACGAAGCTAGATCACGCGGGCTCATATCGATAACTCCCTCCCAAAGGATCCATTGTGAACCCGCGGTGCGAACTTAATGTGATTGGATGGCCCACTGAAGAGGAGATTCATGCAATCTCCCCGCAGCTGAGCCAGATCAGCCAGGATGGCACGTCATCAGAACCTCGCGGCGATTACTTCAGAAGCGGAGACATCGCTTATCAGCTTCAGGAAATTCTGTGTATGACCAGGGAATTGCTCAAGAAAAGTCAGCGCGCCAAGGGCTGAGAAAACCGTTGCCACAGAATGAACGTTTAATTCGTGGCGACGGGTTCGCCGGCGCACACGCGAAAGGCCCAGACTGATGATCAGAAACAACATCGCTACCTACGCGACCACGGTGGGTGGAGGTCTCCTGGTCTTGGCCGGATTGTTTGGCTTTGGTTTCTCGAAGTTCCTGGGGCTGCCATTCAGTCCGCTGCTAAATCTGGTCCATCTGGTTTCTGGAATGTTGGCCATCTATTTCGGATTGAAAAACGCTCCATTAAGAACGGTGCGAAGTTTCTGCGGGGCGCTGGGAGGATTCTACAGCCTCGCGGGAATGGCGGATTTTGTCTTCTTCGGGCTGGGCCATGCTCTGATCCATTTTGCACTTGGAGCAGGGTTTATCATTGTCGCCCTGATGCAGCCGTTGCCAACCACTCTATACTCGCCTCGCTAAACGCACTGGCGAAATCTCAATGATTCCTGTCTTTAGCCAAATCTCTTTCACCTCACCAAGTCTTGCCGTGATCCTGCTTGGGTTCATGGCAGTGATGCTGCTCGTCGTTGGCGTCCTGATCATCAACTTCGGGATGATTTATATTCGCGCGCTATTCTCAGGCGCCAAAGTCACGGTGACCGAGCTGATTGCCTTGCGATTGCGGCGGGTGCCGGTGGGCTTGATCGTCGACAGCCGCATCAACGCGGTGAAATCAGGGCTTCCGCTCACCATCGATGACTTGTCCACCCACTACCTGGCCGGCGGCAGTGTAGAGATGGTGGTGTTGGCGCTTATCGCGGCTAAGAAGGCCGGCATCAATCTCATCTTCGACCGAGCTTGTGCTATCGATCTGGCCACGAAAGGCACCGGCAAGACCGTGCTTGAAGCCGTTAAAACATCCGTCAATCCCAAGGTAATCGATTGCCCAGCCCCCAGCAGCGGCAAGATCACCATCGACGCGGTGGCCAAAGACGGCATTGTCATCAAAGCCCGAGCGCGCGTGACTGTGCGCACGAACTTGGAACGTTTTGTGGGAGGAGCGACCGAGGAAACAATCATTGCCCGTGTTGGAGAAGGCATTGTTTCAACGATCGGTTCGGCCAACACCTACAAAGAGGTTCTGGAGAATCCAGACCGCATTTCTAAGACGGTGTTAGGGAAAGCTCTGGACAGCAACACCGCGTTTGAAATCCTTTCCATCGACATTGCGGACGTGGATGTGGGCGACAACGTCGGCGCCAAACTTCAAGCTGAGCAAGCAGAGGCCAACAAACTGATCGCTCAGGCCCAAGCGGAAATCCGACGAGCTGCAGCCGTGGCAGTGGAACAGGAAATGACAGCGCGGGTGGCCGAGATGCGGGCTCGGGTCGTCGAAGCAGAAGCCCAAATTCCCATGGCGATTGCGCGAGCTTTCGAGCAAGGCCATTTGGGTGTCATGGACTTTTATCGCCTCCGAAACATTCAAGCGGATACGGGGATGCGCGAAAGCATCGGTGCCGCCGATGGCCTCGCCGCTTCCAGCAATCCCAGTAAGGTTTAGAAGCCAGCGACCGGTGGCGGCGTGCGCTTTTGACGTCACAACTTACCAAGCACTCGACACGTCACCTGGCTTAGGGAACGTGCGCATCCGCCGCTTCTGGCACGAGCAGCGTGCCTGAAAAATCTCGATCCAGATAATCCAGATAACTATGAGCATCTCGAAATGTCCTCACTGCGGTTTTAAACTCGGCAATTTTCTTTACGCGGACGCATGCCCGCACTGTCACAAAGAGCTGGCGCATAACAATCACAGCAAGCTCACCGAGGGCGTTCCAAAAGAGAGTCGGCCGGTTAGCACGGTCTTTCCGCTTCCCCTGTTGCGATGGTGTGTGCGAATGATTGAGGCGTAACGGCAGAACGTAGCCATCGCTAGGTTTGCTCGGATCCCATCTCAAAAGTGATGGAATGGTCACACTGATCGTCAAGCAAGGGAATCAGGTTCCCGGCAACTTCCTTTCCATCGAACAGGATTCGGCCAGGCCGATTCAGTCCTGCCTGGCCTAGGGTGATCTGCACTGGGTAAGTGGTTTTTCTGTAGCGGTAGCGCACGCTACAACTGGCCTAACCCCTGGGAAGTCGGGGGGAAAGCCGCAATTGATTTGCAACCTGAAGCACGCGTTCCTCACTCGAAAGCTGCTCCAGATGCCGAACAAAAATACCGCCGGGTTTGTCCAACACGGGTGCTTCCAGGCCCGTCCCAATCAGCCGCGAGATTCCTTCCTGCAATGGTTGGCGACAAACGGAAGCGTCTTCATTCAAAATCGGGAGATCCACCGCCAGACCTTTTAGGCGCCAGTAAGAATGGGCACGAAGGAGCTGCGGCACGATCTCGATCCGGCCCAGTCGCTGATCCGCAGCAGGGCGATGGGGGGTTCACCCCATAGGCGCAGTCCAAGTAATGAATTATTCTTTCCCTCAGGTGTGTAAAGTTGCGTAATGAAGTGATGAAGTATTGGATTCCTGAATATCTGAATCGTTTCTTCCAACGCCGGTCTTTGGGCCAACGGGCCTCCGGCGTTAAGGAAATCAGCCCCGAGCGGAGCCATGGCCTTCGCCAAGACGCCCATGCTCCCCAAAGCCACGATTCGGAAGAAACCCGGGCGGCAAGCGGGAACGTCGTCGCTCAAAACAGTTTGGGATTGAAGTTCGCCTTTGGCGATGGGCCCCTCAGGAATCTCGAAGAAGCGCGAAAGTGGTTCCGCAGGGCGGCGGACCAGGGCGATGCTGCGGCGCAGTTCAACCTGGGGAATCTATGCCACCCAGCGAATTTAGGGTATCAGACGGGCGATGTCGGAGAAGCTAGGATTGAAGCCTACGCTTGGTTTTATCTCGCTTCCGTCCAGGGGCACAGCAAAGCAGTCGCTTCTTGCGAAATGCTCAATCTGCAAATGACGGACGCGCAGCTTCAGGAAAGCCAGCGTCGTGCCTCCATGTTTCGAGCCAAGAAAGAACTCCATCCGGCCTGAGGCCAATTCGAGAGAGGTGAGAGAGCCATCCTCGAGAGCCTTACTGCTCATGAAATGAGATCTGTGATGCCCCACATCACGATCCCAACGCCGCCAGACTTCTTCCCAGGACCTCTGTTTAGCGCTGCCGCAGTTTGAAAAACCGGTGGCCCGACAGGATTGACACCTCGCTGGAAAGAATTGTTTCCCATGGACCGAGCACTTCGCGGGCCGCTTGAAGTTCAGCGCTAGCGGGAATGCTCAACTGCAGGGTCGAGCGGTCGCGAAGGGCGTATTCCAGGCGAAGCGTCGTTGCATCTGCGTTCGGGCCGACATTCGCGTAAAGGGCGCGTCCACCGCCGAGAAAGTCCGCCAGCAACATCAGCTTGTCAGGGGCGACGTCCACAACGTAGGTGGCAGCGACGACCCGGGCGTCCAGCTTGGCCGGAAAGAGAACCGGCCTGAGCCCTTCCAATCCGGCCGCAACTACGCCACGCACGGTCGAGGTTGCTGTCCGGACGCGTGCCGAGAAGTACACTTTTCCATCGACCGCTTTGGGGAAAGAGGATTCGATCGCCTGGATTGTTCCCAGGTCGGCGACGGCCATGCCCGGTCCGGCCAGGCGTGTCCAGGTGCCATCGTGCCAGGAGAGGACATTCGGAGCAAAGGCGCTGTCGTAAACAATCACGTAAAAGCGCTGACCATCGCTCGCGGAGGGCCCGAACCCGCGCACGGTGCCCGTGGTGCCCGGAAGGGCTTCGTCTTTGGCCAAGAGTTTGGTCACACCTCCGCTCGCATCGATTTTGAGCGCGACCAATTGTTGTTGGCTGCTCGTGGCGGCGACGACGAAAATGTCAGTGCCATTGCCGCTCAGGCTCTGCAGTTGTGTGGTAGCGGTCCCAACGACCGGCAGATCCTGACTCCCGAGCAGAAGCTGGCGCAGCGCGCCGTTTTGGACAAGATAGAGCGAGGGTCGCCCATCTAAAGTCGCAATAAACACGGTCTTGTCACCCGCATAAAAGGCGTCCCCGTAAAAAATGGGTAATTTAGCTCCCTGAGCCTCGGGCGCCGGGAATGTGGTGTCCGCAATAATCGTGAGGCTGGAACCGTCATAACGGTAAAGCCCTACTGGCTGCCGAAACCCCGAAATTAGTTGCTGCCCGCGAACCGCGAGGTCCGCTGTTGCCAAACTGGGCACGAGGCTGAATCCATCCGCTTTGCCTAACCCATTGGAGAGGGAGATATCTGGTGCGAGCAAACGAATCAGCTGACCATTTTCCCA
>JBGAIN010000292.1:0-5858 GCA_044225505.1 Limisphaerales bacterium
TCCCCATCGGTGGCTTTGCCGTTCCCTTCGGCAATGTTTTGCGGAATCCCCCGCTCTGGGAACGGTCCGTTCCCAAAATAGTCGCCCATCCCCAACCAGCCTCACGCGTCGCCCGACGATTCCGTCGCTGAATATGTCGATCCCATCCTCGCTTCGAGGTAATACCAGTGAAACCCCAGTCGAATCCCAGTTATATCCCACTCAGCATCGGGGTTTTAGTGGGATTAGAGTGGGATCTGCGTGACGTATCCCTAGGTCGGTTCCTAGGAGGTCTCCAGAACGCTCTGTCCACAATTTGTTGACACCGCCGTTAACCTCTTTTTCAACAACGGTTTAAATCACCCTTTCGGGATACCAAAACTGCGCGAGAGCAAATTGCTCCTGGATTGGGTGAATTTACCCAACCTCTGCACTAGAGGATTAACCCCAATCGCTTCGCGTTAACGCCAGCCCAATTCAAACTCCCACGCCCGCGATTTATCGACTGATCGTCTGCCCTGAACGCAATGAGAACCCTATGAGAACCCTATGAGAACCCTATGAGAACCCTATGAGAACCCTATGAGAACCCTATCGCGATGCTGTTCTCATCCTGTTCTGAGGCTGTTTACAGGCTGTCTAGACCGAATGACGACCGGCGCCACCCCTGCCCTCCCATGGCGACCGGTCGAATCGTGTCTCGGTGACAATTGTCTCCGGAGTGTGAGACATTTGCCGGTGCGGCTCGACGGTCGAAGAACTATTCCCTGGCTCGGCTTTGATCGATCGCCCAGGGTAAGCCGCACACGTTGAGTCGGGAGCTCAAGAAATCCGCGACGCCTTCTCAAGCCAAGTCCCGAGGTTTGGCAAAGACTTGCGCTGTGGCCCCCAAATGCAGCAACGTGTGCACCGATCATGAACGCTGTCGGCCCTGCACTTTTGTCTGCCAACGATTTGGCTCTTGCCTATGGGTATCAGACCCTTTTGAAGTCCGTGACGTTGACTGTCGCCGCTGGCGAAAAGGTTGGCCTGGTTGGCCGGAATGGCTCTGGAAAGACCAGCTTGCTCAAGATCTTATCCGGACAAGTGAGGCCGGATGAAGGCGAAGTCACCTCTCGCAAGGGCCTCCGTATCGGCTATCTGCCGCAGGAGTTTGAGCTCGATGACAGCAAAACCGTCGAGGAAAACATCGCAGCGGGAGCGGCTGACTTGCTGGACTGGCTCCATCAGTATCAATCTGGGGAACTGACGGAGGTCCAGCACGGCCAATTGCTGCATCGGATCGAAGCGGTGGATGGATGGAACCTGACCGCGCGCATCAAGGCCATGGCTTCCGCCTTGGACGCACCCTCCCTCGAAGCCCCGGTCGGTCCCCTGTCCGGGGGAGAGAAGCGACGCGTCGCGTTATGTCGGGCGCTCGCGGCTCAGCCCGATTTATTGTTGTTGGATGAACCCACCAACCACCTGGATGCAGAGTCTATTCTCTGGCTTGAGGAGTTCTTACGGGACTATGCCGGGGCTGTGATCTTCGTCACGCACGACCGCTACTTTCTCGACGTGATCGCGACCCGTATCATCGAACTTGCGGACGGTCGTTGCTATTCTCATCCTGGCAATTACACGGCTTACCTCGAGAGCAAAGCGATCCGCCAACAAATCGCCGACCAGACCGAACGCAGGCGGCAACGCTTTCTGCGTGAAGAACTCGATTGGGTGCGAGCGGGCGTTCGAGCGCAACGGTCGAAGCCACGGCATCGACTGCAGTCTTTTTATCAAGTGGAAGGTCTCGAAGCGCCTCCGGAAGAACGCGAGATGGATCTCCTGATTCCGCCTCCGCCCGAGATTGGGAATCTCGCGATTGATCTGGTGAATTGCGGTGCAAAAGTCGGCGTTGGAGCTGCCGAACGATGGCTCTTCCGACATTTGACCCTGGAGATCAAGCCTGGCCAGTGCACCGGGATTCTGGGCCGGAATGGCGTTGGCAAAACCACGCTGCTCCGGACCTGTTTAGGGGATCGCACGCCTGACGAAGGCACGGTCAAGCTTGGCAAACGCGTGGTGTTCAATTACGTCGATCAAGCCCGGATGCAACTCGATGGCAAAGGGACAGTCCTCCAAGAAGTTGCGGACGGTGGTGAGACCGTCCTTTTCGGGACGCAACGATTAAGTGTTCGTGCCTACTTGCGGCGGTTCCTGTTTTCGGACGAGCGCGCCAACGAACCGGTCGTGAACCTGTCTGGAGGCGAACGAGCGCGCTTGATGCTGGCTAAGGTCCTGCGCCGTGGCGGGAATATCCTGATTTTGGATGAGCCAACGAACGACCTCGATTTGCCAAGCCTGCGAATGTTGGAAGAAGCGCTGGCGGACTTTGACGGATGCGTGCTCGTGGTGAGTCACGATCGCTATTTTCTTGATCGGATTTGCGATCAAATCATCGCTTTCGAAGATGGCGGGATTCACTTTCAACCTGGAAACTACTCCTACTATCTGGAAAAACGAAAAGAGCGGGAAGCGCTGCGACCTCGCCCGGTCGAAGTGAAATCCGCTCCCCTAGCGGCCAATCCTAGCACTGCCCCAGCGGTGCCGCGGCCGCGCAAGTTGAGCTTCAAAGAGCAGCGTGAAGCCGATGGAATGGAAGCCGCCATCCTCGCTGCGGAAGGACGGGTCTCGGAGCTTGAAACGACGTTGAACGATCCGGCGTTTCATGCGACCCGCGCGCGCGAAGCGAAAAGCCTGGTGGCTGAGCTCGCCGCGGCGAAGATTGACGTCGAGCGGCTTTACGAACGCTGGCACGAACTGGAGCAGCGTCGGAACCCTTGAGCTAACGGGCGCTCACCTCTCGCGCGGATGGAAGCTCCGTCCGAAACAATCAAGGGCTACGCGATAAAGCTGTAGTCGTACGGTCGGCGCATTTCGCGGGCCACCATGGCATTTGCTGGCGACGCCGCATCGCCCGTGAACCGTTCCTGCTCCGCATTCCACTCGAGACGACGTCCCGTTCGAAGAGCAATCGCTCCCAAATGGCACAACGACGCCGATCGGTGTCCGACTTCGACGTGGCAGATGGGATCCCGCCGGGACCGAACACAGTCGAAGAAATTTGCCATGTGATCATTACTGACATCGAGGTGCACGGCGCTGGAATCCAGAGGGGTAGTGAGAAGACCGTCATCGCTGGCATTCAAGTCCCCACGGGTCACCCAGATCCAACCGTCCGATCCTTCAAATCGAATTCCGTGGCGTTGTCCCTCCTTCTTCGCCACTCCGCCAAAGATCGTATCATCAGTGGTCGTTTTCACCACGTGCTTGATCTGATGATTCCAGGTATAAGTGACTTCGTATTCGCTAAACGCGGTGTAGCCCCCGGGAATCGGATCGATCAGAACACGCCCCTCGACCGACAAGGGTCCCTCCTGCCCAATCGCCCATCGCGCAATGTCGTTATGATGCGCTCCCCAGTCGGTAATCGTCCCGCCGGAGTAATCGAACCAATACCTGAACGTCGTGTGACAGCGTTCCTTGACGTAATCAGTCTTGGGCGCTTGACCAAGGTAGAAATCCCAATTCAATTCTTTTGGAACGGGCGAGGGCGAAAAGGGCCCCGCACGAAGTCCGGCGGGCAAAAAGACCGTCACTTGTTTTAGCTTTCCAAGGCGGCCGTTGCGAACCAACTCCGCGGCGAGACGAAAATGCTTGTCGCTCCGTTGCTGACTTCCCGTTTGCAGGACCGTCTTGTGCTGCCGCACGGATTTCACGAGACGCTGACCTTCCTCGATCGTCATCGTCAGCGGTTTCTCCGCATAAACGTCTTTCTTAGCCTGTGTCGCGGCCAGGTTGACCAAGGTGTGCCAGTGATCCGGAGTCGCTGTGATCACCACGTGCACATCCTTCCGCTCCATCACGCGACGAAAATCTCCTAATTGCTCTGGCGCTTTGCCATCGCGAGTGAACTGTACAGCCGCCGCCGCGGCATGCGCTGCGTCCAAATCGCACACGGCCACGATGTCCCCATAATTACTGGCATTTTTGGCGTCGCCGCGTCCCATGCCGCCGCAGCCAACCAGAGCAATTCCAGGACGATCGTTTGGGCTAACCGCTTTCGGCGCCGCCGCCGCCCTCGCTAAGTCACGCTCCCAAAACCAGGCCGGTAACCCAGTGGCCGCCGCGGCCAGCATGCTGTGTCTCAAGAAAGAACGGCGCGAAATATGGAAAGGGTTCACATCGCCATTGATAGCGTGGGCTGCGGGATCGTCAATCGCCGATTCCCCGGCGCTGGCTCCTCACGTTCGAAAGTTTTCGGCTGCTCAGCTTCATTCTCAACCACCAGATAATGGGTGCGCCCTTCACTCCAGAGTCTTAGCCCGACAAATCCCCCGGGTGCCGCGCTGGCTGCGTCCCGTCGTTGCCCCGAAACACTTCCATAACCTAGAGGATCTATAGCTTCGCAACTATCCGGTCGACGCCTGCTTCTAGGATGAAGTCCCGGCTGATTCCGTTTTCGCCATTCCTCCAGTTTGGGCGGTGCAGGATGTCCCGATCGAAGAAAACAGCTACTCACTCCCTTGGGAACGACTGGACTTGGCACAGGCGCCCCTTGGTCCTGGCGGACTGACATGCCCTCCTTTTAGCAATCGACTGGCACTGTCCTCGCAGCGTTGCTGGCGGAGCGAATCCTCGTTGTCCGCGCTGCCCTTCGCAGTCCCGGACTTCTCTTTCCTCCTTTTCATCAATCAACTTCGACCTGCTTCGCCCGCAGCGCAACCGGCCGTAAGGCTACTGAGACATCCGCTTTGGGGCAGAGTTTGAACGCGGCCAGATCGAGAACCTGCCAGCGAAGCCTTTTGCGACAGGAAATGCCGCTCCCACCTGGGAAGCTGGCTCTTGCCCACGACGCCGCCTTGCGAGCGGCAGGTCGTTGAGCACCGCATTCCGGCAGAAAGTCCCTAGTGTGGTGACCGCTAAGTCCTTGCACTTTCGCGGCGAGGGTGTTTGCGCGCCCGCAAGACGCGAGCGAGGCGCAGACCCGTTGCGGTCTGTAACGAGCGAGGAACGCCGCGGCTCCTCGTCCTTGAAACGGACGCAGGACCCGAAAGCGCAGGCACCAAGGAGCCTTACGCGACGTGGCGAACGCGCGTTGCGAAATCGTCGACCTCTTTCAAATTCTCACATCCCACATTCAGAATGTCGACGCACCCCAACCCCATCACGTATTGAATCGATTTGTTCCGCAACTCGTCGCTATTGCGATAGCGCCCCTCGCCGATAATCTTCATACCGACGACTCCTTTGCCCGCGTCGTGAATGGCCTTCAGCACGGGAACGACTTTTTCCGGAGGTCCATCCATGGCCGCACCGGTCGGATTGATCCGCGCATGCACAGAGTCAACCCAAGGCTCGCGAATGCACGCTTCCAAGGCTGGCAGTGAGTGGCAAGAAACGCCATGCGCGCGAATCATTTTCTTGCTCTTCAGCTCCGCTAACAAATCCATTTGCTTGCGCAATTCTTCGGGCCAATCCCCGGACTCTACGCAATGAAGCAGCACCAAGTCGATGTAGTCCGTCTTCAATTCCCGCAGAAACCTTTCGACCACAATATTCGAATCCGGCCGTTCGCGTTCCGGGATCCCGCCTGGACGCCACCAGATTTTCGAAATGACAACATATTGGTCCCGCGGTATTCCGCGCAGTGCCGGAATCACATAGGGATGTGTCCCATAAAGATCTGCCAAGTCGAACACAGTGGTTCCGCGATCATGCGCTCCACGAATGAGCCCCTCAAATTTCTCTTTCCCCATTCGGGTATGGTTGGATTCCCGGTTACCGCCGCGCATGCCTGTTCCCAAACAAAACCTGGACATTTTCAAGTCCGTTTTGCCTAG
>JBGAIN010000039.1:0-13761 GCA_044225505.1 Limisphaerales bacterium
GGGAAAGACTCTAAATTCATCCGCCACGAGTGTCTGACCAGGGAGCGGAAATTCAGCGACGCGAATCACAAAGTCCGCGTTCAAGCTGCCGACGACGACAACAGTCAATGCCATGTCCAGTTCGGTTCGACGATCATTTAGATTCGTTCTTTACGGACGCTCCATAGAACTTCTGCAGCACCGCGTCGCCAATCAACCGGGTGGCTTCGGGCACGTCGATGCGGTCCGTGTTAATCACCAGATGATACAACAGAGGATCGTCAATGTCCTTCTGGAAGTGCTTTCGGAGAAATCGCTGTCGTGCCCGGTCTTCTTTGCGCAAGAAAGCCAGGGCCGAACTCCGGTCCAGGTCATAGAAAGAACTGACCAGGCGCACCCGCTCTTCCTTGGAGCCAATCAGGCGGACGTGGAAGGCGTTGGCCAGTGATGCGGTGATTACGTTCGCTCCCCGTCCGACCAAAATGACGTTTCCCAATTCGGCCAGGTGCAGAATGGTTTCCGTCGTCTGTCGCATCAGCGTCCAGGACGGTGGATGCAGGCCTAGCAACTCCTCGACCATATCACTGATCGCTGAGATCTTGTCTTCGGGCATGAACTTGGCCAGTTCTTTGGGCAAGTCATGATCGGCCTAGACCTGCTCCACGAGGTTCTTGTCGAAAACGGTCCAGGGACGTTGGGGCTTTGGCCCATGGCGCTGCAGGTAACCTGCTAATTGTTCGGCGATCGGGATGCCACCCGCTCCGGTTTGGCGGGAGATCGTGATGGCAGGCTCGGGCTGGCGTTGGCGCCCACGACTCGATTTAGGCTCAAGTTGGGAACCTATGTAGACGAGGCACCTTTCGAAGTTCGCGTTGGTATTCATGGCTATCCTTAAGGTTAGGTTGGCATCACCAAACTGCGACCAGCACTCGGCCAGTCCCCCAACTTACCTCCTCGTCGTACTCATTCGCGAACGGTAGTGATCGACGATCACGGCGGCGAGGATGACGAGCCCAGTGATCAGGCGTTTCGTCTCGTCCTTCGCTCCCACCGCGGCCAGGCCGGAATTCAGAACCGCAATGATCAAGACCCCAAAGAAGGAACGGACCACTGACCCTCGCCCTCCCATGAGGCTTGTTCCACCGATCACCACCGCCGCAATCGCTTGCAGTTCAAAACCAGTTCCAGCATTCGGATTGGCCGATTGAAACCGTGACGTGTCAATGACCGCTGCTACTGCCACTAATATACTCGTCATCAAGAATACGGCCACCTTAATTCGCCGCGGATCAATCCCCGAAAGCCGAACCGCTTCTTCATTCGTCCCAATCGCAATGATGTAACGTCCAAAAACAGTTCGAGAAAGAACAAGCTGGCCCGCGACGACGACTCCGATTGCCAATAGGAAAGGAAGTGACAATCCGAGGAAAGTCGTGCCGGCGATACTTTCGATCTGAGATCCGATGTACTGCGTCTGTGAATGCGTCAGGAAATGAGCGCCTCCCCGGGCCATCTCTAACATTCCGAGCGTAACGATAAAGGAAGGAAGTCTCCACCGGACCGCCACTAAACCGTTGAAGCATCCGCAAACTGCCCCCACCACGAACACGCTCAAAACGGCCGCTGGCAGTGGCCACTTCCATTGAACCACACTCACGCCGACCCAAGCACTGCACAGGCCTAAAACTGAACCCACCGAAAGATCTATCTCAGCGATGACTAGAATGAAGGTCATTCCCGTCGCCACGACGATGGCGGAGGGGATCTGATTGGCGATCGTCTTGAACGTGGTGAGGCTGAAGAAATGCTGAGTCAGCAAGCTGAACACCAGGATCAACCCGACCAACGCCAAAGTCATTCCGAGATAGTCCGCCAGGACAGCCCTCAGGTTGCCGCGTTGCGCCCGATCCATTGCCGAGTTTACCCCGTTCATTTACGGCGAGAGTTTAACCGCAACGAGGGGCGCTGACGATCAATTCGTTAGTCCAGCAATCTGGGATTATCGTCAAACCCACTCATGGCTTTGTTAAACGCCAAAAGCCGCTCTCGCGGGTTGACCACGAAGGTTGCGCCAGTCTGGTCGTCTTGCGGCCAGGGCTTACGTTCAGATTTTCTAAGATAACGCTAGTCCAGTCCGGCGGGGTAATCCGAGGCGACCATTGCAAAATATACCCGTCATCAGGCAAGGACCATCCCAGTTCAAGGTAACGGGCTTTCACCATTGTGATCCGGCTCGCGTCAGCGCCCAGTTTCTTCCACTGCCAAGTCCTCGGGATGTCGGAGCTGTTCAGGTCGGATCCGGCAAAAGATTCGTCAACGTCACTGGCTCGCGGAAGGCCGGAGGTTTGGAAGCGCTGGAACAAAGTCGTTAGCCCAACGTATGCGGTCTCGTTTGGCTGGTTGCCCAGATAAACCGTTACCTTGCCTTTGAAGGCAGCCCGAAGCGCGTCACCGTCAGGAAATGTGATGGTGCTTGTTGACCCGTCCGGTGAGGTCAGTTTGGCGGCGACATCGTCTTGGAATGTCACGGACCATTTCCCACGCGTGCCCGTGCGCGACTCGACGCTGCCCAGCGTCCCGGTCGAATAGAGGAACGCGTTGCCGTTCGGCTCGTTTTAGCCAGGCGCAACGCTGCGCGCGCCGCACCGTCCGGCTGATTTTGAATATCGAGCATGATCACCGCCGGATTCTCGTAATCAGGCGCTGCCGAATCCGTTGAATCGGGCACCCAAAAGAGGTGGGCTTGGAATCCGCTGCGGCTGGCGTCTGGGAAGTCCTCGATCGTCAACGAATAGGTCACCAGCACGGCTCCAGCCGCGATCCAGCCGTAATCATTGACCGAAGTATCCAAGGCAATGTTCTCGCGATCGTATATGTCCGGACCGGACACGATCTGTAAACCGGCAGCCCCTGGAACGATGGCCGCCGTCAACGTCGGGAGAGGCTGAGAGATGCTCGGTGTAAAGCGGGCGACCGATCGGCCGTTGCTACTGATCCAGAGAGTGGCAGGGCGATACGGATCAACGGCAACGGCGTGCGCATTGCCAAAGCGAAAGTCCGGTCGAGTGACTTCAGCCCAGGTCGCTCCCTCATCACTCGAATAGTAGATATGGTCGCTGGTATCTCCAGACCTTTGTCCCAAGACCACAACCGTGCCGTTCACGGCATCCACATCCGTAACATTGACGAAACGCGGAATCGGAACCCAGGTTTCACCTCGATCGACACTACGAGCCAACCCAATCGGTTGATTGCAGCAAGTTCCCACGTAAAGGTGCCCTCCACGCGTTCTGTCCGAGGTCATGACTCCGTAGTTCGGCAGCATCGCCGCCAATGGCGCCCAAGACGCACCGCGATCTTCAGATCGATAAAGACCGCGGTTCTTCAAGAACACGTATCGAACATTCGGTTCAGCCGCATCGACCTCCAAATCGGCGTTTGCATTCCATTGATCTCCATAGTCTGCCCCTGACGGAAGACCAACCGAACGGACGAATGACTGCCCGCCATCCGTTGTCCGATAAACCCCGCCACTGGTGTTGTCGCTCCGCCCTCCCACCGCAATAAGAATGTCGTCCGGATTATCCCATGACGCCACGGCACTATTGATTGGGCTATCGTCTCGCTTTGGCAAACTGCCAGGTTCGAGAACCGTCCAACTCACGCCATCGTCCAGAGATCGATAAATGCGTGCACGCCAATTGGCCCGTTCGTCAGCGCCGAAAGCCAAGAGCCGATTTCCGTTGGCCAAGATAGCGCGGCATAGGCCCAGGTCGTTCGGATATGGCAAGGCCCGAGTCGTGATGTATCGAGTCACTACCCCGCTTTCCCCGCCATCCATCACCATAGCGCCACCATGATCGGCCATCGGCAGATAGACCCGGTTCGAATCAGAGGGGTGGAAATTCACTTTGTAGGCGACCACTTCATCAACACCGTTGACGGCATACTGCCAGGAATGCCCGCCATCCACGGTTCGGAACGGGCCATAACCTCCGGCCAAGAATAGGCGATTCGAGTCCGTTGGGTCTTGGACGAGTGCGTTGCGGCCACCTTCAATGAGAACTGGAGCAGGAGTCCGCTGCCATCCAGGCATTGTCCCACTGAGCGTGTCCATCGGTGTCCACGCGCCTACCAGGGAACGAACTTGGGTCCGGAGCGCATTGGGACCGCCCACATATCCGCCAAAGATCGAGCCAGCGACGATTCGGCCATCGGCAAGGGCCGCAACGAGGGGAAGGTCTTGAGACCGATCGATTCCCGGCCACGAAATGTCTCGCCAAGTATAGGTTGAAGGATCGGCCCAGTCCGTGGCCTCGAATTCAAACAGGGCCGCGCCGAGCTTTCCGTTACCGTAAGAATGTCCAGGATGCGCCGTCGTTTACACTAACCCAAACGCCGCCTGGCCCAGAAAACCCAGAAGCTCCGACCCAAATATCAGCGCGACCCGCCGGTGGCAGGCAGACGGAAGTGAACTGCGCAGTCCCAAAGACCGATGTCCCAAGTTTGCTCCAGGTGAGCCCACCGTCCAGGCTTCGCCACAGGCCATCGCCACGAGTTCCTGCCCAAACTTCGTCGTCCTTGCCCGGGCGTAGGGCAATGCACTCTCCACCCCAACGCTCTGGATCATTCCCCGAAAAACGAAGGCCATCTTTGACTCGAATCCACGTCGCTCCGCCGTCGCTGCTTTTCCAGATCCCCTGGTCCGCCCCTGCATAGCTCACACCCACACATTGATAGACGACATCCGCATTCCCAGAACTGACCGCCACCCCTTGGACGCAATGGCCGGAATAGGTTCTCATCCCACCGCTCAAGAACGTCCAACGGTCGCCGTGATCGTCAGATCGATACAACCCACCAACATCCGTTCGGCCATAAAGGCGTCCCGTGGAATGAATGGCGAATCCTGTGAACCAACCGCCGCCATCTGTATCCAATTGTCGAAACGTTCCCGCGATTGCCCCAATCTCAGGCCCACCGACAGGTGTTGGATGAAACGGTTGCGGGCTCAAGGCTGTCCCGGCCGGAGTGACAATGGAGACGAAACCTGGTCCGGCGGCAGCAGGGATCACCGCCGTGATCTGGGTTGGAGAGTCGATCGTAAAGTTGGCATTCACTCCATTGAAAACCACGGCAGTCACGCCCACGAAGTCAGAGCCCTGGATGCGGATCGACGTGCCAACCTCTCCACTGGTCGGAACATTAATGATAGTGGGGGGACGCGCAGGTTCTCTCGATCCAATCTGAACGCGCGCCGAGGTCCCCAATACTCGGTTGATAGTGATCCACAGTCGTTGATTCACTCGGTCAGCGGTTATAAAGTAATCGACGTCCTCAAGCCCCGCTTTGCCATCCAGGATCAGTGAGACCGGAACTTCATCCGCGGCATACTCGCCGACAACGAGGATGGGATGATCGAGCGGCCGGCCGGCGGCCGGGGTTAGCGTTGCATCGACACGATTGGCATCCGCCACCAATTCCCAAGTCGCATAAGTCGGATTGTAACCCGCTGGGGTGTATGTCATTGCGGTGTCCTTGGCACTGCCCACGCCAGCCGGTCCGGACGATCGTACGGTTCCAACATCCGCACGCAGTTGCGCTAGCGCCGAGTTCTCCATGTCGGTGACGGTTTGCCCGACGCTGCCGGTATTGACTTTGCCACCATGCCCACCGAGAACAACAAACACGGAATAGGTTAGGAGCAAGCCGTTGCGCCGATGCCCATTGTAGGAACCGTTCAGGCTCGTGGAGTGCTCGGAATACTCGGTGGGATCCAGAGATTTGTCTCCGTAGTTGTCGAATCCGCCGGGAAGGCCCCAGTTCGTCCCCCAGGCGAGCCGCTTCGATGAAGTTGGGCTTCCGTCGGTCGGGAGGATGTAGTTCAGGATCTGGTAGGCCCAATCGTCGTCTTCAATCATCGGCCCGTTCACTTGCTGGTGGCCGCGTAAGCTTGAGGCTGGGAAAGACCGAGGATCACTCCCTTGATCACGCACAGAGATCGGGACTGTCCCCACGTGACCCATTTCCGCGTCGGCGACTGCGGGATCCGCCCATTGCATCGCATAAGGAATCGTGTTGGGTTCATCGTAGCGCCACCCCGATGCGCGTGTGACCTGTTCCGGATTGGATGCCAACGTCACGAACTTAAATGTATCTCCAAACGCCGCGCCCCCCGCGGGCGCGCCTATGCCTCCATCGTAACCTACATCGCCATAGGGAGACCTGCAGTCCGCACCAAGGTTCCCAGACGAGTTGCGCGCATCCTGAGTCAGCGTAAAGACCGGATGCGAGCGACCATCCGCGAAAAACCAGTGCACTGTCGTTGGGACGACCTTGCCACTAATCGTGTAAGTCGGCATCTCGTAGGCGAGGATCGCGTGGTGCGGTCCGGACAGCAGCACCGAGGTGGTTCCAGGGGTGTGGTGAGACGAGGAATCGCCGCCACTCGCCGTGTGGTTCTGAACGTAGCCGTCACCTTCATGCCCGTTGTCGCCGGTCCCCCGGCAGACTCTTTCAACACCATCGAATCTGTAAGTAAGCTGGCGCAAGAATCCAGCGCCCGACGAGGTCTGGTCAACCATGATCGCGCTTCGCTGCAGTCCGTTGCCGTCCGTCCAACTCACCGCCCGCGCAGGTCGACCGAGGTCCGAAATCACGGGCTCGAGCGCCGTAGCCGCTTGGCCCTCGAACCAAGAGCTGCTCATCCCTCCAAACGAAGCGAGTATTGGTAGAACCCAACCGAGCGACCGCCAGTGCCGTAACTGCGTTGCAGGACGCCTGACACCGTTCAACTTCGACAATCCGGCCGGGAATCGCACGCTCATACTCCTTACTGAACAAACGCCAGCCATACCTTACGAGAAATCTCACTAGATACCCGATCCGCGTGCCATGCGTATTGAAGGCACCGTTCATTCCAATGGAACATGACATCATCGAGACCTTCGGTCCAGTGCGACGCCCTGAGGTCCGGACAAATTCTACGAAGCTTAGAGCAAAAAGTGTAATGCCAGGAAGGCACGGCCAGCAGACGCTGGCACAGAAGGTGAGACGAAACGATTTACCAGTAATCAGTTCGGATTGGAGACCGCGCCTAGAACGTGCGTTTGAAGGAATTCTATCACTAGAAGAGTCAGAATCCGCCGGGACGACAATTACGGCCGCTCGATCTCCCGACAGCAAGACATCACTGGAAGTCATGCACCGGGATAATGTTTTTCTCCAGTCGCAGCTGCGCGTTACGCTCCCGCAAGCGCCGGATGACATCGTCCTTTTGAAACTGGGATGCTGGACGCTTTTATTTTTTCGTGCGCTATTGCCGGAATGGAAGGAAGCAGAGTGCTGGTTGCAGGAAGCAGCTGTAACAGCGGCGAAAACAGCGGGAGACGTGGTCGCTGAACTCCCAAACATCCGCATTGCTTGCCAGTATGCGCCTGCTCCGCGGCTCCTGACCTACCAAGTCGTTGCGTCCAAAGGCCCGGGATTTGCCGAATGAGATGATCTTTTCGACCCCTTCATCTAGGACAAGCATTCTTGAACGGCGCGCAGGATCTCTTGATTCTCGACGGGTTTGGAAAGAACTTTGGTCGCTCCCAGGCATTTTGCCACGCCGAGAATGTCCAAGTCAAAGTTCACCGTGCCGCCTGAGATGGCGATGATCGGAATGTTCGGACGCTGCCGACGGAACGCCATAATAGCTTCGATGCCATCCTTTTCCGGCATGAACAGATCAGTGATTACTAAATCAGGCTGATTTTCAGCGAAATTTCGAATGCCCGCTGCTCCGTTCTGTTCATCCCAGATCGTGTGTCCGGCTTGCTCCAAGAGAATTCGGAGTGAGCGGCGGAAGGGTTCGTAGTCGTCAATGACCAAAATTCTTGCCATGGTTTTACGTTTCAGATTCCAAAGGTGGCGATCCGCTAGAACGGCACTACGACTCGACAGCCCCTCATTACGCCTCTCCGCCACCTTTACCCGCAGCCAAGCAGCCTTCCTCGCACCTCTCGCCGCTGGGTGAGAACGGGGTCCTCAACCTCCGACGTTCCTACACGCTTACCCAGCGGTCGCATTCCTCCTTATACTCAAATCCACCCTCCGGTTAGAAGCAGAAAAGATTCGCCTGGGCGACACCGTTCTCACAACTTATCTTAAACGAGTCGTTCATGAAAAAAACTCCGCTAGGTTCGTTAGAAATCATGGCTCAAGATTTCGACGCGGCATGCGCCATTGCCGACCGGATGGGATGCGAAGCTTTTTTGCTGAATCTTGAAGGTGAAATCTTAAAGGCGAGTCAACCTCGCTGTCTCAACTCGGCGCCGTCCAGCAGCGTCCGGGAAAGACCGACTTGGCTGGAGCGATTGTCACCTCCGTCTGCGGCACACTTCCGGCAACTAATCCATAAAGCGGTTCAAACTGGACAACCGCAAAAAGGTCTAATCTCGGACGCCGACTTGGCTCACGACGTCCGGTTGGGGCCTATCCTCAATGGTGACAACGAAGTCTTAGGTCTGGTGGTGCTAGCTTTTCGCAGGGACGAACCCGAGTCTGAACTAACGCTTTACAAAACGCGTTATGAGAATCTGGTGCAAAGTATTCCCTCGGGAGTTTACGTCTTCAGCTCGCAGCCAAATGGCCATCACGGTTTCGATTATCTCAGCCCCAAGGCGACGGAGTTGCTTGGGGTTCCTGTATGCAACGGAACTTTAAATACCGAGGGGGCTTTCGCATGCGTGCACCGCGACGACCAAACCAGCCTCCAGAGGGCCATCCATGCAGTCCTGAAGAATCCCAGGAACTTCGATTGGGTGGGCCGCTTCGTCGTAAGCGGGGAAAGCCGGTGGCTGCGGATAAACGGCAACGTAATGGAACCGTCGACCGGACGTCTGGTTTGGAACGGCGTTATCCAAGACATTACCGAGCAGATCCGCACTCGCCGAATCCTCGAAGCCAGCGAGGAACGATACCGTCGGCTCTTCGAGATAGAATCGGACGCCATTCTCCTGGTTGACTTAGAAGCCGGACGGTTCATAGACGCCAACCCGGGCGCAACCCGGTTATACGGTTATTCTCGCGACGAATTTCTGACTCGCGGCCCTGCCGATCTCACGGCCGAGACGGAAAAAACGGCAGAAGCGATCCGCACGCAACAAAACGTCGTTGCGCTTCGGTGGCACCGAAAACGCGACGGCACAGCAATCGCCGTGGAAATCTCGTGCGACTACTTCGAAGCTGAATCCAAACGACTGCTTGTCGCGACCATTCGCGACCTGACACAACGTCGTGAGGCGGAATATGCCTTGCGAGAGAGCGAAGAAAGGCTTCGCTTCACCCTCGACAGCACAGAGGTTGGACAATGGGAGCTAGACTGGAATTCGCGGACCTGCCGCGGGTCCCAGCAAGTCACCCGCATTTTTGGCTACCCTGACTCCGTCCATCCTTGGACTTATGAAGACTTTCTTCGACACGTTCATCCCAAAGACGCTTCGTGGGTCGACCGGTCCGTCCGAACGGCCATGGAATCCAACACGGGCTGGGAACTGGAGTTTCGCATCGTGCGGGCAGATCAAGCCGTCCGATGGGTTTGGGTTAAGGCTGCGCTAAGCAGTCGGCATGGGTCCAAGCCCAACGTCGCGAATGGCCTTTTCATGGACGTCACGCAGCGCAAGGAAATGGAAGCCGCGTTGCGCGAGGGCCAGTCGCGTTTCGAAGCACTCTTTGACCAAAACTTACTCGGTGTGGTCCAGGTGCAAACTTCGTCGGGTCGATTCCTCAGGGTCAATCAGCAGTTCTGTGATATTCTGGGAGAGGCTCAGGAAGCACTGCTCAAGTCTAGTTTCCTGTCGATCAGTCATCCCGAGGACGCAAACATGGCCCGTGAAGCGTTCGCGCGTTTTGCGGCTGGAGAGAACGAGCACTCGAGTTTTGAAAAGCGATATCTACGAAAGGATGGAAGCATCGTCTGGTGCAGTCTGCGAATCCTCCCGCTCTGGCTCCGCGGAGAAACGCCGGACTCGCATTTGTGCTTCTTTGAAGACATCACAGAACGAAGGCACCTAGAAGAACAACTCCGGTATGCCCAAAAAATGGAAGGGATAGGTCACCTCGCGGGTGGCATGGCTCACGAGTTCAACAACATCCTCGCCGGAATGATGATGAGCGTGGGTTTAGCTCAAAATGGTTCGATTCCCGCCGAGACCCAGGAATTGATGCAAGATGTTGAATTCGGATGTAAACGCGCCGCGGACCTGATCAAGCAGCTGCTCGCTTTCAGCCGAAAGTCGGTGATGGAACAAAACCCTCTTGACCTCGCAACGGCCGTGAGATCCCAGCTTCCGAGCCTCCGTCAGTTTCTCAATGAGAAAATCAATTTTATCTGCACGATCCCGGAGGGACTCCCCCTCATTCGAGGCGACAGGTCATTGATTGAACAGGTTGTCCAAAACCTGTTTTTGAACGCGCGGGACGCCATGAAAGATGGTGGACAACTTGAAATAGAACTTTGCGAACTGACTCTCGGTCCTGATATCACGAAACAACAGGTCGATGCACGTCCAGGACACTACGTTTGCCTTGCAGTGTCGGATACCGGCTGCGGGATGGATTCGCGAACATTGAAGCGAGCCTTTGAACCCTTCTTCACCACCAAGGACGTCGGGGAAGGAACCGGTTTGGGCCTGGCGACCGTCCGCGGCATAGTGCAGCAGCACCAAGGCTGGGTCGCAGTCCAGAGCTGCATCGGAAAAGGCAGCACTTTCCGGGTTTATCTTCCGGTGCTAGCTTCCGTGCTCGAAGCGCCTCATGCTTCTCCAGAACTCCTGCCTGGGGATATACGCGGGACGATACTCGTTGTCGAAGATGAGCCGAAGCTCAGGCGAGTCACTCGGATGTTTCTCTCCCAGAGCGGTTACCGTGTTTTAGACGCCGAAAATGGAGCTGAAGCATTGGAGCTTTGGGAAAAACATCGGTCCGCCATCTCTTTAATTTATACCGACATGATCATGCCGGGCGAATTTTCAGGTCTCCAGCTTGCGCTTCGAGCAATCCGGGAAAAGCCAGGTCTGCCTGTGATCATTACCAGCGGCTACAACACCGATCTCGTTCAGTTGGAAAAAGCCGCGACTGCATCGATTCTTTATCTCCCCAAGCCATGTGCGCCGCTCCGGTTGCTTGCCGCCATCAGGCAATCCCTGTCTGATGCGCGCACCACGACATCTTAACCAAGGAAGTCCAAGTCTCGGGAAACGGAGTCCGACGTGTTGCGCGACGCCGTCGCGCTCTATCGTTGACGCGCGTAGCGCTGCTAAGGCAGTGTCGAACCGATCGACGCGGAGACGTACCAAGTGCGTTGTTTGTCGCATCCTCAAGGCGAGCCGCGACTAACACGATACAGCCCATACGAACTGGCGCTTGGCACCGAACACCGAATGGGAGAAGCCGTGCAATGAATCTCCCCGACTCTGACCCAACTCGAGGAGTCTGGCTTAGCCTGTATCTCATAGGTCTCCCCAATCTGACCAGTAAGCGTAAACTCAAAGCGATCGGCCGTTCTTTGGGGACTGGACAGCCGGACCGCGTCGGTTTGCGCCAGAATCGGTTGCGATTGGAAGATCGTCCCGCCCTCTCCAACGGCCACAAATGTTTCCTTGCCAAAGGCGACAGCCTTTAGCGATTTCGTTGTCGGCCGCGGCAACGCTATCCAGTCGACTCCGTTCGTCGAAACTGACGAAGCACCACTCTCCCCCACTGCGACAAACAGTTGATTCCCATATGCAAAATCAAACATCCACCTCGAGTTAATGCTACGGGTTTCCGACCAGACCCGCCCGTCGACGGATGCCTGCAAGGCTCCCGCATACCCCACCGCAAGGAATTGTCCGCCCACAAACTCCACGGCGTCGAGGTAACGCGAATAACCCGTTCCGACAATCTCCCACGAAATGAAATTCGATGTTAGTCCGGCAAGAGCGCTCCCTGTGCGATAATCATACCCGACGGCCAAATACTGCCCGTCGACAAACGTGACATCTTGCCAGTAATTCGTGGCAGCCGTCGCATGATGCGACCATTTCACACCGTCTTCAGAGGTCGAAATCACGCCGCTTTCCGCCGCCGCGAGAAAGACACCATTGACAAAACGTAGACTGGTGAAGTTGGCGCTCGTGCCGGTTTCGTACTCCTTCCAAGTCAGACCGTCGGACGATGTCATCGCTCGCCCTCCTGCTCCCACGGCTGCGAACGTCCCGCTTCCATAAGCGACGCCGTACATGGCCTTCTTAGTGCCAGAGCTATGGCTCGTCCAAGTTATGCCATCGGGAGAGGTTAAAACGGTTCCCGTGCGATCCGATGTCGCGAGGAATTGTCCATCGCCAAAGGTGACCGCGTTCAGGGTGACGTCTGCGCCGGAGGTGCGCGGCGTCCACGTCAACAACGGAGGTGGTTCTGTCGTCAAGACAGCACCGCCACGGACGACGACGATCGCAAGTCCTGCGACAAATGTGAATGAACCTAATAGTTTCATATCTAGTGCGTCACCGGTCGGCGCCGAGCCAGTCCGACCACGGAAGGTGGACACGCGCGGGATACGGCGAACGTCGTTCACCATGAAGCCGCTCTCCCTGATTGTGAATACCACTTAAGCATTATTAGGATTGGAAACACAGCTCACTGACCGCGGCCCATCAGGGCTTCATCAAGTGTTAACGTTTGAATCTGCAGAGACGCAGGATTGCCTCCATGCTCCCTCTCCTGCGGATAAATGAACTCGACCTAGGCACGCCTTATCGCCAGGCTGGGATTGAAGCGTGCGATCACCCATTGGGCCACGATAGCCTTCGGAACCTTAAGGCCGCTACCGACGGTCAGCGATAAGTCGCATCTGCTCAGACGATGAACTGCATTTCCAGACTCCCGCGGACTTCGCCCCTCGCCGGTTGGTTTACAGCGGTTCTGTTGTCTGTATCGTTGGGCGCGTGTCTGGCCGCCGAATCCCAATGGGATAATCTCTCGGATACTTGGACCGGGGTGGATGCGCTGGGTAGATCGATTCCCGCTTTTCCCGAGGTCAGAGCACCGCGGCCAGACCGGACCGTCGGCCTTTTCTACTTTCTCTGGCACGGGGAGCACATTCAAGGCGGCCCATTCGATGTGACCCAAATTCTGGCTGCCGATTCGCACGCCATGGAAAAGCCGGACAACCCACTTTGGGGGCCGTTGCATGCCCCACACCATTGGGGTCAGTCGATCTTTGGGTATTACCTCTCCAATGACCAAGGCGTTTTGCGTAAACACGCGCAGATGCTCGGAGACGCAGGCGTGGACGTGGTAATCTTCGATGTCACCAACCAAGTGACATACCGCGACTGGTACCGTGCCCTGCTCCAAGTTTGGTCCGACGTTCGCACACTAGGAAATCGCACTCCCCAAGTCGCTTTCCTTACCCCTTTCTGGAACCCGGACAAAGTGGTCCGCGAACTTTGGCACGATCTTTACCAACCAGGCTTACATCCGGACCTTTGGTTTCGCTGGCAAGGAAAACCGCTCATCATGGCCGATCCCGATCTGATCAAGGACGAGCGATCTGAATCTGAAGCGGCCACTTTTCTTGAGACAAAACGCATCCTGGACTTTTTCACTTTTCGGAGACCGCAACCCGACTACTTTAAAGGGCAGACGAAGCCTGAGATGTGGAGTTGGCTCGAAAGCTTTCCGCAGCATTGCTTCACTAACGCCGCTGGCCAAATCGAGCAGATGTCGGTGGGCGTCGCTCAGAATGCGCTGAAA
>JBGAIN010000039.1:13776-51658 GCA_044225505.1 Limisphaerales bacterium
GTGGGAACGAGCGTTGAAGGAGGATCCTCAATTCATCTTCGTCACCGGCTGGAACGAGTGGATCGCCGGCCGCTTTTCCGAGTTTAACGGGATTAAACTCCCAGTTATGTTCGTCGATCAATTCGACCAAGAACATAGTCGCGACATTGAACCGATGCGCGGTGGACATAGCGACGACTACTACTATCAGTTCGTAAGCCAAGTGCGCCGCTTCAAAGGCGCACGCCCTTTGCCGTCTCTCGAACCTCATCCAATCGTTATTGATGGCACCTTTGATGATTGGAGCAAGGTCCCAAACGAGTTTCGCGATACCATTGGCGACCCGGTCCACCGGGAACACCGCGGCTGGGATCATCAGGTTACCTACCGCAATCACACTGGCCGCAACGATCTGAAGGTTGCCAAGTTCAGCTGGGACCAGGAGACAGCTTGGTTTTATATCCGTACCCTCGCTCCTTTGACCGAACCGGACGGAACAAACTGGATGCTCCTTTGGATCGATATCGATGGAAACCCAAAAACGGGTTGGCTCGGCTATGACATTGTGATGAATCATGCAGGCAGCGGCAGCGTTGAACGTAACCAGGACAACGTCTTCGCTTGGTCTACGACCGGTCACGCTACCTGGCGGCAGGTCGGAAACGAAATGGAAGTGGGTATTCCCTGGTCAACGCTGGGCCTGAAAACCCTTCCAAGGGGATTCGACTTCAAATGGTCTGACAATTGTCTCCTCGCCCACGACTGGACGGACTTCACGCTGAATGGCGATGCCGCACCCAACGACCGATTTAGATACCGTGCGTTGCTTAGAACGGGTGAAAACTGAATCGCCAGCCGGCGTCCACACCTCTGTCCTTCGCTCGGTTCGATCCGCACAGCATGCTCTGAAAACTGCCGGCACACTTATAAATGTCTGATCATTAAAGCTTTTGTGTTTCCCGGAAAACCAACTCAGAAGCGCTAAAGACATCGAACTCATCGAACGCTTCAAAGATCGCATTAAGAGTTCGCAGGACAAAGGAATCCGAGAAGACGAGTCTGAGCGAACGAATTACATTCTTTTGGTTACCAATAACTGCACCCAAAGGGTTGGTATGGTAGAGTCCATTAATTAGGCATGTTTGCCAAAAAACGAGACACAACAACCGGTGGCGGCGGCTCCGCGGCCGATGATGGTCTCGCCAGACACAACGAGCAGCAAGATGCCCATTAGTGGAAACGTTCGCAAATGCATAATATACAAATGTTTGTAGTTACAACCGCACTCTTCCTAGGCGCTGCGCAGTGGACGCATGCCGGGCGAACCCCGCAGCCAAGTCCAAGGTTGCCAGAGGCTGTGCCGGATGCAGGAAGTTCCATGATGCTTCTCAGCCTTGGGACCGCTGGTGTCGCTGGATTAAGGTGGGCCACTCGGAGGCGCGATTCGTAAGATACAGCGCTTAAATGGGTTAGATCGCCGGAGACAGCCGTCCCAGCGAGCGGACCGGAGCGCGTCTGCGTGTGCTTCGCCTGGTGTCGGCCTCGCCGTCCCGAACTGGATAGCTCCTCACCCCTGGAGAGAGGCCGGATCGACCGCTGCCTTTTTGGAGGCGCTTTGGTAAGCCGCATCGACCAGAGCCATGGTTTTGAGGTTGTCGCGACCACTAATCGCCGGCGTTGTCCCAGTCTCCAGGGCGATTAAGAGTTGAGCCATGGTTCCGATAAAAGCATCGGGAAACCAGCTAACGTTCCAGAGCGGGCACTGGAAGTTCAAATCGCCTTGGCGCGCGTAGCGGATGCTGGAGGGGGATGTGTAGGGGTTCTGAACCCAGCCAATCTCGCCGATCGCCAAGCCCTCCAAGCCTTCAATACGCCAGCGGCAGAAGATGTCGCCAGGGCACCCCTCCTTGGCGGGACCAGTCCAGGTATCGTCCAGACCAACGCAGCGCAGCCCATCGCTGTATTCCAGAATGTAAGTGCAAATCCCGTCCTGATGCGGGAAACAGGTGCGTGGGTCCGGACGCACACTACAATAGATGTTCTTTGGTTCCCCGAACCAGTATCGCAGAGTATCGAGGTGATGGATGGACATTATCCGCAACGTTACCCACCCTAGGGCAGCGTGCCATGGCATCCAGTGCGGGATGCCTCGTAACTCAATCGTGGCGAGAATGGGCTGTCCGAGCTGGCCACGGTCCAGGAGAGTCTTTGCCGCTCGGACGGACGGGTCATAGCGCATGTTCTGGTTCACAGCGAGCGTGATCCCTGCGGACTCACAAGCCTGGACTGCCACAAGAGCTTCGGCCAGGTTCATGCCCAAAGGTTTTTGTGCCAAAATTCCGCGAACGGTGCCTCTACGACAAGCTGCTTGGATAAGCCCAACTTGGACGTTAGGCGGGACAGCGATATCCAAAACCTCAATCGTTGGGTCGTCGAGCAGCGCTTCATAGCTTTCGAAGACTGACGAGATCCCATGCCGAGACGCGACCTTTTCGGCGCTCTCTCGTCGCCGTGAAGCAATCGCCACAGGATTGAATCCGGCCTTGCGGTAGGCCACCAGGTGGCAATCATTCACGATAAAGCCGCTACCCAAGATCCCAATGCGAACGCCCTTCTGCACCGGAAGCGGCGAATGGATGCCAAGATCGTCCATGAACTGGAACGGGAATCCTACGGGATGGATAAATAAATTCAAGGACAGCGCTCTCCGTCTTTTGAATTCTCTCATAGTCTGCCCAGAGAGGATTTCGTGTCGTGCGGCAGTCGACAGTCAGGCGGGCGAGTGGTAAAATGGCCGCAGTCGGAGGAAAGTAAGCCCCAAAAGTTGGATGAATTTAGCGAGCGCGTTGCGATGGCAGCGATGGCGAGATTGGGTACCAGTCCCTTTCCTCGCTCTGTTGTTGCTCTACGGCGTTTGGCCATGGCTGCCATTACCAGGTCGCCCGGCGCCGACGCGCACGCTCATCTTTTTTGGATTCAGCATTCTTGGCGAAGTCATGAACCACGGCGTTTTTCCGGCGTTCCAGCGAGAGTGGGAACGGAAGACTGGTGAGAAGGTAGAGTTTATCAGTTCGTTTGCTGGTTCCGGAACCGTGCGCAACCAAGTCCGAATGGGAGTGCCGGCGCATGTGGCGCTACTTTCATTGGAACTGGATGCAAAACAATTGGCCGAGGCGCACGTGATTCCTCCCGACAGCTGGCGAGCCTTACCAGAGCAAGGGGTCGTCAACCGGACTCCATTCGTGTTGCTCACGCGGCCCGGAAACCCGATGAAGATTCGGGACTTTAGCGATCTGGCTCGGCCCGGGGTCAAGATCGTGCATCCAGATCCAATGACGTCAGGCGGCGCGAATTGGGCGATTCTTGCGGAATACGGCGCTGGCTTTCGTGAGCATCCCGACGTTGGGGATGCCGGAAAGGATTTGTTGGTGGGGATTTGGCGGAATATTGTGGCCCAGTCGAGTTCCGCGCGAGCCGCTCGGACACAGTTTGAGAATGGGTTTGGAGATGTTCTGGTGACGTACGAACAGGAATTATTGTACGACCAACAGCGCGGCAAACTCCGCGGAGAGATCATTTACCCACGCCGGACTATCCTGAGCGAGCACACACTGGTCGTCGTTCCCCGAAATGTTCACCCCCAGGACCGCGCGTTGGTGAAGGCGTTTGTTGAGTTTCTCTGGAGCGACTCCGCGCAAAGGATTTTCGTCCAGCATGGTTTTCGAAGCGTGAATGAATCTCTGAATCGAGGGAATGAAGCTTTCGGACACATCGCCGATGTTTTCAAAGTAGAGGACTTTGGCGGCTGGAGTGTGGCCAAGAAAGAGATAGTGGATGGCATCTGGAAGGCGAGGGTATTGAAAGAGGTTGCCCGGTGAAAGACGCGCGCGATCAGCAGCGGTCAGGGTCTGCCCTATTGCCGGTCGGGATTCTGTTGATGGTTCTGCTGCCGCTGCTTTTGCTGCCGCTGGGAGCCGTCTTTATCTTCGCCTTTCGAGGAGGACTAAAGGCTTTTGCGGCCGCACTGGCTCTGCCGGACGCACAGTTCGCATTAAGGTTTAGTGTAGTGATGGCTTTTGCCACATCAACCGTTAACGCGGTTTTAGGAACGTATGCCGCGTATGTTTTAAGCAAATACCGCTTCACTGGACAACGCGCATTAAACATCGTCGTCAATCTGCCAGTGGCTATTCCGACAGTGGTGGTGGGAACATCTCTTCTTTTGTTGTGGGGGCCGATCGGCCTGCTTGGACGCACCTTGGAACCCCTTGGCCTCCAACCGATGTTCACGCCTGTGGGAGTGCTTCTGGCGCATCTTTTCGTTACATTCCCATATATGCTGGGGGCGGTTAAGCCACTGCTGGATGAGCTGGAGACCACGTACGAAGAAGCAGCCTACACGATCGGAGCAAGCCGCTGGCAGACCTTTTGGCAAGTCGTCTTACCTGCGTTGCGCGGGGGCCTATTCAGTGGCACGCTATTGACCTTTGCCCACTCGCTTGGAGAGTTTGGCGCGACCGTAATGGTTTCCGGCAATCTCCGGCTGCGAACTCAAACCGCGCCCCTATACATCTTTGCGCAATTTGAAGCTGGGAATATCGAGAGCGCGAACGCGGTCGCGGCAGTCCTCGCTTTGCTATCCTTCGTCATTTTCTTCTTCCTGCTCCGTTACAGCGTGCGAAAAGAGAGGACTTGATGTCGATCGTTTTGGAACATCTCATCAAGCGTTATGGACCACAGCTGGTGGTCAATGACGTTTCGCTTGAAATCGCCGACGGCGAACTCTTCGTCCTCTTAGGAGGCAGCGGCAGCGGAAAAAGCACCATTCTGCGCATGATCGCCGGCTTGAATCCTTGTGACTCCGGTCGGATCCTACTCCATGCGCGCGATGTTACGCATCTTCCGCCGCAGGAGCGGGGCACAGGGTTTGTCTTCCAGAATTACTCGATCTTCCGCCACATGACACTGGCGGAAAACATTGAGTTTGGCCTAAAGATTCGGAAGGTTTCCAAAGCCGATCGCGCACGGCGGTGCGAAGAGCTTTTGGACATGGTGGGATTAGCCGGCTTGGGAGAGCGCTATGCCGATCAGATTTCGGGGGGGCAACAGCAGCGGGTGGCGTTAGCACGGGCATTAGCCTACGAGCCGACCGTTCTGCTTTTGGATGAGCCACTCGGCGCGCTGGATGTAAAGATCCGTGTGCAATTGCGTCGAAGTTTAAAGGAGATCCAACGCCGCTTGCACGTGACAACTATCCTCGTTACGCACGATCAAGAGGAGGCGTATGAACTGGCAGATCGCATCGGAGTGCTCGACCGGGGGCGCCTCCTCGAAATCGGACAACCGGAGAAATTATACTTCCAGCCCAAGAAACTGTTTGTCGCGAGCTTCTTGGGAGGAGGCACGGTGTTAGTCGGTCGCATTTCCCAAGGCCGAGCCCGGCTGGGCCCGGTCGAATTGACCCTCCCCAAAGACACAGTCCGCGAAGAAGGCGCCTCTGTAGAAGTGCTCTTTCGCCCCGAACAGGTTGTTCTCACGGAAGACGAGCCCAAGGGGGAGAGGCCTGTCTTGGGCAAAGGTCTCGTTGTGGAAGAGCTTTTCGCCGGTCCTCTCCGGCGCCTGCGATTGCGCCTGCCCCGGCTGGCTGGAACACGGCAAGTTGCGCCAGTGGTCGCATTCGGCGAAGAAGGCCTTCTGGTCGATGCGCTGGCAGGTGCTGAGTTTCTGCGAGGTGATCGTGAGTGGTGGGTTTCCCTCCGAGGCTGGACATTGCTTGAACAGGCGCCGCCGCAGTTGCTTGTTATAGATACCGGAGCTAGCTCGACGGCAGCACTTCATTTGGCCGCGCATCTAGCCAACCAAATGCGGGCGAACGTCACGGTTTTCAGCTTCGGAGAAAACCCAAACCTTGAAGCGCACCGTCTCTCGGTCAAAGCGCGTATAAAACAAGCCGGCCTGTCCTCGGCCGATTTGAGACCCGGGTCAGGCAACCTTTTTCAACAGGTCGCCAGCGTCAGTGCGGGCGCGCTTTTCGACCTCATCATCACACCGCGCCAATTAGAGAAAGCCGACGGGGAACTGGATGCAGAAGTTTTGGCGCTGTGTCAGTTGCCCGAGGTGCCCGTGCTGATCACCCGAAATGAGGACGTGTCTGACATCCGTCGTATATTGATCTGTACTCGAGTCGGTGAACCGGGGAAGAATGATATCCGACTTGGCGGACGACTGGCTCGAAGTCTGGGCGCTCGTGTGACACTCCTCCACGTCACACCCGACGCGACGCCGGCTGGTGCTCTGGTGGCCCGCCATCTGCGACAAGCATCCGGTGCGCTTCAAGCGCTAGAAGTGCCAAACGAAATCGTCGTCCAATCGTCGCCACACATCACAGAAACGATCCTCCGCCAGGCTGTCAACCATGATCTGGTGATTCTTGGAGGTCACGGGGCGCTGGCCCGCACGGTTTTTGATCGCGAAAATGTCACTCTGCAAGTGTTGCGCCGGGCGCTCTGCCCGGTTTTGGTCGTGCCACCCGAGGGCCAATGAGCCTTGTCCGATCGGCGTCGAATCTCGTTGTCTCCTGGCGCGAAACTCCTATAATTCGGGGCTAAGCCTGTGAAAACGCCTATCCGCACAGATTCCAGAGTCTGCGCCGACGGAATTCGTGAATGCTGAAATTTGGAACGTTATGACTACGATTGATCCCAGGGCAACTGCCCGACTTGACCGCGTCCCTCGGGTTTGTCTCAACCGCATGAAACGCTGCCTTCACGACCGCTGTTTGCGAGGCTTTACCTTGATCGAGCTGCTAGTCGTGATCGCGATTATCGCGATTCTTGCGGGCATGCTTTTACCAGCGCTGGCCAAGGCGAAGGCCAAAGCTCACCAAACCGCCTGTTTGAACAATCTTCGCCAACTCGGCCTGGCGACCATTATGTACGTGAGCGACAACCAGAAATATCCCGGCTCCATTAAAGTTCCGGAGTTTTATTACATTTGGCCTTTGCGACTGTTCAGCCAAATGGGAACTAACCGCTCGTCGTTCTGGTGTCCGGCGAACAAGGTGGAATTCAAGTGGGATACCAACGTGAATAAGAGTCTCAAAGGAAAGATCGATTTCCTTACTGCGACTGGGGGCGGAAACGGAGCCGGGATGAGCTACGGCTATAATGACTGGGGCACAGGTGCAGTGACTACCGACGTCAACCAGCAATTAGGCCTGGGTGGGGACGTCAATCCTCCAGCCCAAGTCGAAATGCCAGAAGCTCGGGTGCGCGTCCCGTCCGACATGATGATGTTGGCCGACAGCAAATCAGATAAGTCCTGGGATGGAAATATCGACTGCAAAGAGAGTGATCAATGGCCCGCCAAACGCCACAATAACAAGACCGTCGTGATGTTTTGTGATGGGCACGCCGACGCAGCACGCCGGGCTGATATTGTTGACCCCAAAAACGATACTTGGCGGCGGCGTTGGAATAACGATAACCTTCCCCATCCTGAGTTTACTTGGACAGGCGACAACGGGAAGAGCAAGGACTAACTTCTCCGCTTCAGACCGAGTGACGCTGCGGGGAATTGGCGCGAGGAACTTCGAGCGAGTTCTTTGAAGCCCTATCTGGCGCGAGCCAAATGCCCTCTTTGGGCCCTCTGCTGTGAGAAACTCAACGGGTTTAGAGTCGCGAGGCTTTCATGAGCCTCCAGGTTGTACAAAGATTATGAAAGATGATCGCAAGGTCAGGAACGCTCCAGACCATTCACCGCGCCGTTTCGCTCCCATATTAGGTTTCGCTCGAGGTACGCCACTCCGCCGACCGCGGAACTTACTCGGTGGCGGGTGTCTTGGTCCTCGTCAGCTTTTTACCGCGCTGATCACCCTCACACTCATCTTGAGTCAGAATGCCCTCCGCGCCGATTGGCAGGTAGGCAAAGGGAGGTTGCTGACCCGCTGGGCCAAAGACGTCTCACCCCAGAATGCGCACCCTGAATACCCGCGCCCGCAGCTAACCCGATCCGACTGGCTCAATTTGAATGGACTCTGGGACTACGCAATCACAGACCGCGGTGCTGAAAGACCGGCGGAATTTGGGGGGCAAATTCTTGTCCCGTTCCCAATTGAATCCGCCCTTTCCGGCGTCATGAAACCGCTCCGCGAAACACAACGCCTGTGGTACCGCCGAATTTTCCAAATACCCGAGAGCTGGCAAGGCAAGAAAGTTCTCTTGCACTTTGGCGCCGTGGATTGGGAATCGACAGTAACAGTCAATGGGAAGGAACTCGGGACCCACCGAGGCGGCTACGACGGATTCAGTTTTGACATCTCAAACGCACTCAAACCAGCCGGCGATCAGGAGATTGTCGTTGCCGTTTTTGATCCAACCGATGCGGGTTCCCAGCCACGCGGCAAGCAAGTCCGAGATCCTAATGGCATTTGGTACACCCCTACGAGTGGAATTTGGCAAACGGTCTGGCTGGAGCCAGTCAGTCCAGACCACATCGAGGCTTTGAGGATTACACCTGATGTTGATTCGGCCAAAATCAATGTTGCAGTGACAATGCAACTATCCCAAGACGACTTGCTCGTCAATGTTGCAGCCTTCGATGGCGAACGTGAAATCGCTGCCGTCGAAAACGCCATTCCCGGCCCCCGCAACGGCGACCTTGTGACCCGCTCGGTCGACGTTTCTTTTCCGCATCCCAAGCTGTGGTCGCCGGACTCCCCCTTCCTTTACACTCTCCGGGTTCAATTAACGAGTAACGGCAAGGTGGTAGATCAGGTCGGTAGTTACGCTGGTCTGCGCAAGATCGCGGTGACCAAAGACGCCGACGGCACACCCCGATTGTATTTAAACAATCAACCACTCTTTCAGCTAGGGCCGCTCGATCAAGGATTCTGGCCTGATGGGCTCTACACGGCGCCAACCGATGAGGCCCTGCGATTTGACATTGAGATGACTAAGAAGGTGGGGATGAACATGGCTCGCAAGCATGTGAAGGTCGAACCGGACCGCTGGTACTATTGGTGCGACAAACTCGGACTTCTTGTCTGGCAGGACATGCCTAGCGGTGACAAGTACATCGGAACTCGCGACCCGGACATCCAACGAACGCCGGAATCTGGAAAACAGTTCGAAACGGAACTCAAAGCGTTAATCACCGGCCGAGTCAATCATCCCAGCATCGTCATGTGGGTGCCGTTCAATGAGGGCTGGGGTCAGTGGGACACAGCGCGAATTGTCGATCTCGTCAAACGCTGGGACTCGACCCGTCTCGTAGACAACGCGAGTGGTTGGACAGATCGTCACGTCGGCGACGTCAATGATATCCATTCTTATCCTGGGCCATCTGCTCCGGGGATCGAGTCGAACCGGGCTGGAGTTCTTGGTGAATTCGGCGGCCTGGGATTGCCTGTGCCGGGCCATACGTGGCAGGAAGAAAAGAATTGGGGTTACCGCAGTTACAAAAACTCAGAAGAGCTTACGGACGCTTATGTGCGGTTGCTGGCCAAGCTCCATCCTCTGACTGGAGTGCCAGGATTGTCTGCAGCGGTCTACACGCAGACGACGGACGTCGAGGTTGAGGTCAATGGTCTGATGACCTATGACCGCGAAGTTGTAAAGTTGAACGAAACCGCTATCACCAAAGCGAATCAGGCCGTTTATGCACCGCCTCCAGGTCGGCAGCAAAGTGGTGCCGCGCTGGTGCCGCCTGCAACTCCGCTCATCGCGTGTGATCCCTATTTTAGTGTCTGGTCACCGAGCGACACCCTCACCGGCGACGACACGATTCATTGGACCGGGCGACCACACCGTTTGAGCAGCTTGATTCGAATTGACGGGAAAACGTTCCGGGTGATGGGAGCAGAGCCACCGTCGATTCCAGCACTGGCGCAGAAGAGCGTGCTCGTTTTGCCTACCCGCACGGTCTATTCGTTTGAAGGCGGAGGAATTACCCTATCGTTAACGTTTCTGACGCCTGCAATTCCCGAAGATATCGATCTTCTCTCCCGGCCGATCACGTATATCACCTACGATGTTCGCGCCACGGATGGCCAATCGCACGAGGTTGCCATCTACTTCGACGCAGGAGCGGAATTGGCTGTAAACCAACCGCGCCAGGCAGTGGAGTGGCAAACCGAAACGATTCCCGGACTGAGTGTTATCAAGGTGGGATCGAGAGATCAGCCGATCCTCGCCAAGCGCGGGGATGACCTTCGGATTGATTGGGGTTACCTTTACCTGGCCACCCCCCAAGGCCCATCTAGTCAGGTGCGAGTCGTGCCAGCAAGCGCCGCGCGCAAAGACTTTGCGGCTAGAGGAAGCCTGGCAGGAGATTACGGTCCATTGCCCGGACCTAGCGCCGAAGCGTCTGGGGTGGGTGCGATCAACCTGACCTTGGGTTCGGTCAGTGAACGCACCGTTTCGCGCTGGTTGTTGTTGGCTTACGACGACCTCTATTCGATCCAGTACATGCAGCACAATCTTCGCCCTTACTGGCGTCGCCATGGGTGGGAAGCTGCCGATTTATTAACGGCGTCCTTGAGTGGATATGACTCTATCCAGCGCCGCTGCGCCGCGTTTGACAAAGAATTAATGGCTGACCTCACCGCTGCAGGCGGAGACCGTTATGCTCGCATTTGCGCGCTGGCTTTTCGTCAGTGCTTTGCCGCTGGCAAGTTCGTTGCCGATGAGAACGGCCAACCTCTTTCGTTCTGCAAAGAGAACTTCAGCAACGGTTGCATCGCGACGTCTGATGTCTTCTATCCCATGGCACCGCAGTTCCTATTGTTCGGATCTTCGGTGGCGAAGTCGTTTCTCGTACCGTTCATGAATTACGCCAATTCGCCCCGGTGGAAGTTTCCGTTCGCTCCACACGATTTAGGAACTTATCCACATGCTAACGGCCAGGTCTACGGCGGCGGCGAACGAACAGAGGAGAATCAGATGCCAGTCGAAGAGACCGGTAACCTGCTAATTCTCTTAGCCGCAGTTTCCCAGATCGACGGCAATACCGCCTTTGCAACGCCCTACTGGCCGCTGCTGGAACGCTGGGCCGATTATTTGAAAGCCAAAGGATTTGATCCTGAAAACCAGCTGTGCACAGACGATTTTGCCGGCCATCTGGCGCACAACGTCAATCTAAGCGCCAAAGCGATCTGTGGCTTGGGCGCGTTTGCTAAAATGTGCGAGATGCGCGGAGATCGCGATCAAGCGGCAGAGTACCGCAAAGTTGCAAAAGAATTCGCAGATCGCTGGATCAAGGAAGCAGACGACGGTGATCATTTCCGCCTTGCCTTCGACCGTCCGGGAAGTTGGAGCCAAAAATACAATCTCATTTGGGATAAGATCCTGGGATTGAACCTGTGGCCCGCCGAAGTCTTGCGAAAGGAGATGAATTACTACAAATCGATCCAGAACAAGTATGGACTTCCGTTGGACAACCGCGAGACCTATACGAAGCTCGATTGGATTCTTTGGACCGCCACCCTCACTCAAGATCGTTCCGATTTTCAGGCACTGGTTGATCCCGTCTTTAAGTTTTTGAACGAGACTTACGACCGATCCCCGATGACAGACTGGTATCAGACGAAGTCAGGTAGGCGGGTCGGATTCACGGCGCGGCCGGTCGTCGGGGGTGTCTTTGCCCAGATGCTTTACAACAAGAGCTTGTGGACCAAATGGGCCGCTCGCGATGTCACGAAAGCCGCCAATTGGGCTCCCCTCCCCGTCGCTCCCAAGACGGCGATCGTGATCCCGACGTCGGAAGACGTCGGATTATCCTGGAATTACACGACGCAACGCCCCGCACAAGGCTGGAACACCGGCGGGTTTGATGCCAGCTCCTGGGCCGAAGGGCCAGGCGGATTTGGTACCGCCGGAACGCCCGGGGCGGTAGTGCGAACCGTCTGGAATACGCCCGACATATGGCTGCGACGCGAAATCACGCTGCCGGACCGCCCGTCGGGCCAACTTCAGTTTCGCGTTCATCACGATGAAGACGTTGAGATTTATATCGATGGCGTCCTGGCGGGCACAGCACAAGGCTTCACCTCGGATTACGAAAGCCTCCCAATCAATGCCAATGTGCTGGCGTCGCTGAAACCTGGCAAGCATCTGCTAGCGGTGCACTGCCGCCAGACTGCCGGTGGCCAATATATAGACGTAGGACTCACAGAGCGCGTTGCGGCGCAACCTCGGGCCGCGGCGCAAAAGGCAATTGTCCCAGGCGTCCAGATCACTCCCGATCCGAGAGGGAGTTTGTATATCGGCAATCGTGCCCCGCTTCGGCCAAGCCCGTTCGTCCGGCTACCCATCGGCAGCATCACACCACGTGGTTGGTTGCGACAACAACTCGCGCTGGAAGCAGACGGAATGACTGGTCGCCTCCCCGAGGTTTCGAAGTGGTGCCAATTCGAAGGGAATGCCTGGGCGTCGCCCACTGGGCAAGGACACAGCGGGTGGGAAGAACTCCCCTACTGGCTAAAGGGTTTCGGGGATTTAGGCTATGTCTTGAAAGACGAACGCATCATTGAGGAAGCACGGCGGTGGATTGAGGCGGTTTTGTCGAGTCAGGAACCTAGTGGGTGGTTCGGGCCGCGCGCTCTTAAGACTTCGCTCGAAGGCAAGCCCGACCTGTGGCCGCACATGGTGATGCTAAACGTCCTCCAGTCCTTTTATGAGTATTCTCAAGATGAGCGAGTCATCCCGTTCATGTTGCGATACCACCGCTGGCTTAACGGACTTCCCGCGTCCACGTTCGGTAACGGTTATTGGCCGAAGATCCGGTTTGGCGACAACATCGAAACGGCTTATTGGCTGTACAATCGTACCGGAGAAGCCTGGCTCTTGGAATTGACCGAAAGGATCCACCGAAACATGCAGGATTGGACGACGGGGGTGCACAATTGGCACAACGTCAATGTCTCCCAGGGTTTCCGCGAGCCTGGCGTCTATTACGTACAAGCTCAGGATGAGAAGTTTCTTCAAGCAGCGGAACGTAACTATCAGACAGTCCGTGACCTTTACGGTCAATTCCCAGGGGGCGGCTTTGCAGGCGATGAGAACTGCCGTCCAGGTTACACCGATCCGCGACAGGGGTTTGAGACGTGTGGCATCGTCGAATTCATGCACAGCTTCGAAATGCTCAATCGGATCAGCGCAAATCCGGTTTGGTTGGACCGTTGTGAGGAACTCGCCTTCAACTCCCTACCCGCAGCCCTGACACCAGACTGGAAAGGATTGCATTATCTGACCTGTGCCAACCAAATTCAGTTGGACAAAAACAACAAGAGCCCAGCGATAGAAAATAGTGGAACGATGTTTTCTTATAGCCCTTTCGAGGTCTACCGTTGTTGCCAGCACAACGTTTCCCACGGGTGGCCGTACTATGCGGAGGAGCTGTGGCTCGGAACTGCAGATCGAGGCCTGTGCGCGGCGCTCTACGCCGCCAGCGAGGTCACGGCCAAGGTTGGAGACAATCATAAGGTCACAATTTCAGAAACCACAGACTACCCTTTTTCTGAGACTGTCACCTTGCGGCTCAGCTGCTCTGGCACAGTTGAGTTCCCGCTCTATTTACGCATTCCAGGTTGGTGCAAGTCAGCCTCGGTGAAAGTCAATGGCCAAGACGTTTCGATTGAAACGACACCGCTTTCTTACGCTCGTCTCTCCCGCACCTGGCACGATGGCGACACGGTGATATTACAGTTGCCGATGGCGATCGCCGTTCGTCGCTGGACTAAGAATCACGATGCCGCATCCGTTGATTACGGTCCGCTAAGTTTCTCGCTGCAAATCGGAGAGAAATGGACACGTTACGGGAACAACGACGCTTGGCCAGAATGGCAGGTTTTCGCTAGCACACCGTGGAATTTTGGACTCCTACTCCCAGACAAAGACCCGGCCAGTGCTTTTCAAGTGGTTCGCAAACCCGGCCCCATGCCGGCCAATCCGTTTACGGCAGATACGGTGCCCTTGCGCCTGAAGGGCAAAGGAAAGCGGATTCCTGGATGGAACCTGGACAACACCGGCCTAATCGGCTTGCTCCAAAACAGTCCCATTAAAACACCGAAATCAGCGCAAGCGATTGAACTCATCCCCATGGGAGCTGCCCGGCTGCGTATTTCCATGTTTCCCGTTCTCGGAGACGGTGAAAACGCTCGAGAATGGGTTGAATCCAAAACGCCGGTTGAGGTTCAGCGGTAACCCTTAGAAAACCTTGAGCGGCGGTGGATCGCACTAAGCCGGAGATCGTATGACGTTACAGGAACTCTGCCAACAGACCCTTCGCCATTTCACTGAGCGTTTTTCAGAAAAGCCAGAATGGGTTGTGGCCGCCCCTGGTCGAGTCAATATTATCGGTGAGCATACGGACTACAACGACGGGTTTGTCCTGCCCATGGCGATCGAGCGGTGGACAGTGCTGGCGGCTTGCCGGATTGCAGAGCCCACTTTCACGGTGCACAGCCAGCAGTTGACAAGCACCGCGCACATCCATCTTACCGAACCTGTCAACCGTGGCCGCCCTGATTGGTCCAACTATGTTCGAGGTGTCATCGCGGGGTTTCAACGGTTTGGTCTTGCTGTTCCAGGGTGCAAGGCATTGATGAACTCCACCGTGCCTCTTGGAAGCGGGCTTTCAAGCAGCGCGGCGTTGGAGGTTGCTACTGCAACCTTGCTCGAGAGAACAACTGAACACTCTCTCGATCCGGTTCGGAAGGCACTGCTATGTCAGCGCGCCGAACATGAGTTTGCTGGCGTCCCCTGCGGGATCATGGACCAGTTCACGTCCGCGCTTGCCCGCCAGGGCCATCTGCTCCTGCTCGATTGCCGCTCGCACGCTGTCCGTCTCGTACCCATGGCCGATCCAGCCGTCTCAGTCCTGATCATCAACACGAACGTTCGCCACGAACTGGCCAATGGAGAATATGCGCAACGACGCGCGCAATGTGAGACAGCTGCCAAAGCGCTCGGCGTCGTCGCTCTTCGGGATGCGACGCGTTCGCTCCTTAATTCGCACAAAGATCAAATGGATCCGATCGTTTTCCAGAGGGCGCACCATGTCATTACAGAGATCGAGCGGACCCATCAGGCCGCAGAGGCACTCAGCATGTCTTCGTGGCATCGGGCGGGCGATCTGATGTACGCCAGCCATGCTTCTTTGCGGGACGATTACCAGGTCAGCTGCCAGGAACTGGACGCGGTCGTGGAGATTGCTCAATCGATCGGACCGGAGGGGGGCGTGTTCGGATGCCGCATGACCGGCGGGGGATTTGGCGGATGCGCCGTCGCCTTGGTTCAAGCCGATGCCGTGGCCACCCTGGCCCAACAGATCACTCAGCAGTACCAACAACGGACACGACGCAATCCCACCTTGTTCGTGTCTCGGCCTGCCGAAGGCGCCAGCAGCCTAGCCGTGACTTAGCCGCAGGACCTTAAGCCGCGAAAAGAAAGTTTTCTCCTTCGACAAACCCACGCCCTTGCAAGTGCGCTCTGGCAAACTCTCGAGCGCCCCGCTTCGCCACGTAGCCTAAAACAAAGCAATCTTTCGGCGGAGGAATGGTCTCCGGACTGAGCACGTTCAATCCTCCGATGGTTCTACCGATCTTTCGCTGGTCGATATCAATATACGCATTCCAATTAATCCCATAAGCGCGCAGGTGCTCAGATCGGCGACGAGTAAGCCGGCCTGCACCCCAGATAAGCAATTCTTTGTCCGCGTCGAGATTACCCTTCAGCCACCGAGCTAAATACTCTGCTTTACAGCGATAAAAAGAGTCGAACCGGTACCGCGGATCGACGCGCGACAGCCGAGTGGGAAGATCATTCCATGTCACCAGCACTTTCGGGACTTTAGCCATCTGGACCCCCGCTTCAAGCCAACGAAGCCACAGTTCGTAGTCCTCAGGAAAATCACCTTCTCGGTATCCCCCGAACGACATTACCAAATCACGGCGGAAGATGACTGTCGGGTGCGCGAAAGGAGACTCGATGAACCGAGCACACGAGATTTCGTGAGCCGTTTGCACGGAGTTCAACCATGACACATGCTCTGCAAACCCAGACGCCAACTCAGCGTCTCCTCCAAACCGGACCAAGCTTCCTACCAAACCTAGGTTCGGATGCGCCTCCAGAAATAGGAGTTGTTCTCGCAAGCGTTCCGAGTCCGAAAGATCGTCTGCGTCCATCCGAGCAATCCAAGCGGCGTTCGACAGACGAATTCCGGCGTTGAGTGCGGCAACAATCCCATGATGCGCCATGGGCACCGTGCGCAAGCGCGGCTCGATTTGGGTGAAGCTCCTCAGGATATAGGGCGTTGCGTCCGTCGAACCGTCGTCGACGACAATCAGTTCCCAGGCCGTAAAACTTTGGCGTCGAATACTCTCAATTGCAGCCCGCAAGTCACGTTCGGCGTTAAACACGGGCAGGACGATAGAAACTCGAGGGGAAGGCACAGCGCAAGGTTGCGTCGTTTTCGGGTCAAAAGTTCAGCCGTGCCGCCAACAGCCACGGCGCGTGAGCTTCGATTGCCAAGCGACAATTGTGCATGGTGAAGTGCTCGGATTGGCTAATGGAGCCGGTCTTAATCCGGACTCCGCCCAACCAACAGCGAGATCTGTTTTGCCGTGACCATCGAGGAGTTTGGCTTTCTCTGTCACAACCGAGAACGCTTAGGGGTCGAGCCGGGCGTCTTTCCCCAGCGTAAGCACGGTATTCTCGATGAGCTGCGAGACGGTGGTTCCGCTTTCCGTCTGGAGATTGTATTTTATCTCCATCTGAGGACAGGGCCGCATATCCTCCAACTCCAGTAGTACAGAACGGTGATCAGCAGAAACTCGAACCGATCTGATGGGCACAGAATCACGTCCACGCTGGTTAGGATCGCTTAGCTTGAAGTCGTCTGAGCCGTAATTGGCCGTGCGCCGGTAGGTCCATCGGCTGACCGCATAATTTTGGGGATCGGCCGCACTCTCACCGTCGAGCGGGGTGGCAAATCGGATGATCATGCCTTCCGTCGTCGCATGGAGCGCCACCGGCAAATGGACCGGCTTGTTCAGATATCGAATGCGAAAAAATCCACCGGGGCGCGTTTTGTCCCCTGCCCAACCGAAAAGCCCAGCGACATACAGCTGTCCATCCTGAGGATGAAATCGGCCCCGCATAATCCCGGTTGGCATTGCAGGAATAGGCATCGCGATCACTCCACCTTGCACCACGCCGCCAACCTTCTCGTATAGGACCTCCAAGATCTTGCCGGTGCCATAAGAGAGGCTGACGAGATTGCTCCGCACTGGTCCCCAACGATCACTTGCTACCCAAAGTTGCTCGGCTGGCGAACGGTCGAGCGACTTATGAATCCAAACGACCGGTTGTTCGAAGTCGTCTTCGGCACGTCCGTCATGATAACCCATCATATAGCCGTAGAAGCGCCCGGGGCGAACCCAGTTAATTCTGTTCTCGGGCGTCCAATGGCCCTCCTGGTCACTAACGATGAATGTCCCGTCGCCGTTTACACAAACCCCGTTTGGCGCCCGAAACCCGGAGGCGACCAACTCAGTTCTCTTGCCGTCTTTGCTTACCCGCAGCAATGTTCCGTGCTGCAGTACGAGGGCGTCTTTGGCATGGCGTCCCCCTTTTGCATAGTAAAAATTCCCTTCGCCATCGGTTTGCAGATCCATGGCAAACTCATGAAAGTGCTCCGTCACTTGCGCGTCGTTATTGAAGTTTTCATAAAAGTCGGTTTCGCCATCGCCATTCAAATCCCGGAGAACGGTAATTTGATCGCGACATGTCACATAGATCTGGTCGTCAACAATCTTCAAGCCCAGAGGCTGAAACAGACCGCTGGCAATTCGCTTCCACGAGAACGCAGTTAGATTACCGCCCAGGCCATCCACCAACCAAACGTCGCCTTGCCAAGTGCATACGGCAGCGCGGTGGCCATCCTTGAAAAAGTCAAAGGCACTCAAACGCATCCAGCTCCGGTAGGGATTGTTAAACGGCACGGTAATGCTCTCGACTTGATAAGGCTGTCGCGCATCCAATACTCGCTCGACCTTGGTCGTTAAAACCTCTGGCCATCGCGCCGACCCTCCACGAGTCCAAGCTGTCAGATCTTGAACCGGAGCAGGATCTCGGGCCAAAGCTTGAGCTGAGGCGACCGCGTCCACACTTGAGCGAACAACCCAAACCTTGAAGCGGAGAGGCGCATCGCCCGGCGGAATCGCCAAGCGCAGATCGTTGCCGGAAAGAACCCACGTGGCGCCTTCCGGAATGCCCCTGGCCACCGCTGCAGTAGCACCGGGTCGGCCCGCCCCGGCCTCGGACAAGACCACGACCTGATCCGCTGGCAGGGAACCAAATCCGGGTGTGCCCTCGGCAGTTCGACCGACCTGCAGCACCAGCTTGATTTTCCGAGCACTGATATTAAAAGTCCGGCTCACCGCTCGCCCTGACGCATGCCTCTCCACGGCAGGCATCTCAAGCACCTCCGTGGTTCCGATCGAGTAGGAGAGCAGCACCTGATTGCTGCAGACGTAGAGACCCTGCCAATGCGCCCACTCGCGAGGAAGTGGGCCGTAGTGCTTCCCATCACGACCTGTTATTCTTGGGTCTGTAAATTGCCCCTCTGGGCTTCCCCACCCTGGCGCGTCCGGATTTGAGAAGAGCGCTTCCCCCACTATCGAGGCGTGAACCTCATGCGTTCCGTCGAGAGCGATGTTCTTCCAATCGATGAACTCCGAGCCCGACCACGCCGCCGCTGCCCGTAAGGTATCAGTCTCGAAAAGAAAGAACTCGTGTCCTTGAGCAACGCCTCCGTCACCCGGATCCAACCGCACCGCAATGCCCTTGTTGGCAATGTTTCCTGGCGCCACCTCCAAGGTCAGCGAAAGAAACGGGCCATAGTCCATCACCTTCCATTCCGGACCTACCGCTTTATCTGTCGACGTCAAGGTCGCTGGCGCGGCCCCCGCGGACGATAATCGGAGCGCCAAGGCGAGGCAGACTTGAAGCATGAATGCAAGGCCAGTTCGCCGACGCATTCTCGGCCAATGCACCTCGGACCGCATGACGCGCGCACAAACGTCGGCGAACCAGAGGCCCAGCGCCCTGTGAATCGTCGATAAACCGGCAGCAGTTGTTTTCACGAGATAAGAGCCTCCGCAGTGATCGTTGGGATCAAGATTTCGAAATCAACGAGAGCGCAGAGGAAACCCAGCCCCCCCAAACGGACAACTCCTCAGGCGCTGGTGAAGAGCGGTTTCAGATGCCGTTCATAGAGGTTGGTCGTCACGTTTCGGGAGACGCTCGCTTCACATTCTCGCAGCAGCTGCAGGTAGCGTTCTCCCATCTTAGCCGCGATCTTATAACCCACATGCAAGAGCTGACGCAGGTGTGGATTAAAGGCAGGACATTTTGGATCATGGCGCAGCGACGAGACAAAGTCCGCGGAACTCCAAGACTGGACCGTCTGAGCGCTCGGCAACTTCTCTTTCGAGATATCAATGACGGTCGCGTATGGTGCACAAAGTTCGTCGATATGACGCAATGCCTCGGCATAAATTTCCTTCGCCAATGTCAGCCCACTTCCCCCCGCTTCCGCCAATCCGATTAACTCCTCGAGCCAAGTTGTCCCGGCCGTCTTTAAATGCAGCCCGGCGTTAAACCGGGGTAAAGTGCGTCGAATGACCGGATAAATCGAGAACTTGTCACTGCCCGAGTGCACGCTCAGCTTAAGGGTGTCGGGTAAGCCATAGTTGTGCACCGCATGGCTGAGGACCGCGAGGTCTTGGCTGAATTCCTTTTCGAACTGAGCGATATCTCCGACATAGTCCACCCCTTTGTTAAATCGTCCCGTGAACTTGGGCGCAATGGTCTGAAGGGGCACTTTCTCGTCCGCTAGAGCTGCGAGGATAATCAGCAATTCTGGCGGTGTCTGAGGACTGTCCGTCTCATCCATCGATACTTCTGTGATGAACCTTTCTCGTCCCTTTCTTTCCGCGATATGACGATAAATCCGGCCAGCCTCTTGGATCGCCAGGAGATATTTACCAATGATTCGTTCCACCTCTCCCTTTGTGATTTGGAAAGGCTGGTCGATCTGCGCAATTTGGATTCGCCCAACCAGCTCGGAATGTTTGTCGAGAAAGGCGTTCACGGCGTTTGCCGGCGCCGGACGCCCAATCGACTCTGCCACATCGATTGTGAAAAAATCTGAGTGCGCCACGAACCGATCGACCGTCTCTAGCCGAATGTGATCGGCGTCGACATGATAAGGCCGATTCCAGCCCAACTCGCGGACGGCCTCATCAGCAGCGGCACGCACACTGGAGGGCTCCGAGCCGACAATTAAGTGCTCGCGATTGGACTTGTTCCAAACCGGAATGACCTCCACGCCCGCCTGTGCAGCCTGCAGACAAGCACGCAACTGAGCTTTGGCTTGGTGGGCAAACCGGTCGCCAATCCCAAAGGAGTATTTTCCTAATCGCAGCATGTTAGCTGACCTCCCAACCTTGCCGGTAGTTCTCTCGCAGGTACTGATCCGCTTCCGGCGCATTCTTGGCCTTCATATTGGCGGAATCCCAATAGATCTTTTTCCCGGTGCGCAGCGCGACGTTACCCAAAAGCACAAATTCCGTCAGCTTGGCCCCATATTCAAAATTGCTGCTTGCAGGCGCTCCGCCTTTGCAGGCATCGAGCCAGTCGCGATGATGCCCCTTGGATCTCGCCAATGTCTTGGCAGGCCGTTGAAATGAATCCATTCTCGAGAAAGGGAGCAATTTAGGGGATCCCCCCCACCCTGGGCACATGATCTTGCCCTTGCTGCCGATAAAAAGAATTCCATTGCCGCTCTGGCCGAGTTGATCGTCATCTTCCAGCTCGTCTGGCCGCGGCGGAAGCAGCCCGCCGTCGTACCAGGTCACTTCGACCGGCGGCAAACTCTTGCGCGGACCAAATTTGTAGTGATAGACCGAGCCAAAGGGACACATCTCAGAATCGAGAGTTCCCGGGCAGGTTGCCTCAATACTGAGTGGTGCCGCCAGATCTAACGCCCAGAATGCCGGGTCCATATTGTGGCAGGCCATGTCGCCGATCGGTGCCGATCCAAACGCCCAAAAATCGCGCCATGTCACCGGCGAATAGGCCGAGCTATATGGACGAGCCTCGCGCGTTCCAACCCAAAGATCCCAATTCACGCCGGACGGCAAAGGCACCTCTTTCGGTCGTCCACCAAGTTCTTTGCCCCAACGACCCGCTTTAGTCCAAGCGTGCACTTGCGTCACTTCGCCGATTGCTCCCGCCCAAATCCACTCGCACGTTTCGCGAATTCCATCCCCAGAATGCCCTTGATTCCCCATTTGTGTCGCGACTCCCGTCTCCTTTGCCACCTTTGCCACTTGTCGCGCCTCCCAAACATTGTGGGTCAGTGGTTTCTCGCAATAGACATGCTTGCCTTGCCGCATCGCAGTGATGGTGACGTAGGCATGGTTGTGGTCTGGCGTAGCGCAAAGAATGGCGTCAATCGCTTTCTCCTTCTCCAGCATGACTCGGAAATCTTCATACTCCGCGCATCGAAATCCAGAATTCTTCTCCCCGTAATGGCTCTCAATTTCCGCTCGCACAGGCTTGCGACCGGCGGATCCTTTATAATAGAAGGGTGTCAAATCGTGCTGTTCGATCGGATCGGCAATCGCAATGATTTGTGCGTCTTTCTCCTGGAAAAGAGCGCGCACGTTCGTTCGGCCTTGGCCCCCTGCTCCGACAATCGCTACATGGACCTTCTCGCTCGGACTAACAAACTTCGGTCCGCCGAGAACATGTCTTGGAACGAGGGTGACTGCAGCGACCGCTGTCGCGGTGCGGGCGAGGAAATGGCGGCGCGTCATCGGCCGCATCTTGGAATTCGGCTTCATAGGCATCGAAAGGCTTCGTGCCGAACACGGTAATGGAAGCGCCCTTCGCTGCCCAGAGAAAATCAACGTCGTCGCTTATCGAACCTGCTTCTGCACGATGGTGCCCCCAGTCGTCCCGAGGGGTATCGCCGCCATTCTCACCGCGGTTCGGCATCGAACACCAAGACTTCAAACGCCGCTAACTGGAATGTGTGCGGAACACCGGCGTCCAGTGTGACGCTCGCCTCAGCCGCACCGCCGCGCCACGGGCTGCGCAGAGAGAAATGGCTCTGAGCAGAAGCTGGCAACTGGAAAGCCAAACCGACGTCGATGGTGATCTCCTTGCGTTGCGACGCCGGATTTCGCAGTGCAATGATTCCTTTGCGTGGAGCCCAGGCAGCCCAGCCGTACGGCTCCGCTCGAGCGGGATCGCCGCCCACCCAATGGGTGTCGACAAGCACGTCCCGGTTCGCGTGAGCCCATTTTGCGCATTCAGCCAAGTCATCCCAGCTCTCCGGTGTCATGAAGCTCGGTGTGACGTAAAGTTCCTGCAAGCACGTTCCGCTCGCGAAGAACGATCGCAACTCCCGCCGAATTTCCTTCGTATCACCGCCGACTTCGGATGCCGTTCCATAGCGGGCATGGGCAAAGCCTTGGGTCATCAGGGAGTTCAGCGGGTAAAGCGGAGCGGCTCGAACAATATTGCTGTAGGTTTGACCGTCACGATACGTCACCCATTGCTCGCGCTTGGATCCGGCACCGTCGAAGCCCATATCGCCGCCACCGCGCCATGTCGAATCTCCATACCACAACCAAAAGGGAGATGGCCACGTCCCGGTCGTGATACTGATGAATAGGTCCGGCTTCCGCTCGCGCAATGCTCGAGTTAGCCGCAGCATCGCGTCGGTCTCATCAACACTCCGGGCTAACCCGTCAAATTTGAAAAAGTTAGCGCCGTCTTGGTCGATGAATTTCGCGCAGGTCTCTAGAAATCGAGCATAGTAGCGCGGTCCAGCGAGAGAAAACCCCTGAGCCCCAATCTCGAATCCCTGGGATTTTCCCATGGCGATGCGATCCTCTTTGGGCTGTCCATAACCGCCGAATGGTGACAACCAAAAGCCGAGGGTTGACTGGTGTTGCCGCGCCGCGCTCAGAATCTTCGTGAAGCCGTTCGGGAATTTGCCTGTTATGGGACGCCAGAGGGTCTTCGGATCGTCCCATCCGTCGTCCCACACGAATGAATCCAGGCGCAACCCGCGCTTGTCGGTCAATTCACGGCCAAACTCCTCAACGACATTCAAACACTCCTGCTCATCAATCTTCCGGTTTCCCCAACAGATGTCATACCAGGCATTGTAATGAAGGAAAGGTCGGTAAGGATGCGCGCGTTCCCGCTCGACGTAATAAAGAAAGCCCCGGCGAAGTTGCCCTTCCGGAACTACTCCCATCACCGCCGATTGCTCAATCGGCGTATTCGGAACCAGAGCGAAGTTGAATTTGAGCGCGGCGCTTGCCATCGAGCCCAAGCTCGCCGAGCTATCTGGATGCTCGTAGGCCAAGAACCAATTGTGGAGCACAATCGGCGACCCTGGAACTGTGCCCGCAGCCTCAGCACCCTGACCGGGCACTTCGATGAATCGGATCTCGCGAATCGGCACCGGTTGCCGGCGCGCGCGCAGAACCATTTCTTGGCGAATCCCATTGCTATGGTCACGTAGAATAGCACGCCAATGAATCTCCATGTCAGATTCAGGTTCAACCGCATGCAAAGTGATTTGTTGTCCGGGCGATCTCTGTGCCCGCGTGAAGGCGTCCGCACGTCCCGGTAAAGCATCCAGCAAGGGCGCATCGATCCACTTTAACTGTGATGCCAAGATGATTCGGCCGTCTGCGAAAGTAATTCGGAATGCCTCCGTCCCAGTCAATTCCAAGGACCGACCAGCGATTCGGTCCTCGAGACGCAATGGTTGGAGGCGCTCTCCGGCGACGCTCCAAGAGCACCCAATGACAGCATTATGGAGTTGAATAACCTGACCGTCTCGCTGGACTTCGGCCCGCCCCGGGCCTGGCCCGGGAAATTCCAGAGCGTAAGCCGGCAGGAGCCATAGTGTTTCCATCACGAGGGCAAGAAACAGGCATAGCGTGTGCCGGGCGCCGCATGGGCACGAATGGCTCGGACGTAGATAGCGCATAGGTTAGCGTGGCTGTCGACAATCATGTCATACCGGACGAAGGACCAGGTTGATCAAGATCAAAAAGACCGGCTTTGGTCGGATAAAAATCGGGGCGTGGCCTGATAGGCAACCGGTCGTCAGTATCGATTGAATGAGCTACGAGATGCACCCGACTGCCATGTTCGCGTTCACCGACGACGATCGCTGGGTGCCTGGTATTGGCGATCCCACGGCCGTCGGCTGGATAACCGTCCTGGCATACCTCGCCGCGGCGCTCTGGTGCGGATGGGCTGGTTACCATTCGGCTCGAGAGACTCGCTCGACGCGGCGGCGGTGGTTTTGGTATATTCTTGCCGTTGGCCTATTTCTGCTGGGAATCAATAAACAACTCGATCTGCAAACTTGGTTCACACTATTTGTGAAACATTTAGCCATTGATGAAGGTTGGTATGCCAAGCGACAGACCGCACAATTGGCTTTCATTGGCGGGGTAGCCGTGGCCGGCGTTGGCGCCTTGTGTGGTTTGAAGTTTCTTGCCGGTCGAATTACCGGCCCCATTTTGACCGCCCTCTCCGGAGGACTGTTTTTGATTGGTTTTGTCCTCATTCGCGCCTCGTCTTTTCACCACGTCGACTGGATGCTCGACCTCGCACTCAAGGGACTTCGAATCAATGCTATCCTCGAACTTGGAAGCATAAGCATGATCGCACTCGGCGCGTGGTGGGCTTGTCTTCAATCCGCCCGACCTCCTCCGCCCCTTGCCTCGGCTCATCGGAGCGCCCCAGAGTAGCTCTGCAACCTGCGCCATCGTTAATTCTCGCATGCAATCCACAGCATCGTCCTCGAGTCACCGCCGTGCCGATCTTTTGCTTCGCCTATTTCCGAAAGGCATACCGGCGCTATGGTGCCCTCCTCTGACGCACTATGACTCTCAAGGCGCTATCGATCCCGTTCGGATGGAGGCGCATTGGCGTTTCCTCGCCCCGTTCGTAAAGGGCATGCTCGTTCCGGGATCCACCGGGGATGGTTGGGAACTGACTGCCGACGAGAGTCGCGCTTTGGTGCAACTGGCTTTGGGATTGGCTGCTAAGCTTGACGTACGATTACTCATCGGCGCTCTTCGCCCGCTCGCGGCCGATGCTCGCACCACGATCACCGCGACAATCCAATCCCTAGACCCAAAGGCGCCGGACCCAACAGCGTTGTCCAAGATCCTAGCTCAAAAGAACGTCTGTGGATTCGCGGTTTGTCCGCCCCGTGGCGCGGATCTATCGCAGGATTTCCTGCAAAAAGCCCTGAGCGACCTATTGGAGGTCGGGGCTCCGCTCGCATTATACCAACTCCCGCAGGTCACTCTCAACGAAATGGCGCCCGACCAGGTGGCAGCGCTGGCAGCAGAATATCCCAACTTCGTTCTGTTCAAGGATACGAGCGGCCAGGATCGCGTCGTCCAATCTGGACTGGATCTCGGCGGGGTTTTCACCGTCCGCGGCATGGAAGGCCAATACCATAAGTGGCTAAAACCTGCTGGCGGACCTTATGATGGTTTTCTCCTCAGTGCCGCAAACGGATTTGCGCCCCAACTCCACGCCATGATTCAGCATCTTGAAGGGTCTCGGTTCGCGGAGGCCGATGCTTTGTCGCAGCGGATCAGCCATGCTGTGGAAAAAGTCTTTGGGCTTTTGAAGTCTTTTCCAGATGGGAACGTCTTTGCCAACAGCGGTAAGGCGGTCGATCACTTCATGGCGTTTGGCCCTCTGGCTGAAGAGGTGCGCCCGCCACGACTTCACACCGGAAGAACTCTCCCTTCTGAAATCATCAAAGCTACCGGTGTTGTACTCCGTGAGTCGGAACTCATGCCGAAGCAGGGCTACCTCGATTGAGAGGCTCGGCCATGCATGCCTAACTTAACGGGCGCCTGTCGCGGCGATTTCGTAGATCTTACCGTCGATGGTCAGAATGTACAGTTCTCCATGATCGTCCTCGGCAAAGCTTGTGACGTTTTTCGGCTGTTCTAGAAGGGTTCCATATTCTGCGACCTTACCATCAGAATAACGGAGGCCCCAAATAGTCCCTAACGTATAGTCGGCGTAAATATAAACCCCAGCCAGAGCGGGGTTTTTCTTTCCGCGGTAAACATAACCGCCTGTGACGCTGGTGCCCGGACTGTGCTTTGAAAAAGCACTTTCGCGGGCTAAATCGGGAACGTGAGGATACTCCAGGACCGGGTCGATAAAACGGGCGCCGACCGGTCCGGGTTTGAAGTGATGGAAGCTCTCCCGTACCGGCCAACCGTAATTGCCGCCTTTAACAATGAGATTGATCTCTTCCCATTTATCCTGCCCCACGTCAGCCGCCCAAAGTTGCTTCGTTTCTCGGTCCCAACTCATACGCCAAACATTGCGCAATCCATACGCCCAGATCTCCGGGCACACGCCATAACCTTCTTGAATAAAAGGGTTGTCCTGCGGGATGGCGTAAGCGCGATTTGTTGAAGAATGGTCAACGTCCAGGCGCAAAATCTTACCCAGCATCGATGCGGTGTTCTGCCCGTTGTTGTGAGGATCGTTCGCACTGCCGCCATCCCCCGACGAGACATAAAGAAAACCGTCGGGACCAAAGCTGATTTGGCCACCGTTGTGATTCCAATACGGCTGCGGAATCTCCAGCAGAACTCGCTCACTGTGCACGCTCACGCGATTGGGATCTGCATGGAACTCGCTGATCACACTACGTCGAGGGTTCTGTTGCGTATAGTAAACAAAAAGCCGTCCGTTCTGCCGAAACTGCGGGTGGCAAGCCATGCCCAGCAACCCTTCTTCGTTTTCAACAAATGGCTTGCGATCGACGATATTGAAGAATTCCTTGGCATCCGTGCCGTCCCCGCCGCCAGCAACAGACAGGATTCGGCCTGGCTGCTCGAGGACAAAGAATCTTCCAGATCCGTCCGGAGCCACCTCCATCCACAACGGTCGATTGAATACCGCATTCGTAAATCGCAGCTGTAGCTCGATGGGAGGGAGGCCCGCACGCGCTGGCACGAGTCCAAGCCACAGCCCGATCAAACCCATTCCGAATTTTAGACCCAAGGAACCGTATCGCATCGCGTCGGATTAAACCTGGTCCGCTGCTGGATGCAAAGAGAAACAAAGCGAACCCTCCTGCGCCGCCCCAGAGACTCACCGCTTAGGACTTGCCCACGTCACGCATGGGCTCTAGCTTTGCGGTCGTTCGCCCCAACTCCGACACCAACTCGCCAATGCCATGCGCTCTACTCTCGATTGCATTCGATGCACGGTCGCTCGCCTGCTGCCGCTGCTGCTCGTGCTCGCGGCCGGCCTTTCCGGTTGCACGCAGCCAAGAGCCCCTCGCATCAACGATGCTTTTGGTCTAACGGAAAGGAAAGAGTTCGTTGCCCGCCGTAACTCATCGAACAACGCGGATTGGAATTCCAATGATGATAGCAAACGCCCGATTCCTGGCGAAACCATCACCTTGGCCGATCTCCAGGGGCCAGGTTCCATAAGCCACCTCTGGATGACCATTGCCGACAATGAATACGGCTGGCCGCGCCTCCTCCGTTTGCGGGTCTACTACGATGGCAGCGATACACCCAGCGTGGACGCGCCTGTGGGTGATTTTTTTGCCGTTGGGAATGGAGTCGAGGGCGATGTCGAATCGGTGATGGTGCGGAACAGCTCTGGTGGACGGGCGCGCAACAGTTATTGGCCAATGCCATTTCGGAAATCGTGCCGCATCACCGTGACGAATGAAGGGCAGCGCCGAGTCACCATGCTCTATTACCATGTCGACTGGCAAAAGCTTCCCAGCTTACCCCCACACACCGCTTACTTTCATGCCCGCTACCGCCAGGCTTTGCCGGCTCCCGCCGATGGCTCCAACTATGAGTTTCTCAACGTTCGTGGGCGGGGACAGTACGTCGGGACTGTCCTATCCGTCGTGCAAGCTGAGGCTGGCTGGTTCGGAGAGGGTGACGACCTTTTCTGGGTGGATGGACGACGCCCGGAAATCGAAGGTACGGGAAGCGAGGATTACTTCAACGACGCTTGGGGCTTGCACGTCAACGATGGTCCCTACTACGGCGTTACAGTGGCTGAAGGAACCGGCCTGGGCGCTCGCATGACGGCGTATCGGTGGCATCTCGTCGATCCGATTCCTTTCACTCGCTCGCTCAAGGCCGAGATCGAGCACAAGGGTTGGACTTATCGTCCAGACGGACAGGTCAAGTCATCGTTCGGTGAACGCACCGACTTAATGTCCAGTGTCGCGTTCTGGTATCAGGAAGGGATCGCTACGGATCAGCCTCCTGTCCCCTACGGCTCCGCTCGACTCCCTCAAGGCAACGCCCAACAAATCGAGGTGGAAGCCGCGTTGTCGAAATGTAACTCCCAACGGGGCCGCGTCTCGCTTAGCCCAGACTTGTTCTGGTCGAAGGACGTCATCTTGTTCGAGGCCGAGGGTAAAGGGTCCCAGATCGAGGTTCCCTTCAACGTCACCGAAACGGGGGATTACGAACTCTATACCGAGGTGGCGCAAGGAGCCGATTACGGAGTTTACAGTGTCCTGTTAGATGGCCAACCGCCCCACGCGCCGCAGCTTGAGCACGAACCTGGCGCGGATGTCCGACCGCAGATGCAATTCGACGGATATGCTTTAGAAACTTACGTCGGCCTCGGCTATCAGGTCGGGTGGGTCCGCCTGACCGCCGGCCAGCACACCCTTACGTATGTGTGCCAAGGCAAACGAGAAGCTTCCGCAGGCTACAATTTGGGCATCGACGATATCGTCCTCGCCAAAGTCGGAGCGCAGGCGTGGGCGGCGGCCTCGAAGGTTAAGGCACCCGCGTTACCTGGCGACAGTGTGGATGCTCTAGCTCAAGCGTTAGCATCGGATCCGGATCCAATTACTCGGGGTCTAGCGGCGATTGGGCTTCGAAACCAAGCTCAAGGGGCCTTGCCCATATTGCCAACACTCATCGCCGCCCTCAAAGACCCGGTGGTCTCAGTACGCATGACTTCCGCCGACGCCATCGCGGCAATCGGACCACAAGCGGCATCAGCGGTAGACGCACTCATCGCCACGGGTTCGGCACCCGAGGAACAAGTGCATGTCCTTCGCTCCGTCGCGACCGCGTTGGCTAATATCGGAAAGCCCCACGCCTCCCGAGCCATCCCGTTACTCCGCCGTCTGGCTGAAATTCCGCGCGTCCGAGCCACTGCTGAATCAGCCATCCAGCGCCTCGAATAGAGAACCTCATTTCCCACCGAGCGAGCTCTTCAGCAAGGTCGATTTGTTAATGGTGGGGTCTGTGCGAACAGCTCCTTCTTGAGAACCCAACGCCAGGACAATCGCTTCCATCAAACCGCGGGTGATATGAGCGTTCATGTCAACGGACGAGTCGGTCGTCCCGAGGACGGCTCCGAGCAGGCCTCCGCCGCGAAGCATCGCGGCGTTATAGGCCTCAGGCACCCGTGCTTCCGCGGCCGTCCCTTGCACCACGGAAAGAACCTGATTCACAATGTTTTGCCCTTCGGCTGTAATTAGACTCCGAGTCGCAGCATCATTTCCGCCTTGAAGGGCTTGGGCTGGATCCGAAGGATTGAGCTGCGCCACCGCCTTCTGAATGATCGCCATCGCCCCAGGGACCGCTTTCTCCGCCGCGGTATTCATCGCCGTGGTCAAAGTCTGAGACTTCTTTCGATCAAAGACGGTCACCCCTTCAGGAATGCGAATCTGCTGGTTCGGATTTCGCGTGAAACTGCCTTCCGGTGCGAGCGCATTGGAAGCGCCTCTCACGGACAAGGTCAGCAACTCCCGCAGAGCGAGCAAACGATTGGCACGGATGACTTCCGGGCTTGGGCCGGTTGGCTTGGCCGCACTCGTCGGCACAGCGGCTGGAGCGGGAGCACCCGCGGTCGGAGGCACTAACGTCAAGAGCTGGCCCTGCGCGTTGTAAAAGTTGGTCGTGTAGGTTTGATTCGTCACCACGACATAGTTCGTCACGATCACGCGGTTGGTAATGAAGACGTAATTCGTGAGAACACTCATGAACATCGGCTTCGTGTCCAAAGCGGGGGCCGGTGCGGCCGCAGGGGCTGGCGCCGGAGTCGTCGTTGGAACTGGCTCCGCAGGTTGTGCCGCCGCGGGCTGGGCAGCAGCCGGTTGCCCTGGCTCAATCCGTCGAAGCACATCCAAAATGCTTTGCGCATGACCAATGGTCAGTGCCTGGATTAAGACAGCAGCGGAAGCGATAGATAAAGCAACGTTTCTACACATAGATAACTTGTCAGATTGTAGAGCTTCGAAACATTTCCGCAAGCCAGAGCAAAAGGCCGGCCCGTTCCGAGCTTGACGGCCCTAGCGAGAGTGCGTAAGTCACGCACCTCTGTACTCATGCGGATGCGATTCTTGATGCGAATTCGTCAGATGGCTGTGCGTTACCTCCATTTACGACGCGCCATTCGCAACCTCGGCTTATCACCCGCTGCTCATCCCTGATTTATCCCTGAAACATGCACCTCGAAAACGATCCGCGCGGTCCCGCTTCCAACCTCAGCCACAGCCAGTCGAGTGTCAGTCGGCGGGATTTTCTCCACTGGACAGGCCTTGCTGCCGCGGGCGCCAGCTTCGCATCGTGGCGCACCATCGCGGGTCCTTTTGGCATAGGCGAGGCCTCCGGGTCGATTCCTGCCGACAAGAAACTGGACCCGCACTGGGTCAAATCTCTGTCCGAACGCGGTCGCCCAACCGTTTACCGCGGCCCAGAGCTGGAGAAGATTGGCATGCCGATTGGCGGCCTCTGCGCTGGGCAACTCTACTTGGGCGGCGACGGGCGGTTATGGCATTGGGATATTTTCAACGTGCCGCAACCGTCGAATTTCTCGGATACAGGGGGTCCCAATTACGCTCGCCCGCCCCGCCCTGCGGCTCCGATCGAGCAGGGTTTTGCGATCAAGATCACCGGCCATGGCTCGACCGAGATTCGGACCTTGGACAGCCGCGGGATCGACCCTTGGCACATCCGGTTTTGCGGGCAATACCCGATTGGCTACGTCGATTACCGCGATCCCAGCTTGCCTGTTACGGTCTCGTTGGAAGCCTTTTCGCCTTTCATTCCTCTCAATGTGCCCGATTCCTCCCTTCCAGCCACCGTCATGCGTTTTACGGTGAAGAACAAGGGCACTAAACCCCTCGAGATTGAGCTCGCGGGCTGGCTCGAAAACGCGGTTTGTTTCGGAAATCGTTGGCCTGGCCTCGGGCAACGCGTCAACCGCAGTTACCGCGAAGGCGATTTGACCTTCGTCCACGCAACCGCCGAACCGCTTCCAGCAGCGCAACGCTCCGCGTATCGCCCCGAAATCACCTTTGAAACTTTCGAGAATGGCTATGGCGACTGGAAGATCGAAGGAACGGCGTTCGGGTCGGAGCCAGCCAGTGGCACCTTACCGAACCAGAGTCCCGTCACAGGCTTTACGGGAAAACGGCTGGTCAATACGTTCCTCAAGGGAGATTCAACGAAAGGCCGGCTGACCTCACCCGCATTTCAGATTGAACGCAAGTTTGTCGGATTCCTCATCGGTGGTGGAAGCCACGCGGGACGCACGTGTATGAATCTGCTCGTGGACGGCAAATCAGTCCGCACCGCCCTGGGTAATTCCGATGAGCGCCTAAGTTGGCAAGAATGGGACGTGAGCGAGCTCGAAGGACAGACCGCTCGCCTGGAAATCGTCGATCAGGCCGCCGAAGGTTGGGGCCATATCAACGTTGACCAAATTATCTTCACAGACGAGCCACCTTCCGCACGCACGCCCCTTACCAAGCGCGAGGACTTCGGGTCGATGGCGCTGGGTGTGCTCGGAGAGACAAAACAGTCCTTCTGCCGAACGCAAGTCTCGCTCACTCCCGCGGAAGCTATATTCCAGTTCGATGGCAAGGCGTCGGAGTCGGAGATTCGAACTTCATTCGCCCGCAAACTCATTGGCGCAGTCGGCCGCAAGCTCAGTCTCCCACCGGGGGCGGAAGGCGAAGTGAGCTTTCTCATCACCTGGTTCTTTCCGGGGCTCATGCGGGGATCCCTCGGTCCGCTCCAAGACCTGGAGAAACTGAAACGGAGCTACGCCAACCGGTTCGATTCCGCCGCCGACGTGGCTCGCAATCTGGCCAAAGACTTTGAGCGTCTGGCGACCACCACTCGGCTCTGGAACGAAACCTGGTACGATTCGTCCCTGCCCTACTGGTTCTTGGATCGGACATTCGCGCCACTTTCCACACTGGCGACAAACACCTGCTACCAGTTCACTAACGGTCGGTTCTATGCTTTTGAAGGAGTCTACTGCTGCCAAGGAACCTGCCAACATGTTTGGAACTACGCGCAATCCGTTGCCCGGATTTTCCCAGACCTCGAGCGCGATCTGAGAGCGCGAACAGACTTCGGGTCGGCTTGGCATGACAATGGAGCCATCGATTACCGCGGGGAATGTGCCCAGCACGTCGCGCATGACGGCCAATGCGGCGTCATCCTGCGAGCCTGGCGCGAACACCAGATGGCCCCAGATAACCGCTTTCTGCAAACAGCGTGGCCGCGCATCCGCAAATCTTTGGAATACCTAATGGCGCTGGAAGGCGGCGCAGAGGGCCTCCTTACCGGGGAACAGTACAATACGCTGGACGCGGCCTGGTTCGGCCCCATGGCTTGGATCAGCTCGTTCTATATCGCCGCCTTGCGCGCCGGTGAAGCGATGGCGAAAGAATCGGACGATAAAGCGTTCGCCGAACGGTGCCGCCAAATTGCCGAACGCGGGTCGTCGCAGTTGGTTGAGAAACTCTACAACGGCGAGTTTTTTATCCACAAACCCGACACCAATCACCCGCGAGCAACCAACACGAACGACGGTTGTCATATCGATCAACTCATGGGCCAAGCTTGGGCTTGGCAAGTGGGCTTGCCACGCGTCGTCGGCACGGAACAAACACTTTCCGCACTGGAAGCGATCTGGAAATATAACTTCGCACCAGACGTGGGGCCCTACCGCGAAAGCTCGTATATCCGTGGTGGTCGCTGGTATGCCATGCCCGGGGAAGGCGGCGTGGTCATGACTACATTTCCACGCGGGGGCATCGAGAAAGCGAGTGGCAACGGCGGCTTCGGTTACTATTTCAACGAAGTTTGGACGGGACAGGAACATCAACTCGCGGCGCACATGCTTTGGGAAGGGATGACTGATCAGGCCCTGGTCATCACCCGCGTCCTGCACGACCGGCACCACGCGATGAAGCGTAATCCCTACAACGAAGTGGAGTGTTCGGATCATTACTCTCGGGCGATGGCGAGTCATGGCACTTATCTGGCCGCCTGCGGTTACGAGTATCACGGGCCCAAGGGCTACCTCGGTTTTGTGCCCCGCATCCATCCGGAACATTTTAAGGCCGCCTTCACCGCCGCCGAAGGTTGGGGCACATTCCAGCAAGATCTGGACGGGGCTCGCCAAATCCACAAGCTTACGCTCCGTTATGGGCGCCTGCGGTTGAAGACGCTAAGCTTGCAGGTTCCCGACAAGTTGGCATCGGCCCTGACCCAAGTCCGCCTAAATGGGACCGAAGTGGACGCGACCGCCCGGTATATTGACACTCGCCTCTTCCTGGTGTTCCGCGAACCGACCGTCATTCCCACCGGGGGCACACTTGAAGTAATTGTGGGATAGCGGCGAAGCTGTCGAGGGTCGATCCCGATGTCGGATTCGCCGACCCGCCTGCCGACCGGAGACCCAGTGTGCGGTTGTGTCCGAAAGACCAACCGCAGGAACCGCTTTTCACTCTACCGGTGGAAGGGCGTTTTAGAAACGGTTCATTTCTCGCGCAGGCCAACCAATCGCATCAGTTTCGCCGTTTCCGAATAGGCTTCTTCGACCCACTCGACGATCTTGTCAGGCTCTGGAGAATATTCGAGTTCCACCGAAAGCGCCCCGTCCATCTCCAGTTCTTTGATCGCTTGAAGATAAGGTGCGAACTTGACCACTCCTCTCCCGGGCGGCAGGTCCCCGTGGACTTTTCCGTCGCAATCACTGATGTGAACATGGATTGCCTTATTCCGGAACTTCTTGACCTCGGCCGGTCCCGTATCAGACAGCACCAGATGGCTGATATCGATGTTGGCTTTAACCGCGGGATGATTGCATTCGTCCACAAATCGCACCATTTCGCGCACGCTGTTCAACAGACTGAGTCGAAAGGGCTCTAATTCCAACGCGATCGAGACTTTTTTCCGGGCCGCGTAATCCCCTAGTCTTCGGCAGGTCTCCAAGGCCCAGCCCCATTGGGCTTGGGGAGGGATCACCTCCCGTTGCCAAAGATACTCGCCGAGCACCAGCAGGATATTATGCGCCTCCCAGGTATGGGCCAGATCAATGAAGCGCTTGCAGCGTTCCACATGAAACTCGCGCACCGGTTTGTTGAAATCGATCAGCCCGACCGCCACCACCGGCAGCGAAATGATCGGCAGATTCATTTTCTGCGTGGTTCGCGCTACGAGACTGACCTCGCGTTTGGGAATCCCGATGGCTTCGGTGAAGATATCCACCGTGTCGAACCCGATCCGTTTGATATGCTTGAGGCCAGTGAGCGTATCGACGCCCAACTGCTCAAACGCGCTATTGATAATCCCAAGTCTCATGCGGCGTTAACGATTCTCTCCTGCGGGCAATGGTCCGCGCAGTATTAAGGAGGCGCTGCACTCCCGCAAGATGGAACTCGCGACGCTGGATTAAGATTCCACTCGGCGGAAAATCCTCGGCGAATTCTTTCCAGATCCAGCCAAACAACTCGCCGTTCCCAACACCGGAGCGTAACTGGAATGCGCAGCACCGATCACAGCCATCATGGACGCTGGCGTGCACGATAAAATCGGTGGCCCATGAGTGGCTCTGCATCGAGGAAGATCGCCGTCGAGTTGGTTAACCGACTTGTGCCCAAAACAGTCCAAGCGCGCAAATCGCGAGACGCCTCCACGTCAACGTCCAAAGCGTCTTGACCGTGCACGGCCAACTCCACCTGACCCGTGACAAGGCGAATCTCCAGTTGCGGTGGCTCCACCTGTGCCACGATCCCACTGGTGAGGATGATTTCGCTGCCGACCGCAACAAACCGGCCCGCGCCGTAGGCAACCGTCGCGAGCGCGTTCGTTGACAACGTGAGATTCTGCACCCAATTTGTGCCATCGCGGGAACTCCAGATCGATCCTGGACTTCGCTGGGCTCGATCAACAGCAAAAGCCCCGGTGGTCAGCACGCGCAGCCCGAGGCCAAAGGCTAAACCATTCGGGTAGCCCGCCTGGGCGTCAATCCAATCCCAGTTCAAACCATCGTGTGACACGAAGATCCCCGGCCCCGTGGCGTAGAAGCGGTTTTCGTGGTAGATAACACGCAACAGAGTGAAAGAGCCTAAGCTCGTGCGGACCCAGTCTGCCCCTATCATCAAGCGGTAAAGAGAGCCGCTCGTGCCAGTCCCGACGTAGACGCCATTGCCGTAAGCGAGGCTATAGTTTTCTGCCGAACCCTCCGCGATTCTCACCCAGTTTGTGCCGACACGCGATTCCCAGAGGTTTCCGCCGTCGGCGATGACAAAGCGGTCACCAGTGAACGTCGCTGACGAGAGATGATTGCTCCAGGTTTGAGTCCAGTGTACGCCATCCGCGGACACAATAGCGCCCCCTGCCCGAATCGTTGGCTCGCGAGGGCCCATGGCAAGAAATACGCCATTGCCATAGACAACGTCACTGAGGTGGTAGTTGACCTCCGAGTTCACAGCTGTCCAACGCAATCCATCGGGAGAGTTGAGCACGGTCCCGAGCGATCCCACGGCCACGAACTGCCGGTTGCCGTAAACTACACCGCCTATACCTACGGAATTCAGCACGCCACCCAGCGTGCGGAGGTTCCAGGTCGTCCCATCAATTGAAGTCAGAATGGCACCGCGCCCACCGGCGGCGACAAATTGTCCGTCCGCATAGAGAACGCGAAGCAAGAAGTTCCGACGTCCGACCGACACTGGATTCCAATGCTCGGTATTATCGTTCTCTAGGATGGCCCCGGCCCCCCCAACAGCAGCGCAATGTTCGGGTCCGCAAGCGATCGAGTAGAAAGTGTTCCCTGGAACGGGCTCCGCCTGGATCTCCCAGTCTCGGCCCTCCAGTGATCTGAGAATGCCGCCCGACAAACCGACCGCTACAAATCCACCAGGCCCAACGTCGATGCTGCGCAGACTCCAGTCGACTCCCGAGCTCACGCTGTCCCAGGACGAGCCGTCCGTCGATGTGACAATGGTTCCCGATTCGCCGACCGCGATAAAACGATCCCCGTTATGCACCACACCATAGAGTTGATTTGTCGTGCGTGAATCCCGCGCGGTCCATACGGCGCCGTCGGCCGACGTGACCAGGGTCCCACTTGGACCGACCGCAACAAACAACCCACCGCCGTAAGTGACATCGGTCAGCCAATATGGCGTCTCCAGTGACGGTGCCGTCCAGGTGAGGCCGTCGACCGAGGTGACAATCCCGGCGTTACCGACCCCAACGAACCGGTCCGCACCAAAAGCTAGTCCGTTAATGCCTATCGTTGCTCCACCGGGCACCGCCGACCACGTCTCGAGATTCGTCGAGGTCAAGAGAAACCCTGTGGGATTCGCGAACAACCAGCGACCGTGGCCATAGGCGATCGCACTAAGATCTTCTTTGGTAGGAACCAGATTGTTCCATTGGAGTTTCGTCTCCTGTGTCAGGCCGTGCAGCTCAGATGCGATCAACATTCCCAAGCTGAACAGCCCTGCTGCCATCCGCCCGCCTTGGAACAATAAGTACATTATTAAATTAGATCAGGAGAATCGGGAGGCAGCGCAAGTCATTTCAACGGGTCTCCCGGTTGGGTTTATACTTGATTATGGTTCCGCAGCGGTTCGCTTCCGTAGCCGATGAGGTCCCGAGGCGAAACAGAAAATCATGCTCCGAAAGGGAACCATTCCGCCTCGTGACCTCGTCGGCTAACAAACTCGATTCTCGGCGTTGAGGATGTTTAGCTTTTGATTCGGTATCCATCGGTGCGCGGAATTTATTCCGCCCGAAGCCTCGACCGGCGGACGGCGTATGGGATAATCCGTAGCCTGTCCTCCGCGCGCCCGTTCCGGCGGACTGGAAGTCCGCGTTCCCATGAAGGCGCCGGCCCTCCGATAGCCATCGGCATTAACGATATCCAGTCTGGTTTTTGCCTCCTGTCGTTAGAAGAAGGTGTTTACGTTAACCTCAATCCAGAATTCAGACGTCCGTTAAGGACTTAGCCGCGTTTCTCAGGCTCGTTTTTACGGGGTAAGACACGCCCATTTCGGCAGCACCCATCCCCTTGTTTCACGATCGACGCGTGGTAATTGTCGCTCGAACGTGCGATCGTCCGTCTCTTGCCAGGGTCGTCGGTAGCCCCGAATCTCCAGAACTGCTGATTGTCTCGGCGAAAGGAAATGCACCAGTGCCCTTGTTGGGTTCGTGGCGATCACTCAGTTCCCAGAACACGATGCCTTGTGAAATAGATGTCTGCATCCACGTGCATCTGCACTCGGGAGTTTCCAAGGCAGCCGACAATCGACTCAAATGGATCGCCGTTCGGGAAGCGCCTCACAAATGCGTCATAACAATTCGAGTCCGCCAGAAGTAGATGAGCCATCTCGCGCCCGGTAACATCTAGACGCAGTCGTTCGGTGCCACTGCTATCAACCGTAAACTCAGCCCAATCTGAAAGGTTTGCGCGATGGTCGTAACCCGAAGCGACGGCAGGGC
>JBGAIN010000040.1:0-52159 GCA_044225505.1 Limisphaerales bacterium
AGCTCGCGGAGTTGGAGGCCTACGATCGGATTTTGGATGAGGTTCTCGATCGATCCTACCGGGATTTACGCGTGAATCCTTTACGCAGTCGGTGGGAAACGCTCAACGATTTACGTGAGATCCGGATCGACCTCGCACGGATGAGTGACGAGCTATCCAATATTACGAAGTTTTTCGGAGATTGGCACCTGGCCCGAATCTATCAGAGTATTTCGGCGCGGTTTCATTTGGCGGATTGGCACCGTACGATCGACGAGAAGTTGCAGACGCTAGACAACTTCTACCAACTGTTTAAACATGACCAGACCAACCGTTGGATGTTAATTCTGGAAACAACCATCGTTCTGCTGTTTATCATTGATCTGCTGGTGTTATTCATGGGGCTGCAGAAGCCTTGAGGTTGCCTGTGACGGCGGGGCGGTGGTGGAAATTGTGGAACAAGCGAGCCAAATGGGCCAGAGCAGCAAGGCCGCAAGGCCCAGCAATGCCGTTGCTTTTACCCAGGTGCTGTCGCGATATCTATCTGGTATCATATTCAAGAGGACCCCGATCACCGCCCCAGCGAAAAAGCCTGCGGCATGAGTCAGGACATCGCTGGCTGGATTGACACCTAGAAGAACGAACAGGAAAACGCCTCCGAGCGCGGACCGGAGGGCTGACTGACGCCGTTGACGGTTCCATTGACCGCGGTGCAACGTAGGGACAAAAATTAGGGCGAGGGCACCCATCACCATCCCCGAAGCACCCAAACCTGTATAATCTCCCGGGTAGAGCGTGCAGGCGATCCAATTGCCGATAGCACCGGATAGGTAAGCCGAGAACAGGCCAAGGCCAGAACCGTACCGAGCCATCGCTAGACCAAACAGCAGCACTCCACTAGTTGTATTGGCCAGAAGGTGCCCCAAATCCGCATGCAACAGCGTTGCGGTAAAGGCCCGCCACCATTCTCCGCGAGCGACTTCACGAGTGGCAAACTGCGCGGCCGTTTTAAATTCGGGGTAATCAAGCGAAGTGACTCGATAGACCAGGATGAGCAAAATGCACCATCCGAGTGCGCCCCAGTGAAACATTGTCGCGGACCAAGCTGCCGGTTGGCGCCAATTCCATCCGCGGTTTTCGACGCGGAACTGTTGAATGGCACGCAACGCGGCCTGGTGATCGGAAGGTTCGACCTCGAGTGCCCATCCCGATTCTGACTTGATAATGGTGGATGGAATATCTTGGCTTGCTAGCACCAAGCTCCAGTCCATCACCTGCCGCTTCGAGAAGGCCGGAATAGTGACTGTGGGGGACACATTACAAACTGCCGAGTTCACGCGCTAGGATCGGGCGGGAATGGCGTTTTGTCGAGTCGCACGCCGAGAAGGAAGTAGCGGAACGCTCTCGCGTGAGGGGTGCCACTGAGTCAGGTGCGAGTGCAGGCCGCAGGTTTCCCGAGTGTCTCCCGTAGAATGCTTTAGGCAATGTCGAAGCCTTGCTGATTCGCAAAGAGACTCTACCTTTTCAGCAGCCCGCGGTGGGGCGGCATGACCGATAAGGAAAAGGGACTTTTTCTTGGAAAACGGAAAGATCTCTGGGTGCGTGAAGGTGGAACTCAACTTGCTCCATTGGCGGTGCTGCTTCCCGTCGGCAGCAGCACGGAATCGTCGTACAGGATGCTGTAAAGACTATGAAAGTGATTCGCCCCAACTGCCGTGTTCAATTCACTTCCGAGGACGTCAACTTCATCATCAACACCCTCGGAAAGAAAGGAGGAGATACCAATTGCCTCGTGCAACTGCTCGCGGACGAGTCCGCGCGTGACCTTATTCTAGACGATGACGCGTTGTTCCACGCATTTCTAGAGCATCGGGGTTGTCTCCGTGTGTCGAATCATTTCTATTTTTACGTCTTGGTTCGCCATGTCTTGAGGAAAGCGGGCATCGAGGATCGAACCGTGGCGGATTACGTGGCGGAAGTGCTGTGTGAGTTTTCGTCGACGGACCGGTCGCGATGCTTGGTCCAAGGCGGGCGGGTCAGCCTGGATTATTTATTCGAGATGGTGGCGGCTTTGGAACGAGCCGACGATCGGGATCGTTTCTCGATTCGAGCCCACATTGGCAACCACTCCTTGTTTCTGACGGGATTATTTCCAGACCGAATTCGGTTTCGGGCGGAGAATCGTGGTTTCCCAAATCTGCGTTACTATGAGGCGCTCGGTCGGTCCAACTTTCGAGTGGCAAGCGACCATCGTTTGGCGGATCGATATGAGTTAGGGCCCATTTTCGCGACGCTAGCGGAGCGGTTTCAAGATGCACGACTCGCGCTGAACGATGTTTCGCAACGATTATTTTCGTTGGGCGATCCTGATTTTGCGCGGATTCTCCAAAGCAATTAGCTGTGGACCGCCAGCCTCGTTCAGGCCTTTCGAAGCAGTCCGGTCTCTCGGACCGCGGCGATGGTCTCTTCCGAGGCGCGATGCAGGATGGTTCTCCAACCACGCTGCTGGCCCGCCAGGATGTTCTCACCGCGGTCATCTATATAGAGGAGATCCGGGCCGCTGTGTGAGGCGTAGCGCTCGACCACTTCGTAAAGCTTCGGATCGGGCTTCATGGCTTGGTGTTCGTAGGAGAGGATGTGGCCATCAAACTCTTTGAAGAAGGGAAACCGATTTCGAATATGTTCAACGGCAATTTCGTTGGTATTCGAGAATATGTACGTCGGGATGTGCTGGGCTCGCAGTTGCGCGTGAAGCGCGATCATCGGCGGAATTGGGCTGAAGATGTCGGAGAACATGCTTCGAAATTCAGTAATCCCCTTCGAAAATCCGGATGCAGCGCAGATCTCCGCGAAAAACTGAGCGGTGCTGACGAGGTTACTCTCGTAGCGGTGGAGCAGGGGTGACTGATCGATCAGTTGGCGCAATTCGGCGATGGTTAAGCGGCAGTGTTGCTGCACTTTCGCCACGGCAATGTCGTAGTCGAAGTCCAAAAGAACTTTACCAAGGTCGAAAACGACGGCTTTAGGAGGGGTCATTCGGTTAGGGTTCGAGAGTCCGCCGGCCAGAGATAGCGCGGTTTAGAGTGAGTTCGTCGGCGAACTCTAGATTGCTTCCTACGGGCAACCCTTGCGCGATGCGGGTTAGCTTTATTTTCCGCTCGGAGAAAAGCTTCTGCAAATAATAACTCGTCGCGTCGCCCTCAACATCCGACGGCAGCGCGATAATCAACTCCTGGATCGGCTCCTGATCGAGCCGTCGTTCGAGCTTGTCAATTCGCAAGTCTTCGGGACCGACGCCATTGATGGGCGAGATCTTGCCGCCGAGAACGTGGTAGCGGCCGCGGAAAACAGAAGCCTTTTCGACGCTCAGGATATCGACGGGTCGCTCGACGATGCAGACTTGGGATGCATCCCTTTTGGGATCAGCGCAGATGGCGCAGGGTTGATATTGAGTCAGCGCGCCGCAGATCTCGCAAGTCGACACGCGATCTCGCGCCAGGACTAAGACCCGGGCGAGTTCATGGATGGCCGAAGCGTCTGCCTGGACGATATGGAGGGCAATGCGCTCGGCGGAGCGCGGTCCAATGCCAGGCAAACGGCTCAGGGCGCTAACGAGCGCTTCCACAGGTTCTGGCAGGACGGCCATGCTGAAATTCCGAAGGGATCCTGCAACCTCGCAGGAAGATCCTCAGGCAATCACATCAATCCCGGAATATTAAAACCGCTCGTGACCTTGCCCATTTCTGTGTTTGAGATCTCCTTCACCTGGGCGAGCGCGCTGTTCGTGGCCGTGAGGATTAGGTCTTCAAGAAGTTGGGTGTCCGCCGGGTTAACCGCTTGGGGGTCGATTTTGATTGAAGCAATGGTGCCGTCGCCCTTGGCAACGACTTTGACAACGCCCCCGCCGCTGGTCGCTTCGACCGTTCGCGCGGCAATCTGGGCTTGCGTTTCTTCCATCTGCCGCTGGATCCGCGCGGCTTGCTTCATCAGTTTTCCAATACTCGACATATTTTTTTGGGTTGAAGGTTAAGCACCGGGTTATCTTATAACATATCTCCGTTTGAACTGCAGGCGCACTGAAAGTCAGGTTCGGACGTCCACGATTTGACCTTTGAAAATCTCCAAGGCTTGTCGAATCAACGGGTCGTTCTTGAAGTCCTCTTTGCCAAGACCAGACGCTTTGCTTGGCTTTGCCTCCATCGTTTTTGGCGGAGAAACTGGCGCCAGCGTTGACGGAGTGGTGGAAAGCGGCGGAGCAGGCGCGGAAACAGCGGAATCGGGGCGAACCCAGGTCGCCGGTGGCTCGGCTTGAATAAACTTGAGCTGGACGTCCGGGTAACCGAGTTCCTGGAATTTAGACTGGATCAGAGCCCTATTTTTGGGATTGTCGACCAATCCCAAGTGGTCTTTGAATTCGGCAGCGAACCCAATTGTGAGCACGTTTCGCGTCCATGAAACGGGGTGAGCTTCCAAGAGGTAGGTCCGTGCGAAGAGACTGGCTCGTCCGACCGCTTCGACCATTTTCGTCCAGAGCTCGCTCAACTCGTCCGACTTCGCGGGGGCTAACGCCGGAGCCGCCGCGACAGCATTCACCGGTGTGTCTTTCGCGCTCGCCCCCTTGGTGGCTGGAGGCGGCGGTGCGGGTTCAGGCAAAGTAAGGACCGCAGCGGGGGGCGAAGCCGGGGTAGGGGGTGGCGACTGGGAAGGGGGAGATCCGGCATCTGCACGCAAGGCCATGAGTTTTCGCAAGACTGCGTCGAGGCTTACGGTCTGACGGGCTTCGGTGGCTTTAAGTAGCGCAATTTCAACCAGAATCCGTTTCGAGGCAGCGTCTCGGAGTCTCCCTTCGTGTTCGCTCAAGATGTCTAGCACTCGCGTGAGGGCATCTGCGGTGGAAAGTTGAGCGTGCTCAGCCAAAGTGGCAGTCTCTAGTTCCGACGTATCCAGGATGCTCGTGTCTCCATTTGAGATCTGATAGAGCAGGACGTTTCGGAAATGCGCCAAAAGCTCGCCGAGCAGTCTAGCCAAGTCCTTTCCTTGCCTGGCGAGGAGATCAAGCGTTTGGAGGCTGCTTTGCGGTTGGCCAGAGAGAACGGATTGCGCCAAGCTGAAAACCTGGCTGCGGGATGTCAGGCCAAACATGGACAAGACATCGTCCTCGACAATCCGCATGCCACAGAAGCTAATCAGTTGATCCAAAGCCGACTGGGCGTCCCGCATGCCGCCGTCAGCGCCGCGGGCGACAGCGTGCAGGGCGAGTTCATCGATTTGCACCTGCTCGAGGTTCGCGATGTGCGCCAGATGTTGCACAATCAGCGCTGTGGGGATACGACGCAGGTCGAAACGTTGGCAGCGGGACAGGATCGTCGGGAGGACCTTTTCCGGTTCCGTGGTGGCAAACATGAACTTCACATGAGCTGGCGGTTCTTCCAGCGTCTTTAGAAGCGCATTAAACGCCTCCTTGGTCAGCATGTGAACTTCGTCAATAATATAGATTTTGAAGCGCGAGGTGGCCGGCGCGTATTTGACGGTCTCGCGTAACTCGCGAACTTCTTCTATTCCCCGATTGCTAGCGCCGTCAATTTCCAAAACGTCGAGTGACCGCCCTTCTGTGATCTCCTGGCAACGAGAGTCAGCATCGGAAAAGTCGACTTTGGGACCATCCGTGCAGTTCAGGCACTTGGCAAAGATTCGGGCCAGGGTGGTTTTTCCGGTCCCGCGAGGGCCGACGAATAGGTAAGCATGCGCGATGCGATTTTGGCGGATCGCATTGGCCAGAGTCTGAGTGACATGTTCTTGCCCCACAACGTCGGCAAAACGCTGTGGGCGGTATTTGCGTGCAATGACTTGATAAGACATGCCAGTTCCGGGTCAGGCTATTTTTGACTAAGAGTCACGAGCATCTGGATATTGAGTTTTCCACGTTCGAATTCAAGTCAGGATCAAGTAGAAGAGAAGAGAGCCAGGGTGACCACGGCAGACGCAGAGCAAACTACCGTTGCTGCATTCCTGCCCTGGCGGGGTTCGTAAGTCCACATTCCGTGGGCCCTGGCAAACTCAAGGAAAACGTAAGGGGGATCCGCGAACGCAGCAAGCAGAATCCGGCAACTACCCAGACGGTTCTCACCCGTTTAGTGCTTTCCTGAAAGCGACGCAGCGGGCGCTATTTGCAGAACCGCATCGGATCGTTCAGGGAATGGAGAGCCATCTCTTTCTCATGTCGTGGGGGGCGTATCTTGCGGAGTAACGATCGCCACAACACAGGTTTCCGGGTTGAGGTATTTTCTCGCCACGCGCTGAACTTCATCGACCGTGATTGACTGGTAGCGCCCATCCTCCGTGTCGCAACTCTGGTAGCCTAGGCCGTAAAGTTCATCCAAAGCGGTGGTCATGGCGTAAGCACCCAGGTCTTGCCGGGCGATCTTCTTCTGGCCAATCAGCTTGGCCTTGGCCCGCTGCAGTTCAGTTTCCGTCAGCCCTCCAACTCGCAGTGACTCAGCTTCTTTCAATAATTCAAATTCAACCAAGCTTTTCTTTTCTGGAGCTGTCCCGGCATAGAAAGCGAAGTAGCCTGGGTGGAGGCCAAGAAAGTTTTGAGCGCCGACGTAATAGGCCAGCCCGAGATTCTCTCGGATGCGCACAAAGAGCCTGGATCCAAGGTCGCTGAGCGCCTCTTGGATAAGTTCCAGCGCGTAGCGATCGGGATTGTGGAGATCAACGCCCGGAAAACCGATGACTAAGACAGCCTGCTTCTTGTCGCGATGTTCGACGGGGTGGAGCTGGCCGTTCAACTTAATCAGCGCTTCCGGACCTTGGGTCATCGCTGTGAGGGATTTCCAATTGACGAGAGCGGACTCTACAGCCTGCTTCACGACGTCCGTTTGAATATCCCCGTAAATCGCTAAAACGCAGTTATTAGGTCGGACGAGCTGATCGTAGACTTGGCGCAAGTCGGCGATTTGTGCATTTGAAACGCTTTCCTCGGAGCCTTGAGCATCCAAGCCGTAACCCTGGTCCCCGAACAGTGTGCGGCGCATCAGCCGACTGGCACTGGTCAGCAAATGATCTCGTTGCGCCCGAATGTTGGCGAGTTGGATCTGGCGCTCGCGCTCCACCGCCGCCGCCGGAAATGTCGGATGAAGAATGACATCAAACAACAGATCCAGCCCGCTCTGGAAATCGATGTTGAGCACTTGGGCATTGACTCCAAAGCTGTTGTTGCCGCCGTAAGTGTCGATGCTTCCGCCCAGCGATTCGATCTCCGTCACGATCTGTTCGGCGGTGCGCTGTGTTGTCCCTTTGAGGAGCAATTTCGCCAGCAGCAAGGTGACACCGTTGTTCTGCGAGGTTTCCGCCAGAACACCTCCTTTGAACACGGTGCGAAACTCGATAAATGGGAGGCGGTGATCTTCCTTGATGAGCAGGCGCAAGCCATTGGGAAGATCGAATTTTTGGATGGGGCGTTCTTCGATCACTTCTGCAATCTGAGACTCTTTGGGACTTGTCCCGACGGGCATGAGCGCATAGAGCGTGCGATTGGTGCTGGTGAGGTACTGCCGGGCGACACGTTGCAGGTCTTGAGGAGTAACGCGGCGGACTGCTGCGAGGTAGCGCTCGGAAAAGTTCAAATCCGCGGCCGCCAGCCAGTTGGCACCCAGGTCCTGGGCTTGTCCTTGCATGGTCTTCCGCGTGGCGAGAGTGGCCGACGTGAATTGCTTAACCGCTTTCGCTAACTCCGCGGCTGGGACTAGATCGTGTTTCATCCGTTCGACTTGAGCCAAGAGAGCAGCACGAGCCGGGTGAAACTGGACCGGATCGACAATGGCACTCATTCCCAGTAAGCCAGGATTGCCTGGACTGTAGGTCCAGGCGTCCGCGGAATGGACAACCCCAAGCTTCTCCCGAACTTCCTGGTAGAGGCGAGAGCTATGGCCTGATCCGAGCAGCGTTGCCAAAACATCCAGCGCGGGGGTATCCGCATGACGTAAGTCCGGAATATGCCACGCTACATGAAAGTGCCCGACTTCGATGGGAGCTTCTTCAATGATCTCGCGCTGGCCAGCCTGCGCGGGTTCTTCCGGGAGCACTTGCGGAGGTAAGGGCCGCGCCCGCACACCCGCAAAAGCGCGCCGAACCTGCCCCTCAACAACATCCGCTTTAATGTCTCCCACGACGACCAGGAAAATATTGTTGGGCGAATATTTCTCGCGGTAGAAAGCGACCACGTCTTCGCGCCGGACCTCGTTAAAAATATCGGGATACCCAATGACCGTATAACGGTAGGGGCTGCGGGTGTAGGCAGTTTCGAAAAGCCGTCGGCTCGCTCGCCGACCGGGGTCATCCTGGTTCATGTCCATCTCCCGCAAGATGACCTGTTTCTCCTTATCCAATTCGTCGGCCGGAAGGGTGGCGTTGCGCATGATGTCGCAGAGGATCTCGACTGCGATTTCAGCGCCGGTGTTGGGGACATTAATGTAGTAGACCGTACGGTCGAAAGAGGTGTAGGCGTTCATGTAGCCGCCTGCATCTTGCACCTCCTGGTCAATCCGGCCGGCGCCGCGGGTGGTCGTTCCCTTAAAGAGCATATGCTCGAGCGTGTGCGACAATCCGGCCCCTAACCAGCGTCCCTCATCAATGCTTCCCGCCTTACACCAGGCCTGCGCCGAGACTACTGGAGCACTGTGATCTTCGCGGACAATCAAGGTAAGTCCGTTCTCGAACGTGGTCAGCTTTGTTCCGAGCGGTAAGAATGGAATTTCAGTTTCAGTGACGTAGGGACCGCCAACGAGTGGATCGAGAGTGCGAGAAGCGACAGGTAGGGACATAGCTAATTCGGGCCCGCTTTCGTTTCGGGCGATACTTTGGGTCCTACCCGAGTTCGTGGCAGGAATGGCTTGCAGAAGGCTTCTTCAAAATTGAAGCCGGGCTTGAAGTCGTCACGGCTATCGGTATCTGTTTTGCTCAACAATCCTTGATCCACCATGTTGAACACAAGTTCTCCAAAGTCTTCGCACGACTGAATGCCCCACTCGTTCAACACCGTCTTTGCCATCGGTCCAAACTGAGACAAGGCAAAATCGCGGAGGCCTTGAAGGAGTTGCTCGCCCGAGACATGGCGGGGTTCCGACTTTTTCCGGTCGCTGAGCCGCTTTTGGGTATAGTCGAGGCCTTCCCGCAAGAAGCTGTAGGCATCCTTGTGGTAGCGCGCATCCTGCCGCGTGATGCGTTGAATCACCTCATCAAAGTTCAAGCATTGCATGGGTTACGGAAGGCGAGTCAGACCAGGCCTTGGGAGAGGATGTGCCGTCCGGTAACTCTTGACGGCCAGCCCTGTCAGCAAGAGGAAGATAACGACACTCAGGACCAGTTGTTCCTGTTTTGTCAAGTGACACACCTTTGAATGTAGCGGAGTAACTAGGCGACTGCAATATTGACCAGCTTTTTCCCAACCACGATGACTCGGAGCACCTTTTTGCCAGTGAGAAAGCTTTGGACCTTTTCACAGTTTAGGGCGGCGGTGCGAATCTCCTCCTCGGTCGCTTCTGCGCCGATGCGAATACGATCACGCAATTTCCCATTGATTTGGACGGGAATCTCGAGCGTCGATTCTACGAGGAGAGCCGGATCGTGCTTTGGCCAAGCCTGATAAGCGAGGGGAATTCCTGGACTTGACCCGGCCTTCGCAGAGGCGGAGCAGAGCTTGCTCCAGAGCTCTTCTGCTAAATGCGGAGCGAAGGGCTGCAGCAAAACAAGGAAATCTCGAAGGACAGCGCTCGGTCGAACCTCCCACCCCGTCGCCTCGTTAACAAAGACCATCATCGCGGAGATGGCGGTGTTGAAGCGCATCCCTTCAAGGTCTTCGGTGACCTTCTTAATGCACGCATGGAGAGTCTTTAACTGTTCCGGCGCTGCGGCAGTGTCCTGAATGCCGCGGTGCAGTCGCAAATCCTGAAGCAGCTCCGCGCCAAGGTCTGGCTGTAGCGCCTGATGTTGTTCGAACTCGGTTTCACTCGTTTCGTCGATGAACAGGCGCCAGACCCGCCCGAGGAAACGATAGACTCCCTCCACGCCAGTGGTACTCCAAGGCTTTACCATTTCCAACGGCCCCATGAACATCTCGTAAAGGCGGAACGCATCCGCGCCGTATTCGGCGAGGACATCGTCCGGGTTCACAACGTTTCCTCGGGATTTGGACATCTTCTGCCCGTCTTCTCCCAGGATTAGACCCTGGTTCACGAGCTTATAAAACGGCTCCGCGGTGGAGACGTAGCCGAGGTCGTGAAGAACTTTGTGCCAGAATCGGGAGTAGAGCAGGTGCAGGACCGCGTGTTCGGTCCCTCCCACGTAGAGATTCACTCCCGCGGCGCTAGTTAAATTCCCTGTGCCAGACCCACCCATCCAGTAGCGCTCCGCTTCAACGCCGCAGAAGCGCTCGGTGTTATTTGGATCTAGATAACGCAGGTAATACCAACAACTACCAGCCCACTGCGGCATCGTATTGGTCTCACGCACGGAGCCGTCCGCCAGTTTCACCCAATCCGTGGCGCGACTCAGCGGCGGTTCCCCGTCCGCAGTCGGTTTAAAGTCGGTCAGGTTTGGGGGGAGGATCGGCAAGTCGGTTTCAGGGACTGCCTCGTGATACGACTCGCCCAATGCATCTCGTTTCCAGAGGATCGGAAAGGGCTCCCCCCAATAGCGCTGCCGGGAAAACAGCCAGTCGCGGATTTTGAAGTTCACTGTCCTGCGGCCACATCCTTTTGCTTCCAGCCAATCGAGGATACGTTTTTTCGACTCCGGGGTTGGCATACCATCGAGAAAGTCGGAGTTCACGCTGGTGCCATCCCCGACATAACCGAGTGATTCCTGTCCGGTAGGTGCTTGGACGACGAGCCGGACTTCGAGGCCAAACTTCTGGGCAAAAGCGAGGTCGCGAGTGTCGTGGGCCGGGACTGCCATGATGGCGCCTGTCCCGTAGGAGGCGAGCACGTAGTCGGCAATCCAGATAGGAATTTTCTCTTGAGTCGCGGGATTGATGGCGTATGAGCCGATAAAGACTCCCGTCTTTTCCTTTGCCAATTCGGTCCGTTCAAGGTCGCTCTTGGCGGCGGCAAAGGCGCGATACTCATCCACGACAGAGCGGCGGTCTGGGGTCGTCAGTTCACCGACCAGCTTATGTTCGGGCGACAACACGATGTAAGTCGCTCCAAAGAGCGTATCCGCGCGTGTAGTGAACACGGTGATCCGAGTTGTGAGACCCGGCACGGTGAATTCGATCTCGGCTCCTTCGCTCCGGCCAATCCAGTTTCGCTGCATCTGCTTGAGCGACTCTGTCCAGTCGATAGTTTCAAGGTCGTCCAGAAGTCTTTGGGCATACGCGGTGATGCGAAGCATCCATTGGCGCATCGGTTTGCGTACGACGGGGAACCCACCGACTTCACTCTTACCGTCGATGACTTCTTCATTCGCCAGGACGGTCCCTAAAGCTTCGCACCACCAGACCGGAGCTTCGCTAACGTAAGCGAGACGACGATTGTCCCGGTAGGCACGTCGTTGGCGCTCGAGTTCTGGAGTTGGCGGTTGTCCCGGGATCGGTTGGAGCGACGGAGGATATTCAATAGTGAGAATCGGCTCGGCCTTATTGGACGCTGGGTTAAACCACGATTGATATAGCTGCAAAAAGATCCACTGGGTCCACCGGAAGTAACGAGGGTCTGTCGTGTCGACCTCCCGCGTCCAATCGTAACTGAACCCTAAGGCTTGGATCTGTCGTTTGAATGTCCGCACATTCTGCTCGGTCGTTTTCCGAGGGTGTTGCCCGGTCTTAATGGCATATTGCTCAGCGGGAAGTCCAAAGGCATCCCAGCCCATCGGATGAAGCACATGGTAACCGACCGCACGCCGATAGCGGGCCAGAATGTCCGTGGCGGTGTAACCTTCCGGATGTCCGACATGTAGCCCCGCACCAGAGGGATACGGGAACATATCGAGAATGTAGTACTTTGGCGGCAGGCTTGGGTGGCGTTGGGCAAAAGGGTGCTGAGCGGGCACGGATTCGCCAGGGTTCCAGGCGCGAAACGTCTCTTGCTGTTCCCAGGTTCGCTGCCACTTTGGCTCGATCAACTCAAATGGATATTGCTTCCGCGCCGTCGACATAGGCGGCGAATATCAGGGAAAGCCGCCGGAGCAGCAACATCTGATTTCCTGACGCTCTGGCTGAACTCGCAGATTTAACCCCTCCGGAATGGCAACCTGGTGGTGGGCGAGACGGAACTCTTACCCCTCCAGGACGAGGCGACGTACGAGTTCATAAACCTCCGTGGACGCGAGAGGCGAATCGGATAGCAAGCCGGAATCAGCAACGACGATCGGCCAATCGTCCGGGTTCCTGGGAATGCAACCGTGCGAGCCCTTGACCAGAGTCGGGTCCAGCGGAATTAAGTTCATTAGCATCCGGAATCCGAGCTTCTTTTGCAGGAGTTTGAAAGCGATTTTGAGTTTTGCCCAGCGCTGCCGCGGGTCGAGAAACAATTCGACCGGGTCATATCCGGGTTTACGGTGGATATCCACGGTTCGGGCAAAATCGGGCGCAGCCTGGTCGTCGAACCAATAGTAGTAGGTAAACCAAGCGTTCTCTTGCGCGACTACGATAAGATCGCCGGCGCGATTATGGTCGAGGCCGATGGCTCCGCGTTCCGCTTTCAAGAAGACGTGGCCGACTCCGGGCGTATCGCGCAGAAGCTTATACGCCTTTTTTTCAAGAGAGGCGTCATTGAGGTAGACATGCGCGATCTGATGATCGGCGACAGCAAAGGCCCTGCTTGCGCCGCAATCGAGCAGTTCCAACCCGAGCTCTTGCTTGATTTCGATCCAACCGTTCTCACGGAACAGTCGGTTCAAATGAACCGGAGTATCAACCGCCGTGAGGCCGTACTCGGAGAGGAGGGCAACTTGCACTTGGTGTTTTCGATAGAACTGCAGCAGTTCCCCAACCAATTGATCGATCTCCCGTAGATCATCCTCTGCTTTTGGATGGTGCGGGCCCCAGCGCTGGAAGTTGTAATCGAGGTGCGGCAGATAAACCAGCGATAGTGTAGGGGAGTATTTCTGTTCAATCCATCTCGCGGCATCAGCAATCCATTGGGAAGCCGCCGGCCGACTGTAGCGGCCAGAAGTTGTTCCGGCCGCAGGCCCCCAAAACGCGGGAAAAGGGAATGCTCCAAGATCCTCTGTAATGGCCGGGCGCAGCGAAAAAGGCCAGGTGTAAATATCGAAAATCTTTCGTCCGTCCGCCGGATACAAGGGTCGAGGTGTGATGCTAAAGTCGACCCCAGAATACATATTGTACCACCAAAAGAGTTTGGCACAGGTGAACTCAGGACGGAGCGCCTTCAAGTCGTGCCAGATTTTGGGGCGCTGGATCAAATGATTTGATTGCTTCCAAAACTGCACTTCGGCCAGTGATCGGTCGTACCAACCGTTGCCTACAATGCCGTGCTCGGTCGGCCGACATCCAGTTAAGTAGTTTGCCTGGGCTGTACAGGTGACCGCCGGCAACGCCGGAGAGATCGTCGCCAGTTTGTTCTGTTGTGCAAAGCTGGAGATGTGGGGCGTGGCTGACCCAAGAACCGAGCGAGAGAGCCCGACGACATTGAGGATAGCAGTCCGCTTCATGACTCGCGGGGACTGACAGGGTTTGTTCGCCTGGCACAGGACGCTCTGGTCGTCCCGGATTCCGGTGATGGTAGCGGCCAGGCCGCATCCGGGGAATGCTCTTCGCCAACCTGCCGAGCGGACCTATTGGGGATTGCCCAAGTTCCCAGCCGATGGGCGGAGGCGATTGGCATGGCGTTCCTGCAACTCATGAATAGCTGCGATGACCAGTTTCAGTTCGATCGCATGGACCTCATGGCCTCGACCGATACCCTGAAGCAGAGTGACGGTCAAATCGCCGCCCAGGTGCTCGCGAAAATCCTCGAGACCTTCCAATACCTTCAACTGGCTCGCCTTATCGACGTGCAGTAGTTCATTGGTAAATAACTCAAATCCGAGCACTTCGATTAAGGTAAGAATCCGCTCCGCGGAGTCCCCGTCGAGTAACCCGGTCAGTTTCGAATAAGTCACGTCGATTGCAATCCCGATGGCGACGGCCTCACCGTGACGCAGCTTAAACTCGGAGAGTTGCTCCAGTTTGTGAGCCGCCCAATGCCCGAAATCCAACGGTCGCGCGGAGCCAAACTCAAAGGGATCGCCCGCTGTGGCAATGTGGTTGATGTGCAGTTCGGCGCATCGATAGATGAGCGGTTCCACGGCCGCGGGATCAAACGTCCGCAGGCGTTCGGCATCCTGCTCGATTCTTTCGAAAAAAGCCCGGTCTCGAATCAGTGCGACTTTAAGCGCTTCGATATATCCGGCGCGCTTATCCCGTTCCGAAAGCGACGCGAGCAAACCGAAGTCATTGATCACGGCAAATGGCGGTGCAAACGTGCCAATGAAGTTTTTTTTGCCGAAAGCATTGATGCCGTTTTTGACGCCGACTCCCGAATCGTCCTGGCTCAGGGTGGTCGTGGGAAACCGGATATGGCGTAGGCCGCGATGGGCAGTTGCAGCCGCCAGACCGACCATGTCGAGAAGTGCCCCTCCGCCAATCGCGATCACATACGAATGTCGGTCGAGGTGGTAGCGATCGATCTGAGATTGAATCTCCGAGACGTGAAAATAGGAATTTTTCACGCGCTCTCCGCCCTCAATGACAATCGGCGGGCAAACCAATTGCAGCTCTGGCGAACTCTTAAAGTAAGAGTCGATGTCCCGTTCCAAAGCGGGCCGAGCTTGAGCTAGAGTTTCGTCGAGAATCACTAAGGCTCGCTGAGGGCGCCGGGCTTCCCCGTTGGTGAGCACGGTCCGAAGGAGCGAATTGTCTGGATGGAACGTATCCGTGGTGAAGTGCACCTGGTGCCGATAACGCACTTCAATCTGGCGTTCGATCACACGCATGGAGAGCGATCTGCAAACACGGCCAGAGCTCGGCTCCTCCGTGCTTTGGATTCCATACGCGAGCTACTCACGGCCGGCGGCCGTGATGAATGGCTTCAGTTCCGACATCAAACGGTCGAATCCTTGCAAGGTGAGTTGTTGTGCCCCGTCGCTCAGTGCCTCGGCCGGATTCGGATGGACCTCGATCAGAAGAGCGTCGGCGCCCATCGCCACGGCCCCTTTGCACATTGCTATGACCAGATCAGCACGACCGGCGCCCTGGCTTGGGTCGATAACGATGGGCAAGTGAGACTCGTTTTTGATGATCGGTGCGGCGGCTAAATCCAAGGTATTTCGTGTATACGTCTCGAAGGTTCGAATCCCGCGCTCGCAGAATAGGAGATTCGGGTTGCCATTGGACATAACGTATTCGCCGGCGAGCAGCCACTCGTCAATCTTCATCGAGAGTCCCCGCTTCAAGAGCACAGGTTTGCCCGTCTTCGCAGCGGCAATTAAGAGCTTGAAGTTCTGCGCATTTCGGGCGCCGATCTGGAGAATATCCGCGTACTCCGCGACCATCTCGGCGTGCTCCTCCGAGAGCAGTTCGGTGATGACGGCCAAGCCGGTTTCACGTCGAGCTTTGGCCAGGAGTTTGAGCCCACGGAGTCCCAATCCTTGAAACTCGTATGGCGACGTGCGTGGTTTGAAGGCACCCCCACGCAGAATCGTGGCCCCAGCCTTCTTTACAGCGACCGCTGTGGTCATGAGTTGTTGCTCACTTTCAACGGAGCAAGGACCCGCCATGATCTGGAATTTCTTGCCGCCGATCGGAACGCCACGCGCTTTAATGACCGAGTTTTCTCGGTGCCCTTCGCGGCTAACCAGTTTGTAGCGCTTCTGCACAGGCATCACCTTTTCGACCTGGGGCCAGACGGAGAGCGCTTCCAAGGTGTGATGAGTTCGTTCGTCGCCGATCGCGCCAATCACGGTTCGCTCGACTCCACGAATGATATGTGGCTTGTAACCTAGTTTGCGAATCTCGGTGAGCACAGCGTTCTCTTCTTTCTTGCTGATCTCTGGTTTAAGAACAACGATCATAATTTTGTCGCCGGGGCATCAACGCTGGGCTCAATGAAAAAGCCGCAGGTGATGGCGACCTGCGGCTCGGGTTAAAGTTTGCGTTTTAGAGCAGCCCGATGCGCAGGTTCGGAGAGCTAAAGTAGTATGCCCAACCGAACCCACTGCTAAATCGATGGCTGCCGTTAGTCATCAAGCGGCACGATAGCAGACTGCTTCGGGCCGTCAACTGCAACTTCGCAGTCGCGCAAGAAGCTAGGGCCGGTGATTGGATTCATGAAAAACGTGGTGGGGCGGAGGGCAACTGCGACTATTCATCACCTCGAAGGAATCGATCCGTTTCGCTCAACTCCATCGTGCCGAAACGAAACTTCCACCACGGAGCTGGACCAGGCTTATTCGAACTTGCCTCCGTCACTCAGGCGCGCGGAGCGCTGTCGTGCTGAACAAATTGGTTCCCCGACGGCGCCCCGCTTCGAGCAAGAGCCGATAAGGAACGCCGGGAATCAACGCCTCAGCGTTAGTCTGCCCTCCGCGGACCTGCATCCCTTCGGGAACACGGTTATAAAGGAGCGAGCGGGTCGGCCGGCTCTTCCCCACCAGTTCCCACTGCAGCTTGGGGGGAGTGCCATCCGCAGGGACGTCTTCAACTCGGACATGAGTAAGTTCGTAGAAGGCGTCAAAGCTAAAGGTAACATTGGCCGCGCCCCCGGGCGCGGGATCGATAGCACCTTTTTCCGGTGGCGCAATTCGCTCGAAAGGGCGCACCGCAGGAACCACATGATTGGTTTCTGCCAGTTTTCCAGGCACGAGCGGCTTTTTAGCCGGCCGACCAAATCGAGGCGGTTGGATCGCAAACCGGACTTGAGACGCGATTTGAATCGGAGCGGGGCGGACCCAGTCCGTAAAGAAGAGAGCGTAAACCAACAACAGAGTGGCAAAAACTGCGACCAACGTCCAACGGCGGCGAGGGTTCATGGCGATCGGTCAAGGCAGCGAAACCGCCACGTTACGTTCTTTGGGCGACACAGCCCACATATTAACCGGATTAAAGGTGCGACCATACCGCAAGAAGTCCACGTGCCCATCGACCATGGCGTAATTCGATCCACCACCCTTTCCGGTGCGAGTCGAATTTCCGTGCATCGTTTGATTCAATCCGTTCATGTCGTCCAGGGCATCATAGTCCATATGATATTGGGGGGTACCTCCCGGCCGGTTGTCGCGTTCACCGAAAGCGACCGTGGCTGACGGCTCAGGGATGTTCTGTTCGTTAATTACCACCTCGCCATTGCCCAACTGACGGAAGCGCGGCATTCCAGCGGTGCCAACGATGTGCCGGTAGTAATCATCGAAGCCATTGATAAGATAGGTGCGGGCGACCGATTCGGCAGGGCGAGTGCCCGAGCCGGCCGCTGCGTTGGTAGTGGCTTTAGCCCAGATATCCGAGGGGCATTTAAGGATTCGCAGGTCTTGGTAATGGGGGAGAAGCGTTGTGCACCAGCGATTCGTTTGAATTCGGGGAGGAAAGAAGCCGTTATTGTCCGTGGCGTAAAGGTGCAACGCCAGCGCCAGTTGTTTCTCATTGTTTAGGCAGGCAATGCGTTGCGCTGCCCCTTTCGCCTTGCCCAACGCTGGCATCAACATCGAAGTCAGAATCCCAATAATCCCGATCACGACCAAGAGTTCAATCAGCGTAAATCCGATCCGCTTCGCTTTTCGCTGATTCCGATCAGGCCCTGTCCACATATATCCTTTGGACACTCTTTGAGCGCGAAATGTTACGGAGAATCTTGTCCCATCGTCCGGTCTGCGGCCGGTCAACGGAGGCTCAGAGCTGACTCGTTGGGGTCGCGACCGGGTAAAAGCGGCGGTCCCAACGCTCATTTTTGCCGTTTTTGCCTAACTTTCTGCTCCCGGAATCGAAAAGGGCTTGCCGCAGCGCTTGACCTGGCTGGGAACCCCCCCGTAAAGTGGACCCGTTGAAATGAAACTCTTTGCTGTCTTGATGGTGGCTCTTGCACCGCTAGGGCTCTACGCCCAGTCCGAATCCGCAATTCCGCTGAACGGGATTGTCGCCAGAGTCAATGACACAGTGATCACCTTCAAAGAAGTGTTGACCTCCATTGCGTCCGAGCTCGAATTCCTGGAACGTCGTTACGGGGATAATCCGTCCGCTTTCGAACAGAAAGCGCGCGAGCTGCGAAGCAATGCGATCCGTGACCTGGTGGAACGTCAACTGATTCTCCACGAATTCAAGACGGGCGGCTACAATTTGCCAGAGAGCTTCATTGAGGATCAAATCGCCAAGGACACGCGCAACTATGGCAACCGCTTGACGTTGACAAAAACTTTACAGGCTCAAGGGCTTACGTTTGAGAATTACCGCCAGCGAGTGCGTGAACGCGTTATCCTCTCAGCGATGGTCGACCACTTCATTCCACGCGATCCAGTGATCTCTCCTCACAAGATCGAGGTCTACTATAAAGAGCACGAGGACAAGTATAAACTGGAGGATCAGGTCAAACTGCGCATGATTGTTGTCACGAATCGGCCTAACGAAGCGACTGCCTCCAAAGTGATGGCCCAGGAAATCATGGCCAAACTGGAGGAGGGGGCGGATTTCGCGGATATGGCGCGGATTTACTCACAAGGATCGCAAAGCGCGGAGGGCGGCGATTGGGGCTGGGTCGAGCGTTCCGTCTTGCGCCAGGATCTTGCCGACGTGGCATTCTCCTTGAAGGCAGGTCAACGGAGCGGCTTGGTCGAGCGGCCGGACGGTTGTTATATTATGCTCGTGGAGGAATCTCGGCTTGCTCATACACGACCCCTCTCCGAGGTGCGGCCGGAGATCGAGACGGCTCTTAAAGGCGAGGAAACCAAACGTTTGCACGACAAGTGGATCGAGCGCTTGAAGCAAAAGTCGTTCGTTCAATATTTCCCGGATTAGGCAGGGCTTCTCCTGGCTTCGGACTGCGGAGTTTCGGAGGTATTGAGATAAACGGATGAACATCCGGATAGGCATCGCGTTGGGAGATGTGACCGGGATCGGGCCGGAGGTCACGTTGAAAGCCTTGGCTACCATGGCAAAGGACCATGGGACGGAGTATGTTCTAATCGGGGATGTCTCTCGCCTTCGAACCTTGAACCAGAAGCTGACCGCGCCATTGCCGCTCCACTTCAGCAGTGCAGCCGAGGGAAGTCGTTTTGTCGTCCATGATCCGTTGGCTGATACTTTACCTCGGGCATTGCTGCCCGGTGCTCCTCAAGCTGCCCAAGCGGCTCTGGCGTATCTTCGCTACGGGGCTGCGGAATGTCTGAGCGGTCGGTTGAGTGCGCTGGTCACAGCGCCGGTCAATAAAGAGGCCATTATTCGCAGCGGCGAGCCTGAGTTCGTCGGGCAGACCGAGTTTCTCTCGCAGTTGGCCGGGACGACCCGGACCGCCATGATGCTCTTGGGCGAAGACGATCGATCACGGTGGCTTCGGGTCGCTTTGGTCACGACTCATCTGCCCATTCGCTCGGTTGCTTCCGCAATTACGCATTCAAAAGTTGAGCTCGCCATCGAGTTGGCTGCCCAGGCGTGCCGTGACCTCGATCTGCCCAAGGCTCGCGTGGCGGTCTGTGGGCTAAACCCTCATGCGGGAGAAGGTGGAAAGATCGGTTCGGAAGAGATCGATATTATTACTCCCGCGGTGCAGGCCGCCCGAGCGCGAGGCATCGATGTCAAGGGACCCTTCGCGGCGGACACCTTGTTTTATTATGCTTACCGGGGCGACTACGACGCGGTCGTCGCCATGTACCACGATCAAGGCTTGGTGCCATTGAAGATGATTGGATTTGAACGTGGGATCAATTGGACCTTAGGGTTGCCCTTTATCAGGACTTCTCCGGACCACGGGACTGCTTACGATATTGTCGGATCGGGCCGCGCTGATTCTTCGAGCATGCAGGCAGCCATCTCTTTGGCCGGGCAGCTTGCCAGTCGAAAGCCCAGATAGAGAGGGCCACGTCTTCCACTCCGGAGCGCCAATACTCTGCGGCTTTCCCCGAATCTCTTTTCTGCCTATCGACAAGCGATAAGCAATGGCAGGAAGCGAGGAACGATCACTTTTTCAGCAGGCCTTGCACGCCCAGCCACTCGTGAAATCGTTCGATCCACTGGTCCGAGGGGAGATTCTGTTTGCGCATGCCGAATCCGTGGCCTCCCTTGGATAGAAGGTGGAGTTCGGCGGATTTTCCGGCAGCGGTCCAATCCTGGTAAAGGCGTACGCTGTGGGGCGCCAACCCGAGCGGGTCGTCCGTCGCGGCGAGAATGAACAACGGGCCGGCATCGGAGGGCACAGGTCCTTTGATCGACCAGTCGTATTGGAGATAAATCGGCGCTGCGAAGTCCGGTTTGCTTTCAGAAGCATGGTTGTAAGCGACCGATGCCGTGACCGTGCCGCCAGCGGAGAAGCCAATAATACCGACGCGATCCGATTTCACGCCAAACTCCTGGGCATGTTTCCGAACATAAGCGACCGCTGCCTGACCGTCCGCCATGGCCAATCGCACGATCGGGGCCACGCTCTCGTCCAGGTTCCCTTTGGTCATCAGCTCTTTGGTGGGGTCATCGGTTTTGCACTCCACCAGCCGGTACTTTAGAACGAAGCATGCGAGCCCTTTCGCGGCCAGCCAACGCGCCACATCATTTCCCTCACTATCGATCGACAAAGCGTAAAATGCGCCGCCTGGACAGATCACCACCGCAGTGCCGACTGCCAGGGAAGGGTCTGGAAGAAACGCTGTCAGCGTTGGACTCACGACGTTGTAAACCACTGGCGTTAGCCATAGGTTGTTCCGATTCTCCGCTTCTTTTTGCTGCCATGATTCCGAGCCCGGAGCGGGCCCGTCGTACAGCCTTATCACCTTGTCTTGAGCCGCCGCATGAAGGGAGATCAGAGAGACCATGATTACTGTGAAAATGCGCATGTGTGTCGCAGATTGTTGTCCGCAACTGGCTCCTCTCTGTCAAGCGTATCCACGGCTCCATTGGCGCGTGTGTGAAGAATTTCGGAATGAGGAGACACCGCCTGGTTTACGGCCGCACGGTGAATTTCGAGCCGAAGGCAAGGTTATCCGCGCTTGGATCTTGCCCGAGCGGATCACTGCATTTCGCGTTCACCGCTGTATTGGAACGATCGGACCACGACGTTCCCGGCTTTTCCGTGAATTCCTCTCCTTTGAACAGGGTTGACTGGGTGCTTTCACCCAATCCCTGTTCGATCTAACCGCACGCTAAACGCACGCTAAACGCACGCTAAACGCACGCTAAACGCACGTTTTCATGCGATTCACGTGGGTGTGCCTTGCCTAATGTCTTTATCGAGCGCCGAGACGGAGTGGAAATGAATTGCCGGTGCTTCACTCGGGATCGATGGCGTCTGCTGGCCCAGTCCGGGACGGTCGTGATCTCAGCCAGTTTGCGTCTGCGTGACGGACTGAAACCGACTGGCGACGACCGCATAAAATCGCCGTGAGCAACATCTCGTTGCGACGGTCTAAAGCGGGGAAGCTCCCGATTCATGCCGCTCTTAAGGGGCGTGAATTGGGGAGCTCGACGCGGTGGGTGTCTGGATGAGTAAGGCGAATGTGCACGCAGACGCACACTTTGCAACGCGGCGGCCCTTGGGTATTTTCGCGCGACCCTGATCTAGAAGCTGAGTAATAAGCGTTTGCAATCGAGACGTTGCACCGTAACCTATCAGCCCATTAGCGGCATGCGACAATTTGGCACTATAGCTAGAAATGCGTTCATGGAGTTGGTGCGCCAACCGGTGTTCCTTCTCTTGATGACGTTTTCAACGGGGTTTTCTGTGTTCCTCGCCTGCGTGCCGTACTTTGGGTTCGGCGAGGATCCGAAGCTGGTTAAGGACAGTGTCCTGGCTATTATGTTATTATCGGGTTTGTTCGGGGCGGTATTGAGCGCGTCGGCCTCAGTGGCTCATGAGATTCGATCTGGAACCGCGCTTGCCGTACTGGCCAAGCCGGTCGGTCGGGCGCAGTTTCTGTTGGCCAAGTATGCCGGGGTGGTGGGAGCGTTGGGGGTGTTGACATACGTTAATCTGCTGAGCGCTTTGTTAGCGAGCCGCATGGCCTTTGATGCCTACGGAGATACGGACACCAGGGCATTCTGGATTTTCTGCGCGGCCTTGGGCTTTGCCTACGGGTTGGGAGGGTTCACGAATTACTTCCTGCGACGGCCGTTTGTGGCCGACGCTGCGTTTTTTGCGGTGGCGATGATCACGGTCAGCTTTGTATTCATCAATTTTATCGACAAAGAAGGAGCGTGGCAGACGTTTGCAAAGGGTGTGGATTGGCGATTGATCCCGGCAGCGATCCTGATTTTCTTTGCTCTGGCCATTCTCGCGGGGGTGGCGCTGGCTTGTTCCACCCGGTGGGAGATGGTGCCCACCTTAGCGATGTGCTCAGCCGTCTTCTTGCTGGGCCTGATGTCAGACTATCTGTTTGGGCGTCCGGCCGAAGCCGGATCCTGGTGGGCGTCCATTCTTTACACGTTGGTTCCGAACTGGCAGCTTTTCTGGCTCTCAGACGCGTTGGACAGCCAGAAATCGATTCCCTGGAGTTATGTAGGGCAGGCGTCAGCTTACGTGGTGGGTTACTTAGGCGCATCTCTGGCGGTGGCGCTGTTGTTGTTTGAGGATCGAGAATTGACTTGAAGAGTCCCATGGAACGGAACATCAAGAAAATCGGTTTTGTAAACCTGATTGTCCTGCTGGGCGTGGGCGTCGCGAGCTTGCTGGTCGCGCGTTATACGAACTCCTTGGCCGGGCAGGCAGGGACTGTCTACATGGGGTTGGGCTTTCTGGTGATTGCCATCGGCTATTTCCAGATGCGCCTAGAAGAGACGGAGCGCTTAGAGCGGTTGGAGTTTGACGAGCTGAACAAGACGGCAGGGACCGCAAGTTTGTTCAACACCGCCGAGACGGAGGTGTTCCCTGCGAAACGTTCTCGGGAACAATTCGAACGGTACTTCGTCCCAGGCTTTACCGTTCTGTTGTTCGGGTTGCAGGCAGGAGGTGCTTATCTGTTGTGGAAATGGTTGAGCAAATTAACCCCCGGTCCGTTGAACCAACCGACACTCGCCATGTCGCTGTTTGGACTCTTTGCCTTGACGCTGTTTCTTTTGGGGAAGTATGCGGTCGGTCTGACGCGCCTCAAGGAGGCGCGTTTGCTTCGGCCTGGCGCCAGTTATTTGCTGCTCGGGGCTTATGTGTGTTTTGTGATCACCGGGTGCATTGCTGCCGTTGTCCTTGGATTTCCGCGAGTGGATTATTATGCCGCGCAGGCGTTGCTCGGCGTCCTCGGATTGGTGGCAGCCGAGACCCTAATCAACTTGATCCTGGAGATCTACCGGCCGCGCGTGGCTGGAAAAGTGGGGCGGGTGTTGTATGACAGTCGGTTGGTCGGTCTTCTGGCGGAGCCGGAAGGGCTTTTTACCACGGCCGCCCATGCCTTGGACTACCAGTTCGGCTTCAAAGTATCGGAAACTTGGTTTTATCGATTTCTGCAAAAAGCCTTGGTGTGGCTCGTCTTGATGCAAGTCTCGGTGCTTTTCCTATCCACGTCATTCGTGTTTGTCAGTCCTGGGGATCAGGGTTTATTGGAACGTTTCGGACGGCCGGTGGCGGATGGGCGCGTGCTTGAGCCAGGCCTGCATTTGAAACTCCCCTGGCCGATCGACCAAGTCCACCGCTTCCGCACCCGCGAGATTCAAAGCTTCAATGTGGGTTTTGTTCCGGATGAAGATGAAGCGCACGAGCACGCGGTGCTCTGGACGGGAAAACATTACAAAGAGGAGGCGAACTGGTTGATCGCCAGCCGGCAGACCCGATCGCTCATCGGAACGAACGAAGCCAGCGCGGATCGCGGGATTCCAGCGGACTTGATCAATGTGAGTGTTCCCGTTCAATTTCAAATTAAAGACCTGCAAGCCTGGGCTTATAATCATACCGATGCGGCCAAACTTTTGGAGCGCGTGGCAACTCGCGAAGTGGTGCGATATCTCGCGGGTCGTGATTTGCTGGAACTGATGGCGACCGGGCGTACGGAAGCGGCCGAGGAGCTAAACAACGAATCCAGCAGCAAAAACACCAATTTCGATTGGGTGTCCGAGGTGTGGTTCCGTCGGCTTGCAGGATTTGCACTCCGCCCGCGAAGGCCGTTCGAAGTTCAGAGGAATCCCCTGGCCACCTTCAGAAAACATAAAGTCTACGATGCGGAAGGCTATCTAAGCAAACAGTGCCTGCTGGGCGCCGATGCCGAACGAAAGTTGAATGAGTCGCACGCTTACAGCAATCGGAAGATTCTGACGGCGGTGGCGGAGGCGGGGCAATTCACCAATCAGATGACGGCTTATCAATCGTCGCCGCGAGTCTACGCTGAGCGCGCTTACTTGTTAGCCATGGAACGGGGCATGACCAACTCTCGCAAATACGTGATGGCGACGACCAATACCCACGATATTCTCCAGTTTAACCTGGAGGACAAGCTGCGTGGTGAACTGATCAATGACATCACCATGCCCTCTTCCCGGAAGTAATTTGAGTTAGCATTGGACTATGAAACGAAACTCCCTGACGATTCTCGTTGGCGCTCTGCTAATCCTGATTTTCGTCTTGTTGCTCTTCACTTTTCAAGTGCGGCAGACGGAGATCGCGCTTGTGACAACGTTTGACAAGCCGACCCGTTTCCTGGACGAGCCAGGCTTCAAATGGAAGTGGCCACCCCCAATTCAGAGCGTTTACAAATTCGACAAACGAATCCAAAGCTTTGATCAGGACAAAGTGGAAGAGACACTGACGCGCGATAACTACAACCTCATTGTCCAGGTCTACGTTGGCTGGTCCATCAGCAAGCCGGATGTGTTTTTCAGCAGCTTCCGCGAGGGCACCGTGGCCGCCGCGCAGCCTGCCTTGGAGGCACTCATTCGACGCGCTAAATTAGAAGTCATCGGCAAACATCCATTCACGGACTTTGTCTCGACGGAAAAGAGCAGTCTGAAGTTCCCGGCGGTTGAACAGGAAATGCTCAACGCCATTCAGGCGTCGGCCCTAACCAACTATGGTGTGGACGTGAAGTTCCTGGGGATCAAGAAGCTCGGTTTGCCCGAGAGCGTTACCCAGAAGGTGTTCGATCGTATGATCGCGGAACGCCAGAAAGAGATCGATCGTCTCAAGAGCCAGGGGGATTACGAGGCCACGATCATCCGCAGCGCTGCGGATGCCGAACGCGAGAACATCCGCACGAAGGCAGATGCGGAAGCGACCTTCATCAAGGGCCAGGCGGACGCGCAAGCCGCCAAATCATACGCCGTCTTTGAGCAAAACCCAGATCTCGCAATCTTTCTTCGCAACCTGAAGGCCTTGGAAGAAGTGACGAAGGATCGCACGACCTTGATCCTCGATGAGCGGACGCGACCTTTCAATCTGCTGACGCGGCCGGTGACGAATGCGTTCCCTGCAGCGAGTAGCGGTCCTCTGACGAATGTGCTGATGAACGGCGCCACGGGCGCTCTTGAAACTAATGTGACTGCGTCAAAAAGCACGCCATGAATGGATCCCCGGACCAATTAAAACCCTCCGGGCCACCCCGGTCCGGTGGGAGTCCAACGCCTCCGGAAGCGATGATGCCGGAGGATGCTGGATCGCAGGCCTTATCGGACGCGTTGCGGAGCAGCTTCGCCATTGTCCGCGTGGTGATGGTGATCTTGGTCGTTGTTTTTTTCGCCTCGGGCGTGTTTACCGTTCCGTCGCAAGAGAAGGCTATCGTCTTGCGCTTTGGAAAGCCCATCGGCGCAGGGGAAGAGCGTTTGCTCGGGCCGGGATTGCACTGGTCCTTTCCTTATCCGATCGATGAAATTGTGCGCATCCCGATCAGCCAGATTCAAACGGTCACGTCGACATCGGGTTGGTATGCGACTACGCCGGAAATGGAACAAACAGGGACAGAGCCTGAAGCTGGACCTTCGTTGAACCCCGCCGCCGATGGATACGCGCTGACAGGTGACGGCAACATCATTCACTTGAGGATGACGCTCCGCTATCGGGTGAACAATCCACTCAACTACACCCTGAACTTCGTGAACGCCACCAACGTCGTGCAGAACGCGCTGGACAGCGCCCTAATCCACTCGGCAGCTCAGTTCAATGTCGATGAGGCGTTGCGATTGGCCGTGGTGGAACTGAAGGAGAAGGTCCTCGCCCGTGTCCGACAATTAGTAGAGGAGCAAGGGCTTGGCATCTCTATCGAGGACGCCTACCTACAGACCATCCCGCCGCGATATGTGCGCAAGGCCTTCGCCGATGTAATCGCCGCCGATCAAGACCGGGGTAAAACTGTGAACGAAGCTCAAGCTTATGCTAACCGCCTGCGGAATAGCGCGGCTGGGGAAGCTAAAACATTGGTAAACCTGGGGAAGAGCGAGGGGGAGCGTCTCGTGCAGGGGGTCGCTGCCGATGCTCAATACTTTACCGATCAGCTACCCCACTATCAACGGGACCCGAACCTTTTCATGGCGAGGTTGCAGACCGAGTATTTGCAGCGCATCTTGACTAACGCGCAGGACAAAATCCTGCGGCTGGACGGGAGCGAACGGCCCATGTGGATCCAGTTGAACCGGGAGCCCGTCAAGCCCGGCGGAGCGCAACCGCAACCGGGCCCATCGCGTTGAGTGGCCTGGGAAACCCGTTAAGATTTCGAGCGTAACGACCTATGCAAGTGACGTCACTGTTAAGCCGAGAAGGAGGCGACTCTCATTCGCATCCGCATGATCACGGGCATGACCATCCTCACGACCACTCCCACCCGGAGGACTGTGACAGCTGTGGCCATGATCATGAGCACACGCCCGTGCGGCTTCCCCAGACGTTGATCGGTTTGATCTTCGTCTTAAACGCGTTCTTCGTCGATTGGCTGTTTGATAAAGCGACGATGGTGGCAAGCTTTAGTGCGATGGTAGGGGCAGTCATCCTGGGCGCTCCAATTGTTTGGACTTCATTTAAAGATATACGTCGAGGGATCTTAAGCATTAATGAACTCGTCGGTATCGCGGTTTTAGCCGCTTTCGCTTCCGGGGATTACAAGACTGCGGGTCTCGTCGCCTTCTTCATGTTGATGGGAGAAATTATCGAGACTCGCACCGCTGCGGGTGCTCGTGCCTCGATCGAGTCTTTGATTAAACTCACTCCCACCAAAGCCCGTCGTCTTTTGGCCGGGAACAAGGAGGAGGAAGTGGCCGCGAAGGACCTCGGGATCGGGGACATCATTCGCGTCCGACCTGGGGATAACGTTGCTGCGGACGGCGTGATTGTCACGGGACAAGGATCGTTTAATCAGGCGAACATCACAGGTGAATCGCTTCCGGTCGACAAAAAGCCGGGAGATGAAGTGTTTGCCGGAACGCAAAACTTGACTGGGGTCCTTGAAATTCGCGTCAACCGCGCGGGCCAGGACACAACCCTTGGTCGCGTGCGCGAACTGATCTTGGCCGCCGAGAAAACGCGATTGCCCATCATGCGGATCGTGGACCAGTACATGGTTTACTACACCCCGTTGGTGCTGGTGATCGGAGCACTCGTGTGGGCTTTTACGCACAACCTAAACAACGTGATTTCCGTCCTGGTCGTGGCGTGTCCCTGTGCATTCATTTTGGCAACGCCGACGGCGATGGTCGCCGCTCTTTCCGCGGCAGCGCGTTTGGGAATCTTGATCAAGAACGTTGGGGATATCGAGGCCGCGGCGCGCATCAATGCCTTCATCTTCGACAAGACCGGAACGTTGACCACCGGCAAGCTCAGTGTTAGCCGCTTGGCTCCCCTGGATGGGGCGACACCCGCGGAATTGCTGCGCGTCGCAGCTGCGGCAGAAAAATACAGTAATCATCCCACGGCGAAAGCCTTGGCGGCCTTGGCCCAGGAAGCAGGAATTACACTGCCGGAACCTAAAGATTTTACCGAAACCGCAGGGCGCGGAATTAAGGCGAGCGTCGAAGGGATTTCCGTGGTGGTTGGGCGTGCACAGTGGCTTCGCGATAATGGCGTTAAAGAAGATTTTGCGCAGTCCGTCGACCTGAATGAGACCGAGGGATTCAGTCTGATCTTTGTTGGGCGAAACGGGCGGTGCATGGGATGGATTGGGCTCCAGGACGAAATCCGCGCGGAAGCACGGGAATCATTGGCGGAATTAACCGCTAGTGGCGTCCGACGAATTGCGATGGTCACGGGTGACCGGCAGCCCGTGGCGGCGCGTGTGGCGCGTGAGATCGGGTGCGAAGAAGTGGTGGCGGAATGCTTGCCACAAAACAAAGTCGATTATGTCCGTCAGATAAAGGCCCGCGGATATCGAGTGGCGGTCGTTGGTGATGGCGTGAATGACGCACCCATGTTGGCCGCTGGCGAACTTGGAATCGCAATGGGGGCAGCCGGAAGTGAAGTTGCCATTCATAGCGCGACCGTCGCTCTGATGAACAACGATTTGCGCCGGTTGCCATTCCTCGTCCGTTTATCTCGGAGCACTCGGAGCGTCATCAATCAGAATTTTCTATTTGGGGTCTTTTTTATTGTGGGCGGGTTGACGGCTGCGGCGTTGGGATATTTGAACCCGATTGTGGCCGCGATCATGCATAATCTGGGTTCCTTGATCGTGGTGTTTAATAGTGCCCGTTTGGTGCGCTACGGCGAAGAACTCGAGCCGTTCCAAGCTCAAGGCGCTTTAACAACGCCACCGACGGCGGGTCCAGGCTCGACCGAGAAGTCTCGCCCGGTCGCTCCTCTAACTCCTAAATTGGCCTAACTATGCCGTTGCCCCCTTCTCCCGATGTGCCGCGCGCCGGCCGGAACTCGAGGGTGCTGCCGACCTATTCTGCTCCGTTTTTTTCGCCTTAATGTTATGCCCGAGGAACAATCTAATCTTCTTGATGCGGTGACGCGTGCTCCCAGCTCGGGAACCAGTTCTCCGGCGCAGGAGATCGTTGTTGCAGTTCGCGGCTTAACGAAAGTGTTCAAGGACTTTTGGGGTCGGCCCAAGGCGCGGGCGGTGGATCAAGTCGACTTTGAAGTTCGCCGTGGCGAAGTGTTTGGGTTGTTGGGGCCGAACGGCTCCGGGAAGTCCACCACCGTCAAAATGCTGTTAGGGCTGCTTTACCCAACCAAAGGTCACATTGAAGTGTTTGGACATTCGCCCAGGCACGTGCCAACCAAATCGCGCATCGGTTACCTCCCAGAAGAGTCGTATCTCTATCGGTATTTGGACTCAGACGAGACTCTCAACTTCTTTGGTAATCTGTTTTCGCTGCCTGCAGGGGAACGCCGGCAACGTGCCGAGCAACTGGTCGAAATGGTCGGACTCACTCAGGCGCGGCGGCGTCAAGTTGGCGAGTTTTCCAAGGGCATGCAACGCCGGATTGGATTGGCGCAAGCCCTGATCAATGATCCGGACCTTGTCATACTCGATGAACCGACGGCGGGTTTAGATCCGATTGGTTGTCGCGAAGTGAAGGACTTGATTTTGGCGCTCGCGCAGCGAGGCAAGACGGTCATTCTTTCCAGTCACTTGCTGGCCGACGTTGAGGATGTCTGCGATCGCGTCGTAATCTACTACGGTGGAAGGATTCAAGCGATGGGAACGTTGCAGGAATTGCTGGCCACTCCTGATCAACTCCGGATTACCGTGCCGTTGCTTCCTCGCCCCACACTGGAGCGATTGCTGGAGACGGTGCGTCGCGATGTGGCGGCGGATAAGATTCGCATCGATACGCCGACCCAGAACTTGGAGAATTACTTTTTGGGTGTAGTCCAAAGGGCGAAGCAGACCGAGGCTGCGACGTCGGGTGCGACGTCAGGCAACAAGGTGGCAGCCTACCTCAGAGGTTCGGCCGATGCTCCAGTCTCGCAGGCGGATAAAGTATTGGAGCGTTTAACCGTTTCTTCTAAACTGGCACCCGCTGGGGGGAGCGTGGTCCCAAGTCAGGCGGAGGATAAGGTTGATCACGGGAAACTCGCTGAATTATCCAAAGCACCAGGCCCTACACCCACAGCCCCTTCTGCGCAATCGAGTGGACCGGAGACGCCAGCCAATCTGGAGAAAGCCAACGAGAAGCTCTCCAATTTGTTGGGCAAAAAGTGATTCTGACCTCCCCTTGTGATGCAACGCGTTTGGGCTATCTCCTGGCTGACAGTTAAAGCGGCGTTTCGCTTTCGACTGGTCTCCATGCTGTCGGTGATTCTGCTGGGAGGGGTGATCGTTCTGCCGCTCATATTAAAGGACGATGGCACCGCGCGTGGCTTTACCCAGATCCTTTTAACTTACACTCTGTCTTTAATCACGGCCTTACTTGGCTTTGCCACCTTATGGCTGGCTTGCGGAACGCTCGCGCGGGATGTGGAAGAGTGCCAGATTCAGATGGTCGTCGTTAAGCCCGTCTTCCGCTGGCAGATTTGGATCGGTAAATGGCTCGGGATTCTGGCGGTCAACGCCTTGCTCCTCGGCCTTTCGGCTGGCGCGGTTTTCCTGCTCTTGCAATGGCGCGCCCAACGCTTGCCACCGGCGCAGCAATCCATCTTGCGCAATGAGATTCTCGTAGCCCGCGCTTCTTCCAAACCACCCGTTCCCGACTACGAACCGGAAGTGCGACGCATTTTGCAGCAGAAACTTAAGGAGAGCCCAGTGCCGCTTTCCGACGTGGAATACGTTCGTAAACAAATTCGTGAGCAATTGAAAGCGTCCGACCAAATTGCGCCACCGGATTACCGCAAGCCCTGGATCCTGGATCTGGGAGTGGCGAAAGACGGGTTGCGCGATCGGCCGCTTTACCTCCGAGTGAAATTCAATGCGGCGCAGCCAAGCCCAAGTAAGACATACCGAGGAATCTGGGTGGTGGGAGATTTTGACGCAGCGGGGGCCTACCGGACGGAGGAAATGAGCCTGGCGGCAGATACGTTTCATGAGTTTGTCGTTCCTCCTAATCTGCTCGATGCCAATGGCAAACTGACGATCAACTTCATCAACCGGAGCGAGTCTGTTCTCCTTTTCCCTCTGGAAGACGGAATCGAGATACTTTATAGGCAAGGCGGATTTGGACCTAACTTCGCCCGCGGAGTGGGAATCGTATTTTTGTGGCTGGCTTTTATGGCGGCGGTAGGATTGATGGCATCCAGTTTTCTCTCCTTCCCGGTAGCGGCGTTTTTCTCGATTGGAGTTTTAATCGTGGGGATGTCCACGGGCACCATCTCGCTTATCCTGGAGCAGGGGACTATTTTCGAAGTGAATCATGAGACGGGAGTGGCGGATAGCCCAACCTCGGTCGACCGTTTGGCGCTGCCGCTCTTCCGTGCTTTGTTGAATCTCATCAACTTGGTTCGCGGCTTTTCGCCTATCGACGCCCTGAGCACCGGCCGAAGCGTGACTTGGGGCGAGTTGGGCTTGGCGTTCGCACAGATCGGCGTTTTGCTGTGCGGTATTTTGGCGACCATCGGCATCGTGGTTTTTTCACGGCGAGAGTTAGCGACGGCTCAGGGCACTCATTAACTAGCAACGGCGCATGCCCGATTCTTCCAGCAAAACCCCACTCGCCACCTCGACGCCGGCAGGCGCCCGTCGGGTGAATCAACGCGTCGTGCAAACGGACCGCCAAGCTCGGTTTGGTGCTCAAGTGTACCGAATTACGCTGGTCGCAGCATGCTTGACTTTCCTGGTCTTGGTATCCTTCATTCAATCGCGCCTCAACGTGGCTCGCGATCGCTTAGGACTCACCCGCGTGACACCGTTGGAGAATGCCCCGCCTGTCCTTGCTTTTACGACTGTGGCACTGGGTGGGTTTCGGGGTTTGATTGCCAATGCACTGTGGATCCGTGCGTCCGATCTTCAAGACGAAGATAAGTACTTCGAAATGGTCCAGCTCGCCGATTGGATCACCAAACTGGAGCCCCATTTTGTGACCGTTTGGGTGCATCAGGCCTGGAACATGGCCTACAATATTTCCATTAAATTCACAGACCCCGCCGACCGATGGCAGTGGGTTAAGCGCGGCATTGAGCTGCTGCGCGACGATGGATTGCGCTATAATCCCAACGAGCCGCTCCTCTACCGGGAGTTAGCCTGGTTCTTTCAACATAAGATGGGAGCGGATTTGGACGACGCGCACAACTACTACAAAGCGGTCTGGGTTCACGAGATGAACAACTTGTTCGGACGAGGCCGGCCGAACTTTGATGAGCTCATCCAGCCGGCTACGCCCGAAGCGAAGCAACGAGCTGACACCCTCCGGAATCAGTTCAAGATGCGGCCAGATTGGATGAAGGAGGTCGATGAACAGTACGGTCCTCTGGAATGGCATCTACCCGAGAGCCACGCGATCTATTGGGCGTACATCGCTCTAAAGAAGACGGAAGAGCGAAAATTGAAGAAAGAAGACTTGATCACATGTCGCCGGGTCATATTTCAATCGCTGCAATTGGCTTTCCGACGTGGCCGCCTGGTTTACCCAAGCAAGAACAGTGAAGCTTTCTTGTATGCGCCCAATCTTGACGTCGTTGCCCAGGCGGACAAGGCCTACTTACAGATGATGGAGCTCGAGCCGCACATGCGCGATAATATTGCGAACGGCCATAAGAACTTCATCCGCTGGGCGGTTTATTACTTGTATGTTTACGGGCAAAAAGGACAAGCGGAGCATTGGTGGAGTTTACCTCCAGGAAAAATATCCGGCCGTGATTCGGCCAGGCCAAGATCTAGAGCAATATGCTCTCGAGCGCGCCCAAGAAACCGTCGGTGAGACCAGCCATGACGATGCCAAGGCTGTCATTGTCGGTTTTGTCCGGGAAGCCTTCTGGAACATGGCTTTGGGAGAGGAAGCAAAGGCGTTGAATTACCTGAACTTCGCCGAGAGGTTTCGGGAACGATTCCAAGCCGAAGTGGGCAAGTCGGTGGATCGCGTCGGTCTCCCAGAGTTGAAAGAAATCAAACGAACGGTGCTGGATCAGATGCTCGATCCTGACACCGGGTTAGATCCAGTGCTCGCGGCGCAATTACGCACAAATCTCGGTTTGCCAGCCGGGACCAACGCCGTGCCAAGCCAACCCGCGCCAGCTCCGCCGTCGACCAATGCGGCTCCCGCACGATCCAACTAGAGTTATGAGCCAGAGAGTTGCACCCGACGAAGTCTGTCAGAAGGTCTGGGATGGAGAACGTATCGATGCGACCGAAGCCCGGGAATTGTATGAACTTCCTTTAGAGGAATTGGGTTCTCTGGCCGATCGCCGGCGTCAGTTGGCGAAAGCGACGGCTTACCAGGGGCGGGGGAACGAGATCGTCACGTATATTGTTGACCGAAATATCAACTATACCAACGTCTGCAACGTCTACTGTAAATTCTGCGCCTTCTACCGAGTGGAAGGGGATGCAGATGCTTACGTGATCTCTTTCGACGAGCTCGATCGTAAGATCGACGAGACCTTGGCCCAGGGCGGGACGCAGATTCTGATCCAAGGTGGTCACCATCCGAAACTGACTCTCCAATGGTATTTAGATTTGCTCGCGCATACGAAAGCCAAGTTTCCTCAGATCAATATTCATGGGTTTAGCCCGAGCGAATTTATTCATTTTCAAGAAGTTTTCGGCTTGCCGGTCGACGACATCCTCCGGCAGTTTGCGCAGGCAGGCCTTGGTTCAGTTCCCGGTGGGGGAGGCGAGATTTTGGTGGATCGTGTGCGTCGGCGGGTCTCGCCGTTGAAAGCCATGAGCGACGATTGGATTCGCGTGATGGATTCAGCGCATCGACTAGGATTACGTTCATCGGCGACCATGATGTTCGGACATGTCGAAACGATCGAAGAACGTATTGAGCATCTGGAACGAGTTCGGGTGCAACAGGACAAGACAAAAGGTTTCACTGCGTTTATTGCGTGGACGTTTCAGGCGGAGAATACTCGGCTGCGGGCGCCTACGGTTGGTGCTCAGGAATACTTGCGAACCCAGGCGCTCAGTCGCATCTACCTCGACAATTTCGAGAATATCCAGAGTTCATGGGTGACTCAGGGGCCTGATATCGGTCAAGTCGCTCTGAAATATGGAGCAAACGATCTGGGAAGTATTATGATCGAGGAAAACGTCGTTTCCCAGGCCGGTGCAACGTTCCGAATGGGGGTCGATGACATGCATCGGCTCATCCGGGATTTGGGCTACGAACCGCGTCAACGCGACAATTGGTATCGGCTGCTCAATTGATATTGAGCGGACCGCGCGGCTCACCGGCAGAGAACGAAAATAGCCAGATCTGCGTTGAGGTTGGGATCGTCAAAAACCTCCACTCCGCGCTCCGTATCCAGGGCGATGGAACGCTGAATTTTGAACTTGGCCTCCTGACAGAGACTTTCAAAGTCAGCGATCGATAAGAACCTAATGTCAGGCGTGTCATACCACCGATCTCTCAACCAACCGTAGCCGCGTGGCGCTCGTCCTTCCTGCGCGAGAATGAGCCGAAGTTTGCGGAAGGCCAAATTCGGAAAACTGACAATGGCGGTGCTTCCGACCCGTAACATCTCCGTGAGGACCCCCTTCACGTCGTAAACCGCTTGCAGCGTCTGGGACAAGACTACGCAGTCAAATTGCTTTTCCGTAAATGCGGTCAATCCTCGATTCAGGTCGGCTTGAATAACATCCAAGCCGCGCTGGATGCACTTGAGAACTTGGGCCTCGTCCAATTCCACGCCCATTAACCGGCGGTCCGACCCATGCCGAAGCTGAGCTAAGAGGCGGCCCGAGCCGCAGCCTAAATCGAGCACACTCGCCTGCGCGGGGATCAGTTCGACGATCCGGTCGTAGTCCAATCGGCGTTCGTGAAAAATGCTGGTCGGGCCGTGAGTGTCCGGCTCGTCGCTCGCGGTTGGCTGCGCGCTTTCCTGGGAGACTGGCAAGTGAGCCAAGAACGCTCGCACCATCTCGCCGTAACTGGCGAAGTCGTCCTGGAGCAGGAAGGCGTCATGGCCACAGGTGCTATGGATGTTGCAGTAACTGGCGCGGGAGTTGTTCAAGAGCAGACCGTTCACCAGATCCCGGGATTGATCTGGCGGGAAGAGCCAGTCCGTGCTGAAGCTCAACACCAGCCAGCGGCAGCAAGCCGGTTTGAGCTTGGTAGCGAGGTCCGCGGCGGTTCGTCCCAGATCGAAGAGATCCATGGCCATGGAAAGCGCGACGTAACTGTTGGCATCAAAACGCTCGACGAATTTTGCTCCTTGATAACCCAGATAGGATCCTACAGAAAAAGTCTTCTCAAAATCGCCGGCGAGCGCTCGCGGTTGCAGCCGGTCCGATTCGAACTTTTCCTTCATCGCTTCGCGGGAAAGATAGGTGATGTGGCCAATCATTCGGGCGATGGCCAAACCAACCTCCGGGCCGCGCTCCTGATCATAATATTGTCCGTCACAATAATTCGGATCACGACGGATCGCATTGCGCCCTACGACATCAAAGGCCAGTGCCTGGCTCGTGAGGCGCGGCGTGGCTAGCGCAACGATCGACTCCACCCAGCCTGGATAGCGATGTGCCCACGTTAGTGCTTGGTGGCCGCCGATCGAGCCGCCGATGATGGATTGCAGTCGGGAAATCCCTAGGTGCGACAGGAGGAGGCGTTGCACTTCGACCATGTCGCCAATTGTGATAACCGGGAAATCACGTCCGTCCGGTTTTTGGGTTCCTGGGTTCAGGCTCCCTGGACCGGTAGTGCCGCGGCACCCTCCGAGAAGGTTCGGACAGATTACAAACCATCGATTCGTGTCGACAGGTTTGCCCGGCCCGACCAAAAGGTCCCACCAACCTGGATCATCTTCGGGGTTGTGTTGCGCGACATGGGAATCTCCGCTGATGGCATGACAGATTAGAACCGCGTTGGAACAGGTCGTGTTAAGTTTGCCGTAGGTCTCATAAGCGACTGTCACGCTGGGAAGCGAGCCGCCGAGTTCCAGCGGAAAAGGTCCCTCAAACGATACGGTCTGCACGAACGGCAACGGTTTGTTGTGGCGCGTACTGTCGCTGCTATCAAAGTTCGGATCAGACACAATCAGAAAGGTCGGAAAGAATCTTGAATCGTCGCACTAACCACCTGTTCAAAAACTAACTTCCTCACCGCTGCGACGCCTGCAGCGCTTGCTCAATGTCATTCTGGATATCTTCGATATCCTCGATTCCAATCGAGAGGCGAATGTAGTCCGGTGTTACGCCCGTGGTCTTCTGCTCTTCCACCGACAGTTGCTGGTGAGTCGTCGATGCTGGGTGGATGACCAAACTCTTGGCATCGCCAATATTGGCAAGATGCGACAGCAGTTTTACGGAATTGATGAACTTCTTGCCTGCTTCCAGACCGCCCTTGATTCCAAATCCTACCAACCCGCCGAAACCGCGTTTTAAGTATTTGGCAGCGACGGCATGGCTCGGGTCGCCAGCGAGTCCCGGGTAGGTGACCCAGTTCACGAGGGCGTGAGATTTCAAGAACTGAGCCACCGCCAATGCGTTGGATGAATGCTGGCGTTGGCGCAAAGGCAATGTCTCCAAGCCCTGCAAAAGGAGAAACGAATTGAACGGGCTGAGTGCCGGACCCAAGTCGCGCAAGAGTTGAACGCGCGCTTTGATGATGAAGGCGATATTTCCCAGATTGGGAAAGTTTCCGAAAACATCCCAGAAAACGAGCCCATGGTAGCTAGCATCGGGCTCGGTGAACTCCGGGAACTTGCCTGAGTTCCAGGGAAACTTGCCTGAGTCGACAATAACGCCGCCGAGCGATGTGCCATGCCCACCGATATATTTGGTCGCAGAGGCAACGACGATATCGGCGCCAAAATCAATTGGCCGGACCAGGCCGGCGCCAACAGTGTTATCGACAACGAAAGGCACGGACGCCGCATGAGCGATTTTGGCCAGGGTCTCGAATTCGGGAACGTCCAGCTTCGGGTTACCGATCGTCTCAGCGTAGATTGCGCGAGTCCGTGGCGTAATCGCTTTGGCAAATGCCTCCGGGCTTCGCGAATCGACAAATTTTACGGTGCGACCCAGTTTCGGGAAGGTGTGATGGAAAAGTTGGTAGGTTCCGCCGTAGAGATTATTCGCGGAGATAATCTCATCCCCTACCTGCGTGATCGTCAGCAAGGCGAGGGCTTCCGCGGCTTGACCTGAACTGACAGCCAGCGCTCCCACGCCCCCTTCCAACGCGGCGACACGCTGTTCGAAAACGTCCGTCGTTGGATTCATCAGCCGCGTGTAGATATTGCCAAATTCCTTCAGAGCGAAAAGGTTTGCGGCATGTTCGGTGCTCTTGAAAACGTACGATGTCGTTTGATAGATGGGAACGGCCCGTGCCCCGGTTGTCGGATCCGGGGTTTGTCCCGCGTGAATGGCAAGCGTACTGAGATTGTGACGTGGTTGAGTCATGAGATTCTTCTTCGTCAGGCGTTTGTTACGATCGGCGCCCGAAACAATTGTTCCGTTTCTATAGCCGTTTGTCACGTTCCAAACTCGTAACGGCGGACGGTCGTCGATGCATTCTGAAGAGCCTGTGATGATTGATCGTTGTGAGTCCCAAATGTCCCGGCGTCAGGCAAACGCGAGCCCAATACGGTCGGTCGTCAGCGCCAGTGGTTTCCAGGCTTTGGGGGCGTGCGGAACCTGGACCGTTGCGTTCAAGATCAGGGAGTGGCCAGTTCCGACGATGACGCCTACGCTGCCTCGCCCTGGCGCGACGTTGGATACGGGAGTTCTCAATCCGAGATTCAAGATCGCTGGCCTGGGCTTCGTGGTATTGCCGTTGTTGCAGCCGAATCGATCGACGATTGCCTTGCCCCCAAAGGGGGCTCGACAACACTAGCAAACCTCTCCCATTTGAATCGACACCTCAAGCAAAGAACCGCATTGCAAGACCAGCTCCATGCCGATCAATTCCCGTCTCCGGCAGAGTTCTAATGCCGCCTGGATATTCGGTAGGTTATAAGCCTCGTCTAGATCAATCGTAAAGCGACCATCCTGCCGGATAAAGTAGTTGGTCCCCGACGCACGTAGCACCCATTTCATGCCTTGTGACCCCTTTGGCGCTCGAGAGTTCCGTCTAAAGTGCAGCCCCAGCTAAGATTACTTGCGATTCTTTTTCTGAGGGAGTTTCGATCGCTTTGTTTTAGCAAAGTCCCGCAGCTCGCTCTGGTTCATCGACTCAAACATGCTCTTCGACGCTCCCCGCAAACTCGCTTTGCTTTTGCCTCCTCGTTTGGCCGCCAGCGCAGCTCCGGCCGCCATTTGCTGTTTCTTGGATTTAGCAGGCATCGTCTAATAACGCTCATACTCCTCCAACCCGCAACCTGGCAGGTCGGACTTTTCTTCGGAGCCTCTTTTAAAAGTCAGGAAGAGCCGTGAGTTGTCCCCGTCGATCCTCAAGGTATCACGATTCACTCCGTTTCTTGTCACAATCCAGGATGTATCGTTGGGCAATCCGAAGGAGCTGCGCGCCGGTCTTGATCCGGAGCTTTGCTTGGACGGCCGCTTTTACCGAATGCAACTCTCCATTTGTGAAGCCGAACTCGGATTGCGCCTGCCCGGGGGAGTAACCTTGACCCAATATCGAAAACAGTTCCAGCTCGCGTTCGGTCAGTTCGTCCAAGTCATTCTTGAGTTTTGGGCTGTTTTCCTGGCCGAGGATTCGAGCCAATTGAGCGCGCGTCATAAACCTAGCGTAAAGTTACTGCGCGCATTCCGCCGGCAAGTCGACGTAGGAAAAAGTTACAGGCGTCTCCCGCGTGGCAATCGCGCTAGGCAGATTTTCGCTTGGGTCGTTTGGGTAAGCCAGCCCTTCGGCTGGTTTTCTTTGGCTTGAGGCGACGCACTGCGGCATTGGGAGTGGCTGTGGCAGTGGCTGTGGCTGGTGGAGGCGGCGCCTCGGCCGCAGCGGTCGTTTCGGGTGTTACCGGCGAGTCGGACGCTTTTGGGGCGGTCTTATCGTGGATAGTCTGTCGGACCTGCTCAAGCTTTCGCTCGACCTCGGTCTTGGCGCGCCCGACCGCTTGCTGGCTCAGGTTGATCGTGTCCGCAAGGACCTGACACCCCTTTTGAATCGTTCGGGTGTAAGAGCCTTCTTGGAGGTCGACCCCTTTGCTCTTGAGGAACTGCTGCACGTGTGTGAATAGCTCGTCCTTCGAGATTGAATTCATGGCATTTTCATGCCTGAGCTCAAGCCTTCCAGCAATTACAGCTGTTAGGAGCATTTGTAGTGGGCCCCAACGTGTCTGACAAAGAGAGTTCCCGTTTGCGAAATATGCGTGCTCCAGAGGGGCCTCTCCGCTCGTTATCTCTTCGGATTTATCCCAACGCGAAAGTCCTCATCCGTGGTTTGTTGGATTGCGAATTCAGGATTGAAAACAGATCTTAAGGTCTAAACACTCGCCCGATGACCGTTCCTGAGGACAAACAGAAGGGTGAGGCAGTCAAGTGCTCCGCGTGTGGTCACTTGAACGCCAAGCGCCAGAGTCGATGCGAATCGTGCGGCGTGCATCTCTATGTTTCGTGCCGACGCTGTGGACGAGGCAACGAGCGGACCTTATCCCGTTGCGTGGAGTGCGGGAGCAAACTGCATCGCTCCTGGGTGAAGCGCAGCTCCGGCCGCCTTTTCGGAGTTGGGCGACAGATATCCGTCATCCAAATTGTCCTGCTGGTGCTGGCTATCCTTGTCGGTTTTTTGTTGGTCATTAAACTTGCCGGATTTTCTTCTCCTCCACCGGAGTAGCACAAGGCGTGGCAGTAACCCGAGTGGCTTAGTCACTCTGGAGATCGCCTGTCAGCCACCTGCGTGATTGCGGTGGTCAAATCTTCCAGTGAAAAGGGCTTATGCATCCAGCATGTGATGTCCGGCGACGTTCGTCGGGACGTGCTCCCACTCATGAGGATGATCGGGAGGGACGGATGTCGCTTGCGCGCCTCACGGGCGAAAGTATATCCGTCCATTCCGGGCATCTTAGAGTCCGTCAAGACGACGTCGAATCGGGACGAGTCCAGTTTGCGGAGCGCTTCCATTCCGCTGGTCGCGACATCCACCTGATGCCCAATATGCCCGACCAATAGTTCCAGTGATTCAAGAACGAGAGGATCATCGTCCACTACGAGCACATGACGTCCGGGCATAAGTTCATCATCGCTTCTTTATCTTCGCTGATCGGGTTGTTTTTGCCATAGGGTAGGGGCTGAAAAATGGTTTGGACGAGCTCTGAGGACGGGTCGGTTTGACCATTGATTGGAATTCTCCATTGCCCAGTTGGAAGGCAGTTCCTGCGGCGGGGGCATCGGTTGACAAAGCCAGAGGCGTCGGGTGATTCTGCGCATTTTCGGCGATTCCCACCGGTTGAGGAGTGTGGAATTCACCCATTCGGTGTTGGACGGCGGGATTGTCGAGAGTGTTGAACGTTGCTTAAGTGGTTGATTATCTGGAGTGTATGGTTAATCCCGTTAAACATGCGAATGGAGGCATAGTGAGTGCTACCCTTTTTACGAGTCCTGCGTGTAGTCCAAGATTGACAGTGCCTGAACGCAGATGAAACTACGACTGCACGCAACCGGATTGCGATACCAATGCGCCGAATGAAGCAACGAATTCCCCTGACTTTGCTCGCGATTTGTTTCAGCCTACTTACCGTAGGACGACCAGCATTTGCGGCTTCGGCAGTTGAACCCTCCCCGACTCCCCTCACTGATACCACCGTCTCGGTGCTGGCAACGGATCCGACGGCCCTGGTTGGGGCGAGCTTGGGTGCCTTTACATTTATTCGGACCGGGTCGACCAACGATGATTTGGCGGTGCCGTTCACTTACTCGGGCACTGCGATCTACGGGGTCGATTTTGAAGAAACGGACAGTTGGGCGAGAGCAACGGGGCCTCGGTTTGTGACGATTCCTAAAGGTCTTTATGCAACGGATTTGGTGGTTCAACCCAACTTCAACGCTCGACTGCGTGGGAATAAGACGGTGGATATCACGTTGGATGCGAGCATCCTGGGAGCGGATCTGGATACGAAGCATGCGAAGGCGGAAGTTCGGATCGTCGACAACATTTTCAATGATAATCCACCCTCGGTATCGCTGACAGCGCCGTTGAATAACAGTGTGTTAGCCTTGCCAGCAACCGTCGTGATCGCTGCCGAGGCGTCGGACATGGACGACGAGATCCAAAAGGTGAGCTTCTACGCCAATGACAGTTTTCTGGGAGTCGTGGTCAGCAGCCCGTTTGTTTTTCGCTGGGTGAATCCTCGGCCGGGAGATTACGATTTGTTTGCCCGCGCGATCGACCAGGCTGGGAAAAGCACCCTGTCGCAGCCCATCCGTATTAAAGTGACGGGGGTGGCCCCGACGATCTCGTTCGCAGCCCCGCTCGACAAATCAAGCTATCCTGCCTTAGCGGATGTTCCGATTCGAATCAATGCGACAGGGATCGGTGATCTTTCGGTTCGGATTTTTTATGATGGCTCGAACATTCTTGGGGATCTAACGAAGGCCCCGTACGCGATCACTTGGAATAACGTCCCGTCTGGGAAGCATACCATCACGGCCAGAGTGACAGATGTGGTGGGCCAGACCGCGTCCGCCTCGATTCAATTTACCGTGGCTGATCAAAGCCCAACGGTAAAGATCGCGAACCCGACGAGCGGTAGCAATTTTTCTAAAGGAACCGACATCGTCTTGACCGCTCGCGCTGCGGCGCCGAATTCGACGATTAAAGATGTGACATTTTGGGTGAATCGGCGGATCTTAGGGAAGGGAACGCCATCCGGGACCGATCCAAACCTATTTCAATTCACGTGGTTAGATGCAAAACCAAATTTCTACCTGATACAAGCGACGGCAACCAACACCAACGGAACAGAAGGAACTTCCGAGGCGGTCTATATTTCCGTCTCCGACAATTGAACTGTGCCTGAGAGCAAACAAGCTGGGGGGGGCATTGGGTGGGGCTCGGCATTGAGGGCCTGGCTCTTTCTTTTGGCAATGATCGCTCCATTTCGGAGCGATGCCCATCCTTTAGACGAATGGGCGCTTCGGCCTTTGCCTGAGAGTGGGATTTACGGCTTGGCCCACGGAGCGAATGTTTTCGTCGCTGTCGGCGGCGATGGCACAATTCTGACTTCATCCGACAAGACCACTTGGATTTATCGTGATTCCCAGTCCTTTTCTTCGTTGGCCGGAGTGACCTACGGCAATGGCTCGTTCGTGGCGGTCGGCAGCTTTGGTGCGGTGCTGACGTCGCCCGATGGAACGGTCTGGTCGACTCAAGACTCTGGAGTGTTTCTTTCCCTTTCGAGCGTCTGTTTTGGCGGAAGTATGATGGTCGCTGTCGGCGAGTTCGGGACGATTTTGACATCGTGGAATGGTGTCGATTGGGTAGAGCGTGACTCTGGCACAACGGAGTGGCTGACGGGCGTCACCTACGCCCAGGGCCGCTTTGTCGCGGTCGGGACGGTCGGTACTATCCTGGTATCGAATGACGGAATCACCTGGAACGCCCGTGAATCGAAGACCAGGTTCGACTTACTCGGGATCGCTTTCGGCAACGCTACTTATGTCGGAGTTGGTTCCGACGGAACTGTCCTGACCTCGATCGACAGTAGGATTTGGACGTATCAAAACTCCGGCACCGAAGCGCAGATCAACGCCGTGAGCTTTAGCGGGCAGAACTTCCTCGCGGTCGGCGCCGACGGCACGATTCTTTCCTCGCCCGACGGAGTCGCCTGGACAGCCGAGGATGCTGGCAGTGACGAGTCTTTGCTCGCTGTGGTCTATGGCGATGCGGGATTTGTGGCCTCAGGGAATTTAGGTGAAATTCTGACTTCGCCGGATGGAATCGATTGGGAATGGCAGATATCCGGAACGGCGCAGTCTTTCTCTGGTGTCGCTTACGAGGGTGGAATGTTTGTGGCGGTGGGGGACCGCGGGAAGCTCTTCACGTCGCTGGACGGCCAGGCTTGGGCCAGTCAGTTTTCCGGAACCGTCGCCTGGTTATCCGGCGTCACCCACGGGATGACGAACTTTGTGGCGGTGGGCGGGAGAGGCACGGTGTTGACGTCGCCCAACGCGGTGGATTGGATCGCCCAAGATGCTGGAGTGCCCAATTGGCGTTCGGGCCAAGGCCTTAATAGTGTCGCCTATGGTCGCGACCGTTTCGTCACTGTCGGCGACCAGGGAATAATCCTGACGTCGGTTGACGGAGCACATTGGACGAGTGTCGTTTCTGGGGTGGCCGTCTCCTTATCCCGGGTCGCCTTTTTGAACGATCTATTTATCGTTGTCGGCGACCGGGGGACGATCCTGACATCGGCTGACGGCTTGAACTGGGCTAGCCAAAACTCCGGAACGACCGGCTTCCTCCTTGGGATTGCGCACGGCTCCGACACCTTTGTGGTGGTGGGTAAGGGGGGGATTGTATTAACGTCGCCGAACGCAGTCCTCTGGACGAGCCGAGCCTCCGGAACGACCATTAGCTTGTTCGGCGTTAAGTATGGTAACGGCGAGTTCGTCACGGTCGGCAACTTCGGAACAATACTGACCTCGTCCGATGGCAAGTCCTGGACTGACCGAAGCCCGAATGTTGTCGAACCCTTCTTTGACGTTGCTTTTGGTCTGAATACTTTCGTGGCGGTCGGAAACTGGCAGATGATTTTCCAATCCAGCCCTGTCTCAGCACCGTCCGTGAGTCTTGAGCTGAACCGGTTAGATTCGAGTCAATTGCATTCGCTCAGAATCACGATCCGTGGCCAGACTGGTCAAACAGTCGCTCTACAGGCTTCGACCAGTTTCTCGCAATGGGAGACTCTAACGAATCTTTCCCTGACAAACGGTGCTGCGTCGTACCTCGATCCTCAGGCGGCTAACTTTAGCCAGCGAGTCTATCGCGCGGTTGCGCCTTGAGCGGGAGCAGTGTGCAGAACGCGCGATGGCTTGTGTGGCGTCGTGCATAACCAGTGGTTCGCGCGATTTTGCGTCTGCCGGGGCGCCAATCATCGGCGCCGTTTCTTGGTGGCGGTAATAATGGATTACTAACGCTTGGTCGTTCCCCTGACGGTAATGTCAGGATCTGTGTCAGGATCTGGCCCCGCTTTGTCAAACTCTCCCGAGATTCCTGGGCTGCGTTTTACGGCCGGTAAACCCACTCCTCACGTGATCGCAAAGCCGTCATCGATAGGAAGATCAGCGCCGGTGATGTGACGCGCCTCGTCGCTCGCCAAAAACAAGACTGCCGACGCAATTTGTTCCGGTTCGGCGAACCCTCGTTCCGCCACCAGGACTTTGAGAGCTGCTTCTCGTCCAGCGACGTCGGCGACGTCTTTCGGCCACATCTCCGTCCCTTCCCACAGGGTTGTGGCAACGGCTCCGGGCGAAATAGAATTAACGCGAATGTTCTGGGATGAACCTTCCAAAGCGGCAATGCGCGTGAAAAATCGGAGCGCTGCTTTGCTTGTGCCGTAGGGCGCGTTTCTCGCCAGGGGTTTCGTCCCAGCAGCAGAGCCAATGTTAATGATGCAACCGCCGCGTTCCTGCATGGCTTTCATCGCTTGGCGGGTTCCCAGAAAAACACCGTCAAGATTCGTCGCCATGACTCGGCGCCAGTCCGTCAGGCTAGTCTCCGTGATGGCCCGTGCAAAGGAGATACCTGCGCAGTTGACGGCAATGTCCAAATGGCCCCACTCCGAAAGGATGAGATTCATCGTCTCTTCCCACTCGGACTCCGACGTCACGTCGAGTTTGCAGGCCAGAGTCTGTGCTCCCGAAGAGTTGATAGCGACGTAAGCTTGTTTGAGTTCGTCGTCGTTGAGGTCGGTCAGAGCGACCTTGGCTCCCGCATTCGCCAGTTTCCAGGCCGTGGCTTTTCCGATCCCCGAGGCCGCCCCCGTGATGACGGCGGTTTTGCCATCGACCCTTAGGGCACTGGTTCCCTTTGTCATGCCTTTAGGTTGCCAGCGACATGGCCCCAAGGCGAGCTCGCAATTCTAGCGGTGTGGATGCGATCGCCGCCAGGCTCGAACTCTTCCACCATCAGGTCGAGGCACGGTGTCAATACCGGAGGCTTTGGGAAGCCCGCCAGCGTGCCGCGCTCCTTTTAAGCAGCAGAACCCGACCGAGGGCGATGAGGAATTCCTGCTGGGTTGGCGATCCCGCGTGTTGCAGGGACCGAACAAACTCAGGGTTGTCTAGGAGCGACTGCCAATCCGACGGTTCAAACGAGGTTTGGATTCGCTCGCAAAGCGCCGGTGGAACAGTCAAAGGGGCGGCCTTGGGCATACTCGCAGTCTCTGTCATAGTTCGCGTCCCATCTTGACTCGGATAGCGGCTGTGCCAATCGGACGAGTGCCGGTACTTTTGTCGGTTCTTGTCTGACAGGAGAAGCCTTCCTGCGCCACGGAATGCTCTCGGGCAATTGTCTCAAAACACTTCGTTTCGGCGCTGTTTCGTCTTGTTGCAGGACGTTCTCGACCGACTTCGACTCAGGTTTCCATCGAGACGCCAGCATGCGTGACCACGCCGATGGTGCCGGAACTATTTGTGCTTAACCCAGGTGTGTATCCCGATTGGGAAAAATTTGCTCGATCAACCGCTCGGTTGCGGGATACCCGACTTTATGAGCTTAATTAACGATGCTCTAAAACGAGCCCAGCGTGCGCAGGTTCGTTCTTTGCCTTTGTCCAGCACGGTTTTCCAGGCCGCGCCGGAGCTTCCCCGTTCCGACAAAAAGCCGCTGCCTTGGATGTGGGCGGCTTCCTGTGCCCTGGCAGCCTTGGTTTCCTGGTGTCTGGCCGTCTACGCTCACGTTCCAGGTGCTCGGCGGACGGAGTCTCAGGCCCTGGCCGTGGCGTCGAGTCCTAGATTGGCGACCGAGGCAAGAACAGCGGTCAGGCGAGATACCGGCACTTTACCGAATGCGACTCCGCTCGGCATGAATCGGAGCAACCCAAGTCCGTCCGCGGCGGCGGAAACTCGGGACATTCAGGGACAGCGCCACAATCCCGCGAAGCTCGTGGCGGCCGTGGAAGTTTCGGTAGCGCCAAAGTTCGCCGAAAAGGTGACGAACGAGCTTCCCGCCACCAAAATGGCAGCGGCCCTAGCAGATCCCGCCAGGTTGATCTCCAAGCCTGCGGATTCGATCATTTATGTCGTCAAACCTCGTGACACACTCAGCCGAATTGCGAAGCAGCACGGGACGACGGCAGCGGCAATTCAAGCCATAAATCGCCTCAAGTCGGAACGTATTATCGTCGGCCAAAGGTTAACTCTCCGAGAGCCAAAAGTTCAATCGAGTGGCGGATAGGCCCTGCGGCAACTTGTTGGCAAGAGGAATCGACGTGAAACGTTGAATCTACGCGTGCTGCTGGGAGACCTGAAGTTGGCCCGGGAGAGCGTCGCCCCGGTCTAACCGGTGCCGTTCGGCTTGTCGGGGGGATGCTGCTTGAGTAACTTGTGATGGAGTGCGAGACGGCTTACCCGATGATGACCTGAACCATCCGCCCGTCACATTCGTGACGACGCGATGGACGGTAGTATTGAAAGCGGGCGCCGAGGAGGCTGACTCCGAAGCAGCGCTCGCGCAACTCTGCCGGGATTACTGGTATCCTCTCTATGCGTATGCCCGGCGACGCGGGCTAGGGAGGCAGGATGCCGAGGACGCCACGCAAGGCTTCTTCTTGCACTTGATGGAAGGTGAGATGCTGAAGCGGGCGAGTGCCGACCGTGGCAAATTTCGGACGTTCCTCCTTGGGTCGATGCAGCATTTCCTGGCAAACGAACATCGGGCGCAAAGCCGGTTGAAGCGGGGCGGTGGATTGACCTGCGTCGAGTTGGACTCGTTGGAGGCCGAACAGCGCTACACGCTGGAGCCAGCGGACCTGCGGAGCCCAGAAGCGCAGTTCGAGCGCAGTTGGGCGTTTGCGCTTATCGACCGGGTCTTTCGCCGGCTCGCTGCGGAATACGAAAAGGCCGGACGCAAAGCCTTGTTTGAAAAGATCCGGCCCTTTCTCGCGGCGGAGTCAGCTCGGCCTGGCTATGCGGCGCTGGCGCAGGAAGTGGGCATGAGCGCCAATTCTGTCGGCGTCATGATCCATCGGATGCGGCAGCGTTACGGCGAGCTGTTGCGCCAAGAGATTTTGGACACGCTCTCAGGACAAGAGGAACTCGAGGGTGAACTCGACTATCTTCTCGCGGTGGTGGCGCGAGGATGAGGGCGGCGCTAACGTTTTGTAAAGAACAGGAGTTTTTGGGTTAGAAGAGAATAGCGGGATCTCCGGTTGCCCGTGCCGGCGCCACGCCAATAAGATGCCCTCCAATGAAGTGAGTAGAGCCAGTTGCCCCGTGTGCGGCACGACCATTGCGCCAGACGCGCCTTTTGGCCAGTGTCCGCGGTGCATTTTGGCCCTGGGGCGCGGCCCGTTGCCGACCTTGAACGCGGGAGAGGAGCTGTTGCACTCAGGCCAAGTGCGGCAGTTCGGGGATTATGAACTCATTGAGGAGCTCGCTCGGGGCGGGATGGGTGTGGTGTATCGAGCACGGCAGATCAGCCTCGGGCGCGAGGTGGCCCTGAAGATGATCCTTGCGGGCGAGTTGGCCACCGCGGAATCCGTGCAGCGCTTTCGCAACGAAGCAATGGCGGCGGCTCGGCTCGATCATCCAAACATCGTGCCGGTGTATGAAATCGGAGAGCACGAGACCCAGCCCTATTTTTCGATGCGGTTGGTGACAGGCGGGCAGAACATTGCCGTGTGGGCCGGCGCACTTTCACTACCGTCAGCGGATCGTCCGGCACGAATTGTGGCGATGCTCGTGAAGGTCGCTCGCGCTGTGGCCTTCGCGCACGCACACGGAGTCCTGCATCGAGATCTCAAGCCTTCCAATATCCTTGTCGACGACAAGGATGAGCCGCAGGTCGTAGACTTTGGCGTGGCCCGAAGGATTGGCGTGGACACCGAACTCACGCTCACCGGTCAAATGGTGGGCACGCCCCGATATATGGCCCCAGAGCAGGTGCGAGGCGGGCAGCGTTCCCTCACCGCCGCGGCTGATACCTATAGCCTCGGCGCCATCCTTTATGAGTTGCTTTCGGGGCGTAAGATTTTTGCTGCCACGGACATGCTTACTCTGCTTCGGCAGGTGGCGGGATCCCCGCCGGCGCCCCTGGCCCTCGCGGATCCGGCGCTGGAACGTATCATTCTGCGCTGCCTCCAAAAATCTCCAAGCGCACGCTATGGCAGTGCTACGGAGTTTGCCGACGCCCTCGAGGGCTGGCTGCGCCGCGAGCCGGAAACCTCTCTGACGTCGCGACTGGCAACGTGGGCGCGGCGAAGGCCGGGTTACGCAATTCTCGCTGCCGTGGGTGCGGTGAGTGCGTTTATCGGGGCGGCCGGCTTAACCCGCATCGAGTTCGACGTGAAGGGCATCACCACGATTCCCGTCGAAAACTCTTCCTTCGAATCGCCGGATCTGGGCCATGACACGGTGGAGCGTGAACGGTTTACCACCGAAACTCCGAAAAGCTGGGTCGCGGCGACCAATAATCATGATGACGCTGCCGTTGGCGTATTGGATCCCTACGTCAGAATGTATCGCGGTTCGGACTTGCCAGCGCTGCCTGGCACCGCAGACGGCGCGCAGACCGGCTACTTCAACTTGCGGGCTGGTTCCAGCAATGTGTTGACTTACTCGGGATCCAGTTTGGGCCGCTTCACTCCTGGCGATACCTATACGCTGACTGTCGCCCTCGGTGGCCGCAGGGATAACGGACTGCCCGCAAGCTGGATCGGCCTCACGCTCCTGGCGAACGGAGCACCCGCAGGTCCTGGAACTGGGGCACCCGCAGTTGCCGGCGTCTTTTTCGATGTCAGCTATTCTTTCACGGCCACGGCGGCGGAGGCCGGAAAAGACATCGGCATCCAGATTTCGGCGCGCAATGACACTCGAGAATTTCAGCAGGCCAACTTCGACAATGTGCGCCTGGTGAGAACTGGATCACGACTTGGCGCGCGAGCGCTCCGGGAGGGATCCAATCGGCTGGATCTGTCCACAACCTCTCAACCGCGTGCCACTTTCTGACTCCAGCCATTCAACCTGTCCTCGATGCGCTGCGAGAATTCCGCACGACGCCCCGTTCGGGCAGTGCCCCCGCTGCCTGCTGGCGCTAGGACGGGAAAGCAGGTCCACTCACGAATCAGGCAAGGATCCGGAAGGAAGGCCAGTTCGCCATTTCGGTGATTATGAGTTGCTCGAAGAGGTTGGGCGCGGTGGCATGGGGGTAGTCTATCGCGCCCGGCAAATCAGCCTTGGGCGCGACGTCGCGCTCAAACTGATCTCGGCGGGCCATCTGGCCACCGTAGAGTCGGTGAAGCGCTTCCGTCAAGAAGCGGCGTTGGCCGCCCGGCTTCACCATCCCAATATTGTCGCGGTCTACCAGGTCGGGCAGCATGAGAATCAACATTACTTTGCCATGCGCTTGGTGCCAGGGCGGCAAAACATTGGAAGCTGGGCCAAAGGACTCGTGCTTCCGCCCGCCGAACGCATGGCAGCGATCGCGACGACGATGGCAACGGTGGCTCGCGCGGTGGCCTACGCGCATGAACAGGGAGTGGTGCACCGCGACCTTAACCTGTCGAACATTCTGATCGACGAAAAAGGAGAGCCCTGCGTCGTAGACTTCGGGATCTCACGGCTCCTCGACGGCAATACGGATCTTACACTCTCGGGCCAGGTGCTAGGGACTCCACGTTATATGGCTCCGGAGCAGACCCGGGGCGACAGCCGCGCGCTGACTCCTGCTGTGGACACCTATAGCCTCGGCGCCATTCTGTATGAACTTCTCGCCGGGCGAAAAGTCTTTGCCGGCGCTGATTTGCTCACCTTGCTTGAGCAAATCGCTGAATCTCCGCCAGCGCCCCTCCGTCTTGGCGATCGTGGCCTGGAAGGAATCGTTTTTCGGTGCTTGGAGAAATCCCCCGCTTCGCGCTATGGCAGCGCTGCGGAATTGGCGGACGATCTCGAGCGCTGGCTGAGCGGTCAGTCGCTTCAAACACGGCCCGCTTGGCGGTCGCGGAGTCTTGCTGAGTGGGTCCGGCGCCGCTCCGTCCGAGCGTTCCTCGCAATCTTGGTGGCGGCAGGCTGCGCGACAGCGCTGATCGTCCATATCCGTAGCAAGGGAAGGAAGATTCAGAGTGCGGCGGTGGATGGCGCTGCTTCCAATCCGTCTCCAAGAGCGGTGGCCAATCACCCGATCAGCCCAAACGAGATGGTTGGGGACGATCGCGAAGCGATCGAGTGGCTGCACCGCTTTCACGGGGAGCAGGGTTACTTGAATCTTCGCCGGGCGGACGACCAAACGGTTATGGTTTCGTCTGCGACTCCGCTGCCAGCCGGGGATTACGCGATAACTCGACTGATGTTCGCCGGTTCTCCAAGAGATCCGCAGGAGTTACCGTTTTCAACCGCTGACTTCCGCAAATACACAACGACACTCCGCCAACTGGAGAATTGCTTCCTGTTCGATCTGGAACTCACCGCCGCCGACCTCGGGTTTCTTGCGCACAGTCCTCATCTCGAGGAAATCCACATCAGATCGCTTCCTGTCGGCGACAGCCTGATTCCGGCTATCGCCAAGCTCAAAAGCCTGAGTTTTTTGCACATCAGCTACAATGCGGACAGAGGCGATGAACTGACCGGACACAACCTGGACGAGCTCGCTTCGCTCCCGTTCCTGGTTCTGGCCGATTTCACGTACACCCACTTCGATGATGTCGGTGCGGCGATTCTAGCGGAGCGCGGTCTGGAGTTGCGTCGGGTTTGGTTGGAGGGCACACACATTACGGATGCCGCCTTGCGCAGTCTCAGCCACTGCCACCTGGAGGATCTCAATCTCGCTGAAAACCCGGCACTGACCGATGCGGGTCTGGCGGATCTGGCCAAAATACCCGTGCTGAGAGTGTTAATTATTACGGGCTGTACCAACCTCACGACTGCGGGAATTGCGGCCTTCCAAAGAGCGCACCCAGCCTGCAAAATCGTGCGTTAAAGATTTCATGTAAGGAACCCGTGGGAAGGGGTGAGAACAGAGTGTAATCGTGATTAACCCACGATGGTCCGGTTCCCAACCCTAACATGAAACCAACGACACGACGCGGCCTTTGGCTCGCCTCGCTGCCTTTTCTCCTGCTGTCACTCTCCGTTCGTGGACAGAATTTTGGGGGTTTCTTTGGGAAGCTGCTGTCGATCCAACCAGTCCCGTCTATAAACCTGTGTTTATAGGCTTCCTCCCCAACGGCTCGCTTCACTTCGCCGACCCGGAATTGCCAGGCAAGCCGCAGTGTTTCGATCGCGTTTGGGTCACTTGAACCTGCGAGTCAACGGCTGCCAGATAAAACTAACAAAATGACCTCCAACCTTAGGATCCATCGAATTCAGCTGGCGCTCGCGGCACTAGCCGTGAGTGGCGCCCAGGCCTATGCCGGATTGAACATCATTCCCGTCTGGGACACAACCGTTACGGCGGCGCCCAATGCGGCGGACTATCAAGCCGGCTTCAATTACGCCATAGAGCAATTCACCTCGCGTTTTGCCAACGATATGACCGTCCGAGTTAAGGTCGTCCTGGGCGGAACGGGAGGCAGCAGCGGCGCTGCCTTCACGACCGCCTACACCTACTCTGAGATAAGAGATGCTTTGATCGCGCGCACGTCGATCGCAGCCGCTGGCCTTCCGGTCGACGATCCGGTCTCCGAGGATCACGTCTATGCCCTGACGGTGGCGAATGCTCTGGCGCTCGGCTTGCCGAACCGGGACGTCGATACCAAGCTGACTGAAAATGATGCCACCCTCGCTGGCATCATTACCTTGGAAGGGAACGATGCCTACCGGTTTGATCCCGCCGATCCCAATCCTGCGACCGCTGTCGGCGTCGACTTTGTCGGCACGGCGGAACACGAAATATCCGAGATCCTAGGCCGAACCCAGGGCAACTTCCCCTCCGAGTTGTTGCCAAACGACCTCTACCGCTTCACCGCCCCCGGGGTTCGGGGTCTCACCCCGAATG
>JBGAIN010000293.1:0-6074 GCA_044225505.1 Limisphaerales bacterium
GGTTTCGGAGAATAGGAGCGGACTCGCTGCTGCCGGTGCCCGCGAAGCTTCATCGTAAAACCGGCGAGAGTAGCTGACGCAACCGGCCATGACGCAGAGGATGATTCCGAGGCGGATGGACCCGTTCTTCACCGCCATAACCTCGTTGCCCAGGGCTTCAAGGGCTGCGCTGGTTGCGTAATGGCTGATGGGACTGGTCCGACGCAGCCGAGGGTGTGCCAGGAATTCCGGCCGAGGAGTTGGGACCGGGACTCGGCGCGTGCGCAACAGTTTGGACAGACCTGGGCGGGGAAGCGGATGAACCGGCAATGGCTTGCCCTGCGCCAAAGCCTCGCGCATGGAGTTGACATTCCAGCCGGCTGGTGAAACGGCGCCTAGCCCTCGGATATAAATCCCACTCACGTCAGTCTTCGAATGATCAGGGACGCGTTAGCTCCGCCAAAGCCGAACGAGTTTGATAAAACATATTCAAGGAATGCATCCGCCGGTGATTTTACCAGCTGAAATTGGGCGGTGTGTTCGGGTTGGCGCAGAGTGCACGTAGGAGGAATCCATTGCCCCTGCAAAGCCATAACGCAGACCGCGATTTCCACAGCGCCAGCGGCGCCGAGCAGGTGGCCAACACTGGATTTGGTCGAGCTAACCCGCAACTGGGAGGCGGTATTACCCGCCCACCGATTCAGGGCAGCGGTTTCAGCACCGTCGTTCATGACGGTGCCAGTGCCGTGCGCATTTACGTACTGGATCTGACTCGGATGGAGCCTCGCGCTTTGGCAGGCCAATGTCATGGCCTCAAAGGCGGCTGCGCCCCCGGGCTCAGGCTGGGTTAGGTGATGGATGTCCGTGCTCGCTCCATAACCCACAATCTCGGCCAAAACGTTCGCACGGCGCCGCTGAGCAAGCTCTAATGTTTCAAGTGCGAAGACGGCTGCTCCTTCCCCAAGCGCGAGACCATCCCGTTCGGTATCAAACGGTCGGCACTGGGTTGAGGAGAGGGCTTGGAGTGAGTCGAACCCAGCAAACACAAGCTCGCTCAAAGCCTCATATCCGCCGCTGATGACGCGTTCGGCAAGCCCGTAGCGGATTAATTCCCAGGCATGGCCAATCGCGTTCCCACCGGAAGCGCAGGCATTAGCGACAATGGTGATCGGGCCAGCAATACCGAAAGCGTCAGCTAGGTCGAGGCCTTGGCGCTGCGCTTGATAATGAACAATTCGAGCGGCTTGTTGTCGGTGATTTGTCGGTTCGCCAGTGCCCTGCGCGAAATAGGATTGTCCTAACATCATGCCACCGCTAGTGGTGCCGAGAACGATAGGTACTTGGCCGCCCGGCAACCACCCAGACTGAATCCAAGCCTGATGCGCAGACAAAAGCAGCATTTTTGCTGCGCGATCCATTCGGTCCAGGTGACGTCGCGTTAGGCGTGTTCGAGGCATTTGATTTGGGATGTCCACTTCGGCCGCGGTTTGGACGCGGCGGCCCGTCACATTGAAACCACGGACATTCCGAAAAGCAGAATGACCGCGTCGGAATCCCCAGGCGTTGAGCCAGTCCATACCGAGCAGGTGATCAATCCCGCGCCGGTGATCACGACCCGTTGGGACCTGCGGGGGTGGAGGGCAGAAAAAAGCACGGGTGGCGGAATTAATCAGCGTTCATGTCTTGATGAAACTAGGAAAGGCTTTCCCTGATGTCAAACGGACCAAACCCAACGGCAGTACGTAACCCGCCCCTCCTTGGGCAGCGGGTTCAGCGTTGAAGAAGAATACTTCGCGTATGGCTAGGTCGTTGAATATCTAGACAGCTAGCCGTTATTTGACTATCAGGTAAAAAACCCTGAATCGGGTCTGGGTGGAGAGAGGACCGATTTCACCCAAACTGACAGATTTCGATTGAACTGAACCGAATCAACAATACGCTGCTAGCGCGACACCGAGCTATGGCTGCCAAAAAGATACTGGTCGTCGACGACGAAGCAATGGTTCTAGAGTCGGTGCAGTTGACCTTAACCCATCTCGGTTATGGGGTCGAATCGGCGTCGAGTGGCCTCGAAGCGCTGGATAAACTGTCGAAGGACACTTTTGACTTGGTCGTCACAGACCGTCGCATGCCTGGAATGACCGGGGAACAGCTGGCGGCGGAGATCAAAAAACGATGTCCCAAGATGCCTATTGTCTTGCTCACTGGCTTCCCACCTGACACTCCACCTCCTGAAGTAGACACAGTTCTTGTCAAGCCGTTTTCCGTAGTGGACTTGCGCAACACCGTCCTTGAACTGACGAAGGGATCCGAAGACGGAAAGCGAAAGATTCCCTAGCTATCCATCCGCTGCGGGCTTTCCTGTTGTCAGGGAGTTAGAGTCCACTTACATTGGAGCGATGCGAGAAGCGGCGAGATTTTTGCGACAGCTCAGGCAGCTCAGTTGGGCATGGTTGATCGGTATCAGTTTGCAGCTCACAAACGGGGCTGACCTCACGGCGCTCCAACTGGTAAAAGAAGGAAACCGATACGTCGGCGAGCAGGCAAAGGACAAAGTCGTTGAGATTCGGTCCGAGAAGTCGATCGCTGGCCTAACTCCAACGATTTGGCGAGTTGTTTATTATGACTCAACGGCCGCCTTGAAAGCAGTCGAAGTCAAGTTCGGTGCCGGGAAGATGCTGGACGTCAAGCGGCCTTTCCGTTTATTGGAGCCTGTGACGGGCAAACAACAGCCCCTTGACCCAGCGCGAATTAAAGTCGACTCGGATAAAGCAATTCAAACGGCGCTGGACGAGCCGTTGCTCCAAAAACTCACCATTCAGGCAACTGCTGCGAAATTGGAGCGGGGTGAGGCCGACTTGCCAGTTTGGACTGTTCGTCTCTGGGCAGCCAAGCTCCGCAATCCCAGCGAGCAAGTAGATATCGGCGAAGTGGTTATTTCGGCCGACGACGGGACCGTGCTCAAGAATGAGTTACGCATAAAACGCGTCGACTAGTCGTTCGTCGAGTCTTTCTGATTCGGATGCAATGTTGTTGAGCCGCCGAATGGCTCGTTATGAAACATCCCCTGGATTCAGTTGAAGCCGTTCTACAGGACTTGAGAGCGGGGCGTTTGGTGATCGTTGTCGACGACGCGGATCGCGAGAACGAAGGCGATCTCATTCTGGCCGCCGAGTGTGTCACGCCCGAAGCGATCAATTTCATGGCCAAGTATGGTCGCGGTCTGGTTTGCGTGCCGACGACCGAAGAGCGGCTCAAACAATTGGGAGTTGAGCGGATGGTTCTGCAAAACAGGGAGACGTTCAAAACCGATTTCCAAGTTAGCGTCGATGCTGCAAAGGATATTACCACCGGGATCAGTGCGGCGGACCGCGCGCAAACAATTCGAGTAATGGCTGATCCAACCGCGGTCCCGGACGATTTGGTCCAGCCTGGGCATGTTTTTCCGCTTCGGGCCAAGCCTGGCGGCGTCCTGCAACGCGCGGGTCACACCGAGGCGGCTGTTGACTTGGTGCGGCTAGCGGGTTGCCGCCCCATCGCGGTCATCTGCGAGATCATGAGCGAAGACGGTTCGATGGCTCGACTTCCCGAACTCGTCGAATTTGCCAGGAGACACCAGCTTCGGCTCTGCTCAATCGAGGCGCTCATTCATTTTCGACGCACGCGAGAGAAGTTAATCGAGCGCATCGAAGTTGTCCAAATGCCGACCGATTATGGGGAATTCGAGCTGCATCTGTATCAGTCAAAACTAGACGGTCAGCATCACCTCGCGCTCGTAAAAGGGGACGTGCAAAATCAGGAGAATGTGTTGGTGCGAGTTCATAGTGAGTGTCTTACGGGAGACGTTTTCGGTTCAAGACGATGTGATTGCGGTCCGCAACTCCATCAGGCGATGCGTCAGATTTCCGATGCTGGGCGCGGAGTTGTGGTTTACATGAGGCAGGAGGGACGAGGCATTGGCTTGGCGCCCAAGATTCAAGCTTATAAGCTTCAAGAGAGTGGCTACGATACTGTGGAGGCGAATCGGAAGCTCGGCTTTCCCATGGATCTCAGGGAATACGGTTTAGGGGCGCAGATTCTGGCTGACCTCGGCCTGAAAACAATCCGACTGCTTACGAACAATCCCAAAAAGTTGGTTGGTCTGGAAGGTTACGGGTTGGAAATCGTCGAGCAGGTGCCCATTCGCATTCCGTCCAATCCCCACAACGAGAAGTACCTTCAAACTAAGCGGGAGAAGCTGGGGCATCTGATTTAATCCTAACCTTCTATGCTCGCTCAGGTAAGAACGACTGTTCGAATTGCCGACTCGAAGGCGCGATTTGCCATCATCGCGTCTCGTTACAATCGACGCTATGTGGATGGAATGTTGCGTGCCGCGCGCGCGACGCTGACCCAGAGGAGTTCGCAGCGTCTTGTGGTATTGCGAGTGCCTGGAGCCTTTGAAATTCCTGTCGTCGCGGCAACGCTAGCGCGCCGTGGCCCTGAGGCGTGGGGAGCGTTGATCTGCCTAGGGGTCATCCTTCGAGGGGAAACGACTCATGCTCAGCATATTGGCGAGTCGGTGAGTGCGGCCCTAGCCCAAATCCAAGTGAACAGTCTGGTGCCTATCGTCCACGAAGTTTTGCTCTTGGAAAATGAGGAACAAGCTAAAGTTCGATGCCTGTCTCGACTTCACAATCGTGGCGCTGAGGCAGCGCAGACTGCGCTTGAGATGGTTAAACTTATGAGGCTCATTCGAAATCACGCTTAATGCGCTCTTGGCGAAGCTGACGGAGTGGCAAAGGGAACTGGCAGGCGAATGTGATGTGAATAAAGGGGCTTACGGTGTGATCTAAGGACTTTGAAGAAGGCGCGAAAGACAGGCTAGCTGACTTTGTGAAAAGTTTCACAAAGCACTTGCACCCGGAAAATGCGAGTGATAGTTTGCCGTTATCGTTTGCCAGATCTCGATCCGATAACTATGAACATTAACTTGCGCTGTTGTTGTTTAACGGCTGCTGCTTTGATTGGCCTCGTCCAAGTCGCTTCTGCGGCCGACATTACGGGAAAAATTACACTAAAGGGAACGCCTCCTCCGGAGGTGCCAATTCCGTTCGACCCGAGCTGCGGAAAACTACATACGGAAAAAGCCACGACCCGGCATTACGTCGTTGGCTCAGGTGGAGAGTTGGGTGATGTGTTTATTTACATCAAAGAGGGAGCGAAGCCCGGGGGCGCGGCGGACAAACCGGTTGTGCTCGACCAGGTCGGCTGCGTTTATACTCCGTATATTTTCGGACTGCAGACAAATCAGAAGCTTGTGATCAAGAATTCCGATCCTGGAATTTTGCACAACATCCACATTATTCCTGACGCCAAGTCTGGGAATAAGGAATCCAATCAAGCCCAATTGAAAGGACAAGATCTCGTTAAGACTTTCGACAAACCTGAAGTGCTGCTCCACTTCAAGTGTGATGTGCACAACTGGATGCACGCATATGCAGGAGTGCTGGATCATCCGTATTTTGCGGTGAGTGCCAAAGATGGTGGTTTTAAGATCGCTGGAGTGCCTCCGGGTAAGTATGTGGTTGAGGCGTTTCACCGGAAGGCAGGCAAACTAACGAAAGAAATCACCGTTGGCGATGACAGTCAGACGGCGGATTTCGCGTTTGAAGTTCCCGCGAAATAAGTGTTCAAGTCTAGTGTTGTTACCTGTGCCGCTGCGAGTCATCCCGCAGCGGCTTTTCGTTGCCAATGACCCGTTCTTTGGCTCATCCCTGGCTCGATCGGTTTGCGTGGTTCACCGTCTTCACGACCCTCGCCCTGATTGGCTTGGGGGGACTGGTGACCAGCAAGGGCGCCGGTATGGCCGTCCCGGATTGGCCCACGACCTACGGATACAATATGTTTCTGTTTCCGGTGCGTCTCTGGATGGGGGGAATTTTTTATGAGCACACGCACCGCCTGGTGGCATCGTTCGTTGGTTTCTTAACGACCGTTTTGGCGATTTGGATTTGGGTCTGTGAGGAGCGTCGCTGGCTCCGTTGTCTAGGGGTCGTCGCTTTCGCTGCTGTCGTGCTGCAGGGCGTGTTAGGAGGGCTCCGTGTAACGTTATA
>JBGAIN010000294.1:0-5716 GCA_044225505.1 Limisphaerales bacterium
TCGAAAGGATAGTGCGTGGGATTTGGTCATGAGCAGTTGGACGTGTCCCGGGCTGCCATCGCTGACGTGGGCTGAGCGCATCATTTCTGTGTGGACCTGAAAGGTCACCGCAACGCGAAGGATCAGCTTCTGCGCGCTTCGCAGGCGATCCCGCTGAACATCGCCGAAGGCAATGGAAAGGCAACCGACGGCGATCGACGGCGTTATTTCGAGATTGCACGCGGCTCTGCCCTGGAGTGTGGAGCCATTCAAGATGTGTTACAGGTGTGCGGAGCTCTCGCCGCGGAGGAAAACACGAGCCGCAAGCCGATGTTGGACCGTATTGTCGCGATGCTGACGAAACTCGGGCAGCGTGGGGACACGGTTCACGAGGAATCGGCTGATCACGACGTGCCCAGCAAGGATACCGATACCAATACCGATTCCGACCCCGAAGGAAGTATGCAACCGGAAAATCGCCAACCGGGCGCTCGGCAAATAAGCGCCCTTGCCCGTGCATCGTTGCAGAATTGCCTTTGCCGTATGCCGACCGTTAACGAAATCGAGAAGCTGGCCCTGGCGCTGCTAGAGACGGACCGGGCGATTCTTGCCTCCACGCTGCTCGATTCACTGTCGCCGATCCTGGACGATGAGGACGAGGGCATAGCGGAGGCGTTGCGAAGGGACTCGGAGCTCGAGGCAAATCCATCGCTCGGTCTGAGCCTCGAGCAGCTAGACCAGCGGATCACGCAGCTTTAGAGTCGCTCTCTGGCCGCGAAAATCGATCCTACGCCCTAAAGTTAACACTATCGAAATCCACAAACTCGTCTGCGACAGTGGACGCTTGTTAAATTCTGCCATTCTTCTTCAGATATGTGATCCCGGTCATCGTTAGCATGGGCAGGACATGCGCCAAGTCTTTGTCGTCGATGACCACGACCGAAGTTCTGCCTACCGCCACCTGGTATCGCTCTCGGACACGATACTTCGCGCCGTCCGCCATTTTGATCTCAAACGGAATCCCTTCATTGATGGCCATCTGGATTTGGTCACGTGTCATACAACCTCTGACCGAACATGCCGGAACGTTCGACAGCTCGCAAGCGCGACCAGGGCCTAACGACAAGGTGAGCGAAGACGAGGAGCGCGCGCAAGGCTTCTGCCCCTCCGTCGGCATTACGCCTAGACCCGCTGCGGCGGTTCGCCGTCACTATCTGGGTTGGGCTTCATGCTTTCGCCGTATGCTCCTGACTGCATGGCAAGACTTGGATCGCCGAGGTGATGTGCTCATTCATGCAGCAAATCGTCCAAGGCACTCGCCACCGAAGGGGCTTACGTCTCCTGGCTCAGCCGCCCAGCCCGCGCCAGAGCATCTCCAACGAGAGGAGCATATACGAGGTGGCCAAGGCCGGTTCTTTCTCCCACCATCGCGCATTGTCGTTCATCCAGGAGCCGTCGGGTTTTTGAAGATTGATCAGCTTCAAGGCCAGGTCCTGGCGCCAGTGGGGATGGCCAGCTTTGATCATTTCCACATCGCTCGAGCCGGATGCGGTCAATGCTTTCGTCATGGTGTGGAAGTAGAAAAACAGTCCCGCGGAACCCATCCCAGGGTTCTCTTCCAAGGTATAGTTGTTCTTCAGCCATTCGATCACCGCGCTGACCCGAGGATCGTCCGGCGAAAGCTTGGCGTAGACGTAACTCAAAAGCCCCGCGTAGCTGATACTGCCGTAGGATCGAAGCGTGACCCGGCCGGTCGTGGTGTTCGTGTCCCCACCCGCGTTGCTCCGACCGGAATGGTAAACAAACCCGCCGAGGTCTTTGGGGGCGGACGAGACCCAAGGTTCTTTGTTGTGGCTGGGCAGATTCTGGCAGCTTTGCAGGAAGTGAATGGCAGCTTCCCAGTTTAAGTCATTGGCTTGGCCCGCAGTCTGGTCCGCGACGAGGCGCCGGCTGTAATGCATCGCTTCCAAAGCCAACAAGGTGTTGCTCATGTCGGAGACCTTGTCGGACGGGAGCCCGTACCCGAAACCGCCGTCGAACGGAGTATCGAGCTTTCCCTTTTCACCGAAATCATGTTGGGTCCCGATCAGGAAACCCCGGGCTTTACGGACGACGGGATCGTATTTCGGATCGTTACTGGCCAGGAATGCCATCATCGAAACGGCGGTGTTGTAGGTGGGCAGATTGGTGATGCAAATACTGCCGTCAGGACGCGCTTGTTTGAGGAGATAGCTCAGCGCTTTCTGCAGCTGGCCCGAGTCTTGGCCTCGGTATCGATCCATGGGATCGCCACAGAACGCCATGGCCGCCAAGCCCGTCACGGCGGGGTGATCGGCGGTTTGCCAATAGCCTGCTGGCTCCTGATGTTTAGCCAGCCAGTCCAGGCCACGATCGATGGCATGCTGGATCTCGTTTCGAACGGATTGGTTGTCTTGAGTCAAGACAACCGCTGGCGCAGAGGTTGGCTCCGCTACGGAGTTTAGAATAGACGCGCCCGCGAGCGCAGCTGCGGAAAAAGTCCAAAGGGCGGCTGGAAGAATCTTCATGGTGTCTTGAATAAGCCCCAAAGAAGGTTTGGAGGCAAACGATTTCGCTCTTTGGGGATAAAATGTCAACACGAGCTTAACTGTATTAAGACCAACCCTTTATAGACCGCCTGACTCTGGTCTCCGCCATTCCTAGAGGGGGGCGCTCGTGGACCTTGGAGGTGGTGGCGGTGGCGTCATGCAGACTCGATGGCACGGCGTAAGGGCGATTTTCTGTCATTGCTTGGAACGTCGTTCCCCGACAGGATTCGCAGACAACACCAAGGATGGTGTTGAGCATGTCCCCTCTATTCTTGACTCACCCTGGGCGGCACTTATTATGCGCGGCTCAGTTGAGTAGCACTCCTATTGAATTATGAGCTTAATTTCTGACATCAAAGCCCGCGAAATCCTGGACTCTCGCGGGAACCCCACCGTAGAAGTCGACGTGATTCTGGCGGGCGGCGCTATGGGCCGAGCCGCGGTTCCCTCGGGCGCCAGCACCGGCGAACACGAAGCCCTGGAGCTTCGCGACGGGGACAAGAAGCGTTATTTGGGTAAGGGCGTCTCGCAAGCCGTGAAGAACGTGACAGGCAAGATCCTCCCTGCCCTCCAATCCGTCGACGCTCTGGACCAACTCACGGTCGATCGAATCATGCTGGATCTGGACGGAACCGAGACGAAGAGCAAGCTGGGTGCGAACGCGATCCTGGCCGTCTCGTTGGCCACCGCGAAAGCCGCTGCGGAAGCGCTTGGGATGCCGTTGTTTCAGTATTTGGGCGGGCCGAACGCCAAAGTATTGCCTGTGCCGATGGCGAACGTGATCAACGGAGGCGCGCACTCGGACGCCCCGATTGATTTCCAGGAGTTCATGATTGTGCCGAAAGGTTTTGATACTTTCTCGGAAGCGCTTCGCTCCATTACCGAGATTTTCCACGCACTGAAAGCGGTCTTGAAGAAGAAGGGACTCTCCACCGCGGTGGGTGATGAAGGTGGGTTTGCCCCGAAACTGGAAAGCGCGGAGGCCGCGATTGAGGTGATCCTGCAAGCGACCAAGGATGCGGGTTACAAGGCAGGGAAACAGATCTTCCTCGCGTTGGACGTTGCTTCCTCAGAGTTCTACGACGCCAAGGGGGGTCAATACATCTTCAAGAAAAGCACCGGTCAGAAGCTGAGCGGTGAGGAGTTGGTGGAGTTCTACGCCAAGCTCACGAGCAGCTATCCGATCGTGAGCATTGAAGATGGCTGCGCCGAAAACGATTGGAAGAACTGGAAATTACTCACGGACAAACTCGGGTCCAAGGTTCAGTTGGTCGGAGACGATCTCTTCGTGACCAATGTGAAGTTTTTGCGCCGCGGGATTGAGCAAGGTGTGGGCAATTCGATCCTGGTCAAAGTGAACCAGATCGGCTCGCTGACCGAGACGCTCGACGCCGTGGAATTGGCCCAGGAAAACGATTATACCGCGGTCATCAGCCATCGCTCGGGCGAAACCGAAGATGCGACCATTGCGGATATTGCGGTTGCGACCAACGCCGGCCAGATCAAGACCGGGTCGCTCAGCCGGACCGATCGCGTGGCGAAATACAATCAGCTGCTGCGCATCGAACAGTTGCTCGGGAAGAATGCCGTATACGGCGGCAAATTCTAAGCCCGTAGCGCTCTCAACGCGTTCTCTTTGCGAATCCAGCCGTGGTTAACGCGGCTGGATTTTTATTTGGAGCGCTCGAGCGGCGGCCGCTGGAACACGAGGATGTGTTGCCGAGGTAGCACGCCGATGGTTTGCACCCATCGTAGCGGAAGAGTGTTCATCTCTTTCCGCACTTGGGCTTCGGTCATCTTGTGAACCTCTTTGATCGGCACGTTCGGATCTTCCCCGCGATACTCGACAAAGACCACACGTCCGCCCGGCTTTAACGCCTGACAGATCGAGTGCATCATCTCGTGAGGGTGGGAGAATTCGTGATACACATCGACCATGATCGCCAGATCGATCGATGCCGGGGGTAATGCGGCGTTGGTGATGCTTCCAAGCACCGGCACCACGTTCGTGATGCCTCGCGCTTTCATGTTCCCGGCCAGGATCTCCAACATCTCCGGCTGCACATCGACGGCGTAAACCCGGCCGGTGTCCCCCACACCTTGAGCCATTCGCCAACTCAAGTAGCCACTGCCCGCGCCAATGTCCGCAACGGCTTGCCCCCGCTGCAAAGCCAAGGCTTGCAACAGAATGCTCGGACGCTCCTCCTCCTCCCGCTCGGGACGTTCGAGCCATTCCGCGCCTTGATGCCCCATCACCTGAGCGATTTCACGGCCATGGAAGAACTTCCCTGTCCCGTTGGGGTCGTGCGGTTCGCGGTATTCGTAGGTAGCGACCGCGGGTTCGGAAGCGGCCTGGCCGTGTAATAGCGCCGGGAGACCAAGCAGAACGCAGCTCAGATTGAGCACAAACGCCCGGGGGAAGAATCGGCTCATTGGCGTGGGTCGCTACGGGGCCGGTCAGGGTTACAGGATCTCCCGTCCGACGCCTATGTCTTTTTCAGAGTAAAACCAGGCGGCAACTTTGGCCCCGAAGAGGGCTCGGGCGGAGCTTCTGCCATGGGTGCTTCGGGCTGGGCTCCAAGGCCAAGGTCTTCCAGGCGTTTACGGGCCTTCTCAGCGGCCGCGGTATTGCCGTATTCCGAATCGATCCGTTGGAGCAAGGCGAGACACTTTTCGTGTTGGTGAAGCTTGGTGTAGAGATTGCACAGATGAATCGCGGCCCAGCCCCATTTTTCCGCCTGTAGCTTCTGTTTCAACACCTCTTCATACTCCAGCGCAGCGGCCAAAGGATTTGCCAGGTCTTTCTCGTAAATCTCCGCGATTCTCAGGGCCACGTGCTGTTCCCGAGGATTCTTTTTCAGGTATTCGCGCATCAGGCCAATGGCCTCGAGGTGATTCCCATCCGCCCAAACTTGCTCGGCCACGTCGTATTCGGGATTGGCCATCCCCTCCCCTTCATCGTTGTAAAGCGCCTTCACAGCCCGGCCGCCCAAGTACTGGGCGACGTCGTGCCCGAGGAACAACCCAAGTCCCACCACCGAAACGAAGAAGCAGGCGCCGTAGGTGAGCATCCGCGCATACCCCCCACGAGTGCGCGGACTTTCGTCCTTATTCAAAGCTGGCACTTCGGTGAGGCTGGACTGGGAAGCATCGGAAGGCTGATGCATCAA
>JBGAIN010000041.1:0-50718 GCA_044225505.1 Limisphaerales bacterium
GAATGGTGCGCGCGATGTAGCCGGGGGGCGGTGAATGTGAGCCTCCCTGCGTCACACTTTGGAGGAAGCGCAGCGCGTCGAAGGCCTTCTTCGCTCGTTTTCTCGCATTCTCGTCACTGGTCGATCCATAGGCAAAGCATTCACCTGCTCCGTACATCGCGGTCCAGAGCCCATCGTTGTCGCTGTCCTGGGGGTGGGCTGTTTCCTTCGCTCCCGGTCGTTCGAGAGGGGCTTCCGCGACAAACCCAAACGACGTTCTTTGAATGTACCGTTCGATCTCGTCTTCGAAGAAGAGCGCTTTTTCTGCCAAAGTCATCGGCCGTCGTTCAAGAGCTCCAATCCCTTTCGCCGTTAAGCACCAGACGCGGCCTTCCGGCTCTACGAGAATCTGGCGCACGTCATCGTTGGGCAGCCAGCGCGGACCCTGGCGATAGTCCCATTCAGCGCCATTGAATCGAACAATGCCAAGATGCGTCGCAAACCAGACATTACCGGCACCGTCCGCAGCCAACCCGGTGAAATCATTCCAGGGCAGACCATCTTTCCCCTCAAAGAACCGCCACCCCGTGGCCGTCTCACAACTAGCCCCGGCTCGAGTGGCAAACCAAAGCCGATCTTGAGCGTCAAAGGCAACCCCAAGGACGTCCTGCTTTCCCCACGCCCGCCCCCCTTCATCTCGGATCTCGAGCGATCGCCACTTATCGGCGGTGCGCTCACGCAGTCCATCGCTGGACGCAACGACCACTCGGCCGGAAGCTGAGCCTGCAACTTGCTGAATGCGCTCGGCGATGGGCCAGTCCAATGGAGCCGCTTGCCCGTCCGCGACTCGGTAAATCCGATTTGAAGTGGCAACGAGCACCGACGTGCTCAGGCGCAAAACTTCGCGCACCTGACTCCAGGGCAAAGCGAGGCGGACGACTTGGCCTGAATCGTCCGGAAGCTTGAATTCGTCGCGAGTCTGGGGGGCGAGATCGATACGCTCATGCCAATTTGCTCCATCCAGTTCAAACCAGTGCCCGTCGGCAAAGCCCTGGATTTGCTGGACCGGCCCGATCGAAAGGAATTGCAGCTCTTGCGGTGCGGTTCCAGTTGTCGGAGGCGCAACGTGTCGAGATACTTCTTGGAGAAAACTCTGTGGAACCGGGCGAAATTCTGCACTGTGGACCAGCGACAGGTATGCGCCCACGCCAATCACGGTCAGCCAAGTTAACTTCATGGGGCTGACGATGACACGGATTCGCTCTCTCAGGCAAGCGGCAGGAACAGCCGGTCTGTGCTATGGGATGCTGCGTTGCCGATAAGCTTCGTAGAGGAACACGGCTGCTGCGCTACCGACGTTCAACGAATCTACCCCGGGGGCCATCGGAATGGCCACGGCGTCATCACAAGCTTCTAAGAGCGGGCCGGAGATTCCGGCTCCCTCGCTCCCGAAGATGGTGCAGCAATCTCCGTCGAATCGAGCGTCTGCAAGCACACGGCCCGTCGTGTGAGGATGTGCGGCAAGACAGTGAATGCCTTGGCTGCGAAGAAGCTTCACTGTTTCTACCAAATCCAAGTCCTCGAGCACAGGCAGCTTGAAGACGGTTCCCATCGACCCGCGCACCGCCCGGCGAAGGTAGGGACTCGCTGACGTTCGATCGACGAGCAAGCCGTGAACTCCAAACGCGACAGCGTTTCGCACCAACCCGCCGAGATTCTCGGCGTTGGTGATCCCTTCGACTGCCGCAAAGAGACGCGGGTGGGGAGCCAGCTTCAGCAAGTGCGGCAACGGTGTGGGGAGGGGAACCTTTCCGACCGCCAGCACCCCCTGGTAAAAGGTGAAGCCGGTGAGTTGTTCCAGTTTATGGCGCTCCATTAAGTAGACCGTAATGTCTTCGTGCCGTGCGGCGAGCAGAGGTTCAAACCGGTTGAACCACTTTTCAGGGAGGAGCAACGAAACGACCGTGAAGTTGCTCTCTAGCAATCGCTCGACGACCTTTTCGCTCTCGGCAACAAAGATGCCTTCCTGCCGATGTTCCGTCTGGCGGCGCATCGTCCGGTACGGCGCCAACGCCGGCAATTCCAGCGACTCGATTCGCTGCACGTCTACCATACAACCTGTTAAGTCATCACAGGGCTAGTCTCTGCTCCACGAACTTTTGCAGTTTGAGACCGTCCGCCGCAAATAGCCGGATGCCATCCGAGAGCTTCTCCGTTGCCATTTGATCTTCGTTCAGCTCCCAGCGGAAGCTCTTTTCATCCAGGCCATGACGTTCTGTTTGGCACTCGTGACTTGCGTTCGCCGGGCTGAGTTTCCGGGTGAGTTGGCCCGGGGTCTTCTGAAGTTCTTCCAGCAAGGACGGGCTGATCGTTAGCAGGTCGCATCCCGCCAACTCCAAAACCTCGCCAACATTCCGAAAACTCGCGCCCATCACCTCGGTCGTATACCCGTGCTTTTTATAATGGTTATAGATACGTGCAACGGACTGGACGCCCGGGTCGTCCGACGGCGTAAAGTCCCGCCCAGTGGCTTTCTTATGCCAATCTAAAATCCTTCCGACAAAAGGCGAAATCAGTTGAACGCCTGCCTCCGCACAGGCGACCGCTTGGGCAAACGAAAACAGAAGTGTGAGGTTGCAATGGATCCCTTCGCGAGTGAGTTGTTCGGCCGCACGAATGCCTTCCCAAGTCGAGGCGAGCTTAATCAATACCCGTTCTCGAGCAACACCTGCCTTTTCGTAGAGGCCAATCAAAGATCGGGCCTTTTCCATCGAACTCACGGTGTCAAAGCTGAGCCGCGCATCCACTTCCGTAGAGACCCGGTGCGACACGATTTTGAGGATCTCGATTCCAAACGCGACCGCGAGCTTGTCCATGGCGAGGCCAACGCTTTGTTTCGTGGTGAGCGATCCGTGACGACTCTCTGAGAGGACCTTTTCCAGTAAGTCCCCATACTCCGGCATTTGTGCCGCCTTGAGCAAGAGACTCGGATTTGTGGTTGCGTCGCGCGGCTGATATTTGCGAATGCTCTGGAAATCGCCAGTGTCTGCCACAATCAGGCTCAACTGCTTGAGCTGGCTTAGTAAATCGTTCATTTGTTTCCCTCGGTGTAAGTGTTGTCGTCGGTTCGCTCTGTTTATGGCCTCAAGCCGATTGCAAACACCTGGGCTACGGGACCACTCGTGCAATTTCGACTCTGCTTAATACGCCATCTTTTCGCCAGAGACAAGTTGGCCGCTTCCATCGCTGTCACTCACCACACGTCAGACCCGGAAAACAGATTGCATCCGCGTCAGGACGTCTGGAATTGCCTTCCAGGGATCTTCCGCGGCTTCATACTCCAACGCCACGTAGCCCTGGTAGCGGGCCTTGCGGAGAATGGCCGCGAGTCGGTCGAAGTCAGCGAGTTCCTTTGATTTTCCTGATCGCTGGATTTCGGTCTTCCACTGGACGTTAACAGCATATGGGGCGCAGCGAGCCAAATCTTCGTACGGATCAGCCGAATTGAAATTACCTGTATCGAGGTTGATTCCGAACCAGGGGCTGTCGACGGCTTTGACAATTTCAAGAAGGTCATCCGCCCGGGCCACGATACCGCCGTGGTTTTCCAATCCCAAGCTGACGCCCTTTGACCCAGCGTAGGCGCAGCACTCCTGCAGTGCGTCGATCGCATATTTCCGAGCCTCCTTTGGCGCCACGGTTTCGGCCGAACCTGCAAATACACGAATGTGAGGCGCCCCCATAAGTTGAGCGCGGTCGATCCACTGTTTCACTGATCGGACTTCTTGCGCGCGACGTTCGGCCGAGGGTGAGGTAAAGGTGTTGCCCACCGCAGTGCCACTGATCGCCAAGCCCCTTTGAAAGGCATGGCGCTTAAGCCGCAGGAGGAATTCATCCGAGATTTCCTTAGGGAAATAGTAGCTGGTCAGTTCTGTGCCAAGGCAACCGTGAGCCGCGCAGTAATCCATGAACTGGAATAGGTCCAGCTCTGGCGCCGCGCCCGCCTTAGTGTTTTGACGGTGGCTGCTATCCCGGAAGAAATCTCGGAAAGAATAGGCCGCCAGACTGAGTAAAAGCCGCGCCGGACCTTCCCGGAGAATTGGCTCGATTCCCGAATTGAAGACAGGGAGAACTCCAGTCACCGTGCTGGCGGCGACGCTGACCTTGGCGATTTGACGCAGGAAGGTGCGTCGACAGATGGCGCTCAGGTTGTTCTCATGTTTAAGGTGGTCGAGCCGAGGAGAGAAGCGAAAAGGAAAAGGCCCGGAACAATGATTTTCTGGTTTTTCCCTGTGGTTTCTAATGTTTGCGCCCAGTTTCTCCAAAATGAAGACGACCTCTGTTGATACGCTCGCGGGAATTGCCAACCAACTCCGGATTCATTCCATTGCCTCCACTACGGCGGCCGGCAGTGGACATCCGACGTCGTGTTGCTCGGCGGCGGAGATCATCGCAGCGTTATTCTTCGGACAAATGCGCTACGATCCCAAGGATCCGCGATATTTTAACAACGACCGATTTGTGCTCTCCAAAGGGCACGCGGCTCCCTTGCTTTACGCGGCTTGGTCGGAGGCGGGGCTGATTCCTGCTGCTGAGTTATTGAAGCTCAGAGTCCTGGACAACGATCTGGAAGGGCATCCGACGCCCCGACTTCCGTTTGTCGATGTGGCCACCGGTTCGTTGGGACAAGGATTGAGTGTCGGAGTCGGGATGGCGCTCAGCGCTCGCTTGGATAAACTGGACTTTCGTACCTACGTTCTCTTGGGAGATGGGGAGTGCGCCGAAGGAAGCGTATGGGAGGCGGCGTCTTTAGCGGGCATTTACAAGCTGAATAGTCTCGTCGCGATCGTCGACGTCAATCGCTTGGGCCAGAGCCAGGCGACTGCGTTTGGCCACCACACCGAGGTCTACCGAGACCGTTTTGCGGCGTTTGGCTGGCGGGCTGTGGTGGTCAATGGACAGGACGTCGCTGAGGTTGTCAATGCCCTTGGCACGGTTGGTCAGGGGGATCTGCCTCTCGCCATCGTCGCTAAGACCCAGAAAGGCGCGGGGGTTTCCTTCTTAGCCGACAAAGACGCCTGGCACGGAAAGGCACTTTCTAAAGAAGAGGCCGATCGAGCGATCGCGGAGTTAAAGCCGAAATCCAAGTCGGGACTGGGTGTGTCCATTCCAGCGCCGGCTCGTCTGAGCGCGCCCCCAAAATCTGTCCCGTCAAGTTTTCCGGCAATCAGTTACAAGTTAGGCGATAAGGTGGCTACGCGCGAGGCCTACGGCGCCGCACTCGTCAGGGTTGGCGAAGCCGATCCGCGCGTTGTGGCCATGGACGGAGATACGAAAAACTCCACCTACGCAGAAAAATTCGCAAAGAAATTCCCCGATCGATTTACCGAGTGCTTCATCGCAGAACAGAACATGGTCGGAGTGGCGGTCGGATTTGGAGCGAGGGGGCATGTTCCGTTTGCGTCAACGTTTGCCGCATTCTTCACTCGAGCGGCGGACCAGATACGGATGGCCGGAGTTTCGACCTCAAACATCAAATTGGTCGGCTCCCATGTGGGCGTTAGCATTGGCGAGGACGGAGGTTCGCAAATGGGGCTCGAGGATATCGCGATGATGCGGGCCGTCATCGGCAGCGTGGTTTTGTATCCGTCTGACGCTGTCAGCACGGAAAAGCTGGTTGAACAGGCGGTTGTTCACCAGGGGATTGTATTTCTTCGTACGTCCCGCCCGAAAACGCCCGTGCTTTATTCGAATGACGAGGCCTTTCCAATTGGTGGTGCGAAAATCCTGAGGCAATCCCCTGAGGACAAGATAACGGTTGTGGCCGCTGGCGTGACGCTGGCCGAAGCGGTGAAAGCGGCCGATGCCTTGCACCGTGAAGGCATCGGAATTACTCTGATCGACGCATATAGCGTCAAACCGCTTGGAGTGGATGTGATCCGAAGCGCCGCTCAAAAAACCCGCAACCTGGTTCTAACCGTAGAAGACCACTACCCCGAGGGGGGCTTGGGGGACGCTGTTGCTGGCGAATTGAGCCGGGACGGGATCCGAGTCCACAAACTGGCCGTATTTAGCCTGCCGCGTTCTGGAAAGCCGGAAGAACTCCTGGCCCGTTATGGCATCGATGCCGCGGCAATTATTCGCAAGGTCAAGTCACTCAACTGAAAGACTTTGTCAATTAGGGACCCAGCCTTTACCTGGGATGTATTCACGGCTGCCGGAATGATGCTTGCAGCCACTGGCGCCAACGAGTGTTACGGTTAAGAGTATCAGTGCGATAAGCTTTAGCATGCTCACTATTCTAATGAGCGCGTGAGGCTCGGCAAGTCTAGGAGACGAAGTAATACTGGGTCATGGCCGAATCATTCGAATCCTTGCGCGGCCAGCTGTTGCTCGATAGTGGACAGCTAACCGGTTCGTTTTTCCATCGCACCGTGGTTCTTATTTGTCAGCACGACAAGGACGGTGCGTTTGGACTGGTGCTCAACCAGCCGACGGACAATAAGGTTGGGGAAGCGCTCGTGGCGGATCTTCCCGAGGCGCTCAAGGAACAAACGCTCTACCTGGGCGGACCTGTCCAACCGACGGCACTCAGCTATCTTCGAGCTGACAGTTTCATTCCCGACGCGAGCGTTTTGCCCAATCTAGATCTGGGGCATTCGCTCGAGAGTCTTGTTGAGTTAGGCCAATCTTTCTCGGCGGGCCAGCAACTGCGTCTTTTCGCCGGCTACGCCGGTTGGTCTCCAGGCCAGTTGGAGGATGAAATTCAGCGAAACGCTTGGATCGCGCATGGCGCTTCCATAGAGCTGGTTTTCCACGCCGATTCGCGGAACTTGTGGCGGCACATTCTGCGCCAAAAAACGGAGTGGCGCTACCGGTTGCTTGCGGATCTGCCTGACGATCCGGCGGCCAACTAGTACGTAGTACGGTCTCGGGATTTACCAAACTTCTGCAATCGTTGGACAGCACACTGGCTGCGCGAATCCCACGTTGGATAGAATCTTCTACTTCCCCGGAATCTTACGCGTAGCCCGCTCCTGGAGCCAAGCGACGTCCTTGTTATTAGGAGAGGCCTGGTTCAATGGAAGCAACTGGCCTTTCTTGAGGACGGGGTAGGTCCGAGGATCTTGCCACTTCTTGATCTCCGCGTGGCCATCGGCAAATGAAAACCCCGCGGCCCGGTTGTGGTAGCTGGCGGGATAATCGACCAGCATGGTTTGAGCCGTGTTAGGGTATCCATTCATTTGGGTCACCCAAAACCCGTCGTTCATGCTATCCTCGCGTTCGTCCAACAGCACCCACGTCATGCTTGGCCCTGGGTCTTGCATATCCCCCATCTTACGGTAGACACGCCACGCATTGGCCGGCCAGCCGTCCTGGGTCCAACCAGGATTCCAGGTGAGCTCACCATTTCCGCCCACAAAATTGCTCATGGAGAGAGAGCGGACGCGCCGGACGGTTTGGCCTTTATACTGGCCGGAGGTCGGTTTGACGGTGCTTTGATCCGCTGGGCACTTCCAGATTCCCGCAGACCCGCCACAGAACGGCCACAATGGACTTTTTTGGATGTCCTTGGTGACATCCCAATTCGATGCATTGGCACCGCTAAAATCCAAAGAGCTCGTTCCGACATAGCCGTATTTCGTCCCATAGCCCTCCACGACCCGGTCGTCATTCTCCTCGGCGTACATCCTCCAAGCCAACATCATCTGCTTGTTATTGTTCATGCACATGATGCCTTGCGCCTTCAATTTTGCTTTCGACAATGCTGGCAGGAGCATGCCGGCCAGGATGGCAATAATGGCAATGACCACCAGTAGCTCAATTAAGGTGAAGCCGGATCTTGAATCTTGCCGAGTCGGATACGTTTTGGAGCTTAGTTTCATAATTTACGTCAGACGCCCACTGAAGCTTAGGGTGTCTTACAGCAAATCAACGCTGAGAACAAGCGTGCGTTTTAGGGCACACGGCTGCGGGACGCAGTTTGACACGGAGCGCGGCTCTACCCGTAGGATCAGCCGCAGGTGGGAGTGTGGTGTGGGCTAAGGATCCAAAATGGAGGGAATGCTGCCACTGGTGCTGCGCACACCGTCGCGCTCCGTCATTAGCACGGAGGGTGGCTGTCCGACGGACGCCCGCTATTCTCAGTTCGGAGCTTTCAGTCGCTTCGGGGACCTCTTCGCTTTGTATCGCACCGGTTCTGTCCCGCTTCTGCCCGAACCCGCGGCGGCTTGCGCTGGACTGGTCCCGCGCTTCAGTTCTCGAATCTGGTCCCGCAGCAGCGCGGCCTTTTCGAATTCCAAACGCGCTGCCGCTTCAACCATTTCAGCTTCTAATTCTCGAACTGTTTCAGTGACGTCGAAATTACCGCCGGTTTCGTTGATGACCGATACCGCCTTCTCCGTGCCCGGCCGAGACGAAAGGCTTTCCTCTACCGCACGAGAGACGCTTCGCGGTGTGATCTGATGAAGTTGGTTGTATTCGATTTGCCGTTGTCGGCGGTAATTCGACGTCGCAAGAAACTTTTGGATGCTTTGCGTCATTACGTCGGCATAGAGAATCACTTCCCCGTGCAAGTGCCGTGCCGCTCGTCCGGCAGTCTGGATCAGGCTCGTGGCGGATCTCAAATAACCTTCCTTGTCTGCGTCCAGAATCGCCACCAGTGAGACCTCCGGTAGATCCAGGCCCTCACGGAGGAGGTTTATTCCTACCAGAACGTCAAACTCGCCCTTGCGAAGCGCGCGCAGGATCTCGACGCGTTCAATGGCATCGATCTCACTGTGAAGATAACGCACGCTGATTCCCAAGTCGCGGAGGTAGTCCGTGAGCTCTTCGGCCGTCCGTTTTGTGAGCGTGGTGACCAGAACTCGCTCTTTTTGATCGACTCTTCGACGGGCCTCCTCGATCAGATCGTCAATTTGACCTTTGAGCGGTTTGACCGTGACCTTGGGATCGATCAATCCGGTCGGGCGCACAATCTGCTCGACCACTCGGTCCTGAGCCCATCCGAGTTCGAGATGCCCTGGTGTCGCGCTGACATAGAGCGTTTGACTTTGTATGGTCTGAAACTCCTCGAAGTTCAATGGCCGATTGTCGAGCGCGCTCGGTAGGCGAAATCCGTGTTCTACCAGGACTGTTTTTCGAGACCGATCTCCCTCGTACATGCCCCCAACCTGTGGCACGGTCGCGTGGCTTTCGTCGATCACCAACAGATAGTCCGAGGGGAAAAAGTCGAACAAAGTGCAGGGCCGCGAGCCAGGCCGGCGCCCACTCAAATGCCTGGAATAATTCTCGATTCCGGAGCAAAACCCCATTTCGAGCATCATCTCTAGATCATACTCGGTGCGCATCTTAATCCGCTGCGCCTCGAGTAGTTTACCCTGCGCTTCGAACCAGGCAATGCGATCTGTCAATTCAGCTCGAATGCTAAGTATGGCGCGCTTAATCTTCTCTTGAGGAGTGACGAACTGTTTCCCCGGATAAATGGTGATGGCTTGCACGTTTTCAAGCTTGTTTCCGGTTAGCGGTTCAAAACGTGTGATCCGCTCGATTTCATCGCCAAAGAACTCGATGCGTAACGCGTCCTCCGCCGACGCGGGATGAATCTCCACCGTATCGCCCCGGACGCGAAAGGTTCCGCGGGCTAGTTCGATGTCGTTGCGGTTGTACTGCAGGTCGACGATGCGAACGAGCAGTTGGTCTCTCGTGATTTGCTGGCCGACCGAGATCGGCACCACCAGGGCCTGATAATCCTCTTTGCTGCCGATCCCGTAGATGCAGGAGACGCTGGCGACGACGACCACGTCACGGCGAGCAAAGAGTGAACTCATGGTCGAGAGACGCAACCGTTCGATCTCTTCGTTGATGCTGGAATCTTTCTCGATGAAGGTGTCGGTTCGAGGGATGTACGCTTCGGGCTGGTAATAATCGAAATAGCTTACGAAGTATTCCACAGCGTTCTTCGGGAAGAACGCCTTGAATTCCGCATAAAGCTGCGCGGCCAAAGTCTTGTTATGAGAGATGACCAAAGTCGGCTTGTTAACATTCCGAATGACGTTGGCGATGGAGAAAGTCTTTCCCGATCCGGTCACACCCAACAAGACTTGGTGTTTGGCGCCGCCGAGAACCCCTTCCGTCAGCTTCGCAATAGCCTGGGGTTGATCGCCAGCCGGCGCGTAGGGTGATACCAGTTCAAACATAGCGGCTCGCAATCTCCATGGGAAACGGCTCCGTTTCAACTCCGGAAGCAAGACGTGAGCTCCGCACCTCCTTCAACCTGCTTTGCACCCGGACCACACCACGAGCTCTGGTCCACTACTGGGAACTTTCTACCAACCGGAAGAAACGGGTCGCTTGGGCGACGGGAAGCAAAACCACATTGCGACCGTCGACAACGATCACCGGTGCCGCGACGTCAATCCATTCTGCTCGTCGGGCCGGGAATTCGGCGCTCTGCAATTTCAAGCCTTCTTCTGTCTCAGGCCACGCCACTTCGATTTGCTCGAACCCAATGCGCCGTACAGAGAGTGGGGTGGACCCGGTCACGGCCACGCTCGTGAACGAAGTGCCTAAAGCGGACTCTTCAAGGGTTGTCCCGGATGTCGCAATGGCCAAGAGATGCAGTCGCTCAGGAGTTGAGGGAGCGATTTCCACCGTCAGGGTGGCGCTGGCAAAAGGCTCAAGCCAGTTCAAGACCAAGGTGATGACCCCATTGGTTACCGTCGGGGCGCCTTGGCTTGAAGTCACCTGCACAATTTGCGGATTTGCCTGAGGCAAATTGTTAAATGCGGGTCCGTTCGTTGTCCAGACAACCACCTCCCCCCGGGTTGGTGCGCCATAGGCAAACTCTTGAGTCAGCACCAACTGCTCAAGCGCGCTGCTCGTCAAATTGGTAACGAGGAGGGAGAAGATCAAGTCCTCCCCGATCGCTACGGTCGCGCTGGACGGGGCAACAACAACGCCGATTTCCCCAGTGTTGAACGCTTCGAAGTTTGTTTGGCTGGTCGCCACGCCGGTCGCCGTCACGATCGAGATCGGCCCTGCTGTTGTAAACGCTGGAACCGTCGCCACCAATTCATCTCCGTAACTCTCAAAGGCAGCCGCTTTTCCGTTGAAAAGAACTTGGCGAACCGTTCCGAAGTTGGCGCCGCGAATCCCCACCAAGGTGCCGTCGATCCCGGAACTTGGGCTAAAATCGATGATCTCCGGGGCAGGTGGACCTCCAACGACGGTGAAGTCTTCCGTAGAGGTTGCGGTTCCTCCGTCCGTCTGCACGGTGATTTTCCCGGTTGAAGCATACGGAACCACCGCGCCCAAGAAATCGGGCGAGATCATGGAGAATTCAGCTGGAACCCCGTTAAACTGGACGGAGCGTGTTCCGACCAGATTCTGACCACGGATCGCGATGGTCGCCCCGGGCCTCCCGCTCGTCTGCGAAAGACTGGTGATCACTGGTTTCGGTGCCTGGGTCACGGCAAAGCTCGAGGCGGACACACAACTGCCCGAGATTGTCTCGATTCGAATCAACCCATCGGATGCGCCTGGAGGAACAATGGCCAAGAGTTGTCCGTCGAAGAACCCCAGTGTAAACAGGGCAGATTTATCGCCGAAATAGACGGCCACCACATCGACTAGATTGCTGCCCTGAATGGTGACTTCGGTCCTGGCGGGACCGCTCCTCGGCGTAAAACTGGAAATGACTGGCGTTCCAGAGGTCACGACCACAAATGGCAGATCGGTCGTGGTCGAACCCTCCTTCGTCACGACGGTGATCGGCCCTGTCGTCGCCCCGTCCGGGACGATCGCGGTAAACCCTGCGAGAGTCTGGAAGGAAGCTTCCACCCCATTAAATCGGACGCTGGTGATGTTCGCCAAGTTTGCCCCAGAAAAGGTAACAGTGGTCCCTTTGCGCCCTTGGGACGGTTCAAAAGCCGTGATCGATGGGGGGCCACTTTCCACTTGGAAATCTTGAATGCTGGTGGCAACGCCAGCCGCCGTGACGATTTGGATTGGGCCAGTCGATGCATTGGCCGGCACTTCCGTCTGCACAGCACTGCCATCGTCGAGACTGCCAAAAATCGCGGCCTCGATCCCAGAGCTGAAGTTGATTTGGGTAATCTGCCAGAGATTGCTTCCGGTAACGATCACCAGAGTCCCCGGGGGTCCGCTGGAAGGAGTGAAGCCGGCAATGATCGGTGGCATGTTGGCGTCTGCGCCATAGGTCACGGTTCCTAAACTCAAGCTCAGAGCGAGCAAAGAAGCTATCAGGTGAGCGAACCAGGACAGTTGGGAGAACAGGCCGTTGCATCCGCCCAGGCGAGCCCTAGCGAATCGCACCGTCCCTCGTCGGCCACGAGGAGCGTTAATGCGAATGTTCCAGGACACATCTCCACTCATACATTCTCAGAGTAGGACTGCAACGGACGTTGTGTCAACGACCACGGGGTTTGCCGAACCCCAATCTAGGGTGCTGTCCCCGAATTCGGTTAGCTTTCGCGGCCAGGAGTTTTGCCTCGTCCGCACGGCGCGAGCGAGGCGCATCCCCGTCCCCGACAGGGCGGGAGAACGAGCGCGCCTCGCCAAGACCCATTTTGAGCGCAACGAATGCCTGCGGAATTAGGGGACAGCACACTCGCTCCGCCAGAGCCCGCTTGGGTCACCCACACAGCTCAGGGCCAAGGGTCATTCGGACGATGTCACTTTCGGATCAATTCCCACTCTCCACCATCGATCCTCATTCTTGAGGTTTCCCGGCCCGGTCCGGTAGCGACTGCCACCATAAAAGTTAACGTGGTTATCCCCGTGCACCACGTTAACTCCCTCTTTGCCAGAGCGATAAGAATGAATCGGTATAGGCCAGACGTAGCCCAACGCCAAGTCCGCCGTCTCGGGGTAGGTTTTGAAGGTCCACACCGATTGGAACCGTGCGCCTTGGTCCAGGAACAGCTTCACATCGGAAGGTTGCGGCAATTTGTCGAGCTTTTGTCGTGGGTACTCATCATCGGCCGCGGTAATCGCATAGATATTCCCCATCATCGCAATTTCGGGTGCCGGCAGATCCGCGCGATATTCCGGACTGTTCAATTGTCGCTTGCAGGAGGGGCATAGCCAGACAGCGTCGTTTTGAAGATACGATCGCAGTCGCGCGAAGTAATTATCTACAAAACCGGCAGCCTTCGGGTCGTAGTAATTAGACGCATCCGGATTGGCGACCGAGACAAAGCGAGTTTCGCTTTCGGGCAATTCTCCATTGTGATCGTCTGAATAGAGCCGCACGCCGATCCCGATCTGTCTTAAATTATTCGCGCACTGGGTGCGCAGTGCTGCTTCTTTGGAACGGCTCAAAACAGGGAGCAGAAGTGCCGCCAGAATTCCAATGATGGCGATCACGACCAGCAGTTCGAGGAGGGTGAACCCGGGATGTTGACAAGGTCGGGCGCACATCGGTTGGTTGGCCATTGGTCTGAATCTTGGCTCACCCATAAAGCGAATTCTGTGTGGCTGGGATGCCTTGCCGTCCGGCTATTGTCGTCTCAGAATCGATCGGTTTCACAGAAAATGCAATCTTCCATGGAAATGGAGGGCTCGCGCAGCCGCGGACCTGCCGGTTTTTTGGCTCGACGCCTTCGGGGTGGTTATAGCATGTTGGAATCGGACCGGAGTTGCCGGATTTCCGGCATGAGGACCGCACGGTCCGACGGACAAGGTATATTTGTGGGGAACAGACCCCCATTTTGGGAATTCCACTGGTTTTCCCAGGGATGGCTTTTGGGTCACAGTAGTCCAGAAAGAATCTATGAGAGAAGAGTTTGAGAAGCTGGTCGCCGCCGGAAAGATCAGTCGGCAACATGTCGAGCCGCTGGTGCAATTGGCCAAAGCAGGTTACTGCATGCACCGCAGTTGGGGGTTCGGCAAGATCACCGCCGTCGATACCTTACTGTGCCGGTTCCTCGTTGATTTCTCGGGGAAGGCCGGACATTCAATGGATCTTTCTTTCGCTGCGGAGTCGTTGAAACCGATCCCGAGCGAACATATCCTTGCGCGGAAAGCTGCTGACCTGGCTGGGTTGCGACAAACGGCTGCGTTACACCATTTAGACCTGATCAAGATTGTTCTCCAGAGCTACGGTGGCAAAGCGACCGTCGATCAAATCCAACAAGTCCTCGTTCCCGACGTGATTGCGGATGACTGGAAGAAGTGGTGGGAAGTGGCGAAGCGAGAGCTCAAGAAGGATGGTCATTTTCAGGTTCCGCTGAAAAAGAGCGAGCCGATTGTCTATCAAATGCAGGAGGTTTCGCTGCAACAGCGATTATTGGCGGAGTTTCGTGCGGCCAAAGGTCTCAAAGCCAAGCTCAGCGTTGCTTCGGAGATTCTGAAGAATTGGCCGGACCTTCAAGATCCCAAACCGTTGACAGCGGAAGTCGTCCCGGCGCTGAACGCTGATATTGCCAGTCACCAACGGACCCAAACGTCGCTGGCTTTAGAGGCTGTGTTTCTTCGTGATGAGTTGGCCACCTTGGCAACGATGCCTCCGCAAGAAGGACAACTGACGGAGGCAAACCTGTGGGCTTACGCCTCGCGTCCAAATCAGGTTCTGGAATCGATCCCGGCAGCAAAGCACAAACGCGCGTTGCAGTCCTACCAGGACGCTCATCCGACCGAATGGGTGGAATCGTTGCTCGGAGCGCTCAATGGCATGACCGCGAAGCTCTGTGGCGAAGCGACTTCCCTGCTCATTTCGCAAGGCCAGTTGAATTTGCTCAAGGAACACCTGGCGCGCTTGATCAGTCAACACAACGCCAGCAGTGAACTCCTGCTGTGGCTGGCCAAGGAGCGTTCCGATGCCTTCGCGGATATTCTCGGGCCTGAAGTCTTCCGCGCGATGTTAACGACGATGGAGCGAGACCAATTCAACGAGAAGAAGTCCAACCGCCTTCGCGATTATATTTTGGATGATCAGGATTTGTTGGTGGAACTGATCGGTTCGGCCGACTTAGAGGTCATTAAGGACTTGACGCGAGCCTTACAGCTATCCCCTTGCTTTGATGACATGGACAAGCGCTCGCTCCTGGCGCGGATTGTGAAGAGCTATCCTGCGGTGCAGTCTTTGATCTCCGGGGAGCATTCCAAACAAGATGCAACGTTGGTGGTTTCGTGGGAGAGTTTGGAACGTCGGAAGGATGAGTATCAAGAGCTCGTGCATAAGAAGATCCCGGCCAATTCCAAGGAAATCGCCATCGCGCGCAGTTATGGCGATCTGCGGGAAAACCATGAGTACAAAGCGGCCAAAGAGATGCATAAGCTTCTCATGCGCCGCAAGGGAGAATTGGAAAACTTACTGGTTCGGGCGCGAGGATCGGATTTCGCCAATCCTAAGACGGACGGCGTTGGTATTGGCACGATCGTCCAGGTGACCGACCTGCGAGCCGCCCATGCGGAGACATACACGATCTTAGGGGCGTGGGATTTTGACGCGGACCGCCATATCATTAGCTATTTGAGTCCTATGGCCCAGGCTTTAATCGGACATAAGCCAGGAGAAGAAGTCGAGTTCGAGATGGACGGGGAAAAGAAGCATTACCGGGTCGAGTCGATCATTGCGTACAAAGCGCCAGCGCCCGCGGCTTCCCCGGCTGCCGCCGCCCCGGTCGCGACGCCGTGACCGTCTCCTCGGCCCGCAGCCCGGGGTAGAGCCCCGGGCCGGGCATTTAAAGAAGCCTCAGGGCACGCGTGCTGGAGTTGACGCGGTGAGCTTGACTTGAGCGGCTTTGACGATTTCCTCAACGAGTTCATCTGGCTTCCATTCATTGCCGTAGATGATCTTTTGGACCCGCCCGTTCGTATCGATCACCACCGTGCGCATCTTGTGATCCCAATCGTTGCCGCGTTTCACGATGATTAACTCGAACTGGTCCGTGATCGCGTCGATGTCGATCATCGCACCTGTGACAAAATTCCAGCGAAGCGGATCGTTCTGGAATGCTTTGGAGTAACCTTCCAATACCGAGGGTGTGTCGAAGTGCGGGTCGAACGAGATACTCAGGAGATGCCAGTTTGTTGGACCATTCGACATCGCTTTAAGCTTTTCACAAACGTCCGCGAAATTACGCGACATTCGCGGACAAAAATCGGGCAGGGGACAGCGGGTGAAAATAAACGTGAAGGCCAGCGCTTGGCCGCGGAAATCCTGCAATTGCACCGTTCGACCGAGCTCGTTGGTAAAGGTGTAGTTCGTCATCAGGTCGCCCACCTGCAAAGGTTCGACATCTCGGGCCACGCGCACGGCTTCACGTTCGGGCGGCGCATTGGTTTGGGGCGGTGCCGCCACTGCTTTCGTGATTTTGTCGATCCACGATTCATCCGCGGACACCCAGAGTCTGAACCAGATAGCATCGCCCGGAGCCAAGCCGTCCAGTTGCGACAACTCCTTCACGTTGAAAGGCATCGTCATCGCCGGCATGTAATTGGGGATTTCCTCGTGTTGGATTGAAATCTTTTTCTCGTCCGGAATAATCTTTTTAATGGTCCCGCGGACGAGAAAGAAATTGACGTTAGTCGAGCCGGAGATGGGGGGATTGGTGGAGAGGGTGGAGGTTGCGGTCTGGGTCGGCTTCGGTCCGCACCCTGCGATGCCGCTGGCGATGAGCAGGAGAATTCCGATCTGCAGAATTTTCATCCTTCTACCATAAACGCGTCTCTGGCCGGCTCAAAGCGAAAAGCCGGCATTGCTTTGACAGGTTTAATTCAGGCTTTATCCTGCGCTGATGCGCGTCGTTAAAGTAGCGTTGGGGGCCCGATCCTATCGCATCGCTATCGGCCGTGGGTTGCTCGGTCGATTGGGTGCGGAATGCAAAGCGCTCGAACTGGGGCAGCGTTGTGTCGTCATCACGGATAGGAATGTCGCCCGGCTTTACAGCCAAAGTGCATTGGACTCACTGGCCGCAGCTGGATTTGAGCCCTTTCTCGTGACCGTGCGCGCCGGGGAGAAGGCCAAGAGCTTAAAAGTGGTCGGCGATTGTTACGACCGATTGGCGAGCCACCGTTTGGAACGTAAGTCGTTCGTTGTCGCCTTGGGCGGCGGTGTGGTGGGGGATCTCGCAGGGTTTGTCGCTGCAACTTATCTTCGTGGAGTGCCATTCGTCCAAGTTCCAACCACCTTGCTGGCGCAGGTGGATAGCTCGGTCGGTGGCAAAGTTGGTATTAACCTGGAGGCAGGCAAGAACCTGGTCGGCGCATTTTACCAGCCTCGTTTGGTGTTGTGCGACTTGAATACCCTCGACACGCTGCCGGTCCGTGAGTTTCGCGCCGGTGTCAGTGAAGTCATTAAGTATGGGATTATCTACGACGCAGGACTGTTTCGGCAATTGGAGCGTGATCTGAATCGCCTCATGGCGTGTGACGAGAAAGTTCTGGGCCCGGTTATCGAGAAGTGCTGCGCGATCAAGGCAGACGTGGTGGGGCAGGACGAGACAGAGTCGGGCCTGCGCGCGATATTGAATTTTGGGCACACGATTGGCCATGCTCTCGAAGCCATCTCGGGGTATGGTCGGTACCTTCACGGCGAAGCGATTTCTATTGGCCAGGTGGCGGCCGCGCATCTGTCAAAAGCTGTTCTCGGCCTTTCCGCGGACGAGGTGGAAAGGATCCAGGCGTTATTGGACCAATCTGGCTTGCCGACCTCGGTCGCCCTCACTCGCCCGCAAAAGCAACGCCTATTCGCGGCCATGCGCCTCGACAAGAAGGTGAGCGCGGGTGAGATTAAGTTCGTCCTGGCCCGGAAGATAGGCAAAGTCGACTTTGGACAACGCGTTCCTGCCGACACGATCGATCAAGCGCTAGCGGCCGTTGCGTCGTGAATCAGCAAGCGGCTGTCACCGTGATTCACGCGAGCTTTGAGCTTCCTCGATCGCTTTGAGCAGTTGGTCCACGGTGTAGGCGTCGCTGGCAAAGAGCGGCTTGCCGTCAGGTGAATAAACCACAAGGTAGGGAATCGTGCGGCGCCCGACATCAATCAGTTTTCGATTCCCTTCCTGGTTATTTCCAGTGAGATCGATCTTAATCGGGGCAACGCTGTCGCTGTTTAGAACCTTAACCACTCGTGGGTCGTGCAGCACCGTTTGCTCAAGGGCGTGACAGTTTAGGCACCAAGCGGCCGTAAACTCTAGAACGACGATCTTCCGCTGACTCTGCCTTTCCGCAAGACGTTCCGGCGTGTAGTAAACCCAATGGATCGGGCTGCCGCGAGTGAATCGCACCGCCATGCCGACCGCCAAGAGCACAAACAGTAGGCCGACTAGTCCAAATACCGCCCGATTTATCGCTCGCTTAGTCAGCTGAAAGGTGCGCCACGTCAACCACCCTCCGCCCGCGGCAATCAAAGCGGCGACCGCCCACCAATACGCGTTTGTCGGTGGGTCAGGCGGCTTCGCCAAGAGCCCAGCGGCGCCAGTGCCGAGAAAGTAAGCTCCAGCCGCGAGCATGAACAATCCCATGACCTGCTTGATTAATTCGCTCGCTGGACCTGTCCGAGGCATACGATTGACGAGGAACGGGAATGCGGACAAAAGCAAATAAGGCAAGGCCATGCCCGTGCCGATCGCAGCAAACGTCGTCATTGTAATCAAAGGCCGCTGTGTGGCTGACCAGGCCGCGGCCGCGCCCATAAAGGGAGCTGTGCAGGGCGTGGAAAGCACCGCCGTCATGATGCCGAACAGGAAAGAGCCGCCCACCGATTCTTGTGACGGATTGACGCGGTAAACCGCTTGCGGGAGCTGAATGGCGAATAGCCCGCACATTCCGACGGCCATAGCGCAGATGATCACTCCCACTCCAATCGTGAAAGCCGGGTACTGAAAGAGTTTGTTCGTGGCGTCGAATCCGCTGATGCTCGAGACAGCCACTGCTAAGCCAAGCCAGAAGGCGATGACGCCGGCGGACAAGCTCAGTCCCAGCAAAAGGCAACGCTGACGGTTACCCGCCGCCCGGGAAAGCCCAATAATTTTTATCGGAATCAACGGAAGCACGCACGGGGTGAAGTTCAGGAGTATGCCACCGATTGCCGCAATCGCCAGCAAGAGCCAAAACCGGGAGGGAGCGATTTTAAAGTCCCATCCGAAAAAAGCGATATTCAGACGATCTTGCGCCTCTTTGAGCCCGGCAAATATCTCGGCATTGGCCTGTGTTTCAGGGGTCGCGGGATCTAAGACGGTCAATGTGAGCTTCGTCTCCGTGCTTGCCGGCCTTTGACACGTTTTGTCGTCACAAGCCTGGTAGCGCACAGAAACCTCTAACGGCAGCGTTCCCGGTTTCGCCGTACTCGTCACGGCCATCGGGATATAGACCGTTGTCCGATCCGAAAAAACCCGAATTACCTCTTTCTGAGTCCCCACGCCGAATTCTAACGATTTCGGCTCGGGATAAACCGGCGTGCTGCTCTGAACTTCGGGCGGGGCGGTCGCGAGTTCGATGACCGTTGGGATATACGGCTCCGCTGCCCTATCGAAGTTGATATGGTACGGTTTGCGGATATCGAGGACGAGCGCCAGCGTGATTCGGCCCCCCGGTTTGACGCCGTTGGCAGACCAGTAATGGGTCACACGAACGACTGGGATCTCGTCCGCTTGGAAACCCGCGACGGCCACGCTTTCTGTTTGGCAGAACGCTTGGGGTGATAATCCCAGGAGCAGTCCGAGCCAAAGCCACCGGTGAACTGATTTCATTTTCAGAGCCAAGCATACACCCGCTGACCCGGGAATAGCCAGCACCGGAATTGAGGATCCCGGCCTTGATCTGCGGCGTCATGCGCCAGTGCCTTGTGCTCTATGCCGAGGGAAACCACTATTCACTTGATATTTCATCAGCGGCACGCCTAATGGTGGTATGGTAAATCCCGTATCTCACACCAAGGTATTTTCCTTGAAGAGAAGTAGGAGTTCTCACGAATCCAACCGATCGGATTCTCTCGGGCTCAGGCCCATACGCACAACGGTTTCCGACACGTTGAATCGCGCGGGGTTCGCACTGGCGACCGCCGCTTTTCTTGCGCACGCTGTCTCGGTCTCCGCTCAGACCCCGGCGGCACCAAGCCCCGCCCCGCCCGCAACCGCACCCGCAGCCCCGCCGTCGAAGTTCCGTGACTTTAATGACGTCACTCGCGGAACCGAGCGATTTGACGGGTTGCTGACGATGTATCGCACAAACGACACGCTTTACGGTGAATTCAAGCCCGGGCAATTGGACCAGCCTTTTATCGCGCCCATGGCCATCGCGCGCGGGTTAGCCTCGGCCGGCCAACCGCTGAATTTCGGAGATGAATGGATTCTGGTTTTCCATCGCGTCGGCGACAAAGTCCAACTTTTGCGACGGAACATCCATTATAAGGCGCCTGAGAATACGCCTCTGCAAAAGGCGGTTCGCCAAAACTATACCGATTCCGTTTTGATGGCATTGCCGATTGTTACGATCAACCCGGCCGGGCAGGGGGTTGTGATCGATCTGGGTCAGATTTTCTTCAGTGATTTCGCTGAGATTGGTTTGGGCTCGCTCGATCGGAACCGGAGTAGTTGGGCTAAGATTAAAGCTTTCCCGAACAATATTGAGCTCCAGGTGGAAGCGACGTTTTCTGGGCGCTCCTTTTCCGGGGGGCTTGGTTTTTCCGATGACGGCGTGGCTGATCCACGCGGGATCACCATGGTGATCCATTACAGTTTGGCTAAACTGCCCGATCCGGGCTACAAGCCGCGCATGGCCGATAATCGCGTGGGGCATTTCTTGAACGCGACCAAGGATTTTGGCTCGAACAATCCGGATACGACCTTTGTTCGCCAGATCAATCGGTGGCGCTTGGAGAAATCAGATCCCAAAGCCAAAGTATCTCCGCCCAAGAAGCAGATTGTTTGGTGGGTCGAAGATACGGTTCCGCAAGAGTTCCGCCCATATGTCGAAGAAGGGATTCTCGAGTGGAACAAAGCCTTTGAGAAGATCGGATACCGGAATGCCATCGCCGTTCGCTGGCAGAATGAACGCGATGAGTTTGACCCGGAGGACATTAATTACTGCACATTCCGGTGGATCACCACGAGCTCCGCATTCGCCATGTCCGCTCTGCGATCCAACCCGCTGACCGGTGAAATGATCGACGGCGACGTCATTTTTGACGCCAGCTGGATCCGCTATTGGAAGACAGAGTATGCATTCCTGGTGGGATCTCCTGTGCCGACGGGGCAACGCAACAACGCTAACAACATGTCCATTCTCGGAGTCGGCGAAGTCATTAGCCCCGCGATGGCCGCCAAGTATGGCTATGGGTTGCCCTCTCCGCTCCCGGGCATGGTTCTCAAGAACGGCCAGTCCAACCGTTCCGAAGATGGACTGGTGATGGATGTTGTTCCGGCGGAGTTCAGTCCCTTGCAATTGGCGCTCCGCCGCCGTTTGTCACCCGGGAAATTTGCGAGTTGCCAGTTTAACTCCATGCGTTTGCAGGAGTATAGCCTGGCGGCGATGGCTCTGGCAGAGCCGGGCAGCACGAATGATGCTGGCGGCAAGCTTCCCGAAGAGTTTTTGGGGCAGGCGATCAAGGAAGTGGTCATGCACGAAGTGGGGCATTCCTTGGGGCTGCGTCACAACTTCCGGGCGAGCACGATGCTGCCCTATGAACAGATCAACGATACAAGTATCACTCGAGTTAAGGGCATGACGGGCAGTGTCATGGATTACAACCCCATCAACATCGCTCCCAAAGGTCAGAAACAAGGGGACTTTGCCACCACAACGATTGGGCCTTACGACTATTGGGCGATCGAGTACGCCTACAAACCGATCGATGGAGATGAAACCGCTGAGTTGACCAAGATCGCGGCGCGTTCGCCAGAACCCGAGCTCACCTTTGCCACCGACGAAGACATGTACCTGGACGACGATCCGTTGATCAACGTCTACGACTTGGGTTCTGATCCGTTGAAGTTCGGCAAAGACCGCATGGCCTTGGCGGCGGACTTGCTCAAGAACCTCGACCAGCGCGTCGTTAAAGATGGCGAATCCTGGGCGCGACTCCGTTCGGCTTTCTCGGTTTTGTTCAGCCAGTTTGGAGACGCCGCGTTCTTCGCCGCCAGTTACATCGGCGGACAGAATGTCTCTCGTGACTTCAAGGGCGGCGAGAAGAGCAGGGATCCGGTCGTGCCGGTCACCGGCGAGAAACAACGCGAAGCCTTGCAGTTCTTGACGGAGAATATTTTGAGCGACAAAGCGTTTCAGTTCTCTCCAGCGCTGCTGCGCCGGCTCACCACGGAGTACTGGTATCATTGGGGCAGCGATTATGCTTCGCTCCCAGCATTCTCTCGCGCATCCAAAACCAGGAGCTGCAATCCGAACCTAAGAGCAAGCCGTTGAAGATGGAAGAGATCTTCTCGACGCTGACGGAGGGGGTCTGGTCGGAGTTGAATGGCAGCGCGACCTGCTACTCGACTGTTCGCCGAAACCTGCAAAGAGAGCATTTGCGCCGACTGATGACCATGGTCGTTGGGAATCGACGTAGTCCGTTGGAAGACCTTTACGGGTACATCATCATCCTGGGCAACTCCGGGACGGTCCCCGCCGATGCCAAAAGCTTGGCGCGGATGCACCTCTCGGACATCGCGGGCCGCATCACGAAGGTCCTCGAGACCAAGAGCGGCACGCTGGATGATTCGACTCGGGCCCACTTGGTTGAGTGCAAACAACGCATCCAAAAGACTCTAGATTCGAGCTACACCGCCAACGAGCTGTAAGCATCGTGGCACCTTAGGCGAAACAAGAGTTATTCGTCGCAAGCGGCGGTTCTGTAAGGAGCCGCCGCGTTTGATTAGGCGGAGGCTGGGCCACTCCAAGGCGCTAACGTGTCAGCGTTATAAACGGAGTGCCAGCGATTTCATGGGAACGCGGACTTTAGTCCGCCGGATCAGGTGCGCGGAGGGCAGGCTGCGGGTCAACCCAGGGGGCGTTCGCCAGTCGAGGCTTCCGGCGGGATGAATTCCGCGATCCAATCATTTCCGAATCCACTGAGTTTCACCCAGCTAATAATGACTTGGCTGCGGCTGCGGCGGCAGCTACGCTCGAGCATGCGTCCGGTCCGCGTTGTCGGCCTGTATCTGCTCTTTGTATTTCTGGGCGGAGCATTGCTCGCTCCCTGGATCTACAAGTTTTTTCAGCTCCTCGCCTCTTGGATGCCGGCGATGCAGGGAGCGGCCTCAAAACCATTTCCGCGTTTCGTAAACCGTGCCCTCCTGATTCTGGCATTGATCGGGTTGAGACCATTTCTGCGGGCGGTGAATCTATCGAGTTGGCGGGCGGTGGGTTTGCCGCAACGCGGGGATGGCATCACGCAAGCGGGATGGGGATTCGGGATCGGGCTCACGTCGCTTGCTTGTATTGTAGCGCTTGCGCTGACTTCCGGCGCTCGCGAGCTTGTGCATGAACATCGGGTTTGGACGATCCTTGGGCAGTTGCTCAAGGCGGCACTCGTCGCGCTCTTGGTGGGAACAATGGAAGAGATTGTTTTCCGGGGTGCACTCTTTGGCGCCTTGCGCAAATCGCTGCATTGGTCTTTAGCGCTGGCGCTGAGCAGCCTGATTTATGCGGTGCTCCATTTCCTGGAACGTCCGAGCGCGTCGGGCTTGGTCACTTGGAGCTCCGGCTTGGGCGTCCTCGCGGGCATGGCTCAGGGCCTCGGCGATTGGAATCGAATTATTCCCGGGTTGATCAACTTGATCGTGATCGGAGCTATTCTAGCGTTGGCTTACCAACGAACGGGCTCGCTCTACTTTTCGATCGGGCTGCACGCGGGCTGGATTTTCTGGTTAAAAGCGTATGGGCTGATGACCGACGAGACCGCGACCCCACGAAGTTGGCTGTTTGGCTCGAATAAACTGGTTGATGGTTGGCTGGCTTTTGTTTTACTTGCCGGGACCTTGGCGATTTTGAGCCGGGTTTTAGTCCAGGAGGATGTTCGCACCACATGGAAAGAGCGACAGCTGTTAAGCTGAATGGTTGGCAACCGTTGCTGGCCAAAACCACAAGTTGGTGGGAAGCGGCCTTAAGCTTCTTCTATCCGAATACCTGCCAGATTTGCCTGAACGCCCGTGCCATGGCTGCGGAGGGCTACGTTTGCACGGGGTGTCGAGCCCGGCCCGGGGCGGTGCAACGAATTCAGGCACCGTTTTGCGCGCGCTGCGGGTTGCCTTTTCCTGGGGATATTACCGGTCCCTTTGAGTGTTCCAACTGTCGCGAACTGGAATTTGACTTTCGTTACGCTCGGGCCGCCGTGGCCGCCAAAGGTCTAGTCTTGGACGTCATTCACCGTTACAAGTATTCGGGGGCTGTTTGGTTCGAGCCGTTCCTCGGCCAGCTCTTCGCGGAGGTTGCAGCGCCCGTCCTCCAGGCTGAGGAATGGGACTGGATCGTTCCAGTCCCGCTGCATCCGGTCAAACGACGCGAGCGCGAATTCAACCAGGCCGAACAAATGGCCAAATGGCTCCACCGTGCGACTCAAATTCCGGTCGTCGCGGATGCGTTGAAGCGAGTCACGCCGACCCGAACGCAAACGTTGCTGAGCCGGGCTGAACGCGCTGCCAACGTCAGTCGCGCGTTCGCGCTCCGTCCGGGGCGCGAGGTTCAAGGCCGGAAGGTGATCCTGGTTGACGACGTTTTTACGACGGGGGCAACCACTCAGGCATGTGCTAAGGCGTTGCGGCGCAATGGTGCCGAAGAGATTTGCGTCTGGACCGTTGCTCGCGGTCTTTAAAACAGGTAGTATGCAGCGCAATTACTGAACGTGAAAAGATTCGTGTTCCACGCTGGACGTTCTCGGCAGTCAAAGGGTTTATCAGGAAGCCGCGGTTCCTTGGGGTTTTTGCCTGCGTGCGGTGCCGACTATTAACCAGAAACTCTCACTATGACGCCTACCATTTTCACCAAGAAAATCCTGGCGCTGGAATCCACTCAGACTGGCACCGGCCCCAAATCCAGCACCCCGCCCACGACCCTTCCGAAGAAGCCTAAGATCGGCGCGTCCAAATCGAAAAAGCGCGAGATTCCCGAGGGGCTTTGGACGAAGTGTCCCAAGTGTTCGGTCATGCTTTATGACAAGGAACTCGATGAGAACCTGAAGACTTGCCTGCATTGCAACCACCATTTTCCGATCACAGCGCGGGAACGTATCAATTCGCTCGTTGAGACCTGCTCGTTTGCGGAGATGGATACCGAGATGACCAGCGTCGATGTCTTGAAGTTCACGGGCGTGGCTGCCTACGAGGACAAGCTGACCGCATATCAGAAATCGACCGGGCTAAAAGATGCCGTCATTACGGGGTTGGGCAAGATTGGCTCGCATCGCGTCGCTCTCGGAGTGATGGACTTTGGTTTTTTGGGCGGGTCGATGGGCTCGGTCGTAGGCGAGAAGCTGACGCGTTTGGTGGAAACGGCGACGGCGAAAGGGCTGCCCGTAGTCATTATCTCGAGCAGCGGCGGTGCTCGCATGTATGAAGGGATGTGCAGTTTGATGCAGATGGCCAAAACGTGCGCTGCACTAGCGTATCACGCCCAAGCCAAGCTCCCTTATATCAGTGTCCTGACCAATCCCACCACCGCCGGTGTCATGGCCAGCTTTGCCACCGTGGGTGATCTGATCATTGCCGAGCCCGGTGCAATGATTGGTTTTGCCGGGCCACGTGTCATCAAAGACACAACCCAGTCCGAGCTGCCGCCCGGTTTTCAGACCGCCGAATTCCTTCTCGATTATGGTCTGATCGATGCCTTGGTTCCACGCAAGGACATGAAAGACCGCCTGAACTACTACTTGCATTTTCTCAGTATTTCGTCGGTGACATCTCCTGTGCCGCCGATCGTGGCACGTGTGACCAATTGACCCGTTCGATGGAAGTCGCCTCGATCTGCAGGATCCGAGATGAGTCTAGTGCGGTGACCGCTAAGTCCTTGCACTTTCGCGGCGAGGGGTTTTGCACTCCCGCAAGGCGCGAGCGAGGCGCATACCCGTCCTGACAGGTCGGGAGAACGAGCGAGTAACGCCGCGGGCGCGCGAAAGCGGCGAGAATCCTGGAGGGGGGAAGCCTGCGTTCGGTCTGCGACCAAGTGGCGGTGCGAAGTGTGGGGTGCTGGTTGTCTTTTGAGCCGAATCAAGCTCGAAATTCCCTGGGTGAATTGACAAGAAAAGAGACTTTGTTTTTTTCAGGGCCTTCGGCAACATGCGACCATGAGTAATCCAGTTCCTAGGGTGCGCGATCTGGCCGATTTGGAAGAAAAGCTGCGACGAGTCCGCAAGGAGTCGCTGGCTGCTTCCCAAGCGGGGGACTTTCGCACCGTCGCGAAGCTTACCAGCGAGGCCGCGCGCCTCAACGAGGAGATCCGGGCACGTCGAGTCGTCATGGACTAGTCTAACCGATCCGGCCACTCGCCGCCGGCCGCTCCGGGCCTAGAGGAACCGCTTACGAAGCACTTCACCGTTGGAAGGAGCGCTAGCGCGATTCACTTTTTCAAGGTCGGTCCTGGGACCGGCGCTGGAGTCCGCACCGAGGCGGGAGTCACTGGGCGCAAGGCCAGGAACCCCTTCGCCAGCAAATCGGCGGCCTTGCTATCTCGGACCTTTCGGTCGGCACTTCCCAGGACCACCGCGATCACCCTCTGACCGTTGCGCGCGGCGGTGGCGGCGATGGAGAATCCCGCTTGTGAAAAGAAACCCGTCTTCAGACCATCACATCCGTCCACTTGAGCCATGAGATGGTTGTGCGTTCGCATCACTACCGTTTTGGCACCGGCGTCCGGTCGAAAGGGGCGCTCGCGTGTCGAGGTATAGCGAAGGGTGTCCGGGTATTTCAAAAGCTCTCGGCAAAGAATGGAGAAATCGCGCGCCGTCGTCACGTCGGGCTCTTGTCCTGCGCCGGGCGGTAACCCATGCACAGAGTGAAATGAGGTGTTTACCATTCCAAGGTGTTTCGCCTTCTCGTTCATAATCTGAACAAAGGCATCGGTCGTGCCCGCGGCTTTTTCTGCCAAAGCCACGGCGGCGTCGTTCGCGGACTGAACCATGAGCGCGTAGAGCAGCTCGTCCACCGTAAAAACCTCTTTCTCGGCGAGCCATACTTGCGAACCCCCGGTCTTCGCTGCCCGAACACTCACCGTGACCTGGTCCTGAAGGGTCAACTCATGATGTTGCACCTTCTCCAAGAGGATGAGCAGATCCATGAGCTTCAGCACGCTGGCCGGGTAACCTTTCGCATCGGGTTGATCTTCCACCAGGGCGCGACCGGTCGCAGCGTCGATCACGATCGCTCCGATATACGGATCGCGCGCGATCGTTTTCCGTTCCACCGGCGCCTGTTGAGGGGGACGCGCTGGGGCCGCTTTCTTAGGGGCGGGCGCGGCGGCCGCCATCGGAAGGAGCCAGCAGGCCGAGAGGAACGCTAGCAACGTCGAAGCGAAGGGTAAGGGACGGAAGCGAAAGGTCAGATTGGAGGTCATGCAACACGGTTATCGAATCGATTGAGCTCTGGGTGCGCCGTTCGAATTGGATTCGATGGCTTCTGGCAGAGCGTCGGTAGGCTGCGCGTTCGGGAGTTCGGCGTCAAGTGTGCAGCCGTAGGCGATACGGATTGAAGACTCGCTGATTCTTGGGAACACCGGCGGGGATCGTTCGTATTTAACAGGGAGACAACATGGAATTAACAGGGATATAACACGGATAAAACCCGTGTTATATCCGTGTTATATCCGAGTAATCTCCGTGTTATCTACGGACGAAGGGCCGGCAGATCCCGAATCCCGACTCGACCTTGAGTCGGCTCGCCCTGCTCGCAAGTCGGCGATGCATGATCCAACCTCCGACAAATCCCGCGCCTAAAGCACTCGCGACGAGGGACACCGAATTCTTAGACGTCGTGCCGTTGCGCCGGTCGAGAGGGTCGCTCGGCCGGTTCTCGAGCGCGGCTGGAGGCGTGGTTGCTTCCGCGCCCTGCGACAAGGCGGCTTCGACCAAGGCATCGTGGTGCGGAATCCCCTCTTGAGCTCGCCCTTCTTCCGTGACTGCCATCGCATGAGAACTCGGCACGATGCGCGAGCCGGTGGCTTTGGCGTAGACTTGCGTGAATTCCGCGCCAAAGAACAAAATGAGCGAGGAATAGTAAACCCAGAGGAGCAAGATCACCACCGATCCAGCGGCGCCGTAGGCGGAGCTCGTGCTCTCTCGGCCAAGGTAGAGAGCGAGCAAGAACTTGCCGATGGTGAATAGCAAGCTCGTGCCGAGTGCTCCTACCCAGACATCACGCCATTGCACGTTGGCATCGGGCAAGACCTTGTAGATCATGGCAAAGAGGAGGCTGATCACGAGGAACGAAACGCTAAATTGCAGAATGTGCGCGACCGCCTCGGGCATGGGAATCCACTGATTAATCCGCCCGCTCAGCGCTTGCAGAGTGGTCGTCACGACCATGGATACGAGGAGTAGAAACGCTATTCCCAAGACCATGGTGAAGGAAAGGAACCGTGATCGGACGAAGCCCCAAACACCTTGGCCAGGCTTGGGTTTGACCTCCCAAATCGTATTGAGCGCATCTTGGAGTTGGCCGAAAACTCCGGTGGCGCCAAAAAGCAGAGCGACAACGCCAAGGATCGTCGCGAGGAGGCTCGAGCCGTGGTTCTGGGTCGTAAGCATGGTCTCTACGGTTTTCGCCGCGGTGGGCCCCATGAACGACTGAATTTGCGCGTGCACTTCTGTGCTCACGGCGCCTCGATCGAAAACCATGGCGGCCAACCCAATCACAATCACCAGAAGCGGTCCGAGAGAAAACATGGAGTAATAAGCGAGCGCCGCCGCCAGTCGCGGAACGCTGTCTTCCATGAATTCCGCAACCGTGCCTTTTAGACTGTCCCAGCTGGAACCCTTGGTCTGTGCGAGATTGTGCATTCGAGTCAAGTGTTTGCGTCAGGCGTGTTCCACAAGGATTCTACTGAGCGAGGCCGTGGAACTGGGGGACCGTTGCGGATAACAGCTAAACTGAAAAAGATGAACGGGGAGAAGGCTCGCCTCGCTTGAATGAACGATCATGAGGTGAATGGCGTTGACGGCACCGAGTTTCGCGGTGGGGAGCGCCTGGACCCGCACCACACCGGTCTGAGCGCCTTTCGTTGCATATTACTGAAGTAAGGCGCCGATGCCCCAGGCGCCACCGGCCTCCAGCCTGTTTTGGATTTCAGGTTTTCCCTAAGACCGGTGGCTGCCTTGCGAAGCAAGGGGACGGGGCATGATCTGGCGTGCATTTTCGGCGCGAGAAATGTCCAAGGGGTGGCGGGATGATCGATCTCGTGCGAAAATCGATTTGCCGGAGTGAGCAGATAGTGCGTCAATGCAGGCGAAACGGTGTTATGAGCGGCGTGCGGCTGGAACAGAGCATTGAAAAAACGGTTCCGCATGGGGCCTGCCCACGGGCGGCCTGGCGAATTCGTCGCGGCTGGTTGTTCAGCGAGGGGTGTTTGGGGTCGCGTTGGATGGTGCTGGCGTTCGTCTTGAGCTTGGCCCTCGGCGTCGTGGCGGAGGTTCGAGAGGGGGACGAACTCTTCACGACGGACGACGTCATTGCCATTCAAATCGAGGTTCCAGCGAAAGGGCTGAAGCAGTTGCAAAGCCGGGGATGGACATGGGGGGGCACCGGACGCGAGCGGCCCGAGGTGGAGGTGACAGTGCGCGACAAGTCAGGGGTCTACACGAATGTGGCGATGCATTTGAAGGGCGCGGCTGGCAGCTTCCAACCGGTTGACTCTAAGCCTGGCCTGACCTTGAACTTCGATAAGTTCATCAAAGGCCAGCGGTTTCACGGGCTGCAGAAGATTTCGCTGAACAACTCTGTGCAGGATCCGAGTTACCTGACCGAGAAGATCTGTCGGGAATTGTTCACGGCCGCTGGTGTGCCCGCCCCTCGAGCGGATTACGCGACGGTGGAGTTGAACGGTCGGAAGCTGGGCCTCTACGTTTTACTGGAGGGGTACAACCGGCAGTTCTTGAAGCGGCATTTCAAGAGCGGCAAGGGTCGGCTCTATGATGGAGGGTTTCTCCGTGATGTGGATTCGCCAGCCGCGCAAGCGCCCGATGCGGTATCTGAGGATCGCTCGACGCTACGCCCGCTGGTGGATGCCGCCAATGATCCCGAAACCACGTCTCGATTCTCGCGTCTGGCGGAGTTCGTGGATATGGACCGGTTCATTTCGTTTCTGGCCATGGAGACCCTCGTTTGTCACTGGGACGGATATTCCATGAACAAGAATAATTACCGGGTCTACCATGATCTGGAGACCGATCGGGTGGTCTTTATGCCGCATGGAATGGACCAGATGTTTGGCGTCATGATGGTCCCTCCAGCGCTGAGCGTCCTGCCGCCGCTGCAAGGGTTGGTGGCGAAAGCAGTGCGGGAAACGTCCGAGGGCCGCCGGCGTTATTTCCAGCGCCTCCGCCAACTCAATGCATCGATCTTCGATGTCGAGCGGATTACCAATCGCATCCAGCAATGTGTGGGGCGCGTTCAACCGATCCTGACGCAGTTGGACCCGAGCATGGCTTCTCAGCATCGGGTCGCAGTGGACGACTTGTGCGAGCGGATCGCCATTCGCAAGCAAAGCTTGGATGAACAATTGGCCGGTGGGCAGGGAATCGTGCCCGAGTTCGACAGCGCGGGCGTTGCTAAAGTTTCCGGTTGGGCCGCGAAGACGAATGCGGGGATTCCCGTGGTGCAACAATCGCGGAGCTCGGAAGGCTCTACTGTCTTGCAACTCGCGGCGGGGAGTTCTCCGACGATCGCATCCTGGCGAGTGAAGGTTTTGCTCGAATCTGGCCATTACAGCTTCGCAGGTCGAATGCGCACCCAGGGAGTCTCTTCCGATCCGCGGGACAAACGCGCTGGGGCCGGCTTGCGGGTTGACAAAAAGCCAGCTTGGGACAAAACGCTTGGCGATACGGACTGGAAAGAAGTGAGCTACGAGTTCGACGTGGCCGATGGGCTTTTTGATATTGAGTTAGTCTGCGAACTGCGCGCTTCCCAGGGCCAAGTCTGGTTCGATGCGGATTCCCTCCGCTTGATTCGCCAGTGATCTGGTATTCGCCTTCCTCGTAATCGTAATCGTAATCGTAATCGTAATCCTCTTCGTATTCGTAACCTCCCTTTATCGTCCTTCACGCTTGTGTGCCGCCGCGGCTCTCGTCGCTTCTGAGGGTTTTGACGGATTCACAAAAGCGGTGCCCAATTAACCGTCAAATTCGACGGGTTGCTTCCCGATTCCCTCATGCATCCTGTATCCAGAGTTCGCCCGGATTAAACCAACCAACATCGAGACGATTCTAAAAAGTCGCTCTTTTCCAGGTTCGAGGTTTTCAGCGCTCCAGCGTCCTTTGGCGGCCAACACGTCCAGGGCCGCTGCACACTCCAGCGCGGAGCCACGAGCTATGTCGAAGAAACGGCATCGATCTGCCTCAGTGAATTTACCGTTGCCCTCAGCGATATTGAGAGGGATAGAAGTGCTGGCACGGTCCAGTTGATCGGCGACCGAAAGTGACCTCGGCAAGGCCTGCAAGAATGGTTCAATCCAGCGAAGATGCTCGATTGCCGCTTGATATACCTCCAGCTTTTCGTGATCAAAGCGTCGGTTCACGCGGAGAATTATGCGGCGTCAGGAAAGGGAAAAGAAGGAGGAAGAAGCGGACGATTACGAAGAGGATTACGATTACGAGGAGGATTTCGATTAGGAGGAGGATTTCGATTAGGAGGAGGATTTCGATTAGGAGGAGGATTTCGATTAGGAGGAGGATTTCGATTAGGAGGAGGATTACGATTACGAGGAGGATTACGATTACGAGGAGGATTACGATTACGAGGAGGATTACGATTACGAGGAGGATTACGATTACGAGGAGGATTACGATTACGAGGAGGATTACGATTACTGAGGATTACGATTACGAGGAGGATTACGATTAGGAGGAGGATTACGATTATGAACAGGGCTGAGAGCTAGATTGGGAGGTGACAGCGGTTTACTTCCAGATTGGACACCAGGAACGGTTCCGCTAGGTTGTGCGGAGGTATGGTCCTGGTCATCGATAACTACGATTCGTTCACCTACAACCTGGTGCAGTACCTGGGCGAGCTGAAGGCTGACGTCCATGTCCATCGCAATGACCAGATCTCACTGGAACAGATTCGGGATCTGCGCCCGGAACGGATCCTGGTCTCGCCCGGACCATGCTCGCCGCGCGAGTCGGGATTGTGCAACGAGATCATCCGGACCTTCGGCCAAACAACGCCAGTGTTTGGCGTTTGCCTGGGGCACCAGTGCATTGGACATACGTTTGGGGCGGATGTGGTCGTGAACTATCGCATGATGCACGGCAAAACTTCCCTGATTAAGCATAATGGCCAGGACTTGTTTGAAGGGATGCCCAACCCGTTCATGGCCACCCGTTACCATTCCCTGGTGATAAAGCGGGATACGGTTCCAGACATCCTGGAAATTACGGCGGAAACGGACGAAGGGGAGATCATGAGAGTCAAGCACAAGCATCTACCTATTTGGGGAGTCCAATTTCATCCGGAAAGCATTTTGACGGAGAATGGACGGCAGATCCTCCAAAACTTCCTTCGTTTACGCGCATGTCAGCCCGCCGCTTAACCTTAGGGCATTCGCCCGATCCCGATGACGCGTTCATGTTCTATGCGCTGGCGAAGGACTTGATCCCTGCGCATGGGTTTCAGTTCGAGCACATTTTGCAGGATATTCAGACGCTCAACGAGCGAGCCACCCGTGGCGAATTGGACATCTCCGCAATCAGCATTCATGCCTACGCTTATGGAGGACACCTACGCTCTCCTCCCCGCCGGCGCGAGCATGGGAGACGGCTACGGACCGATGCTCGTGGCGAAGCGCCGGATGGGCCTGAGCGAGCTCCGCCAGAAACGCATCGCGGTGCCCGGCAAAATGACCAGCGCATTCCTCGCGCTGCTGCTTTGACTGGAGACGCCGGCGTCTCAGTTGGATCTCATTGTGGTGCCGTTTGATCAGATTTTTGAGGCAGTCCGAACCGGGCGAGCGGATGTCGGCCTTATCATCCATGAAGGCCAGTTAACCTATCGCGACCAGGGCTTGGACCTGTGTCAGGACTTGGGAATTTGGTGGGGGGAAACCAATGACGGCCTGCCTTTGCCTTTGGGCGGCAACGTTATCCATAAGCGCATCCTGGCTCCCGCTCGTCGCCAGATCTCCGATGTGTTGTCCGCGAGCATCCAGTACAGCTTGGATCATCGTCCTGAGGCCGTCGCCCACGCGCTGCAGTACGCCCGGGATATGGGTAAAGAGTTGGCGGACAAGTTCGTGGGCATGTACGTCAATCATTGGACTCTCGATTATGGCGAGAAAGGCCGAGAATCGATCCGCCGTTTTCTGTCGCAGGCGTTCGATCAAGGCCTGATTCCTAAGCGGCCGGAATTAGAATTTGTCGCGTAGTCGGCCTGCGAATTGAAACGATGAGAGCAAAATGCTCTCGAAGCCGGGCGCGCGCCGTTTTCGGCATGGGGCGCGGCTGTATTCGAAGGATCCGCCGCAGAATGGCTGCAGTCGTAACGTTTATCTGGCGGCAACTTCAATTCGGCAAAGCGTCCTTGGTGACAACTATCAGTCACCTGCTGCTACCTGCTGCTGAATTGCAACGGTTTCAAGCGTCGGTTGATGCCGCACGATTTGTTGCATACTCTGTCCGCAATTTGTTGACACGGCGAAAGGTTGTTATCCGTTAGCGACTTACGTATCCCGATATGCCAGCACCTCTAACGCTTCGGCGCGACGTCAGCGCTGGGACTTACCGACGGGCTGGGGTGAGCGGATAATCTCTGTGTTCGGCGAATGGCTCACCCATTCATACCATTCGGTCACATAACTGCGTGCGCTCGGCAGGTTGGTTTGACCGCCTCCGTTGGCTGTGGCAACGCCAAAGGCATTCCATTCCACTCCGTCGGGGGTGCGGAAAGATAGGGGGGTGGTCGAACTTAAAGATATCCCGGTCCGATACGAGGTTTGGCTCAGGTCGAATGCCGTCATGGCCAGCTCGCCGTCGCGAAGAATTAATACGGGCTTCTCACCCAGGGAAACGAGGAAGAGGTTAGTAAGGCACTAACTGTGTGGCTGGGATGGCATAGGATTTGTCAAGGATCGCATCGCGAATTCCCAGCACCAACTCGTGGGTCTCCAAACGGTGATCCGTGAGGTTCGCGGTGGCCGCGAAGAGCGGGGGCAAGTCCGGATCGCCGATGTGGCCACCCGCTTCAGCGCCATGGGGGCGTTCCCGAAGTTGTGCACTTCCGTTAACGACGAAGCCTTTGCGATAACGTTGTTTCCACTCTCGCCACGTCATGACAAGCAGTGGAAATGTCTCTAACGTTGTCGCTTGTAACGGACCTTCAAAGGCCAAGCCAAGAAACGGACGCCACTTGGAATGGGTTTGGTGATCCATGATCTCAATGGTGCCTAAACTCACCCCACAGATCTGGAACGACAGCGGAATTCTCGGCAACTCCGGCACAACCGGCCGGAAGGCGGACGCGCCGCCGCAGACTTCACAGAGCGTTATAAGCAATGGAGTTTCACCCACCGTATCGTTGATGACGTGGTAGTTGCTCGTGATCCACCAGGGATAAGCGCGCGCTTCCCCTTCTACGAGAACGCCCAGGACGAGGTCGGCGTCGCGCATGAATGTTGCGTCGGTGACCGGCACGATGTCCGTTGTTCCCGAGGGTAGTGTAGACCGACGTACGGCCATGAAATTGCTGGTCACGGCGCGCTCTTTCCAATCCGGGCCAGGATCTGGTAAGGGTGCCGATTCGAATTTAGCTGCGAAGAGAAAGCAGAGCCCGGCGCCGATGAGGACGCCGACGCCAACACCAAGAGTCGCTACGAGAGCTGGTTTCATGAGCAGACGGTTTCGACTGTTGGAGAAGTTTATCCGCGACGAACGACGGAACCAACGCGAATCGACGCCTTTCCGGGGTGACCGTCTGCGCGGCAGCGTCGAGAAGTGCGGCAGACCTCTGCCGCGCTGTGGGGGGCGGACGCGGAGGGCGTGTGGCAGACCTCGGTGGGGTCGAGCGATTTCGGCGCGAAAAAGCTGGAGAGGGCTCCAGCACTCCAAGACCTGGCGGAGCGCGGAGGCGTGCTTTGTTGCGCGGCAGCGTCTTGGAGTGCGGCAGACCTCTGCCGCTATAGCCCTCGAACCGCGAGCGTGGGCCGCGTTCACTCGCGGTGTGCGTCAGGCGATCTCGCGAAAACCGTGAAGAACAACTGCGATCGAAAAACCTTGCGGAGCGCAGTGCCTTAGCGCTCTAGCGGCTGTGTCAGTTCGTGGAATCTCGAGGGTTGGGTAACGGTGCTGCGTCCGGCGATCACGCTCGTCCATTTTGGATCACAAAACCTCCACTTGGACAAAGATCTAGTCCCTCCTGTGCCTTCAAAAACACAGTTGACCCTAAGGACTTGAATGGGTAAGGATCGCTGGAAATCACCGTCAATCCGTAACAATCGAAAGATTGGGATCTTATGACAACTTGCCGTAGCCGTTCCCCTCGGCGCTCTGCTGGGTTACCCTGATCGAATTGCTCGTTGTGATCGCCATTATCGCGATCCTGGCGGGAATGCTTTTGCCGGCGTTAGCCAAGGCGAAGACGAAAGCTCAAGGCATCAAATGCATGAGCAACAACAAACAGTTGGGCTTGGCCTGGCATTTGTATGCCGGCGATTTTGATGACAAATGCATCAACAATTTTACAATCCCTGGCACTCAGCGAGCGATTCAGAACAAGACGTTCGATAACTGGGTCAACAACATCATCACTTCGGGCGCAGGATCGAGCATCGAAGATATCAGCAATACCAATGTGCTCTGGGTGAAGAATGGAATTCTGGCGCCATACTCCACTGCCGCTTTGGATATCTACCAATGCCCGCCGACATGTATTTGAGTAAAGCGCAAAAGGCCAAAGGATGGAGCCGTCGGATTCGCAGCAATTCCATGAACGCGCTGTTCGGGCTCTCGCAACCCGATCCAACCTCCTCGCACCGATCGGGCCATGCCTGGTACGATCCGGCTTATCGCCAATATTTGAAGCTGAGCGATGTGCAAACGGCCAGCATGACGTGGCTGACGCTGGACGAACATCCGGACTCAATCAACGACTCCTTCTTTATCGTCGGAATTGGTGCCACCCAGTGGGGCGATCTTCCGGCTTCTTATCACAATGGCGCTTGCGGCTTCAGCTTCGCCGATGGCCATGCCGAAGTGCACAAGTGGCTGAGCCCAACTTCAAAGTATCCGGTGAAGTTCGCCTTTAGCGTTCGTCCGTTTGATGCTGCAGAGCAAACTCGATTTTCAGTGGTATAAAGAGCGCACGGGATATTTGCTCTATCGCTAAGTCCGAGCCGCTCAATGCGGCTGGCTTACCGAGTGGTATTGATCGATGGCCGGATGGTGGATCGTGGTGATCTCGCCATCCGGCCATCGAATTTCTGCCGCTTCGACTGCTTGGGCTGAGCCTAGCCCAAAATGCGGCGTGCTTGGGACTGAGTGCAAAGAATCTCCTGTGACGATGGCGCGCACGGTTTCGTGTCCCGTCCAGCGCACGCGCACCGTCGTTCCAATCACCGGGCGTCCTGGAGCGTTGCGAAAGCGGAAACCGATCCAGCGACCCGTGTCCGTGAGCGCGTTGCGGTAGATTCGAAGGCCGTGTTTAAGTTCGGGCGATTGTTGCACCGTCGTAAAAATCAGATCCGGTCGACCATCCGCATCAAGATCCGCCGCGACCGCACACCGCGAATCGTCTTCAGCCGCCACGCCGAAGAGGTGGCCTACTTCCGCAAACGAGGCACCGGTTTGATTCCAGTAGAGGCGGTTTTTGTCCCAGCCTCCATACGACCAGCCAGCGCCTCGAGTGCGCCCGAACTTTCCCATGAAGTAAGTCGTCGCGCTCACATCGTCAACGGAACGTTCGATGAAGATATCGTGCAGCCAAAACTCGGGTTCGTACTCGCGGACGGTCTGGCGGGAGTCATGTCCGTTCGTAATATAAATGTCGGGGAAGCTATCGTTGTCAAAATCCGCGGCGGCGCAACCCCATGACCACCCCGAGCGAGCGACTGTTTCTCCCATCGGCGTCTGCGCAAAGCCACCGTCTGTACGGCTGAGGAAGAGGCGATTCCCAAAAGCCATGTGCCGTCGTATCGCTGGGTCCGATCCGGCGAGCGGACGTTCCAAGTGAAGATGTTCGAGCCGATCAACGGTCGGTGAGGTCATGCCTAAATCGAGCAGGTCCAACCGGCCATCCTGGTTGAAATCAGCGACCGTCTGGCCCATGCCAAACCCGTGGGATTCCGGGAGCCAGTCATGGGTTGCGTCGACGAAGTGCCCGGCGCCATCGTTGCGATAAACGTCAGCGCCGGCAAAGTCGCTGGAAACAAAAAGGTCCAACGCCCCATCGCGGTTCAAATCGACAAACGATGCGCTAAAGACTCGGCGACGACGTTTCGCGTCAAGTCCAGCGGCGGTTGTGGCGTCGGCGAATCGGCCGTGTCCGTCATTTAGCAGGAGGTGGGCTGGGTGCCCGTCGTTGGCATCGTAATAATTCGGAGCGAGCACTTGACCAAGGGTAGGAACACGATATTGGCCCAGGAACAGGTCGAGGTCCCCATCGCGATCGATATCGCCGCAGGTCAGAGCCATTGGATTCACGAGCGGGAGTGCGGAGGCCCAGACCATCACTCCCGGTTGATCAAAAGTACCGCGTTCAGACCCGCGATAGAGCACGAGCCCTTGGGGAATGGCGCAGAGGAGATCCACGAATCCATCGCTGTCCAGGTCGGCCAACAGCCCGCTGAAGATGATTTCTTTGAAGTGGGAACAGAGCACTTCGGAGCGGTAGCTTCCGTCGGTTTGTCGGCGATAGACGCGGTTCTTGGCCAGCAGAATGATTTCAGGAAATCCGTCGCCGTCCAAGTCGTAGACGAGGAGCGGGTCTATCCACGTCACGCCCTCAGCGGAGGGCATCGATTCGCTCAGAATCTGTTGAAAGGGTGGGGGACCTGCGCGGGTTTTAACCGTCAATCCGCTCGCATCGATACGTCGCACCATCGGGGGCTGGCCAGTTCGCACAGCCGATTCACTCCAATCGACGACCAGATCACCGTCGAGGATGGCGCGCTCCAGCTGCAACGCGTTCGTCAGGTGCGCAGCGAAGTAGAATCGGCTCTGGGCCGGATTCCCCTCTGCCGCGGGCGTGAATTGGTTGTGACGAAATTCGCACTGCTGCAGTCGCCAGCCGGCGTCGTGCCATTGAGTGACATAGCGTGTCCAATCGGCCCCGGAAAGGCTTGGCCCAGCACCCGTTGACGCGCGGACTTCCACGCCGTGCGGTAAGGATTGAGAGTGGTTCCATTGGCCGAGATCGACGCGCTGAACGGGAAAGGCGGCGGCCACGGCCAGACGATTCGTGGCGGCGTTTAGGGCATCCCACCCATCTTCAAAAACTCGGCCATACTGTTGGGCGAGCATTTCCTTGGCCCAGATTGTGGTGTCTATCTGGCGTTCGCGGGCTTCCAGGGATGTTTTGGACATTGGGCCTGCTGTGGGCTGAGAAAGCGACGAACTCGGAGAGGTGTCGCCATCTTGCCGATGACAACCACTCCCTAGCAACGCCATCCCAAAGCAGAGGCTGAGGAATCGATTCGTCCAGAGCAGGGACACGGTTCGAGAATGTTACGCGGAAACGCCGCCGGATGCAGCAACTCTCCCGCGGGCGCCATCGCCACGTGCAGCGATCGAAGCGTGCAGTTTGTTTTTCAGGAAGCTGCGAAAAGGGGACTGCACCTTGGACAACGTCGTGAAATTCAACCTTTTCGTGGGTGAAAGCGCCAGAGGGTTGGCGCAGTCCAAGACGCTGCCGCGCAATCACTAAGCTCCTAAGTTCCGCCAGGTTTTGGAGTGCGGCGGCCCTCCGTCGCTTTTTCGGGGAAGCGTAACTAAAGAAGGGCAAAAGAGAGGGAGCGGAGCATGCGCAAGAGCACGATCAAGATTAAGACGAACAACGCGGTGGGCCTTCCGCCGCTTTTCCGAAATATCGGCGCCCGACACATGGCCACCGCCAAACTTCGACTGGATTTAGCGCCAGCCAGATGTATTCTCCCCGCTCCGACCGCGGGAAAGCGTTCTTGCTCGAACAGTTTCGCGGTTGTTGAATTGTTATGACGAGTAGTGAAATACGCCAATCGTTTCTCGATTTCTTTCGCTCGAAAGAGCATAGCCTCGTGCCGTCGTCGAGTTTAATGCCCGACGCGCCAAATCTCCTGTTCACGAATGCGGGCATGAACCAGTTCGTGCCGATATTTCTGGGCCAACGCGCTCCCGATGTGAACCAATGGCCAGGGGTGGTTCCAGCGGCGGCAACGCGCGCTGCGGACACGCAGAAGTGCATCCGCGCCGGAGGCAAACATAACGATTTGGAAGACGTGGGGTTGGATACGTACCACCACACTTTTTTCGAGATGTTGGGAAATTGGAGTTTCGGCGATTATTTTAAGCGCGAAGCCATTCAGTGGGCCTGGGAACTTGTGGCTGGGGTTTGGAAATTCCCGAAGAACCGGCTCTATGCAACGGTGTACAAACCGGGGCCTGGCGATCCAAGTGAATTTGATCAAGAAGCCTACAATTATTGGGCGGAGATCTTCACGGCTGCCGGACTGGATCCGAACGTGCACATTCAGTTTGGGGGCAAGAAAGATAATTTTTGGATGATGGGCGAGACTGGGCCTTGTGGACCCTGCTCGGAAATCCACGTGGATTTGACTCCGCGCGGTGATAGCCAAGGCCGGATGGTGAACCAGGGCAGCCCCCAGTGCATTGAGATCTGGAACCTGGTCTTCATCCAGTTCAATGCGAATCCGGACGGGACATTCTCGTCGCTGCCCGCGCGCCATGTCGACACGGGTATGGGTTTCGAGCGCGTGACGAGCATTATCCAAAACACACGCGGATTCAGCGATTTCTCAGGGATCGTTTCCAATTACGAAACGGACATCTTCCGCCCGATCTTTACGGAAATCGAGAAGCTGAGCGGGAAGCAGTATGGGTCGACCTTGCCCAAAGCCGGAAGCGTTCAATTGACTCCCCAAGAAGCAGTGGATATCGCGTTCCGCGTGATCGCCGATCACATCCGCACTTTGAGCTTCGCTATTGCAGACGGGATTGCACCTGGGAACAGCGATCGGAATTACGTCTTGCGCCGCATTCTGCGACGGGCGGTGCGCTATGGGCGCACGCTCGGATTTCGGGAGCCTTTTTTCTACAAATTGGTGGGAGTGTTGGTAGCGAGCATGGGCGGCGTTTTCCCAGAGTTGCGTCAGCGTCAAAAGCATGTGGAAGATGTCATCCGGACGGAGGAAGAAGCGTTTAATAAGACATTGGACCGGGGCTTGGAATTGTTTCAAGACGAGGCCGAAAAGAAGCCGCGAGAACTTTCCGGAGATTTCGCGTTCAAATTATACGACACCTACGGCTTTCCGATCGACCTCACAGAACTGCTGGCGCGTGAACGTGGATTGACCGTGGACATGGCGGGATACAATAAGCTGATGGAGGCGCAGCAGGCACGCGCCCGCGCAGCCCAAAAACGGGAGGTCATCAGCGTATCGGAAATCCAAGTCGAAAAGCCCACCCGGTTCGTTGGTTTTGAGCAGCTCCAGACTCACGCTCGTATCCTCGATGTGGTCGACGTGAAAGATCGCACCGCGGTGGTGGTGGAGACGACCCCGTTCTACGCCGAGATGGGGGGGCAAGTGGGAGACACCGGAGAAATCTCCATCGGTGACGGAATCTGGAAAGTGGCCAACACTCAGAAAGCGGGAGGCGCATTTCTGCATTTGTTGGAAGGCAAAGCGCCAGGCTTGCTCCCGGGGATGGAAGTGGATCTGTCAGTGCGCCGCGATCGTCGCGCCGCGATACAGCGGCATCATACCGTGACCCACTTGCTCCATTGGGCCTTGCACGAGGTCGTGAGCAAAGAATCTGCACAGAAAGGCTCGTACGTCGGACCGGAAAAGCTCACATTCGACTTCAACAGTGCGCCGCTGAACCCTGCCCAATTGCAAGACATCGAACAGTTGGTGAACGCTCGAATTGTCGAGAACGCTAGCGTTTCGTGGATTGAGGTGCCTTACGGACAAATTCGTCAGCGAAAAGATGTCATGCAGTTCTTCGGTGAGAAGTACGGCGACACCGTGCGCGTAGTTCAGATTGGGGGCAAGCCCGGCGAATTGAATGGCTATTCCATGGAACTCTGCGGCGGCACGCACACGACGGGTTCAGGAGAAATCGGCCTGTTCCGCATTGTCGGTGAATCAGCCATCTCCGCTGGAGTCCGCCGTATTGAAGCGGTGGCAGGATTGGAAGCGTATCAAGTCGCGCGGCGCGAAGCCGATTCGCTCAGCCGAGCGGCGGATAAGCTAAATTGTCCCGTTGGCGAGCTGGAACGGAAAATCGATTCGTTGCTGGCGCAACAACGCGAGTTGGAAAAACAACTCAGGGCGGTGCAACAGAAAGAAGCGGCCCAGGCCGCACGAGCGCTGTTGAGCCGTGCCACGCAAATCAACGGCGTGCCCGTCATCATTGAGAATGCCGGCCCGCTCGATGGCGACGTTCTGCAGGCAATGGCGAACGAATTGAAAGGGCTCTTTCAAGGCGTCATTCTCCTCGCGGGAAGTGCTAATCAAAACGTCGCGATCGTAGCAACGGTCACACCAGGTTACGTGGCTAAAATCGCTGCGGGAAAACTCGTGCAACAGATTGCACCGATCGTCGGCGGGAAAGGCGGCGGCAAACCCGACAGCGCCCGTGGCGGAGGCAAGGACGTGGCCAAAATCGATGAAGCTCTGACCAAAGCGAAAGCAATCTTGGGTGGACAGTAAGAGCGAGCCCACGCGATTCGCCGCACCGCCGCCAGGCCGAAGGATGCTTTAGAGCTGGCGTTATAGCATGGCGTGCAGGTTTTGATTGGACAATCCGGCCGTCCCTTCGGGACTTGGACCTGATACCATGGCCTACCCGGCGTTGAAACGCCGGGCTAGTATCGTTGCGTCCCTCCGGGACTAAGTCAGGCGGTTGGTTTCCAGTCCCGGAGGGACAGCGTGAAAGTAGCCGGGCGTTTCAACGCTGGGTCTAGGATTTGATGATGGCATCCGTCCCGGAGGGACGGTTGAAATGAGGTATGTCTTACGTCAGTGCGTGTTTCCACTGCGTCTTTAGCACCAAGGAGCGTCAGAAATTGATAAAGCCGGCGTTGCAGGAAAGGCTCTGGCCTTTTCTGGGGGGAATAGCGCGACAGAACGATATGTGCGCGCTTGCGGTCGGAGGGATGGAAGACCATGTGCACATGCTTCTTTCGTTGCCAGCGGCAATGCCCGTCGCCAAAGCAATGCAACTGATCAAAGGGGGGTCCTCGAGATGGATTCATGAGACCTTTGCCGATCAACGGCACTTCGCCTGGCAGGAGAAGTACGGTGCCTTTAGTGTCAGCGTGTCGCAGTTAGATCGGATCATCCAATATATCCAAGGACAACGCGAACATCACCGGGTTAAGACGTTTGAAGAAGAGTTCATCGGGTTGCTGAAACGTCACGGGATTCATTACGACGAGCGTTATCTGTGGGAATGAATCGGCCGTCCCTTCGGGACCTGGACCTGATACCATGGCCTACCCGGCGTTGAAACGCCGGGCTAGTATCGGTGCGTCCCTCCGGGACTTAGTCAGGCGGTTGCTTTCCAGTCCCGGAGGGACAGCGTGAAAGTAGCCCGGCGTTTCAACGCCGGGTCTAGGATTTGATGATGGCATCCGTCCCGGAGGGACGGTTGAAATGAGCCGTATCGAACGGTAGTGCAGAGCGCGCAACGGGTCTAAACAAAACGCCCTCTCCCAGAGTAGCCAGGAGAGGGCGTTATTTCAATCGGACGCCGTCCAGGAGGGCCTGTCCGGTTGAGCTTAGAATTTGTAGGCGATTGCCGTCACGAGCTTGAGGTCGTTCTTTTGGCGATCTGGGGCGGGTACATTATCGTAGGTGTCGACCGCAAAGACGCGAAGCGACAGCTTTTTGGTCAAACTGGTGTCCAACCCGATTTCGCCGTTGACGATATAATTGTTGAAATCATCCACCTGAGGCAAGTACTCCAAAGATTGCCAAATGCGAACGCGGTCGTTCAATTTGTGTTCAAACCGCTCGGCCACACGCAAGGTCAGGTATTCCTTCTGATGCTTGCCTTGCTTTTCCATAACAAAGCCAGGGCCGACTTCGCCGCTGAGGGTGGTCTTTTCGTTCTTGATGACGTAATAACCAATACCAGGACTGAGCGTGAGGCGATAGTCCACATCCGCGACGGCATCGTGCAAAGCATCCAAGCGAAGATAACCGAACAACTTTTCGGTGAAGAGCCGGTTGTACTGACCAAAGCCGTGAATCGACTCGGCGTTCTTCGTTTCGTGGTCCTCGCCGTAGGTGGCATCGGCGCCAAACCGCAGCTCGTTCTGCTCCCACTTCTTCTCGGTCAAAACATTGCCGGTGGCGAGCAGTGTCTTGCTGTTGCCGCGAGTGAGCGAGAGTCCCAAGGAGGCCGAGGAAACCCAGGCGGTCTTGTCTTCGGGCTTGGGCGCGTCGGCCGCAGGCGCCGGAGCTGGAGCTTGGGCAAAGAGCGCGAGGGGGCAAAGGGTGAGAAGAGTGCTCAGCGATGAGAGGATTGGACGAGATGCAGCAGGTCGTCTTTTCATAGTTTAAGTTAGGATGAGTTATTGTTTTTGTGAAACGGGCCGGACGCCTCCGCCCCGTTTCGCGCAGCAGAGGCTATGCAACTGCCGCTGCGACGGCAATAGAAACTACAGACTTTGTTCGTGGCGGCGGCATTCAATGTCCGAAACGGAGTTGCCGGGCTTTGCCCGTCGGCTTAGGTTGCAGCCGCATGAAGCAAACGATTGGGAAAACGACGATGTGCTTGTCCATGGCGGGTGCTCTGTGGGCCGGCGGTTGGGACAGCCAAACTGCGGCCGCCGCCGCGAGTGCGACGCCGACAACTCCCGGTAACGACCCGTATCTCTGGCTGGAAGAGGTTACCGGAGAAAATGCGCTGACGTGGGTGAAATCACAAAATGCGTTGAGCACGAAGGAGCTGGAAGGTCACGGCGAGTTTGAAGCCATCCGGCAACGCTTGCTTTCGATTCTAGACGCGAAGGAGCGGATTCCCTACGTGGCTAAGCACGGGGAATACTATTACAACTTCTGGCGCGATTCCGTCAACGTCCGTGGGCTCTGGCGCCGGACGAGTTTGGAAGAATTTCGTCGGCCTGAACCGAAGTGGGAGACGGTCTTGGATCTCGATCGTTTGGCGAGTGAAGAGAAGGAGAACTGGGTCTGGAAAGGGGCGGAAGTGCTTTTTCCCACCTATGATCGGTGTCTGATTTCGTTATCCCGAGGAGGCGCCGACGCGCGGGTGGTGCGGGAATTTGACCTCAACACCAAAAAGTTTGTTCCGGACGGATTTTCCCTGCCAGAAGCCAAGAGTGATGTGGCCTGGCGGAACCGCGATAGCCTCTATGTGGGCACCGAGTTTGGACCGGGTTCGCTGACGACGTCCGGGTATCCTCGGCTGGTGAAGCTTTGGCAACGAGGGATCCCGTTATCTCAAGCCAAGCTGGAGTTTGAAGGGGCAAAGGAAGACGTCAGTGTGGGAGCGAACGTGGTGCATGATCACGGGCATGTGTATGAAATGATTCAACGCGGTAAAACCTTTTATACGTCCGAAGTGTTTCTTCGCCAGGGCGACAATTGGGTGCCAATAGAGAAGCCAGACGATGCCCAGCTCGACACCTTTGACGACCAACTTTTGATTCAGTTGCGGTCGGATTGGACCCTTCCAGAGCGGACCTATCCAGCGGGAGCGCTCCTGGCCGCGCCGATATCCGGATACCTCAAGGGCGAACGAAACTTTGAAGTTGTATTTCAACCGACCGATCGCAAATCACTCACCTCCATCTCCAGCACAAAGCGCTTTTTAGTTTTGAATGAACTCGAGAACGTCCGGAGCAGACCGTGGATGGTGAGCCGCGAGGGAGGGAAGTGGAACCGGACGCCGATCGAGGCTCCAGAGTTCGGAGCGGTGACCGTAAGTGGCGTGGATTCTCATGAGTCGGACGATTATTTCATGACCGTCGCTGATTTCCTGACGCCATCCAGTCTATTCTTCGGGACGCTGGGTCAGGGCAACCGGGAGAAGCTCAAGAGTCTGCCGGCCTTCTTCAAAAGCGAAGGCCTGGAGATCTCCCAACACCAGGCTGTTTCAAAGGATGGAACGAAGGTTCCTTATTTTCAGGTTAGCCACAAAGGGGTGAAGACGGATGGGAAGAACGCGACGTTACTCTATGGCTATGGCGGGTTTGAGATTCCGATGCTCCCGAACTACAGCGCGGGTGTCGGAGCGACCTGGTTGGAGCGGGGTGGCGTCTATGTGCTCGCGAATATTCGCGGGGGAGGAGAATTTGGGCCGAAGTGGCACGAAGCCGCGCGCAAAGCCAATCGCCAGCGGGCTTACGATGATTTCATTGCTGTTGCCGAGGACCTGATCCAGCGCAAGGTGACATCGCCGGAGCATTTAGGAATTCAAGGGGGGTCAAACGGGGGGCTGCTGATGGGGGTGATGCTGACGCAGCGTCCAGATTTGTTCAAAGCGGTCGTCTGCCAAGTCCCTTTGTTGGACATGCGACGTTTCAATCAACTGCTCGCAGGCGCGAGCTGGATGGCGGAATATGGCAATCCAGACTTGCCGGACGAATGGGCTTACATCAGCAAGTATTCCCCGTATCAAAACGTCAGCAAAGAGAAGAAGTATCCGCGCGTGCTTTTCACGACGTCGACTCGCGATGATCGTGTCCATCCCGGTCACGCCCGTAAGATGGTGGCACGGATGAAAGAGCAGGGGCACAACGTGCTTTATTACGAAAACATTGAGGGAGGACATGGGGGCGCGGCAAACAACCAGCAAGCAGCTTACATGGCCGCCTTGGCGTATACATTCCTGCTCCATGAACTGCGGTGAGCACCGGAGAGTGGCGCTACCCTGTCCAGTTGGCGGCCACCCGAGCTGCGAGGCGCGCGAGCCAGATTCCGGCCTCGCGTTGGGCTTCGACGGAGTGGGCCAGGGTCGGAACGATGCCGAATGTCGCCGAAAACGGGTTGGCAGGAGCGCTAGCAGCGGCGGTGACGACGCCCGCCAAGCCAATGCATGGGACGCCAAGCTCGCGGCAAACGGCTCCTAGCTCGCCCACGCCTTTGCCCATAAGCGTCGATGGATCGATGGCCCCTTCTCCGGTGATCACAAGGTCTGAAGCTGCAATGCGCCCGCGGAGGTCAGATTCCCTCGCAAAGATCCGAAATCCTGAGATCAGCTCGGCGTTCATAAAACAGCGCAACCCATAGCCGAGCCCGCCGGCAGCGCCTGTGCCAGGCTGTTCCTCCGCATGGCAGCCCAGAGCACGGCGCACGACCGTGACGAGTTGGCCTAAGCAGGCTTCGGCGAGTGCCATGTCCTCGTGGCGCAGCCCTTTTTGCGGACCGTAAATGCGGCTCGCGCCCCTGGGACCAAGCAGTGGATTCTGGACGTCAACAGCTACTTGGATCTGGAGACCAGAAGTCCGTGTCGGAGGCACGATTTCGGCGAGGTCAATCAGCTGCGTCCATTGGTTCAGCGGCCGTCCGTTGCTCCCGAGAAACGACCAACCCAGCGCGCGTGCCATGCCGAAGCCCCCATCGTTGGTAGCGCTTCCGCCGATGCCGATCAGGCAGCGTTCGCATCCACGTTGGGAGGCCGCATCGAAGACCGCACCCAGACCGAAGGTATCCAGTTGAAATGGGTGGTATTGTTCTGGTGGAAGCAAAGCGAGTCCGATCACCTTCGCCGATTCGATCAAGGCGGTCGATTGGGTCGGATTCCACCACCAGAGCGAGTCACTCGGACGGCCAGCGGCATCCTGAGTGGGGCAAGGCTGCGGTTGCATTTGCAGGACGCTGGCCAGCACCTCTCCGAAGCCATCACCGCCGTCGCTCATTGGGAGAAGGGATAGCACGTCGTCCGGACGCGCCTCGCGCCACCCTCGGGCGATCGCGCCTGCGGCGGCGGACGCAGTCAGGCTGCCCTTGAACTTGTCCGGGACGATCAATATGCGGCGGGGCATAGGTTGTCCTATACGATGCGAGCTCCTCTTCGCGCAAATCAAATCCTGGCCGCAGCCAAACGCAGTTGCGCGGGATGATCCAGTTTGAATTAACGAACGGGTAATCAAAAGGCCTGACTGACGTCTAAGTTACAGTCCCTTGATGGGAACGCGGGGTTTCACCCGCAGGAACCGCCGAGTTGGGAGGACGCAACGGATCAGTCGAGACGCTCTTCCCTAAGCGCAGCTTCCTGCAGAATAAACTCCGCGCACCTTTGAATACCCGGTCAACGATTCAAAGACGATAAACGGGCCCCCGCGAGCTTGGAGAGAATTGAAACGTAGACGGGAGGGAAGCTCTCTGTCTAAAGTCCCGCCTTTCATCATGATTCTTTGTATTGGAACCACCCCTGCCGCGCAGCGCGTCATGATCTTTTCGCGCCTTGAATTAGATCAGGTGAATCGCGCGACCCGCACCTTGGATGGTGCTGCTGGAAAATCCATCAATGTCGCTAAGGTGCTCCAGTTGCTGGGCGAACGTCCGTTCGCCACCGGATTTCTCGGCGGGCCGCGCGGCGAACAGTTGTTGCACCTCTTGGAAAAGCGCGGGTTGGAGATGGAGTTTGTGAAGGTCGCGACTCCAACGCGGGAATGTGTCACGGTGATCGACGAGCGTGCGGGAACAATCACTGAGTTGGTGGAAGAGAGTCGCGCTGTGGACCCAGGTGCTTATGACAAACTCCTGGCCATCGTAGAACGACAGGTGACGCAATGCTGCGCTGTCGTCCTGTCCGGGACCATTGCTTCGGGAGGACCCAGTGACTTGTATTTTCGGTGCACGGAAATGGCTCACCGTGCTGGCGCCCTCGCCGTGGTGGATGCAAGCGGGCCGGCCCTTGTTCACGCGCTGAAGGCTAAGCCGAGTGTCATCAAACCGAATCGAACGGAACTCGAAGCGACCGTTGGTGAACCGCTACGGACGGAGCAAGCCGTGACCGGAGCGATGATGGAGTTGCACGGGCGGGGCGCCGAACGCGTTGTCGTGACTGCGGGTGCGAGTGTGGTCTTGGCGACGGACGGTCAGCAGGTTTGGAGATTAACGACGCCCGCGATCAAGGCCGTGAATCCAATTGGATCGGGTGATGCCTTCACGGCGGGATTGGTCTGGCGATTAGTCGCCGGAGACGCGTTGGGAGACGCGTGCCGTTGGGCGGTCGCGGCCGGGGCTGCCAACGCGCTCAACCCAATGGCCGGAGAATTGAGCCGGACGGATGTCGACAGGTTGCATGAATTCGTTGAAGTGACTAAAGTTTGAGGAGTAGTTCCCGATTGCTAAACCCTGAGGGTGTGGCAGTGTATCAGCGAATTTATTACGTCCTATGAACAAGCCTAAAATTGTTGCCTATTTAAAACCGAGCTGTGGCTGGAGCCAAGGGGTTCGTGCGGTGCTCCGCAAGTATGACCTTCCCTACGAAGACCGGGACATCATCAACGATCCCATGCAACGCAGCGAGATGATTGAGAAAAGCGGCCAAATGCTCAGTCCGTGCGTCGTTGTCAATGGCCACATGCTCGCGGATGTGAGCGGTGATGAGGTAGAAGCGTATCTCCTCGCCCAGAGCTTAGTTGCCCCGAACGCACAGGCCGCGGAGGCACCGACCAATGCCGGCTGTGCACACGAAGGTCCGACGGGAGCTCCGATGTTTTTCCGCCGCTAAGCTCGGAGATTGTTTTCAGGCCGTGAAAGCGAGTCTTTCACGGCCTTTTTTGCGCCCGCCTGCGAAAGACAATAGCATTGAAGGCCGGTTCGCCTTGGGCACACTCTAGGCCGATGCGAATTGTCAGGTCTTTAGCGGGAATGCAACGATGGGCGCGAGATGCGCGCAAACGCCTGGTCCAGACGGCGTTTGTCCCGACCATGGGTTCTTTGCATGCGGGACACATGGCGTTAGTAGCTCGGGCTCGGAAACTGGTCGGGCCTTCCGGTCGAGTGGTTGTCAGCATTTATGTGAATCCAACGCAGTTTGGCCCGAAAGAGGACTTTTCCAAGTACCCTCGCGATCTCAAGGGCGACGCGGCGCTCTGCCGCCGAGCGGGGGTCGATTTAATCTTTGCACCGTCGGACCGAGCGATGTACCCGGAAAACGGCCGCGACCGGTTTAGCACCTTTGTGGTGGAGGAGAATCTGTCGCAGGGGATGGAGGGAGCATCCCGCCCGACGCATTTCCGCGGGGTCACGACAGTGGTGACGAAGCTGTTCCACATGGTGGACCCGGACGTGGCGGTGTTCGGACAGAAAGATTATCAGCAAGCGGCGGTCATCCAGCGCATGGCAAGGGATTTGAACTTCCGCGTTCGGATTGTGGTGGCTCCCACCCATCGAGAGTCGGACGGATTGGCAATGAGTTCGCGCAACCGGTACTTATCCCAAGCGGAGCGGGAGCAAGCGGTGGTTCTATGGGAAGCGCTGCAAATCGCAAAGCGATCGGTTCGAGAAAACCGCGGCGGATTGCGCGAGGAGGTATTGCGACGGCGTTTGACACAGTGGATTGAGCGGCATCCCGCAGCGCGCGTCGATTACATTTCCATTTTTGATCCGGTGACGTTAAACCCTGTGAAGCAAGCGGGACGAGGAGTGCATTTAGCGATGGCGGTGTGGATGGGGCGAACGCGATTAATTGACAACATTCGGCTGTAAAACGATTGGAACGTCGGTGCGGTAAGGTTGCACTATGTCAAAAACGTATCGGCAATTCGATTTTTTGGTTTTGGGCAGCGGCATCGCCGGGCTGACCTTTGCACTGCAAGTTGCCGCGCATGGCCGGGTCGCGATTATTACCAAAAAGAACCGCGCCGAATCGAACACCAATTACGCGCAAGGCGGCATTGCCGCAGTCACGTCGAAGGAAGATTCGTTTGAGATGCATGTCCGGGACACGCTGGAGGCCGGGGCGGGTCTCTGCAAAGAGCAAGTCGTGCGAGCGATCGTGGAGGAGGGGCCAGCGCGCATCGGGGAGTTAATCGAGTTGGGGATGAAATTCTCCGAACGCGAATTGCCACGCTCTCAAGGGGGGCGAGAGCTCGATTTGGGGAAAGAAGGAGGGCATTCGAAGCGGCGGATTTTGCACGCCAAAGACGTGACAGGACGCGAGATCGAGCACGCGCTGCTTGAGGCGGTGGCGGCGAGACCTAACATCGAGATTTTTGAAAACCATTTTGCGATCGACCTGATCACGACGCACAAGCTTGGATTTCCAGGGGTCAACCGGTGCTTGGGAGTCTACGTTTTGGCCCAATCGGACCAACGAGTTCATACCTTTGTTGCTTCCTGCGTAGTGCTAGCGACGGGAGGCTGTGGCAAAGTTTATCTTTATACGACAAATCCGGATATTGCGACGGGCGACGGGGCGGCGATGGCCTACCGTGCCGGGACGGC
>JBGAIN010000295.1:0-5605 GCA_044225505.1 Limisphaerales bacterium
CCACGCTGCTGCAGTTTGAACGAAGCGAACTGGTCCGACGCGCGGTCATGGAGCTCTCGGAGGCGTATCGCAGCGTGGTGGTCTTGCGTCACTACGAAAATCTTAAATTCCGGGAGATTGCCGAAGTGCTCGGGGTCCCGGAAGGCACTGTCAAATCCCGCATGGCTGAAGCCTTGACGCAACTGCACCGAGCCCTGGGACCAGCTCTTTCGGAAAACCAATCGAGTTTATGTCATCATTCCAAGATCAAAAGGCCGGAACAAAGCCTGGCATTTTAGGTCACCCCACTCCCGAAGAGTGGATGGCGTTCCTTTACAAAGAATTGCCCCGGGATCGCGCGGCCGCGCTCCGCCAGCATCTGACCCAGTGCGGGACATGTCAGGGATCGCTCCGAGAATGGAACGCGGCGGTTGCGGACTTGAATCGCTGGCATGAGCCGGCAAACGTCCCGAACGAGCGCGTGGTCAAACTCCCGGCGATGGTCAAATGGGCGTTAGCCGCGCTCGTCTTGATCGGAATAGGGTTTTCCTTCGGTCGATTCTCGACTCCGCACGTGGATCTCCAGCAACTGCAAGCGGCCGTCGAAGGTTCGTTACGCACCACGCTCGTGGGTACGGTCCGGCAGGAAGTGCAGGCTCAATTGCTCGCCGACTGGAAAACGGCATTAAGCTCCACCCCATCCGCGACCCCGACCCCGTTTCAACGGGAACTGCGCAAGGAGATGAGCGAGTGGGTGGGACAGCGTCTGGCGGCGGCGGCGTTAGGGCAGCAGCAAGTGCTGACCGAATTCGCGGCCGGCATTCAACAGACTCGCGCTCAGGATCAGCAAACGTGGCTCACGTTGCTGGCTCAAGCAGAAGAACGTCATGATACCGAGCATTTAGGTTTGCGGCGCGCGCTCGAAACCGTCGCGCTCGTGGCTGCCGACAAGTTTCAGCGCACGGAGAGTGAATTGGGACAATTGGCGTCCCTGACTCAAGCCAACTGGACGTCGGAGGCGTCCGAACCCTTGAAGAACACGGTAAATCCTTAACCTAGAATCCCTATGAAGATCCTGATTACGGCCTTGGTTTTATCTACATCGCTCGGTTGGGCAGCAGAGTATGCGGAATCCGAAGACGCACCGGTAGCTGGAGAAGAACAAGAAATCGTCGTCAAACAAAACCTTGACCGCTTAATGGAACATACGAAACGGCTCAAGGAACACGTGGCCAAGCAGGCCGAACACGCCATCGAGCTGGCCAAATCGAAGATCGCTCTGGCTGAACTCTCGGAACCTGGCGAACTCGGAGACATCCCCGCAATTGAAAACGGCGTCGGCTTTGCCTTTGCGGGCGGCAACCGCGCTGCCACTCAACCCCTCTTAATCCGAACGAGCGACCTCGATCCCGCAACGACGGCCAACCTTCAGGAAGACTTGGCGGTCATGTCCCGCATTCTCAGCAAGAATGTCGGAAAAGAAGGACACGACTCTGCCATGGGCATCGTCATCTCCGCGATTCCCGGAATGCGGCGGCCCCAAAGTCTTTACCTGGAAGGGTACGGAGCCCTCTTTATGCTGAGCGTCAAATTCCCGCTGGTCCCCGCCGTGCCCACGAATGACACGACTCCGGAGAAGCCAGTGGATACGACTTGGGAAGAGACAAAACGCGAGCTCAATGGAGGCAAACCGGGGAACTTCCGCGTGTTCACTTTACCGCCGGGCGCCGATGCCACGGCCGAGTTCAGTCAGGAGCAAGTCGACAATTTGAAGCGGGAGTTGATCGAATCATTGAAAAACGCCAGCAACATTCGCAACCTGAAGCCGGATGAATTTGTGACTGTGGTGGTGCTAGGCAATCGCGCGAGCGGCGGTGGAACTCGCGTCAAGCGCGCCACGGCCCGCGGCGGCGCACCGAAGAAAGTCGACGTTTACGTCACGGCAGAGGCCAAGCGCGAGAGCACCCTCACGCTTCGCGCCAAGAAATCCGACATCGACGCATTCGCCAAAGGCACCGTTGACGAAGCAGAGTTTACGAAGCGCACATCCGTCTCAGCCTACTAAGCGTCAGGCCGAGCTCTCTCGTTTATCCTTCTCTCGAGCGCAGAGCGCGGTTGTCCGCCGAAACTTCGGCGGAAGCCGCGCTCCATCGTTTTTGAAGAGGCACGTCGCGATCTCAGCGACCGTAAAAGATACTCGGCAACGGCGCCTCGCGGGGGTATGGATACCCACATGGCCAGTGGTTCCATTCTGCGAGTCGGACTTCTCATGTTCTCGACATCATTGCTCGCGTTGACTCTCGCGGCCGCCAGTGCCCCGTCGGAGAATCCCTCCCCGATCCCACTGCGCTCTCGCTTGGAATTGTTTGTCGACGATTCCCTGATCGAGCGACTGCAAGGCGCGACGTTGAAAATGCACTCCCCCACGCCAGCGGGAGAAGTTCTCCGGTTCGACCGGCCGTGGGAAGGTGCGTTTAGCGCATATGTCACGGTGATTCACGACGGGGACCTCTACCGCATGTATTACCGCGGATTGCCGATCTCAGGCCGCGATGGTTCCGAGGACGAAGTGACTTGTTACGCCGAGAGCCAGAATGGCATCTTGTGGACCAAACCCAACCTGCGCCTTTTCGAGGTGAAAGGCACTAAAGACAACAATGTCGTCCTGGCCGGACAAGCGCCATTTTCCCACAACTTCGCTCCGTTTCTCGACCGGCGGCCAGGTGTTCCAGCGGACCAGCGCTATAAGGCCATCGCTGGAACCTCACCCAAAGGGCTGTATGGCTTTGTCTCACCAGACGGACTGACCTGGCGCAAGCTCCGGGATTCGCCACTGATCGATAAAGGGGCGTTTGACTCGCAAAATGTCGCTTTCTGGTCGGAGTCGGAAGCTTGCTACGCTCTTTATCTGCGAACCTGGAGCAGCGGTGAGTTTCGCGGATATCGGACCGTTAGTCGTTCCACATCGGCCGACATGTTGCATTGGACCGACCCGGTAGAGATGACTTTCGGCAACGCCCCGTTGGAACACCTCTATACCAGCCAGACTCACCCGTACTTCCGTGCCCCGCAGGTTTACATCGCTCTGCCCATGCGTTTCATGCCTGGGCGGAAGGTGCTCACCGCGGATCAAGCCCGTTCGCTGGGCGTCGACCCAGGATACGCGAGTGATTGCGCGGAGACGGTGTTTCTCACCAGCCGCGGCGGCAACACTTACACTCGCCAGTTTATGGAAGGGTTCATTCGGCCTGGCGTCGACTTGGGCAACTGGGCATCGCGCGCTGGGTTGTCCGCGCTTGGTGTCGTCCCGACGTCGCGCACGGAAATGTCTCTCTACAAACAAGCGCACTACGCGCAGCCGACCGCTCACCTGCAGCGCTACACCCTTAGAACGGATGGTTTCGTTTCCGTCAACGCTCCGTTCGCGGGTGGCGAGTTCTGGACGAAGCGCTTTACGTTCGAAGGCCAGGAACTCGTGGTAAACTTTTCCACGGGAGCGGCCGGCAGCGTGCGCCTGGAACTGCTGGACAATTCGGGCAAGCCGATTCCTGGCTATGGACTGGCGGACGCAGGCGAACTCATCGGCGATGACGTCGCCCGGGTGGTCACCTGGCCGTCCAACTCTGATCTGAAACAACTCGTCGGCCTTCCGGTCCGCTTGCACGCGGTCATGAAAGATGCCGATCTCTACGCGCTACAATTCCACTGACCGAACGTCCGCCCGAACTCACCCCAGAGGGTGCTCGCGTTTTGCGAGCGGCAAGTTGACCGTCGCACGACGAAGCGCAGATTCGTAAACGGCCATGACGCATTCGAGAGCCTTTGCGGCGTTCAAGCCACTGCACTGAGGCTCCCGTTCCGTCACGATGGCATCCAACCAATCTCGGACCACTCTGCGATTAGCCGGGCCAAAACCACGTTCATCCGCCGAAAGACCAATCGAAGGATCGCCCCGCAGCGGAGTCCATTCCTCGGAAATCTTAGCCTCGCTTGACGTCGTTACCCGGCGCTGAAAAACAGCCGGGTCAATGTCCAGCGCAATCCGCGCGGCGCCTTCGCTTCCGAGCAACTCGATTCCCCAGTGACCCAAGGTCTCTCGCAGCCGTTTCCGACTGGTAAAGGTCGCGGTCACGCCTTTCGGAAATTGAAACCTGGCCTCAATTTCATCCCCCGCGATCCATCCGATCCTTTCGGACGCCGAGCGCCTATCCACGATGGTGATCTCGCGTCCTTGCTGCCACACTTGCGCAGAACAAGTCAGGACGTCCCCGGCTAAGAGTCGCATGGTATCAAAAATATGCGTCCCCAGGACCAGAAGATCTTCACCTCCAGCTCGGGCATCTTGCTTTCCCCAGGATCGCAATTGGATTAACTCTCCCAGAAGTCCATCGGCTAAAGCCTTTTGGAGATGGACAACGCAAGGCGCCAGCCGCATCTGGTGAGCGACGGCCAATCGTAATCCTCGACGGCGCGCGAGCGCCAAAATCTCATCGGCTTCGACCAGCGTGGTGGTGACCGGCTTCTCGCAGAGCACATGACAACCTTTGTTGAGCGCCGCCAAGATCATTTCGTGATGGCGCTCCGACCAACGAGGCGCAACCACAACGAGGTCCAAAGGTTCGCGTGCGAGCATCTCTCGGTAGTCAGCGTAGTGGCGCTGGGCGTGAACGCGCTCCGCGACTCGAGCGCGTCCCACAGGGTCCGGATCGGCCACGCTCGTGACTTGCACTGAGTCGAATCCTTCCAGGGCGCGGTCCAGATTATGTCCGTAGTCCCCGGCGCCTGTGCAGCCGATGACCGCGGCGCGCCAGCGCTGGGCAGTTTGCGGGTATAGGCATCTCGCAGACGCCCAACCCGCGAACGACGCCCAACCGGTTCGTTGGAGAAAATGCCGCCGGGATATCCAGGCCATACAAACCTGATCAAAGACAGGAGGGATCTTCTCTTCAAGGGAAATGAGCAGCGAGCAACTTGCCAAACTGGGACAGGCGTGGAACAGGTATTCGGGAGGTCACAGTCGCCATGGCGGCTTTTCTCACCTATGATTTCAATGGACTGCTGCGTCTCGAATGGCGCTTCGAGAGGAAAGCTGATTGTTACCTTTGGGCGATGGGTTAGGACGATGCGGGCAGGCTGGGCAAACGTTCTGGTGATGGCTGGGCTGACTGGAGCTTTGCCGGGGCCGGCGGCAGCCACGCCACCCGCCGGTTCCGGATTAAGCACAAACTGTGTGCAAGCTCCTGTGGGGATTGAAAACTGGTGGCCTGGGGACGTTTCGAATTAGCATGGAGCCCCCCCTCACTTTCAACGGCAGGATAGACGAAACGGCCTTGTTCAGCGCTCCGCTCGATATGGACAGTCTCGCGCCGATCGTCCAGGCGGGCGCGGCGGGGATTTGTAAAGGCCCAAATTTCATCGGCGTTGGCCATGCGCGAACTGGGCCAGTAACATTTGAAGTTCTCGGCCAGCGTAATAAAGACGTCGTGATTTGGATTTCTCAGGACTTAATAGTTTGGGAACCTGTCTTGCAGCTGACCAACCCTTCTGGGTTACTCGGCTTTGCCGCTCCGCCAAGCCCAGGGGTATCGCAACGGTTCTATCGGCTAAGCCCGCTGTCGACACGGAG
>JBGAIN010000042.1:0-33189 GCA_044225505.1 Limisphaerales bacterium
CGCGACGGGCCGCTATTATCTTTATTCCGGACGGGAAGCTGGCGACCGGAGCGATGGTGTCTTTCTTCGGGATCTCCGCGACGGGACCACTCGGACCTTAGTCGAACCCACCCAAGATCGCTCTTTCAGTATTCCGCGTTTTTACGGAGACTCAGTGATTTACGTCCATAGCAGCGCAATTTGGCGAATCCAGCTGGATGGCGCGCGCCAGGAGCGACTGTGTGGAACCGGTGACGGGGTGGCGCCCAACGCCCAACCCTAACTATCGATCGCGAGCCGCCGTGGGCACCTTCGGAAGCGGGACGAACCGGAAATCAGGGCTTGCAATCAGCTTCGGGTTCGTTATTTTTCGCTCCCTCTCGCGTCAGACGATTGAGAGCGGTAGGTGTTCTATTTATGGCAACAGCAAACGATATTCGGAAAGGCATGGCAATTAATTACAATGGCGAAGTCGCCGTTGTCCTGGACAGTCAGCACCGCACCCCTGGCAACCTGCGTGCCTTCGTGCAAGCCACCCTCCGCAGCATTCGGACGGGTAAGTCTTCCGATGTTCGCTTCAGCTCCACGGAAAAGATCGAAGTGGTGCCGATGATGACCCGAAAGATGGAGTTCAGCTACAAAGATGGTGAAGACTACGTCTTTTCGGACCCCGACACCTACGAGACGATCAACTTGCCCCCGGAAATCGTGGGCGAGGGCAAGAACTACCTCGTCGAGAACGCTCATGTCACCGTGACGTTCGTAGAGGAGAAGGCCGTGCAGGTGGAATTGCCCTCTAGCGTTGTTCTGACGGTGACCGATGCGCCGGAAGGGATTCGTGGGGATTCGGCTAACAACGTGCAAAAGACGGTCACGTTGGAAACCGGCATCACGGTCCAAGCGCCTCTTTTTATCAAGACCGGGGAAAAGGTGAAGGTTGACACCCGCTCCGGCAAATACATGGAACGAGCCTAAAGGCTCCTCCGTGATTTTCGGCATCGCCGTTTCTTAGCGGTCGCCACACTAGGCCCAACCCAGCGTTGGCGTTGGGAGCCTCTTGGTTTTCGTCAAACGCCGGCGCCTAACGTTGTCCGTTGATTCAGGTTGGAGGCGCGACCAAGGGTGGGCGCACTTTGAACTTCTTCGCCAGAGCGAGGGCACTGCTCAGGGATTGAACCCCATCCGTACAGGTAGGATGGGATAAACAAGCTGCGGCCAGGCAAACCCCCGTGAATAGGCAACGGGTAAGGTCCCACTCTTCATGGAGCCCCATCAGAACCCCAGCACAGAACGCATCGCCCGCCCCGGCTGTGCCCGCGATATACTTGGCCGGAACGGTGAGTGACGATTGCCAAAAGTCCTCGCCTTTGCGCGTGCGTGCGAATGCGCCTTCGGGAAAGTGAATGACGACGAGGTCTTGGACGCCATGCTGCAGGAGGGCGCCCGCGGCGTGACGGAGAGAGACAGTGTCAAGCCGCCCGTCATCTTCTCTCACCTTGAAGCCGGTGGTTCGTCCCGCCTCGATCTCGTTGAGAATACAATAGTCCGTGTGCTGCAGTGCGGGAGTCACGACGCGAGTGAAGCGATCGCTATTCTCGCTGACCACATCGACGCTGGTCTTGAGTCCGGCTTTTCGGGCACTGGCCAAGAGGCGGGCCGCCTTCGTTCCAAATTGTTTGTCGGTTTCGTCCAGGGCGTCCAAGAGCAACAGGTAGCCCAGATGAAAAATCTTCGCCTTGGACTTGGCGAAATCGATATCACTCCCATCCCACAAGACATTGGCGCCGCGGTTATGAAAAAAGGTTCTTCGCCCGTGGGCGAGCTCGGTCATGACATCGGTGTAAGAAGTGGGGGCCTTGGGAGTCGTTTGGAGATACCGCGTGTCGATTCCGTGCTTCTTACAATTGGCAATGATGCTTTCGCCGAGCGGGTCTTTTCCGACGAGCCCAGCGGCTGAGAGAGGAAATGAGACCCCCACGTGCGCAAGGTCTATCAGCACGTTATAGGGAGCGCCGCCGGTGCCTTGTGTTTGCTCACGGATGTTGGCGAGTTGTTCCGGTTGTGGGTAAGAATCGATCATCTTGACCTGGTCGATGATCCAATTCCCACCAGCTAGGAGACCGTTACGTTGAGGAGCTTTCTTCTTCATTCGGGCAAATCGTGTGCCGCACCCTTGGACAGGAGGGTATTGCGGTTGACTCCAATAATGGAACAATGCCGTCTCTGCTCAAGTAAATTTACGGCTCGAGATTGGTTGGCGGGTGGCAACGTTACCCATTGCATTCAGGTCGCCAAGGGCAAAACGGCCGATGCGGCTGGCGCTTGGGCTCCACTCACTGAGCGGAGAGCTGCTCTCTTAAGCTCTTGTCGCGCTCGATAATCCGCTGCTTCAGGCGCTTTACTTCGAATTTGTTCCGAATGGCTTCCCAGCGGCTCGATTCCGCGAGCGCAGGCTGAATGGCTGCGGCATAAGAGTCGATCCTTGCCAGAATGGCATCTAACTTGAATACCGAGCGGTAAAGTTGGGCGAGCCTCTCTGTATACTGTCGCTGGCCTTCCTTTGTCTCCATCACGGCCAGGGCTACCGCCCCTTCCATGCGAGGCACAATGGGACAATGCGGATCGACCCTCCCGGTGCCGAACATTTGATCCATCCCAGTCGGAATAAAGACGAGTTTATTGGAACTTAGATCATGGAAGACGCGATAGTTATTTCGGTTCATCGCGTACCCATCCCAGTGGCAGGTGATTACCTCCATGGCCAGGAATGAGAGAAAGCGATCCATATCGACAACTTCTCGGAGACGGCGGAATCTTTCGGCACGATTCGAGACGGCCAGGGCGGCGGTGACCGCTTTCAGTGCGGAATCATCCGCGCGGTTATCCCCACTGTTGATGATCAACGAATCGACAACGTCATTGTTTCCGTGGCTCTCATAGAGATTGCCGTCGGTGCGCTGAAAGTAGCGACTCAGGAATTGCTTGTTATAACCCTCCGTTAAAACGTAGAGACCGAGGTCACGGTCATTCAGCGTGACTGTCGCATGGCCCGCGCGGGGGACGGGCACCCCGGCAGCTTCGAAAAGCTCGCGACTGATCTTCTCCGAGAGGTAGGAGAGATCTTGAACGGAGTTATTCAACGAGATTCGCCGCAGGCCATGGAACATCTGCTCCGCGCCTTCCCCGTCAAACTTGAGCGTGAAACTGGGGGTTTGGCCAACCGGTCGGAAGCTGCCGAACCAGCCTTTGAGATGCACGCTGACATTCGTATAGACTTTGTCGCCTTCGTGAACCATGGCTGGCGTGCTCGGTCGAGGTTGTCCATCTCCGAACCCCGTGCTTTGCAGAATCTCCATGCCCGCTGCAGGAACCTGGATGGTGATCCGCGGGACGAACTCTCCAGCGAAGAGATCAGGGTTGGCGGACGCGCCAGCGCGTCTTGCCGGTTGGCGATTAGCCAGAAACCACCAAGCGCCGATCGACAACGCGATCACGAACAGCCAACGACCCGCGGTTCGGCGTCGTTTAGGCCGCGCGTAGGCACTCAGGAGTGGCGGGATCTGATCGGATTCCATAGGCAACGCGAACTCGGCTCCGGTGACGAGAGGTCCTTCAGCAATGGAAAATCACCCAGTCGCTCGAGCGACGCGCGAATGGCTTTCATAACTGGAGCCGGAATCAATCCCTCACTGAGGAATGGCGCGATAGAACCGCCAGTTTGGCCCTGGGGCCGTATCCTGCAATCGTACGGGCGCGTTGGTGATTGAGAAATCCCCGAGGCTGCTCCAGGACTGCAAGTCTGACGAGAATTCGATCCGCCCGGTGGATTCTGGAGGACCCGCGATATCGATGTTCACGCGCCGGGGAAAAGTGGTTCGTGTCAGATTCAATTGCAGGAGTGAGGAATACGCTGCCGTCAGGTGAAGCGTGCGAATAGCCGCGCGCCCGTTCGCATCCCGGCCCAGCCAACGGACAACGTAGAGGTCATCGACATCCGGTGTAAAGGCCGGATCCCGAACCGACGCGGACCACGATTGGGTGGCCGAAGTCGCTGGGCATCGGATTAGCGTCCAGCTCCAAGAGATGGTGTTGCTCCCCGCGACGCCCAAGTGTCGGGTGACGCCGGCGCTGGCACTGGCGGGATCGACGATGGGCATGTCCGGCACCGGCAAGAAACCTTTGCGGATCACTTGGCTTAGAGGGTCGGTGACATAGATGTTGCCGGAGTTATCCACGGCGACACCGGACGGGGCGGTAAATTGGGCGGAACTGCCTGTTCCATCGGTGTTGCCTGGCAAGCCGGGTGATCCGGCGAGTGTGGTTACGCTACCCCGCGGGGTGATGCGACGCAAAACGCTATTCCCGGAATCGGTAACGTAAAGATTGTTTTCGGAATCGAACGACAGCCCGACAGGATAAGTAAACCGCGCGGCCGCCCCGGTGCCATCCACGATTCCAGCCTTGCCCGCCGTCCCCGCGAATGTGGTGACCACGCCGTCCGGGTAGATCTTTCGAATCGTTTGGTTCCCATCGTCCGCGACGAATACATTGCCTTTGGCGTCCACGGCGATTCCTTCCGGGGCAAAAAAGGTCGCGCTCAACCCTGTGCCATCCGCGCTGCCCGAAGTGCCCGCTTTGCCTGCGAGCGTCGAGACAACTCCGGCGGGCGTGACCTTTCGGATGACATGATTTCCGGTATCAGAAACGTAGAGAACACCCGCGGCGTCGAGAGCGATCCGAAAAGGGCGGTTGAAGCGGGCGGCCGCGCCCGTTCCGTCCGCGCTGCCGGAAGTTCCGGCCAGACCCGCAAGTGTCGTGACCGTGCCGTCGGCGGTGATCTGTCGGATAGTGTGGTTGGCTGCATCCGCCACGTAAACCACGCCATTGTTCACGGCCACGCCCAAGGGTTCGGCGAACCGCGCGATCGAGCCTTTGCCATCCTGACTTCCCGTGGCCGCGGCGAGCCCTGCTAGCGTAACGACCTCATCATTGGCGATCTTGCGGACCACAACATTGACCGCATCGACAACATAGAGAGTCCCGTCGCGATCTACCGCGACATCTTGGGGGTTGTGGAAGCGCGCGGCAGTGCGGTTTCCGTCATTACTACCAATCTCAGGCGTCGAACCGACAAACGACGTCACCACTCCAGCCGCGGAAACCTTTCGCACGGTATGATTGTAAGCATCTGCCACCAGCAGATCATCCCCCGTCAAGACCACGCCAAGCGGATAGTTGAATTTTGCGGCGCGTCCGGTGCCGTCATCGCTTCCGGCGGTTCCAGGCGTGCCCGCCAAGGTGGTCACCACACCGTCCGGCGTGATGATCCGGATGGCGTGATTAAAGAAATCGGTGACGTAGAGCTTACCGCCAGATCCCAAGGCAATCCCGCCTGGAACGTTGAACCGAGCCGCCGTCCCCGTGCCATCCGTCGACCCCGCCGTGCCAGCGAGACCGGCCAGAGTCGTTACCGCGCCGGCGGGCGTGATTTTTCGGATGGCATGATTTCCACCATCGGCGACATAGACGATGCCGGCATTATCAATGATGAGGTCCTGGGGATAGTTAAACCGGGCGGCCGTTCCGAGGCTATCCACGCTTCCCGAAGTCCCGGGCAAGCCCGCTAAGGTCGTGACGACTCCATCAGCCGTGATCTTTCGGATGGCGTGGTTGTAGGTATCCGCAACATAAAGCGTTCCGTCGCGATCGAGTTTTAGGTTGACGGGATAGTTAAACCGGGCGCTCGCCCCCGTCCCATCCACGATCCCAGTGGTTCCGGGTTGTCCCGCCAAGGTAGTCACGGCGCCGTCCGCGGTTATTCGGCGGATTGTATGGCTATAACTATCCGCGACGTAAAGATTCCCGGCTCCATCGATAGCGACCCCTTGAGGTCCGGTGAATCGCGCATTAGCGCCCGTGCCGTCCGTGTCGCCAGGGTGAGACGCCAAGCCTGCCACCGTCGTGACTATGCCCGCGGGGCTGACCTTGCGAATGATATGGTTGTTGGAGTCGGCGACAAAAACGTTGCCAGCATTATCCACAGCCAAACCGGACGGCGCATTAAATCGAGCGTCGCGTCCTCCGCCGTCGGATGTCCCTGCGCCTTTCTCTCGGATTCCCGCATAGGTGATGAAAGTGTGGGGCTCGTAGGTGATCTGGGCGTGCAATGGCCGGGCAAAGAAAGCAGCGGCCAAAAGGGCCGTGATTCCCCATGAAACTACAAAGCGTCCTTTGTTCATTCGTTGTGCGATGCTTATTTATCGAGAATTCTCGGGAAGGGAAGCAGCATCAGTGCCTGGCGTGCCATGCATCGACGATTCTCGAGCCCCCAAACCACTTGTCGTGTGCCACACCCGTTTCGGGCCACATTGGGGTTGGATGGCGGCGGGGTTGGCAAGAACTTGAGCAGTTCCGAAGGGTCGAATGCGTCAAGATCACGCATCCAACCGTGGTCCATCCACCGTCCATCGTGAGGGAGCGGAACGTCTCGCGAGCGTGTCGGGGCACCTGACTGGCTCTTTTTGGCGATGGACCTAGTGTGCCGTCCCCGAATTCCGTAAGCTATCGCGGCCAGGAGTTTTGCCTCGTCCGCAAGGCGCGAGTGAGGCGCATCCCCGTCGCGGACGGGCAAAAAAACTGCTGCCCAAAGGGTTGCGCTGAAAACGGGTCCTGGCTTCGTTGCTCCTCGGTCGGAGAGCACTGCGGCAATCCTCCGTCGTCACACCTCGCCGGGAACCCATTTTGAGCGCAACTAAAGCCTGCGGAATTAGGCGACAGCACACTGGCGCTATCGAGCGATATCCGCGGATCGCTCCCGGTCCTGGGCCGTTCGGAGCAAATTGCTCCGATTCAGATGGAAATGGGGGGGAATTGGAGTTGGAACCAAATTGTCACCAAAGTTTAGGGGCCGGGGGAAATGGGGATCTCAAGGTAAACCCAAGCGCCGGAACTTCCTTTGATCCTCCAGTGATCCTCCAGTGATCCTCCAGTGATCCTCCAGTGATCGCAGAAGATAGGTTGGAGCCACCATGGAGCGTTTCAGGGCCGACTGTGAAGGCAGTTCCGGTCGGCTGCCAGTGTGTACCGAGGCTGTTTCCTTTCTCGTTCGCCTTTCCGCTCTTAGCCCAGGCAAGTTCAAGCGCCCGCAGGGGATGGAAGCATGCAGAGGGTGCTTGGGCCGGGGTACATGGCCTCTAACGCGTTGATCCGCAATTGTCACCGACAGATCCAGGGCACGCCAAGGGTGCTGCGCTCAAGCTTTTCCGGCACGGTGCGGCCTGAACGGAGCTTACTCCCCATTCGCTACCTTCAACTCCTGGCACACCCCCTCAAAACCAAGGACCAATCTCAGGTTCTTGGTCACTGACAACGTGTTGCAGCGCCACATCAGCTCGTTGATCCGCCAAAACCATGGGCCTGCATCGGTGTTGACTTTGATCCGGAAGCGCGTTGGATGGAGGTGCAAAAGCACTCAATGGGTTAAGACGGCGAGTGGGCGAACTTTGGGGGAGACCTGTTGCGATGCGAGAATGATTTCAGCGTAGCCCATGAAGAACTTAAGGTCGATCCTCTTCACTCGGTTTTGCCGTTGGTGGTTCGCTTGCCCTTTGGCGTTGACGGCGCATCTCGCTGTCTTTGGCGCCTCCGCCCAGACGAACCAGGACCGTTTCGTCTGGGTGTTTGGCTGGGGGTTGGAAAGCTCCCGGGACACTGCGGCTATCACCAATCTGTTGGAGACCGCGGCGCGCTCCGGACTGAATGGGGCGGTGCTTTCAGCCAATCTGGACACGTTGTGCAAGCAATCCCCGGCGTATTTGTCCCATCTTCAGGCCGTAAAAACGACGTGCGACAATCTTGGGTTGGAGTTGATTCCAAGTGTCTTTTCGGTCGGATACGGCGGCGGTATACTCTCGCACAATCGGCATTTGGCCGAGGGCCTGCCCGTCAGGGATGCGACGTTCGTGGTGCATGGGAACGAAGCTCGGTTTGAACCGGATCATCCGGTGACGATCGTCAACGGGTCGTTTGAAGAATTTAAGGGGAACCAGTTTCCGGGATTCGGTTTCCACGACAGTCCGGGCGTCATCAGCCACGTCGACACAAATACAGTCCATAGCGGGCGGGCGGCGCTCCGTCTCGAGGGGTTTCAGACCGATCGCTATGGGCATGGCAGGATTATGCAGAAGGTCTCGGTGCAACCGCAGCGTTGTTATCGCATGAGCCTTTGGGTGAAGACGGAAGGGCTGCAGCCGGCTACGGCGTTTCGGGTGACGGTCTTGGCCGGTGACCGCGAGCTGGCGCCGCGGACGTTCCCGGTCAAGGCGACGTCGGATTGGCAAAAGTTGACCTTGCTGGTGAACAGCCTCGAGTTCGATTCGATGAATGTCTACGCAGGGGTCTGGGAAGGAAAAGAGGGGCGGGTGTGGTGGGATGACTGGTTTATCGAGGAGGTAGGGCCGATCAATGCGTTACGTCGGCCGGGAACGCCATTGACGGTGCGGAGCGAAGATCGGTCGACGACTTACCAGGAGGGGCGGGACTACGAAGTGTTTGCCTCTCCAGAGTTCAGCCATTATCGATTGGACCAGCCAAATCCCCCCATTCGACTGCGGCCGGGAGGTCCGATTCACGAGGGAGATCGGCTTCGAGTGAGTTGGTTTCATCCGATGCTCATCCACGATTCCCAAGTGACCGTCTGTATGGCCGAAAGCCAACTCGACGAGATATTCGATCACGAAGCGCGGCTGCTGGCGGAGCAGCTCCATCCCCGAAAGATCCTGTTGAATATGGATGAAGTCAGACTGGGTGGAACCTGCGAGAAATGCCGCGACAAAAACATGGCTGAGTTACTGGGAGGGTGTATCGGGCGTCAGGTCGACGCTCTCCGACGGTATAGTCCCGAGGCCCGGATCTATATCTGGTCAGACATGTTGGATCCGAATCACAACGCGCGCGGCCAGTACTATCTGGTGCGAGGAGACTTTACCGGTTCGTGGAACTACGTCCCGAAGGACCTAATCGTGACGGTTTGGGGAGGGGCGCCGCGAGAACAGAGTTTACGCTTTTTTGCCGATCACGGATTCCAAACCCTCGTGGCCTGTTATTACGATGCGGATGATTTGAACGAAGTGATAGGCTGGCAGGCATTAGCGGGCAAGGTGCCCAACGTGCGCGGTATGATGTACACTCCCTGGTTGAAGAAATACGATTTACTGCCTGACTTTGGGAAGCTTCTCCGTGTAAAATAAAGAAACCCATGAAACTTTGGACGCAATCATTGATTCTTCTCTCATTCTGCATTGGGAGTGCCTGGGCCCAGCCATCGCCATCGAATGCCAGTGGCGCTGGAGTCGTCGCCAGCGGCGCCAAGCTGGAAAAGCTATCGGGCGAATTTGAGTTTACCGAAGGGCCAACATCAGACGCCGCGGGCAATGTGTTTTTCACAGATCAACCGAACGATCGCATCATGAAATGGAGCGTCGACGGACAGCTGTCGACCTATCTCCATCCCGCGGGTCGGGCCAACGGGATGTACTTCGATGAAGGAGGCAACCTCATCGCGTGCGCGGATGAAAAGACGGAACTGTGGTCGATTGCAAAAGATAAGAAGATCACGATCCTGGCGAAGGAATTCAATGGAAAGATGCTGAACGGGCCCAACGACGTCTGGTTCCGGCAAGGGGGCGGACTTTACTTCACCGATCCATTCTACAAACGGCCGTGGTGGAACTATGAAAAAATGCCGCAAGACGGCCAGCACGTTTACTATCTCGCCGCGGACCGAGCCAAGCTACGACGGGTCGCGGATGACCTCACCCAGCCGAACGGGATCATCGGTTCCCCAGATGGTCAGCTGCTTTATGTGTCCGACATCGGCGCTCGCAAGACGTATCGCTATCATATTCAACCGGACGGTTCTTTAGGGAGCAAGAAACTGTTCTGCGAACTTGGCTCCGACGGCATGACTCTAGACAGTGCTGGCAACGTTTATCTCACGGGCAAGGGCGTGACCGTGTTTAACCCTGCTGGGAAACAAATCGATCACATCGATGTGCCTGAGCCTTGGACTGCCAATGTTTCCTTCGGCGGGAAGGAGCGGGAAACCTTGTTTATCACCGCAAGCAAAGGGCTCTACTCGATTCGCGTAAACGTGCGCGGAGCCAAAGCTTCGAAGTAATCGAGGGCGGGTGCACTCCGCGGAGCACTGGAAGCGGGAGTTTTCTAACCAGCCCGCGACGTGGCTCCGTGATTCCCAGACCGCTGGCGAATGCGTTTTGCAGGCCAGGCCAAATTCCTCGCCGCAAAGTTTGCCGAATCAGGCGGACGATTCCTAGAGCGGCACGTCTGTGCGCTGTCGCTTGGCGAACGTTCGGCGCTGGGAGTAACCGACGCTCTGAGCGAGCTCCATCGCTTCCTTGAAATTTAAGCCGACCTCCTCGGGGGCGTGGGCGTCGGAGCCAAACGTTATGGGGACACCTAAATCCTTCGCCATTTGCAGAATCTTACGACTGGGATAGATCTCCCGACATTCTTTACGCAAGCCCGCGGTGTTGATTTCGATGGCGGTATCGGACTGCTTGGCCGCGGCGAGGAACGCTTTGAAAAGCGCACTGCAATCTTGAGTGGGTATAAAGCAGAACTTCTTGGCGAGGTCAGCATGGCCGATGGTATCGAACAACTTCGATTCTGCTGCCATGGTTAGCCGCTGAAAATAGACCGTCCAGACCTCAAAGGGGTCCCGCTCACGCCATTGCGACAACTTCTTGGGATTGTCCAAATCCCAGGTCTCCGAAACATAGTGGACCGAGCCGATGAAATAGTCCCAAGGGTGCCGAGCCGCGAGACGGCGGATCCAGTCTTCCTGTCCGGGCATGTAGTCCACTTCCAGAGCTAAGCGGATAGTCAGGTTGGGAAACTCCTTCTGAGCGCGGCGGACTTTGCCGACATATTCATCCAACTGGTCGTCCCGCATCCGCCAGTCGTCAAAATCGTCGCGCGCCATGGGCGAGTGGTCGGAGAATCCAATTTCGCTCAAGCCGAGGCGCGACGCTTGGGCGGCATAGTCGACCGGTTCGCCGACGGCATGGCGGCAAAGCGGCGTGTGCATGTGATAATCAGCCGGTTGCGACATGCCAGGAAAAGTAATAGGCGGGACGCACGTCGGCAAGGTCATTCCCGAGTAACGGACCCAGCCGGGCGAGATGGCTGAGCTCGAGGAAGCAGGGGAATCAGGAACCATGAGACGAATGAGCATTGACTTCGCATATCGATTTGCGAGCAATTAGATTCATATGATCGCGCTAGCGAAGTTGGCCGGCATTAGCACAAGGTTTCACAAACGAGTTGTCGTGGCATTGGGCAGGCTCGGGAGAACATCGAGCCGAGGTTTACGCGCCACCGCGTCGTTTGCGACTCTGCTGGCGGCCTTGGCCTGGACAGGTTGCCAGCGATCTTCGGATATCCCTGAGCCCGCAGCGCTGCCGGTGGTGGATGTTGCGCAGACTCGCGCCGCGGCAGAGCAGGGGCAACCGGACGCGCAAAAGTTGTTAGGGGATTTGTACGCTGCCGGGCGGGGCGTCACGCAGGATTTCCGACAGGCTTTGGCCTGGTATACCAAGGCGGCCGGGCAGGGAAATGCAGGAGCGCAGAATAGTCTGGGCGAACTGATCGAGGCAGGGCAGGGCGGGAAACCGAGCTATACGGACGCGGCGGAGTGGTATCGCAAAGCAGCAGAGAAAGGGAGCGCATCGGCCGAGTATAATCTGGCAGTACTCTACACGTTTGGCCGAGGCGTAAAAATGAATGAGAAAGAGGCGGTTCAATGGTATCAGAAAGCTGCCAACCATGGCCATGCGTTGGCTCAATTTAACCTTGGACAACGGTATCGCTTAGGCCAAGGGGTGGAGAAAGATCTGGCAGAAGCATTTAAGTGGTTAAGTCTCGCGGCTAAGGAAGTCGCCGATTCCGGAAAACTCCGAGACGAAGTTAAGTCGGAGCTTTCGCGAGATCAGCTGGCTGAAGGGCGTCGGCGGATTGAAGCGTTCAAGGTTCATGAGCCGAGTCCGACACCCAAGCTGTGAGGTCCGCGTTCAGCGACTGAGCCGCTTGATTGTGCGAGACGATAGCTCGCACGAAGAGGAGTATCGTAGACGGCGGACAGGTGACAGTCCTGTGACTTCTCAATGCACAGGATTGCAATTAGCGACCGTAACGTTTAACTTCAGATCACTGGTTCGTTTAGTTGAGGTTTTCGTCGGCAAGCGCATATGAAAAATCTTATGACCTACGGCAGTCGGCTCCATTGTCCGAGCGACTCAGCATCCCAGGTCCGACGGTCGTCTTTAGCGCATCACGGGTTCACCCTGATCGAATTGCTGGTGGTTATCGCCATTATCGCAATTCTCGCGGGAATGCTCCTGCCCGCACTCAGCAAAGCCAAAGAGAAAGGGCGAAGTGCTCGCTGCATGAGTAACCTGCGACAAATCGGCATTGCCGGCACCATGTATGCCGACGAAAATAATGACCGCTATTTTTACCTGGGTGACTCCTCGGTTCCCAACAACGGCCAGTGGACGTCGAATCCGAATTCGACTGCGCAATTGTCCCCGTTCCACGACTTGGCCTACTGGGGGATCGGCTACCAGAACTACATTGGCAAATCCAAACATGTATTCCGTTGTCCAAGCGCTAAGATCGTCGATGAATGGCGCGAGAATGGGCTGAGGTATCCGCACGATTTCTGGCTCGATTCCCAGTTACGGGATGTCTAAATACCTGATCGCTCCCTACGATTCCAAAATGGGCAAAGGACCGCTGAAAGTTAGTGCTTACAAAAGTCCCCAGACGACCATTTTCTGTCAGGATGCTGCGGAATCGTGCATGGAAGGCGAAGATGACAGCATCGGATTGTTTCCAGGCCGAACTCAGATCCTCACTCAATGGATAGGGCAACCGCCGAACAGCGGCGGGTTAGGCGCTGAGCTTTACCAAAAGTATCAGTTCCAATGGGAATGGTATCGGCATAGCAAATCCTGCAATACGCTATGGGTTGGCGGGCACGTCTCGCCCGTCAAATTCAAAGCTTACAACCAGGGTTTGGACTACCGCTGTTACACTGGTGATGTTCCCCTGGAGCAACCTCGTTAATTCACACAACACTTCTCCCATGACGTCACAGTCTTTGATGGTGCTCACCGCCTGCCTGGCCCTTGCTCTAGGTTCCGGTTGCGGAAAGAAGGCGGATCCAGAAGTCCTCGCGGTGGAACAGGTCCCAGCCACGGTGGAGAATGCCTTTAAAGGTGCGGATGGCGAACTCAAGAATACGGCGACCGAAGTCGTGAATGCCATTCAAGGAAAAGATGAGCCGAAAGCAATGATGGATTTGCAAGCCCTGTTTGCCCGTCCGGACCTGACCCCGGAGCAACGCGAGGTCGCGAGTCGCTCAATGATATCGCTGAATCAGAAACTTCGGGCCGCCGCGGCCCAGGGAGACCAGCGGGCCGCCGAGGCGTTGCAGATCTACAATTCCCGAAAATAGCGTTTCGGAGCCCGACCAGACGCTCGAGACGGCTGCTAACGTTCAAACTCGAGCCAGCCAAACCGTTCCGGCGTGTGAAAAGTTTGGTTTCGAGTCGGGCTCCAGGCCATCGACGCTCGGTGTTCGCGATCACAACGGAACAGGTTGATTCGCCAGCGAACTCCAGGGTGCGGCGGCGACGAAGCCAACGACGCGATAGGGATTCGGACTTCCGCACGCCAGACGCCTCTCTGATGATCCACCGTCGTCCGCACGTCCCAGTGGCTTTGCCAGTCAAACTCCTTCTCGGGAAGACGCACCATCAAGTCAAGCCACTCGCCGTTTGGAGCGACCTCGAATTCTCCATAATGGTTCAATCGTTGCGGATCCGGGGCAATAAATGCTTCCACAACATCCTTCTCCCAGAGCCCGACCCGCTTCTTTGAACGGTCGGCCGGTTCGAAAACGGTCAGCTTCGAGAACGGCGCCTCGTAACCGAGGTAGAGATACCGTTCCGACCAGAGCGCACGGACGGCAGTGCTAAGTTCCGGATGCGGGCGGATATTATCCGTCTGGTATTCGATGCGCACGGGACGCGCGAGATTCCAGGAGGGATTCGAGAGATGACCGTCCGGCTCGAAGTCGGATGGCGTGCGCGCCGCGCGCGTCACAGGAAGCGGCATGGACCTGGCCAGCAGTCGTTGGGCATTGTCGAAGTAGATCTTGCGGAGCACTGACACGGGCAAACCAATGCCGCTGATCGTCCAATCGCCCTGGATCGGGGTCATATGGGCGAAGTTCCGATCGTTTGTCTCGAGCCAGCGCCAGTGCTTACTATAAAAATCAACCGCGTCCTCGTCTGTCGGAGCTGGACCTTTTCCCCCCGATCCTAAGGTGAGCTGCCCGTAAACTTGGAAGTCAGTTGCAAAAAGGATGCGATCCTGATGCTTGAGAAAAAGCTCGCGAACCGCGGCGGGTGGTTGACGTCCGATTTCCGGGATCCGCGCGGCCAAGTCGGCGTTCATATTCGGGTATCGGTCTAACTGTCGGCCCACCCAGTCAAGGTCTTCGGCATTATTCGCGAAATGCACACAGACAAACGTGGTCTTGGGATGACGCTCAATAACGCGATTCAGCGCGGCGAGGAGTTCCTCGCGCGGCGGATAAAGATTGGGATCACCAAACCACCACTGGCGATGGTCTTGCAGTTCAGCCCAGCGCTCATTCTTATCGTCATACGGCATCCAAAATGCTCGAGGATCCGCGACGTGAATGGAAACCGGCATTCCCAACTCGCCACATCGCGTCCAAACCGGATCCAGCTTGGGATCGTCAATCTTCAAAAGTCGACCTGCCTTGTCGCGGAGAACGAGACCTAGACGCTTAAACTCCTTCAATCCAGCGGCTCCGAGACGATGACCTTCTTCGACTTGACGCACGGCGCGCTCCGAGAATTCCGGTTCATCCCAGCCCGCATAATCCAGGTTCATGTAGTGAAGGATCCGATCAGGAAACAAGCGGTCGGCCACCTCCTTGTTGCGTTCAAAGGCGGAAGGTTCTGCATTTGTCCGAGTGACTGTTCCGCCGCTTAAGTTAACAACGATGCCGAGCCCAGTGGCATCCATGACCTTGATGGCGCGTGCCAGACGTTCAGGGTTGCACTCGAGATGCTGATGCAAGTCCACCAAACGATGCTCGTTTCTCCATTGAGCGGCGTCAGCTGGCGTCTGAGAAACTAGAGAGGATGCAGCCATGACGTCACAATTTGGAGTGGCCAGGTAACCGGCGGCAAGGACTGATGCACACCACGGTAGCTTCTTCATGAGGGGGGCTTTAGCCATAAACCAACCTAAGTTCAAGCGATGGTCCGGGTTCCGTTCGGCGCGGCGCGAGGATCGTTCCGGTGCTGTAATTTGCTTCGCGGAGAGTCCTTCGTGTATCGAGACGTAGCGCACTGCGGAGCCGTCCACCCATGCGGTAGTGCGGCTTTATTCGCGTTGGTAACGAAATGGACGACTAAAGCGAAACAATTGCTCGATCCGTCGAGCGCGAGCCGTCTGTTCGGTTCCAGCAGATCGGAGGGGCCCTAGAATTGACGCCGATGCTGCGTCCAGATACTGCGCGACGGCACGCTGCTGTTCCTGTTCGTCTTGATGTTCTTCGCGAATCAAAGCGAGCTCTCCAGCGTCGAGCCAAAATCCACCGCAGTTCGGACACTCGTCGACTTCGACCCGGCGCCGTGGACTGTAGAAATGGCGCATCATGACAATCCCGTCGCAGCGAGGACAAAAGCGGCGCTGGGACGGATCGATCACGACATCGGGTTGCCGTTTCACATTGATCAACATTTCCCCGGAGAGTTCGTGAGGCTGATCGAGCTTCTGCAGTTCAAAGATGTCAAACCACATTCCGCCGCAACCGCTGACGCAGGCATCTACGGTGATATCACCGGCTTGGATAGGCGTAAGAACATTGGCACAAACTGGGCATTTCATCGTTCCCCTTCGTTTCAATCGTTTTTCTTGTCGCCGTGGCAGATCATATCGATCACAACCGCGCTCGCCAAGATGAGAACATCGTCCTGACCGTCCGAAATGTCGACTCCGTAAGTATCGGCAAAACTGAACCACTTCTTCGAGACTCGCCCGACGATCGAACTGCCGCGGAAGAAATCGTACTCAAGGTCCAGAAAGCTCCCTTTGGCTTCGAGATCATCAGGCCCTGGGACGTCGACCGTAAAACGGCAGTGCAACAGCGTGAAGATCTTCTTCTTCACCACGGCTGCCAGGTGCCCATTCCGATAAATCTCGTAGGTCGGACCCCAGGCGAGCAGTTTCTGCCGGATAAACGCGAGTTCATTGCGCGCCATGTCCTGGAAGGAGAGTTTGTCACCGAAACTGAGAGCTTTGCCATCCACGAAATAGATTTGTTCGCCTTGCTCATTGCGGATAAGGAAGTCGTCTCCCCAGGAAAACAGCTTCTGTTTCATGATGTATCGCATGCGGTAACCGTAAATTATCTCTTCGACAGAGCAAGAGCGACGTGGCACAAACTACTGGCTGGGTCTGATTCCGACGAAGGTCGCCGTGAAACAGACTGCTTCGGATAATGACGTCAACTCTCTTCGCTATTCCTCGGTCCGCGGGCAATTTTACTGTCCTGGGCGGAAGAAAGCGGTTTTGGCCTGTCGAACAATACGTCGAGCGATGATCACGTCATTCCCGAGGATGCAGTGGATCCAGCAGAAATATCCGGACCTCCCCAGGATTGATCTTGTTCGGGCTGTTCACCAGGAGCTGGCGGCCATCGAAAAGCAGCTTCGACCAGGCCAACGAGTAGCGGTCGCGGTTGGAAGCCGAGGTATTCAAGAGTTAGAAACCGTGGTACGGACCGTTGTTCAACATTTGAGAGGCATTGGCACCCAGCCATTCATCCTGCCGGCCATGGGCAGCCATGGCGGCGCGACGCCGGAGGGGCAAACGGCGGTTTTGGCCGAGTATGGCATCACCGCGGAGAGTTTGGGCGTTCCTATCGAAGCGAGCGTGGAAGTGCAACAGATTGGCCTAACACCGGAGAACGTCGATGTCCATTGCAGCGTCGAAGCGCTCAAAGCGGACGCTATCGTGCTCGTTAATCGGATCAAACCGCACACGGATTTTGTTGGTAACCTTGGGAGCGGCATCTTGAAGATGTTGGTCATCGGGTTGGGCAAACGCACCGGAGCCACTTGTTTTCACATCGCTGCGACGCGATTCGGGTATGAGCCGATGCTGAGAAGCTTGGCCAAAGTGATTCTACAAACCGCCCCCATTCTCTGCGGAATTGGACTGATCGAGGACCAACGTCATCAAATCGTTCGCATCGCTTCCCTTCCGGCCGAGAAGCTCGAAGCCACGGAAGAGTCTCTCTTTCAAGAGGCGAAACGGTTGATGCCTAAATTGCCGTTTGACGATATCGACCTTCTGATTATCGATCGGATAGGGAAAAACATCAGCGGAGCTGGAATGGACCCGAACGTGACCGGCCGCGGCGTGCAAGGTTACCTCTCGTCGTTAGATCAGCGCAATCTTCCCGCGCCGAGGATCAAACGTGTTTTCGTACGGGATCTGACGCCCGAGACGCACGGAAATGCAATCGGGATAGGCTTTGCCGACATTACCACGACGCGCGCGGTCAAGGCGATCGACTTGCGCGTCACCTATGTCAACGCCCTTACTTCGCTCACTCCGCAGAGCGTGAAAATCCCCATTCATTTTGACACAGACCGTGAAGCGCTGACGCGTGTCCTGGAGTCTTTGGCCCTTGACCGCGTCGAAGACGCCCGAGTCGTTCGCATTCTCGACACACTGACTCTCGAGAACGCGCAAGTCTCGGAGAACTTCGCTCCGTTATGGAAACTACGCCGTGACCTGGTTACCTTCGGCTCGCCGTGCGAGATGGCGTTCGATGCGAGCGACAACCTTTTGCCCATTGACAATTTCCGATCGAACCACCGACATGTCTGAGACTTTACCACCAACGCCCGAAGCTGTGGAACGTTTGTTTCCGTTTGTCCTACGCGCGCGAATCCTGCTCGTGGGACGGGAAACTCTGCACCGAAGCAAGAGCAAGCTGCATTTCGTGCTCATAACGACGGACCTTTCCGAGAATAGTCGTAAAGAGATTCTGGTGCGCTTTGCCCATTATCCGGTGGTCCAGCTCTACACGTCGGACCAGTTGCAGAAGTTCTTTGGAATCCAAGGTGCGAAAGTGATCGGTTTTAGAAAGTCGAGCCTGGCTCAGTCTATCTTTGGCCATCTGAAGCCATTTCGACTGAACGAGCCAATGCCGGTGGCGTCGAAGCCAGATCCCGTTGCCCTAAAAGAACACGTTTCTCCACCTCCCGCGATTCCTGGAAAAGGAAGCGGCCTCGGCCCAAGCGGTTCTTCTCTGTGACATTGAGAACAGGACTGGTCCGCGGCATTCCGCTTGCCCTGGCGTGATCCTGTTTTTACGCTCTTGCGCGTGTCGACCCAAGTTCCAGCGCGAGAAGCGATCGTGCCGCTTTGCGAGGCCGTGCGGCTTCGAGCGGAAAAAGTAACTTTGCCCAGTCATCCTCGGCCAATACGCGCCGACCTGCCCGTGCTGCTCTTGCTCGCAGCGGGCAAAGGGACTCGTTTCGGGCAGGAGCCCAAGTGCGCTCAGTTAGTTAACGGGGTACCTCTCGCTCGACATACGATCGAGGCGTTTCACTGCTTTAGCCCATCCGCGGTGATCGCCGTTGTGGGTTATCGACACCAGCAAGTTTCGGCCGCTCTGGGAATGGACAACGTGTTTGTCCGGTCGGACAACTCGGCCGGCGGAACAGCTTTTGCCGCTTACGAGGCATTCAGCCTGCCAGATCTCGAACAGGAAAACCCGGTGGTGATCCTGACGATGGGAGATCGGGTGGTCCCAGAGTCCATTCTGCGTCGCCTTTTTGACACACATTTGGCCGCCCCGCGCGAAGCGGACGTGACATTCCTGACTGCCGTTTACGAGGCGCCAAAGAATCGCGGCAAGGGGCGGATTATCCGGGATGCCCATGGAAAAGTCGTTGGTATCATCGAACAGCAAGACATCGATGCGATTCAGGATAGCAAAGTCCGATCCTCGCTGGACGAATTGACGGAAGGGAATTGTCCGCTCTACGCGATTCGCGCGCGGATCCTGCGGCGTTGTTTAGAGAATCTCTCGAATGACAACGCTCAGCGGCAGTACTATCTCACGGACGTGGTGGAGGCAATTCGCAAGGAAGGCGGTGAAATTCGGACCCTGACCACGAAGGTGAAGGATGTCGAGTATGACCTTCTTTGTTCCGACGTGACCCGGCCGATGGATCTGGCATTGCTGGAGGGGGTCCTTAAATCGGTGCCCTCGACGAATCGAAGCGGTGCTCCTGGAGTCGACAATGCGGCGACTCTCATCCGAACGGCGCGACCCTCAGCTCAGACGGCTTCCATCGCCGAGCAATTGGAAGAATTGCAGGAGGCGGGGCGCAAGCTTGGATTCAAATCGGATGAAGCCGTGGCAATTGGGGTTTCTGGTGGGCGCTTGCGGATTGCGTTTATGCATCCGGATATGGGACGGTTTTTCGGTCCGGCCTGGCAGATGCCTACCGGGGCAGCCGACGCCTCTGGGCGCGAACAGATCGTTGTTATGATGCAGCGTTCCGAGGATCGACGCATCCACTTGGAACCGACTCGGCCTGAATTTCAAGAGAAGGTTTCGTCGATTTCAGCGGACATCGATTGCATGTATCCGGGTAGCGACGTGGGGGATTGGTATAGCTACGAAGGGTTTGGCACTCGCATGGCGGAAAACCTTTTATTGTCGCTCGGCTATTTCACGGAGGAGGAAGTGCAGCGGCGCCGTGAGCACGGGCAGCCGCTACCCCCGGCATCGCTTTGGGTCAGTACGAGCATGAGGCGACCGTTTTCTCTTGTCGGTAATGCGATTGCCTCCATGAGGACCGTCCGTTCCGGAACGCTTGGAGCAAAGGTTCAGGCTTCTTTAGGGCGCGACCATTTCACTGGTCTTCGCATCGTTTCCGCTGGAAATATTCCACGAGGCGGTTTTTCAAGCTCGTCCGCGGTGACGGTTGCGGCCAAAAACGCCATCAACGCCCTATTTGGCTTGAATATACCAGACGACATGCTGGTGCACCTCTCTTGCCAGGCGGAATATGGGACGGGCGTGCGCGCTGGGTCATTGGACCAGGCGACTGAGCAAAAGGGCCGCGCGGGTCAGGGCACGTTGCTGTCTTCCAATCCGCGAGATAATTACCGGATTCTTGGGACGTATCCCGTCCCAGGCGATCGAATTCAGCTTTTGTTCCCTTTTTCGGTGGATCGAGATCGGCTGGCGTGGCGCTGGTCTGGAGGGGTCTATGGTGAGAAACCTGGAGCCACTCTGCAAACAACTGGCGAAACGCGCAAAATGACAGGCAAAGCTGCCGAGTTGGCTGCGGTGCTCCTGGCACTCCCAGTGGACCAAGACTTCTTCCAACCGCTGGAGACAGAGCTCGTGACGGCTGGGAGATTGGGCCTGGCCAAACGCCGCTGGGTGTGCGACGTGTTGCGCGGCCTTCCCTTACTCATTACCCGAGAAGAATTGCGGCAACGTCTGGAAGATAAACGGCCGTGGTACGTGGATCAGTTGGCTGACTCCGAGAAGGTCAGCGTTGGGGTAGCAGAGCAAAAGGCGAAGGTGGCTTTTGAGAGCTTACTCGCGGGCTGGCATGATCCCCTTTATCGGCGGTGCACAGCTTCAGGGAGTTCTGTGACCGAGACGGGTGTCCCCTTGCGAGCGATCGTTGGCTACCTTTTTGCTGAAGTGGCGAAAAACTTTCGACTCATTCATGCTCCAGATCAATGGATCGATTGGGTGACCCGATCACAATGGGGGGATCGCTGTTTCCAGATCGACCCGTTGTCACTTCCGACATTGGATGCGATGAGCGAGGCTCTGCCTTGGGAAAAGGATTTGCGCGGACCTGTTCTGCTAGACCGATGGCTGGCCGAATTCAATGCGCAGCCGTTCGATTTCAATCGGGGGTTGGATGACGCGTCACTCGCTTCCGATCCGCCTCCAGAGATTGAGTTCTGGGAGGGCACTAATTTCTTCCGTGGTTTAGCCCTGATCGACCTCGCGGAAGCGATGTTGAAGCGGGCGTTTGGCGCTCACGCGGTCGCTGTCCGCGTAAATGCGGCCGGCCAAGGAGACTTCTTTCAGGTTCACGTTGATAAGAGTCAAGCGGACCTTGGGCAAGTAAAGGAGTTCATCCGACGGGCGTTTTACAGGCGCTTTGAGCTGACGCCCGAACAGGAGTTCGTTGAAGTTCACCCGGGCGGAGGCGCGATCGGCGTGCAGTTAGAGCGTTTTGATCAAGTCGGCGATTTGATCCGGGCGCTGCGCCGGGTCCGATAACTATTTCGGCAGTAGAGTCATCAAGTCCGAATGAGGGCGAGCAATGACGTGCGCGGCAATTAGTTTGCCTAGATTGCGGACTGCGGCGGCGCCCGCGTCGACGGCAGCTTGGACGGCGGCCACGTCTCCGCGGATCATTACGGTCACATAGGCAGCACCAATCTTCTCTTTGCCCACCAGGGTGACATTGGCAGCCTTCAACATGACATCTGTGGCTTCGAGTAGGGCTGTTAAACCTTGGGTTTCGAGGATACCCAAGGCGAGCTGATTCTCATTCATAGCGTTGTTTGAAGTTTGCAGGAAGTCCGTGGCGAGGAACTGATCACGGCCTCCATAGAGGGCGTTTTGTGCGTTTGGAAATCTTAGAAGAGTGCCCAGATTCGGCTCGGGACTGGGTAAACAATGAGTCACGACATTGCAGCCGAGCTCCTGAGCTCGGTTTTCTGCTGTCGCCAAGGAGGCTTGAACTGCGGCGACCGATCCTGAGACGCGGATTTGTAGATTCTCATTTCCAGTGGTCTCGAATCCAAGCAGGCCGACGTCAGCCGCTTTCAACATGGCGTCAGCGACGAGCGCCGTGATGCTGAGAAATGCAATTTCAACAAGCCCTAGAGCTGCCGCTTCCGAGTTCAAATGATTGCAGGTTAGCGATTCTGAAGTTGGCGAATGACTTCTTTGGCAATGGCCTCAGCATCTAAACCAATCTTGGAAGGCACCGCTGCGAGCGATTCACGGCCCTCCGTAAGGGCAGTGTCGCGGCGGTTTGCGCACAGCGTGCGACAGGCCGAGGCAGCCTCGGAAAACCCACACTCTGTGAGGAGGCAAGCGATTTTGGAGCGAATGTCCTCGAGGTCGGATTTCTCCTGCGGTGAGAGCAGTTGCCGAGTCGTCCCCAAATTGAAACCTCGCAAGGACATCCCAGCGCGGAAACCTTCCGGAAAGTTCGTTCCGAACAGCATCGCGTTGATCAGGTCTAGCAGTTTGAATTGCACCCGTTTAGCTTCCTTAAGATTCCCTTGCTGGAAATCGCGATAGAGTTTCATGACCACCTCGGGCACCACGCCAGAAGTCGCGATCGTGCCGCCGTCACCTCCCATGAGCAAGGTCGGGAAGAGAATCTCTTCACAGCCGATCAGACAGCTGAATTCAGGCCGTTGCCCTTTAATGGCGTGGAGCGTGTTGAGGAATCGCGGAAAATCACGACTGCTGTCTTTGACTCCGACGATCCGAGGGCAATCCAAAGCCAACCGGGTCAGGACCGGCACGCTAATTTCATTCGAGAATTGCGGTATGTTGTAGAGAACGATGTCGATAGGCGATCTTCTGGCCAATTCCCGGAAGAAATGCTCGATGCTCTCCTGGCTGACTTTGTAATAGTAAGGTCCAGTTACGGAGACGGCGGTGCATCCTAAATCGGCATAGAAACGGCAAGCCTCGAGAATCATTGTTAAGTTTGACTCCGCGGCTCCCGCCAGAATCGGCACGCGTCCGCGTGTCTCTTCCGCGACGATTTGAATGACTCGTTTGCGTTCCTCGAAACTTAGGCGAATAAATTCCCCGGTACTGCCGTTTGGGTAAAGTCCGCTGACGCCTTTCTCGATCAGCCAGGAGATCAAGCGGCGCAGTTCTCCTTCATCAATGCTACCGTCCTCGCGGAAGGGGACCAAGTTGGGCGTATAGATGCCTCGGATCATAGGCCGGTCATGCAATGGAGCGTTCGGTTCGTACCACGAGTTTGTTGTAACGGGATCGCCTGGCGAGCGAAAGCATATTTCGAGATCGGATTTATGGCGCTCTGGATGTGCCAGGGTGAATCTGGGACGGATGGAGGGAATTCCGCACTTCAGCGCACTTCGATGGTGCGTTTATCCGCGGTCCGCTATATCGTCGACCCGATAAATCCAACGCGCGTGAAAAGCATTGTTACCTTGTGTTCGGATATACGAGTTATTGTGACTCTAATCCTGTTTGCGGTCGTCGGTTGCGGGTCCGGCCCGCAAAGCAGCAGTGGTACCGGGCCCGCCCCGACGACAGCACCGGCGAGCCAATACAAGTTTGTCGTCATTACCCACGCCTCCGCGGTTCCGTTCTTTGTCCCCGTGCGCAAGGGCGTGGAGGAAGCGGGGAAACTCATTGGTGCCGACGTATCGTTTACAGGCCCACCCGATTTTAACGTGGCGCGACAGATCGAAGTGATCAAAGCGGCAATTGCTGCTCATGTGGATGGCATCGGGACGACGTTGCCGAATCCTGACGCCTTCAACGATGTAGTGGCAGAGGCGCTCGGCCAAGGGATTCCCATCGTCGCACTCAACGCCGATGCCCCGAGCAGCCGTCGTTTGGCCTACATTGGGCAGGGCAATTTCGAAGCCGGGCGCTCGATGGGACGAGAGATTGTCAAGCTCCTGCCAGACGGTGGCCAGGTCTTGCTTTGCACGCACACGGCTGGGGCATTCAATCTGGAGGAGAGGCTCCGCGGCATTCGTGATGCCCTTCAACAACACGGGAAGTTCACGCCGCAAGTGATTGCCACGACGACGGACCTGGTAAAAGCGACATCTCTTATCGGTAGTTATTATCAAGGTCATCCGGAAACCAAAGGCTTCTTCGGGGTTGACGACATCACGGGTTCGGCGATTGCCCAGGTGCTCGATCGCGAAAAACTCAAGGGAAAGGTGCTCGGGGGCGGGTTTGACTTGGTTCCAGACGTCATGGCGGCCATTAAAGCGGGAGTAATGCAGTTCACCATTGACCAGCAACCTTACTTGCAGGGGTTCAACACCGTTATGCAGCTTTATCTTCTGAAGAAGTATGGGCTGGCTCCGACGGACATTAACACCGGCGTCGCTCCCGTGACATCGGCCAATGTGGAAGCGGTGATGAAGCTAGCCGAGCAAGGCTATCGTTGAACTTCACTGGGACACCTTGCTTTCTGTTCATCAGCTCAGCAAACGGTTTGCCCGCGTCCAGGCATTGCGAGAGGTCTCTCTTCGTTGGGAGGCTGGGAAGGTCTACGGATTAGCCGGTGAGAACGGGGCTGGGAAATCGACTCTGATCAAGATCGTGTCGGGCGTTCACGCACCGGACAGCGGTGACATGCAGTGGCAAGACGCTCGGTTTGCACCGCGCTCAGCCCGAGCGGCCGAGGCGGCAGGAATCCAGGTGTTTCACCAGGAGATCCCCATCTGTCCGAATCTTTCCGTGGCGGCCAATGTCTTTCTGGGCCCTCGACAGCCTGGGCATACCATCTTCCCTCAGTGGGCCAAGCTTGAGGAGAAATGCATGCTGCTCTATCGAGAGCTCCTGGGTATCGAGATGGATGTGCGTCGAGTTATGCGCGATTGCACGGCGGCAGAGCGTCAGTTGGCACTGCTCGTCAGAGTGCTTTCGCGACGCGCGCGCTTGATCATTCTGGATGAGCCGACGACAGCGCTGACATCACCCGAAGTTGATAGGCTTTTTGAAGTAATCCGGCGATTGCGAGATCAGGGGGTGACGTTTGTTTTTGTGAGCCACCTGTTGGATGAATTGGTCGAGCTTTGCGACGAAATCCACGTGCTGCGCGACGGCGCTAGGGTTGGCCACTTACACCGAACGGAGTTTGATAGATCCACTTTGGCAAACTTGATCGCAGGACGCTGTTTGGAAGAACGAAGGTCAAAGAGCGCAGTGACGGGTAACGGAGTCAAACTTGAGGTCAAAGGTCTCGCGCGTGCCGGAGAGTTTGCCGATGTTTCTTTTAAAGTGTCCGCGGGTGAAATCCTGGGGATCACCGGACTGCAAGGTTCGGGGCGGTCTGCCGTGGCTCGAGCGCTATTTGCCGCCCCGGCTGCAACGTCAGGAGAAGTGTTCTTGGAGGGTCGGCAATTGCACTTACAAGAGTCTCGCGATGCCATTCGGGCCCGCATCGGTTATGTGCCCGAAGATCGAAAATCACTTGGGCTTTTTCGCCAGTTGGACGTTCAAACGAACCTCGGCGTGACGCGGGTTGCCTCGTTATCCAAGTGGGGTTGGTTAAGTCGTCACCGGCTCCGGCAACTGGCCGAAAGCATGCGGGAGCGACTCCATATCAAAATGCCCAGCCAAGATGCGCCGGTGACGAGCCTGAGCGGCGGGAATCAGCAGAAAGTCCTGTTGGCGCGGTGGTTCGCGATCGATCCTCAAGTGTTGGTGATGAATGAGCCAACTCGAGGCGTGGATGTCGGGGCAAAAGACGAAATCTGTCAGTTGCTGCGCTCGATGGCAGAAGGCGGGGTTGCGTTTGTCCTGGCGTCGTCGGATTTGGATGAAGTATTGGCGCTGGCAGATCGCATTCTCGTGATGCGCCGCGGACGAATCACCGCGGAGTTTACCCGGGCGCAAGCGACGAAGGCAGCTCTAATCCATGCCGCCGCATCGGAACTGACCAAGTCCAATGTCTGAAACCAATCCTCAAAAAGTTCTTCGCTCTGCCCAGTTCCGCGATCTGGGAGTTTTGATCGCAGCGTTGGCAATTGGTGGCTTCTTTAGCATCTTCGCGCCTGCGTTTTTGACGTCCTACAATCTGCTAAACCTGCTGCGCCAGACGTCGGAGCTCGGGATCATCGCCATGGCCATGACGATTCTCATCATTTCCGGAGAGTTCGACCTTTCGGTTGGAGCGATCTATGCAGTGACCGCGGTGGTTACTGGATTCCTCTTCAAATCGTTCGGAGTGAACATTTGGCTCGCGGCGTCGGCCGGAGTGGGCGTGGCCCTTGTCCTCGGAGGGGTAAACGGTTGGCTTATTACCCGGGCGCGCATGAATTCCTTTATCGCGACGCTCGCGACGATGATGGTCTACCGGGGAATTGCCATGGTGGTTTCGAGAGGCCAACCGATCTCGGGCTTTCCTGATCTCGCGTTTTTCGAGATCTTAGGCCGGTCTAGGCTGTTAGGTTCCATTCCCGTGCCTGTGCTATGGCTGGCGGTGACGGCGTTGATCTTTTATGTCTTGCTGCACCGAACCGTCTTTGGGGTTTATGTGTTTGCCACAGGAGACAACCGAGAGGCGGCGGGCCTGGCGGGGATTCAAACCCAAAGAGTCAAATGCATTAACTTCGTCATCACGGCTGCGGCAGCGAGTTTGGCCAGCTTGATCTCACTCGGCTACCTGAAAACAGTTACGCCAACTCAGGGGACGGGAATGGAATTGGAGGCGATCGCGGCCTCTGTCATCGGCGGAACTGGAATGCGCGGCGGGGTGGGGAGCATCGGCGGGGCATTTCTCGGCGCCTTCATCATGGCTGAGGTCCGGACGGGCCTTGTCTTGATGGGGACCGATGCTTACATCCAGGATGCGTGCGTTGGGCTGATTATTGCGATCGCGGTCATTCTCAATCTTCGGATCAGTGGCCAAAAAGAATCCGCGTGATTTTGCTCGTTGGGGAGGGCCTTCTGGTGCCGAACAAGCAGTCCGATGCTAGGGTTTGCCTTTCGGGAAGAGTTGAACCGCCTTGGTTTCGACTGAAGGAGCCCAAATCCGGACGTTATCGACTCGGCCCGTATCATCGAAGGACCCGAATCCAACGAAGCCCGAGTCGAGCGTGGTGTCGTGAGCAACCATGATCGGAGTATCCAGGTGATCGAAGTAAACGCGAATGGAGCCATCTGCCACTTTCCGTTCAAGGCGCACTTTGTGCCAGATGTTGAGTCCCCAATTCACACCGCGGGTAGTTTGCTCGGCGATTTTCGTGCGAGGTTGACTATTGACGATGAAGATATTGTGAGCGTGATCATCCGCGGCGGTAGCGAGGTGTGTGTAGTAGAACTTGTTTGCCGCTTGAAACCCGAAGAAGATGCACATGTCGCGATGCCCATATTCTTTGCCGGTCTGCATTAGATCGGCCTCCAGGATAAAGTCTCGCAACACTTTGTCTTTGATCAGCGCGATGTTGAACGGGGAACGGACCGGAGGCTCGTATTTGCTCTGGGCGACAAGTTCGAGGCCAGCGTTGTTCGCTTCGCTGGTAATTTTCCAAGCCGCTCGATCGGACAGCTGAAAGCCATCCAGAGTGGCCCCGTGGTCGAAAGACTCTTCGTAAACCAGTTGATAGCCCGTTGGTATGCCTTCGGCCGCGGCGCCATGGACGGAGTGGTGGCCGAAAGCTGTGCCCAAGACTCCAAGCAACAAACTGGCAAATGCTCTCATAGCTGCACAAGATTCGCCTCTGAATCGAATTTCGTCTCCGAGCGAGTTGGCCCTGGACGGCCTGGGTCTTGAAAGGCAATGGATCCTAAACTTTCGTCGGGACCACAAAAGGCTCTCGGTAATTCCGCGTGAGCAACGCATTGGCCTTTGGCTGATCCAGGAACTTCTCGGTTTGCGGATCCATTCGCAGCACCGGGCCGATCGTGGCTTTGGTTTCATTCAGGTCCACGCCATTGGCTGCGAGATGTTCGACCATGCGCTCAAATGTCGGTGTGGCATCGCGGGAACCTTTAATCTTCTCGCGAACTTCATTCGAGGATTCCTGCTGGCCTAACCGGTAGGAGATGTTTCCGGTGTGACAAAGCGCGCTGGAGAGGTGGCCTTGGAGAATGTCAGCTTTCAAATCGGACGATTTCCGAGACCGGACGCCTTTCAGGAAGTTGGCGTAATGATCTTGAGCGCCTTCGAATTGACGAACCTGCTGCTCGTCTTTGTCGTAAGCGATGGCCTTGCTATAGTTGGGGACAACGACGGTTCCGCCTTCACAGTGAATGATCACCGCGACACTTCCGCCGCGCAGTTTGTCCATGGCATCGGAGCCGGTGCGTTCCGGCAGCCCGCGCACTTCGAAAATGAGGGGAGCACCTGGATAATCGTGAAACACGATTTGCGTGTTCGGAGTCTCCCCATCGTCGACATAGCCAAAGCGGCCACCGACACTACACACCTGCGGCGACAACGCCTGCGCCCCCAGGAACCACCGCGCAATATCCATCTGATGAATTCCCTGGTTTCCCAAATCGCCGTTGCCGGTCGCCCACACCCAGTGCCAATCGTAATGAAGACGACTTCGGGTCAGGGGCAGCTTGGGGGCTGGTCCACACCACAAATCGTAATCGATGTTCGCCGGGATCGATTGCGGTCCATCCACCTTGCCGATACTCTTGCGGCGTTTGTAGCAAAGCCCGCGGGCAATAAGGATTTTTCCCAAGTGCCCTTCGCGAACCCATTCAACGGCTTCCTGGATGCCGCTGCTCGAGCGAGATTGGGTTCCAGCCTGGACGATGCGCTGATGCTTGCGCGCGGCTTCGACCGCTTGACGGCCTTCCCAGACATTATGCGAGATCGGTTTTTCAACGTAGACGTCTTTGCCAGCTTGGCAGGCCCAAACGGTTGCCAGGGAGTGCCAGTGATTCGGTGTGGCAATGGAAATCGCATCCACATTCTTATTTTCGAGCAACTGCCTCAAATCTGTGTAGGCTGCAACCTCTTCATTTTGCTCGTTCGACGTCTTCAACGCCTTGGCGAGAATGTCCTTGTCTACGTCGCAGAGGGCGACGATCCGGACCTTCTCACCTTTCTTCCGCAATTCGCGATAGCCATGAATATGATCCGAGCCTCTCCCGCCGAAACCAACGACTCCGATGCGGATGTCTTCATTGGCTCCAGCTACTTGGGCCCAATGCCGGGCCGGGAGGGCTAAAGCAGCCGTTGATGCGAGGATCGAGCGTTGCAGGAACGAGCGGCGATTCATCTGTTTCATAGGATTCGTGAACTTAGGCGCGATGCTCAGGACGGCATCACTTTTGCGCTTTGGAATTGGAGGGAACAGTCTCTTTCAAGTAACGATCATATTGGCCGGCGACATCCGCTTGCTTTTCGTCACCGTCATGGAGGAAGAAACGATAGCGGAAGGTGATGCTTGCCCCGTTTGGAACGGTCAAGTTCCCGGTTCCCGCCGCACTCTTTTCAAAGTCGTGAACTCCAAACGGGTTGGCCGCAAATAGGCCGTAGTCTCGCACATGCCACCACGTCGGATGCCGCGGGTTGCTCGGGTGATCGAAAATGGCGACACCGACAATCTTACCTTCGACCGGGCCGTAATAATCGCACCATTTGGCGCGTTTCCCCCACGTGGCGTTATCCCGGACACCTTCGCTATTCACGATGTGGCCTGCACCCGGCTTGTTCTTCGGCAGGGTCAACCGCATGGACTCTGCCAAACGAATCGCCATTGTCCCTTCTTTAGTGTCGCCGAAAGTGATAGCCCCCTCAGAAGCTCGCACCGTGATCTCGAAATCAAAGAGTCTTTGGTCCGAACGATTGTAGAAGCGAAATGTTCTCTCGTCGGTACAGACCGTCCTACCATCCTTCGCGACCAGTTTATTCAAACTCCGCACCATTCCGACCTCAGGCCCCGACTGGATCAGCAGGAACTTCTCGTGGACGGTCTTGCCGGCTTTGTCGCTTTCAGACCAAAAGTCCTGGCCGTTGATGTCGCCGTGTGCATACCAGATGGACCGGTGATGAGGATGATCGTGATCTTCGCCTGGGGTATCTCGCATCGGCCAGTTCCGCGTCATCGGCACCCCGGAGGGACCCAATACCGGGTAGAGAAACGGCTTAGGGACGTCCTGATAAAAGTATTCCGCGAACGGCTGACCGCCGATTTCAATCACGAGTTTCCCACCTTTATCTAAAATGTTGACCCCGCCCTCTTTGACGTTGGACTGGGCGGAGACCCGCGCCGGTTTAACGTCCAGTTGCCGAGCGCCCTGAGCGACAAGCGGAATCGAGGCGGTGGCAACAAGAACTCCAATCAGCCAGCCGAGAGCTTCCTTCTGGGTCATGCGTCACCAGTTGTATCGAGGCGAGATAGCCTCGGTCAAGGAAAAGACCGGCCCAGCTGAGTAGAAAGCGCAGGTTCGTCGAGAACGTGAAGTCGTCGGGCGCAATTCTCCCTCGTCGAGCTCTGGGGGATCGTATGTTCAAGAAGGATGCCGCTTCGTTTCCACGGTCACGATCCCGCGGCGCAGAGACGCTCCTGATCCGGACCAACCGCGGTGCAACGCCCCTGCATTCCCGGTGCAACGCCGCACATTGAACGGCTTTGCACCGGCCTTGGACCGACCTTGCACCGGCTTTGCACCGGCTTTGCACCGGCTTTGCCTCGAACCAACCTGGGCGTGACTCGACGCATCTGCCTCGGGAACTTGGATTCGAGTCCCACGCTCGCCTTCCTTAGTCCAATCCGCAAGTGCCGATCGGATCGCTCCTATAGCGTGCTGTCCCCTAATTCGGTTAGCTTTCGCGGCCAGGAGTTTTGCCTGGCGACGGCGCATCGGAGGGAACTCTTTTGGAAACGGACTGGACATAATTGCCAACACGAGTACAGGTAACGAGTTCCCAGTCCGTTTGCGGGCGCTTTATGGGCGTGAACCGCACAGTGCGTCAACATCAGTAACTTCAATTATTATGACTACCACAGCCTTCGGTCGGGGCTCCTTATTCGTCTCGGCAGTGGCCGGTGAAACACCCGGTAACCGGTTCTCGTTCTTAGGATTAGGTTTGGCCGCGTTCCTAGTGATATCCAGTGGGACGCTCAGCGCGCAATTCGTCCCGGGCGGCATTGAACAGGTTAACTTGACACGTCTCGTGCCGGACACAGCAGTTTACAATACCGGGGACACCCCTAACTTCGACAACTGGGAGCCTTATTCCAGCGTTCTCGGCACCAACACGTTCCTTTTGATAATGAATACCTTCGCTGAAGGGGCGAGCGATAGCCAACGGTTTGCCCTGGTTTTCCAGCCGGCGAACGAGGTTCGAATGCTTTGGGCGATGCCTTGGACGAGATGCCGGAAACCGGTCAGCGGAGTGATTAATGCCTTCTGCCAGGATGGTAACCCCCGGTCGCGTGGCCGGAGATATCGCCCTGCGCCGGGCCAATTTCATGACGGGCGCTGAGGCTTCACCAATGCCACCCCGGGTTTAACACCGACGGTCGCTGGGATTTGGGCTTGGAACGGCAGCCGGACAGCCGGTTTGGCACCGTTCAGACGTTTTCGCTCGATGCTTCGTCTCTGACTCAAACGGCCAAGAGTCATGCTCTGGACGCAGTTAATGGACGACTGACGAATGGCGTGGCTGACAACCTTCAAAGCACGCGCTTTGGCGGCGACATGGCTGCTCTCGACAACGGGAATTTTGTGGTCGCGGTGGAAGATCGATCGAAGTTGCGTAATCCGGATGGCAATGCGGCGGTGGCGGTCGTATCCGCCGGACGGCTCGATCGTCAAAGAGAGTTTCGTGGTCGCCAATGGCGATCTATGGTCGAACGTCGCCGCCTTCAAGGGAGGGTTCGCCGTGCGCGTGGCGGGTATCATCTACTTTTGACAACACTGGAAACCCGAAAGGCCAGGCGGATCAAGCGGATTCGGGGCTCGGGTTTGAAGGTGGGCGCGGTGACGATACTCGAATTGCCGGCCACATTAATTCGCCGTACGTGTATTTGGCTGGAGCCACTGCGGACGGCGGTGAGAGTGCCATCTCATTAGCGGTTTGGGATTCTCGCGATCAGAAACTCGTGGTGGCCGGCAAGGTAAGCGAATTTGAAGGGTCGTTTGCTCGGGCTGCCTTAGCCGTGGATGCGCTCGATCGCGTGACGGTGGCCTTCGATGCCAAACCTACCGATTTCGAATCCAGTCAAGTCGGGTTACGAGTTCTCGCTCTGGATGCGGCGGGGAAGAAACTGACGCCTTTGACGGATAGCTTTTTCCCCTTTATCAACCACGCAAAAACGGGGGGAGTTGAATCAGGAATTCCTACGGTGTCCATGACAACCCGGCAGATCTTAGTTGCGGCCAAAGGAACCATTAACCTGGCGAACAAACCGGACGCGGTTGCTGATTCTTTTCCACGCACGACGGTGTATACATTGTTGGCACACCCTGCGCCTAAGGATGACCCGACGCCTGCGGTGGGCGACGGCGCAAACGCTCTTTCGTTGACCGGGATTGCAGTCCGTGGGCAACAGGCGACGCTGACATGGATCGGTGGCGCAGCTCCATTCACGCTGCAAAAGCGTACCACGGTGACCGAGGCGTGGACCGACGTAACGACCGGCATTGCCACTCGGCAAACAAGTGTGGTGGCCGATGCTCAGGCGAGCTTCTTCCGGATCGTTGGCAAGTAGCCAGGGTTGCTCAGGTAGTTGCGGATGAGGCAGGTGACGAGTCCGTTGGGCTCTCTCATCAAGCGTTGGACGACAAAGCGCCGAGCCAAACCGGGCGGAGACCCCCTGCCTGGGGTTCCGCCCGGTTCTCTGGTGTTCGGAGACGCCTGCCTTTGCACCGCTCGAATGCAGTCTATTGCTTGACGCGATAGAACGTCGCTGCGCTTGTCGGACGGACGATCGCTGGGGAGGTGGCGTCGGCAACATCGGTGAAAGCTCCATCGACCGAGGTGGCTGCCTGCAACGTGCCCGAAGACCAGGTGAGAACCACACCTGCCGGTGCCAGGGAAATACTCAGCTTCACTGCGCCGAAATGATCGAACACCTGATCCGCGGCGAGAGCCTTGTTGTAGAAGGCGACTTCATCGATGGCGCCGTCGTAAGGATTGTAGGCACTCTCATGCCAGCCAAAGTCGACGGTCCCATCGGAACGACTCGGATTATAAGCATCGTAGACCGTAGCGGCCTGGAGCTCCCCATTGATGTAGAGTGAGAACAGATTCTCCGCCGTTCGCGTGATCACGATGTGATACCATGTCCCCGAGGAGATGGTCACCTTGTTCG
>JBGAIN010000042.1:33222-37579 GCA_044225505.1 Limisphaerales bacterium
ATAGAGCCACTGAGCGGTCCAATTGTCGTTGAAGAGCACCAGCGCAAAAGTATGGTTGGGTTGCTGATACAACCTCCAGCCTGTCGGACCTGAACCTTCTGCAGCCAGCGGCGAGCGGTAGTCGTCCGAGAACCCTCCGAGGGAGGACGGCTTCAGCCAGGCTTCAACGGTGAACGGCCCGTGGGGGTTCAGTTCCAGCGCGTAAGGGACCGAAACATGTGCTCCGTTGGACACGGACAGACACACGTCCGACTCCTTGGGGACGCCGGTCGGTGCTTGAAACGTGAACGAAGCCGAGTCTTTGCCGGACTTAAAGGTTCCGTTAAAACTGCCGACGGCATCCACCGCCACGTCGCTGCCCGACGATTCGTTCAGGCGCCAGTAAGCAATAGGTCCGTCTTTCAGAACTTTGGCGGCGTATCCGGTCATAGGGACCGATACAGAACGCTCGATCACCGTGAGCGCAGCAGGCTCGCTTTCAATGGAGTTCCATGGGTTGGTTACGCGGACGGTAAACGTGGCTCCGTCGTCACTCTGGTTGACGGCGGCCAGCCAGAGCGTGGCGTTCGTGGCCCCGGCGATGGGAGCCCCGTTTTTCGACCACTGATACCCGGTGATCGGTAACGCTCCTCCCACATCCGGCCAGAGGGCAACCGCGCTTCCTACTTCGCGAGTGACAGAGGCCGGACTGGCATTGAGGACTAGGTCGGTTTTGACACTCAGTGTGGCGGATTGGCTGGTTGCCGATCCGATCGTGTTCGTGATTTTTGCCAGATAACTGGAACCGTTGTCCGAATCTGTTGGGGTCACGACAAGCGTGTCGTTCGTCGCGCCAGCGATGGGCGCTCCATTCTTGAACCACTGGAACGTGAAAGGAGCCGTTCCATCCACTCCGACCACAAACTTGGCAATGCGTCCGGCGTAGACGGTAGTATCGGTGGGGTTCCCCGTCACCGTGGGAGGGACGGTCACCACGCGAAAACTCGTCTGGCCCACCTTAAAATGCTGGGCGATCTGCTCGGGACTGAGAACCGTGCCATAGAAGGCGGCTTCATCCACATTGCCGTCAAATCCCCAGTCGCCCGCTTTTGATCCTCCAATCGTGAGGGGACGATCCGGATTGGGGGCATAGTCTGTCACCGTGCTGGACGCGACTAAAGTCGCGTTGACATAGAACTTGAGATTACTGCCGTCGAACGTCATCGCCAGATAGAACCACTCGTTCTTGACAATGCTAGTTGGCGCTTGCAGCCAAATTCCTCCGCCTTTCATCACCAAGACCCAAGGAGAGGAGTCGCCAGTCGTTCCAAGCTGATAAAAAAACCAGCCAGGTGCTCCTCCGTCCCAACCGCCGAAACTTCCAAACGGACAGCGAGAATCTTCTCCAAAACTAAGGGCTCTCACCCAAACCTCAGCCGAAAAGTTTGCGGCTGGATTAAGTTCCGCCGCGTAGGGCACCTCTGCCGAAGAGCCACTTCCGTTTTTCGATTTGAAATAACCCGAATTGACCTCGATGCCAGGGAGTTCCAGGGTGGGATACAAACCGTCCTCCGTGTAGTTGTATGTGCCGGCGTAAGCCGCGGTCGCACTGCTATCTTCCAGGGTGCTCGCTCCGGCCGCTTCTTCCAATCGGTAGTAGGCTAACGGCTGATCCGCCAACACCGTGTCTTTGTAGCTGGCTCCGCAAACATCCTGGTGGATACCCAGTCCGCAAGCGGCCGCACTGAATAGGAGAGGGAATACTGTTCTGATAGGGAAGTTCCTCGTTTTCATTTGTGTTATTACGTCCATGCGGCCCGCGCGTGTTTGTGCTTATCCCAAGACCCCCTGGCGCCACGGCCGCAAGAACCTTGATCTTACCTCGTTGCGGAATTCTGCCCAGCCGGTGAGCGCAAGTATTTTCCCAACTAACGGGAGCTATTAACTTGGGCGTCCGCGAGAGGCCGCGAGACCACACCCGAACGCTATGGAACAACGAAGGGGCAGATTAACCGTGTTTCACCAATTGCTGATGTGATAGGATTGTCCGTTCGCCCGCAGTTCCATCCAAAGGTCGAAGCGCCCCGGGTTATGCTCCGCTGGGGCAGTTGCGTAACGCCACGGCGTTAATACAAAGTCGTCGGCTAAATCGTCTGGTATCTCTGCCGGCACGACGGAAACGAGCAAAAGAACGCCATTCTCCTCCCGGAACGAAACAGGAGCCTGCTGCAGAAAGTTGGTCGGCCAAGTCGGAAACTGAGTCGTGTTCGAGAACGACGTCAGACCAAAAGACTTCTGCAATGTTTCCAGGCTCAGCGGTTGCTTCGTTGTGGGAAGACCGAACCAACGCTCGTCTGGATGCCAGCGTGTGCCAGCCAGCTCATAGTAAAGTGGATTCAGAGTCGCCCAATCGAGCTTTTGGGTGGCAGCGTTTGGTGGGTAAAAACCGAGCTGAGCGCGGTACGTTTCAATGGCCCGGACGAGTTGATCGCGATGGGCTTGTAGCATTGCCAGGTAATGCGGAAGCATGGCCTCGACGCGCTGGCGATGCCGCGCCGGAGCGGCGACGCGATAGCCGAGAAATACAACCAGAGCGAAGCCGAACGCCATGGCGATCACCAGCCCGGAGGCACGCGAAGAGAATGGGCGACTCATGATTGAATGAACTGGAACGTGCGGCAGAGGTGGTGTGCGCGTCAATCGTTTCCGTTCGAGTCCAGGCGGTTGTTGGGGAGGCGCGAGGGGCAAGGTCGAATCGAGCACGATGCCACGATCTGTGAAACGTTCACACATATAGCTTGACGCGGAAGGCTCCATGTGTGAACGTCTCACACATCCTCATGGAACCTCTGAATCAAAACGAGCTGGAAGCCCTCCGCATCCTTTGGGAGTGCGGCGAATCCAAACCGGCAGAAATCCAGAGCCGCTTTTCTTGGCCGATCGAAAACGGCACGCTTCGATCGGTGCTCGTGAATCTGGTCGAAAAGGAGCAGGTGATCCGTCGTTTACAGGGCAAAGCGTATTTCTATGCGGCGCGCGTTCCCAAAGAGACCTTGTTGCAAGGCATGATGCGCATGCTGGCCCGCGTGTTTGCCGGGGGCTCGCCGCAGCAGTTGGTCGCACAGTTGGTGGAGAGCGGCGATTTGAAGGCCTCCGATCTGCAAGCGTTGCGCGCGATTGCCGCTGGCACAACAAAACCTCGCAAGCCTAAAGTATGAAAGCGATCTTCCTTTTGAGCCCGGTCATGCTCTTGCTCTTGAAATGGAGTTTGCTCCTGGGGGTCGGCTGGGTCGGGCAAGCTCTGCTGCGGAGTCAACACCCACGAGCTCGGCTGGTGCTTTGGCGGATCGTGCTGACGGCGAGTTGCCTCCTGCCGTTCTGGAGTTGGATACCGGCGACCAGCGTTCAGATTCCAGTAGCTGTCGAGGCAGAATGGGGACAACTGCCGGTGCAATTTTCGAAGGCAGAAGTCATGGAGTCCGCATCTCCGGCGCCCGCCCAACAAGACACTCCGAAAGTTGCCGCGTCCATCGGGATCGACCGGCAGGACGCGTCCGCAGTTCCACACGCACGATCTGATTCGATGGATGGAGTGAGGTTGCTCGGCTGGTTCTGGGCGGCGGGTGTGTTGCTCACCGCGATCAAGCTTCTGATCGCTGGGGTTCAGCTGAGGCGGTTGCGGGCGTCGGCGACACCGGGCAGTTCGCTGCAGCAGGCGATTGTGAACGAGATCGCTGCGGAGTTCCGGCTACGCTCTAGAGTGGGGGTTTTCCAAGGAACCGGGTTCCGATCGCCTTTTGTATGCGGGATAATCCGTCCGGCGGTGATGCTGCCGCGTGACTTGACTCTTTCGGAGAACAAGCTGCGGGCACTGCTGCGGCACGAATTGGCGCATGTGTGTCAGCGGGATGTGCTCTGGCATCTGGGCTGGAAAATGTGCTGCGCGGTGGGTTGGTTTCATCCGTTGATCTGGGGGGTGCCAAAAGCGCATCAAACGGCGTTCGAAGAGGCGGCTGATCGCATGGCTTCGGGTGACGGGGAAAGTCGGGCGGACTATGCACGCCTGCTCGCGGAGATGGGCCTCCGTGCGGCCGGCGTGCCGGTGAAAGAGACGGGGTTGGCTTTGCACGCGACATCGCAATTAGCGCAGCGCCTGCAACGGTTGCTTCACGAGCCATTGGGAATGTGGAGTTGGCGACGGGCATTCGGAATGTATCTCTGCGTTACGGTGATCGCTTGGATTGCCTCCAGTTGGAGTCTGGTCGAACGTTCTGCCCTCGGCGCTCCGGCTTCAGCTCGCGCCGGCGCTTCGGGAACCCGGATCTTGCGGATCGTGGTGCAGGACGAGCAAGGCCGGCCGGTGGAGGGCGCCACCGTC
>JBGAIN010000042.1:37621-49821 GCA_044225505.1 Limisphaerales bacterium
TGGGATCGCGCCACTCGCCCGACCCTGACCACGGATATAGAAGGGGTGGCCGAGTTGCCTTATCCCATCGTCGCCATGCCGAAGGAGAAGCTTCTCACTGGCGAGATCAGTTTCATGGTCAAACACCCGGAGTACTGTCCGACGACCGAGCATATCGCAGTGGATCATCCGGGGCCGATCACGATGCACCGTGGCTTGACCTTGGAAGTGTCTGGGGTTTTTGGGCCGAATTCAGAACCTGTAATGGACCTGCAGCTAAATTTGAGCGGCGAGCCGGCGGTATTGTGGATCACCAACGCGGTCGGACATCGGATATGCCACCAGGTCTCACGCGGCGGACACGTGTTGCAGGCCATGGGACGATTGGGATCGGGCCAGCTCGTTTATAGTGACGGAGTGGACTTTACGAGTGAGCCAGGGCAGAACGACGATGTGCTCCGGGGCCTGGATCTGACGGAGAGCCAAGGGAAAATCTCGGCCCGCAGAAACACCGCGAATATGACGCTGTCGCGGGAAGGCGGAGACATTCGCGCGGCGGGACCTGAGCGGGGGTTCCACTTAACGTTGGTCATGCGGCCAGGGATCCGCCTGGAAGGTCGCCTGGACAAGGCGGTGTTGCGCCCCGTGAAGCAAGGACGGGTCGTGATTAGCGTCCGGTCGAAACAGTTCCCGGCGTATTTAGTGCCCGAAGAAGGAGGCGATTTATATTGGCGCTATGGCCGATTCCAATTCTGGACGAGTTATCGTCCGATTGCTGAAGATGGGACCTTTGTTTTCGAATCGATACCTCCCGGGGAAGTAGATGTTCTCGTGCACGGCGAGGGTTTTGCATCGCGGAATGGGGGTAAGGCCCACAACCGTCCCGTCAACTCGAGTCCATTGGTGATCGGCGTGCCGCAAGCATTTGAGCTGCATGAACCGGTGACCCAAATTCAAGTCGAGACAGAAGCGACCGCAACCATTGATGTCGTTGTGAAGACCCAGAAGGGCGAACCCGTCTCGGGCGCACAGGTGTCGACTTGGCCAAACGTGATGCGGCTGCAAACGGGAATATTCGGTGGTGTCAATCACTCCAGTGAGACTTCATTTCGAGAAGTTGAGTCGTTATCCGATATGTCCGAGTTTTACACGGGGCGGACGGATTCGAAAGGGCACGTCGTTTTGCGCAACGTGCCAGCGGTGGCCCGCGTTCTTGACGTAGAACATCCGGAATTTGAGGTCCCATTGCCTGTGCCAAAGGGGCAAGGAATGCAGGATCGATCGGTTCGATTTCGTTTGGAACCTGGGAAACTCACGGCCCTGGCCATTGTTGTGCAGCGCAAAGGGCGAGAGTTTTTGGGAGACGCAAAATAGCTAACCATTTTAATATCGGGCGCGCGTGGGCCGCCCAGGATCAGTTGCACAATTTTATGAGGCGTAGGTCCCGGCGTGCTAACCCTGGAGACGCGGGCTGTGTCTATAGTCCGGTTTGCCATTCCGGATTGGAAGCGCGGTTTTGGACAACGGACTCGTGGTGGAACGGTTCTGAAACGCCGAGACTTGGGCTTTGAATCTCGCGACAGATACCGCTTGAGTCTGGATAAAAGTAACTTCGAGATTTCTACTCCAGGCTATCGGAAGACGCTTGACTTTGCGGGGCATATCCCTAGTCTTCGCCGCGATGATGCTGAGTGGACAAGTCGTCGTATCGGTTACCGCCCTGGTAGGCGGTGCCGTGGCTTCTTGTCGCCTCTGATCAAAAAGATTTCGACAAAAACCCACGGCCGCAACCCGGTCGTGGGTTTTTTGTTTGCCCGCGATCATCGGCCCCCATATAAGGACAAAAATGAGCACAAATACTCCGAGGGCGCAGAGCAAAGCCCCCGCCACTGCTGAGCGTAGTGAAGTTGGACAACCGATGTTGGGTAGCGACATCTTGGTTGCGTGTTTGGAACGTGAAGGAGTGGAAGTTATCTTTGCTTACCCGGGCGGCGCCAGCATGGAGATTCACCAGGCGCTGACGCGCTCGAAGATTCGAACGATTTTGCCGCGGCACGAGCAGGGCGGAGCGTTTGCTGCGGAAGGCTACGCCCGAGCCTCGGGCAAGGTCGGAGTTTGCATGGCGACGAGCGGCCCAGGCGCCACGAACCTGGTGTCCGGGATCGCCGATGCCTATATGGACTCCATTCCACTTGTGGCTATCACCGGTCAGGTTCCGCAAGCGATGATTGGTAAAGGCGCCTTCCAGGAGACCGACATCTTTGGGGTCACCTTGCCCATCGTGAAACACAGTTATCTGGTCACGGACATCAACGATATTCCGAGGATTGTTAAAGAGGCCTTCTATATTGCGAGCACGGGGCGGCCAGGCCCGGTGATTATTGACGTGCCGAAAAACGTGCAGCAAGCGCGCACGCAACCGGTGTTCCCCAAGGAAGTGCACCTTCGGGGGTATTCGCCCGAGAAGAAAGCCGATGATCTTGCCCTAAATGAGATTATTGGGCTGATTGAGAAATCGGAACGGCCGGTCCTCTACATTGGCGGTGGCATTATTAGCAGCAACGCTTCCAATGAATTGCGCCAATTTGCAGAAGCGACTGGGATCCCTGTGGTCTCAACGATCATGGGTTGCGGGGCATTTCCTGAAACTCATCCTTTGTCCTTGCGCTGGTTAGGGATGCATGGCACGGCCTATGGTAACTGGGCCGTCAGCGGCGAATTTCAAAAGCAAGGTGAGCAGATGGTTCAGTTGGCTGCCGGAGCAGATCTTTTGCTGGCCTTTGGCGTTCGATTCGACGACCGCGTGACGGGCAAAGTCGATAAGTTCTGCGAGCACGGCACCATTGTGCATATCGATATCGACGCATCCGAAATCAACAAGAACAAGCCCGCCAACTTGCCGATCATCAGCGATATCAAGGACGCTTTGGTTAAGTTAAATTCCCTTGTGGCAGCGCGGCCAATCAAGAAGAAGTTCGATCTCTGGCATAAGCAAATCGCGGTTTGGAAGGAGAAGGCGCCTTTGAGGTATGCGGTGACCGAAGAAGTCCTCCGCTCGCAGCACGTGCGCGATTTTATGGGAGGCGATGCTAGCCAGGTTATTCTGCCGCAAATGGCGATCGAAGCTCTCTATGAGCTGACTCGAGGGGAGGCCATCATTACCACCGGCGTGGGCCAACATCAGATGTGGAGCGGGCAATTTTACAAATACAAATTCCCACGGCAATTGCTGACGAGCGCCGGATTGGGGGCCATGGGCTACGGATACCCGGCTGCGATTGGGGCTAAGGTGGCGTGTCCGGACCGCCAGGTGATCGATATTGACGGCGATGGTTCGTTCTTAATGAATGTTCAAGAGTTGGCCACCGCGCACATCGAAAAGATCGCCGCTAAAGCAATGATCTTGAACAATCAACACTTGGGTATGGTGGTGCAGTGGGAGGACCGTTTCTATCAGGGGAACCGAGGACACACTTATTTGGGTGATCCGGGCAATATGAAGCAGATCTATCCTGATTACATCGCGATGGCCAAGAGCTTCAACATCCCGTGTGAGCGCGTCATCTATAAAAAAGACCTCCGCGCTGCCATCCAGCGCATGTTGGATTCGGACCAACCTTACTTGCTCGACGTGATCGTCCCCTATACGGAACACGTTCTGCCATTCATTCCCGCCGGCCGGACGGTGCGAGAAATGATCTATCAGTAGGCAGGGTTGTCGCGCTCTCATCGCCTCCCGTTCAATCTCAAACGGATCTCGTCCTTGGATCAATTGGTCAGGGACGGGATTCCCGTGAGGCCGGTGAGGAGTCCATTTTATGTCGTCACCCGCTCGTGTAGCAGTGGTTGGAACGGGTTCGCTTGGCAAAGAGCATGCCCGAATCTACGCGGAACTTGCCGCCGCCGGCTTGGTCCGGTTCGTTGGTGTATTTGACGTATCGCAAGAGGCCGCACAGCGGGTTGCGGAGCGACATCGGGTCCAAGCTTTCGCTTCGATTGAGGAACTTGCGGTGGCAAGTGATGCGCTGAGCGTCGTCACACCAACTTCAACTCATTTTACCCTGGCAAAAACCCTTTTGGCCCAAGGGAAGCATCTACTTGTCGAAAAGCCAATGACCGATAGCGCGGCGCAAGCGGCGGAGCTTGTGCAACTAGCTCAACAGAAAGCGTGCATTCTGCAGGTGGGTCATGTCGAACGGTTCAATCCAGTGTTTAAGTACCTGGAAAGCGCGGCGGCGCGCCCGCGATTTATCGAAACGCATCGACTTTCGCCGTATCCAGCCAGGAGCACGGACATCGGAGTCGTGCTGGATCTAATGATTCACGACTTGGATGTGGTGCTGGCATTCGTAAAGTCGCCTCTGACGCAGGTAGATGCGGTGGGGATTCCAGTGCTGAGTGCGACCGAAGATATCGCCAACGCCCGCCTTCGGTTTGCCGACGGTTGCGTCGCCAATCTGACAGCGAGCCGAGTCAGTCCCGAACGGATGCGAAAGATTCGGGTTTTCAGTGCGGGTCCAGAAACCAGTTACATTTCATTGGATTCTCGCGCGCAGGAAGGGTTCATCTATCGCATCGCACGCGATGGGGAAGAGGAATCATCGTTGCTGCGGAAGCTGTTAGCCTCCAAAGATTCCACGGTCGTGAGCCAATTCGGCGGTAAGCGGATCGTGAGGGAGCCAGTGCCGATTGCCAAGGAAGAGCCGCTGAAAGTGGAACTGCAGAGCTTGTGCAGTGTGTCTCCGAGCGAAGGCTCCATTAGTGAGTGGGCCAAGCGGAGCTGGACGTTGCCTTTGAGATTACGCGCGGCAAATCGGCCATCAACCGCTAACGCAGCTCTTGGATAATCCCAAGCGCAGGGGCTGGCGCCCACAATGGAGAGCCCAGTGAGCTCGTATGGTGCCCAAATCATTCATGTTGGTGGCGGGTGAACCCAGTGGCGACCTTTTGGGCGCAGAACTGGTGACAGCGTTACGGGCACACCTTACCGCGAATCCCTCGTGGCCTGGTGATGACTATCAGCCGCGGCACACGAGTCTTGCACCGACGTTTTTCGGGGCGGGGGGGCCTGCCATGGAACGAGCGGGAGTCCAACTGAGCGTGGACATGACACAACACGCGGTCGTCGGGCTGTGGGAGGTGCTTAAGAAATACAGGCAATTCCGCCGACTGTTCCAGCAGCTACTCAAGCAAGCCTTTCGAGAGCTGCCGGATGTTTTGATTTGTATCGATTTCTCAGGATTTAACCTCCGTTTTGCCCGAGCGGTGCGCGCCCAAGTGCGAAACTCCGCCGGGGCATTTGGCAACTGGCGCCCTCGAATTGTGCAGTACGTTTCGCCGCAGGTGTGGGCTTCCCGAGCTCGACGTGCGGAATCGTTGGCTCGGGATTTCGATCTTCTCTTGAGCGTCATCCCGTTCGAGCGGGACTGGTACGCAGCACACCAACCCCAATTGGCCGTGGAATTCGTGGGGCATCCCCTCGTTGATCGACTGGCCGGAGCGGATCTGGCAAATCGGAAGGCCGACTCTCAAAGCCAGACTTCTGCGCCCCTCCTGCTCTTGTTGCCAGGGAGCCGGGTGGGAGAACTGCGCCGGCATTTACCGGCTATGCTCGAGGCTTTCCGGAGGGTCAAGGCATCCGCGCCAGAATTGGACGGGGTGATGGTTTTGCCCAGCGAGCAGCTGTTGACATTGGCTCGAACTTTCGGCTTGCCCGACACCCTGAGGGTTGTGGTTGGCAATTTGCCGAACTACCTGGCGCGGGCGGATATTGCCCTCGCATCGACCGGCACCGTAACATTGGAGTGTGCTTTCTACGGAGTGCCGACCGTGGCCCTTTACCGCACCTCCTGGACTACCTACCAGATCGCGAAGCATCTGGTTCAAGTGAAGCATCTGGCCATGCCCAATTTGCTGGCTCGCGAGACGGTTTTCCCGGAGTTCATCCAGAACGCGGCAAGTCCCGAGAATTTGAGTCGGGCGGTGTTGGATCTATGGCGAAATCCGGGCGAACGCCTTCGGATTCGAGAGCGTTTGGCGAATGTCGTTCAGACGCTCGGGACAGCTGGCGCCAGTGATCGCGCGGCTGCGGCTGTGCTCGCGCTATTGGGAAATTCCCAGCCTCGAATTTGAGTTTGATCCCCCTTGAAAGGAGCTGTTCGAGGAATGAAAAGGGTGCATTCACCCTGGCTCAGCGACCTTAATTTCTTGACATAAGCACGTCTTGTTGTTTCAATGCGCGCACCCGTATGGCGAAGGGTGACGTGGATTTTCGGCTAGAAGCGCTTGAACCAAGATTGCTGCTTTCGGCAGACCTTGGGTCCATTTCGTCCCTTTCAGCTCAACCCCAAAACGCCGAGTACACCGCCGTGGTGTCGACGTTAGACGCGACCGTTCAAACGGTCGCTGCGATCTCCAGCGACAGTGCTGAAGGTCAGCTCCAGGACATCTTTGGGGACCTGGCGGACGACGGTGAAGATTTGGTCGTCACTGAGGAAGATTCCGGGGCTGTTACTGAGGAAAATTCCGGTCAAAAATCAGATGCTGAAAGAGAAGTTTTACAGCCATCCGGAGCGGTAACGGAAGTGGTCCTCGCGGAGATTTCCGAACCAGCTTTGGTCGTCGCTGAAACGCAGACGGAGGCCTCTGAAACTCCAAGTACTTTGAGTGCTTCTGGCGTGGATTCGGGAGTGACATTGACCGTTGCTCCACCCCCCGCGGCCGATGTGATTTCGACGTCAGAGATTTTAACGGAAACGTTGCATTCGGCGAACGCACCGCCCGTTTTGGAGAGTGCAAAGGAAGCAACTTCGCTAATTCTCGGAGCAGGCGAAGTGCTTGGTGGTAAAGGCTCTCCGAATTTGGATGTAGATAACAAGGCAGGGTTGGTAAGCCCAGGCTTCTCTCCTGGTGTTCTTAACGTCAATAACTACACGCAAGGACCTGATGCGTCCGAACTGATTGAAATTAACGGCTGGAATGCAACAAATACCCCCGTTGTTTACGATCAGATTATAGCTTCTGGCAACGTCACCCTCGATGGCACTTTAAAGATCAAATTGACCGGATTTACCCCCGTCGCCGGACAAACCTTTTCGATCGTTAAATGGGGCGGAGTTCGCGTCGGAGAATTTGCCAATTATCTTGGGACGACAATACCGGGAAATAACCAACTCGCTTTGGTGCCCGAATATGACGACGCAACCAAGGAACTCCGGTTGCGAGTGGTCAATACCGAGGCTGTCGCGGTCGAGGTAGAACGGGCACTGCGTGACGTGGCCGATCTCGCGGGCAATCTCCTCAACCTCTCCCTGCCCGGCGCAACGACGCTTCCTCTCATTGGCAGCAAGATCAAAGATATCCTCGACGCCAAGAAAATGGTGGAAGACACGATCAAGGCAAAGATCCTCGCTTTGATCGGGAGCATCCCGAGCCAGGCCCAGGTCACCAAAGAGATCGAGAACCTGGAAGGTCAGACCTTCGGAAACTTCAGCGTCACGGTTCAATCGGTGCTCGGACATTATAGCAAACCTTCCGACCCCAACATTTTCTACTCTTGGGACGTTAAGATCACATTGAAGGAAAACGACCTGACTGATTTGCTGGCCACGGGGCTGAACACCGTTTTTGATTTTCTGTTTGGGGCCGGATCGAAAGTGACCCTTGAGAATACCTTGGAGTTGGACTTCTCCTTCGGCTACGACGACAACGATGGAAATGTTCTGACTCCGAATGCGTTCGTAGACCTGCGATCGATCACACCACGGACCAAGGCAGTCGCTGCGAATTTAAACCCCCTCCAATTCGCGCCTGGCTGGTTGACCGGGAATCCGTTGACCAACATTGCTGCCACCGCTTCCATCACGTTCGAAGCTTTCATTAAGTTTACGCCCGATCCGAACGTGTTCCCGGGCGGACATTGGCTGTCCACTCAGCCGGCGACGCTGCCGAGCCTGGCTAATTTTACTCACACCCAAGGATCTTCCTTGGACGCGACGATTGTTCTGAACGCCTCCTTGAACGACCCGAACAATCTCTGGGCTCCCTTTACGTTCGCGAAGTATACCGGCACCCATACCTTGCATATCGTCGACCTGGACCTATTCGACAACGTAAAACCGGATGTGACCCTGATCGTGGATGGGGACCTCCTGGTTTTCGGCCAGAAGCTGACCGGTGTGTTTACGTTCAAGAAATCTGGCGCATCGACCGACATTGCGATCGACGCTGTCATCTCCAATCTGGAGTTGAAGCTTACGGTCGGAGTTGGCCCCGAATTGCGTATCTTGAAAGCTACCGGAACGGGCAACTTCCTGATGAAGGCTAACGGAGACCTTGCTGGAATCGCTTCTCTGACCATCGCGCCTGGAAACGGACCTCAGATTCCCAATATTGACGACTTTTCCGGAACCTTCACCTTGACGTTCAACGGAGCCAACACGGCGAGCAACGTTCCTTTACCCAACAATCAGTCCGTCATCATCCCCGGCGGTGGCCCCTACTATCGGATCGATGGTCAAAACGTGACCCTGGATTTGGGAATCCCCGACATCGTGCTGCATGCGACGAAATTCACGTTCGAGCCGATCGACACCACTCCAGGTAATCCTAATGATAACCAGCAGGATGTCGTCGTCGCGGTGCAGGGGCTCTCTTTTGACTTCACCCTCCCGGGAAACAACAAGCTCGTCTCACTGAGCAACGGCACGGGAGTTCTGCTCCTCACCCGTATTGGGGCCGAGTCCGGCATGGTCCTCGACATCACCTCCGCAACGGTCACCGTCGATATTTTTGGCATTGCAGGCTTAACCGGCCAGTTCAGTGCGGCGCTGAACGATTTTACTCAGCCAATCAATCGGCCTGTCAAAGTCCTCGGAGTTAATAAAGTCCTGAATTTGCCCGCCGGGAAGTATTTGCGGGTCGAGGCTAAGAGTGCAGCTCTCAGCTTATTAGCTGGCCAGATCGGTAACGCGCTCCAGGTTTCGGGCAACTTCGCCTTTGAACAGCACGAGACGGTAGCGGACGGGAAGTTTGTGACCGTGGCTTTCAGCCAGGCGCACTTGCCATTCCTGGACGGCGGGGCTCAGCAAGTGCTCATTTTGGATAACATCAATGGCATTTTCGTCAGTAACGAAAAGGGCATTGCGGGCCAAGCGACCGTCAACAACTTCCAATTCGGTGTTCCAGGCGCGATCGGGTTTACCACGAATCCCCAGAGCGATGTCAGTTTGCAGATCAATACGACAGATGAAGTAGTGCAGAAGACCATTCAACTCGGCGGGCAATCCGTGGTCCTCAATGTGGACACCGGCCCTTTTATTCGGTTCCGAATGCTCAAGGTCAACCTGACCATCGCAAACTTCAACGTCATCACTGGCGACTTTGGTTTTGAACAGCGCCAAGCGGCATCTGGCCAACAGATGATCACAGTCGCGGCTCGCGATGTGCAGTTCAACCTTGGCCCGGTTGCGCCGCTCTTCAACATCCGCGATGGCAATGGATTGTTCGTCATTAGTAACGGGCAATTCGCCGGTGCGGCGCAGGTCATCCTGGACGTGGCCCAGGCACCTTGGCTGACGATTGACGACGGCGATCCAGACCCTGGGATAAAGCTCGGATTTGACTTCAACAATAACGCCGTCACGGCAATCGACGAAGTTTTTGACTTTAGCGGAGCGGCTTTTTCGGGGTCGAGTGGTCCAGGGACGCTGAATGTCCGTTCGGGCGGGGGCAATGTGGCATTGGCTAGTGTTGGTGTCGGACTAGCAGCGCCTCCCTCGATTCCCGTGCCTGGAATGGGGCAGGTCCCACTCCAGGTGCCTGCCGGCGAGTTCTTCGAGGTTAAGGGTCCCGTAAATATTTCGTTTGGGGCTGGGGGCGGCTCGCAAAAGCTCAGCGGCCTTTTCACTTTTACCAATGTCGACTCTGGCGGGCAGAAATTTGTCGGCGTGAAGGCCGAGGAGTTGACCTTAAAACTGAAAGCGGGCAGTACCGAAGTGATTGCATTCCGCGATGGGACAGGTCAATTCGCGTTCTTCAATGACGGCATGGGCGGAACGGCGACGCTCGATTTTGAGGTCGGCATCGTGAACGTGGGCGGCGACATCTCGTTGCAGGTCAATACGACCAACCACAATATCCTGGCGACTCAAGGCGGGTATAATATCAATCTTCCCGGCTCCAACTATCTAAAGGTGTTGGTGAATGGATTCATCGCTGTCGGGCCTGGATCGTTTCCGTTCAATTTCACGATCGACGTCAATTTTGCGTCGAATGAGGTCTTCTTCCGGCAGACGCCTAGTGATTTCTTGGTCAAGGTTGACTCAAATGGCACGATTATCTTTGGAACGTTACCCGCCTTACCGCAGTTTGCACAGGTGGGCGAAGGTGAGTTCCTACCGTTAATCAAGCAGCTGATCAATTGGTTGGATCAATTCCGGGAGTCGTCCGTCTTCGATGTGTCCGTGCCGTTTACCGGCGGAACGACCTTGGGCGAAGTGTTTGATTACGCCCAGTGGTTTATCTCCAATGTCTACCCCAAAGTGGCGAGCGTCGAGTTGAGGTCGGTCGCGGCTTACCGGGATGGGGCTGGGAATCCGCTCCCCGTCGGTCAATTGCCGCTCGGTGGGAGTTACGCGGCATTCACCTTCAACTTGCAGATCGATACTTTCAAGGCCGGGAGCAACGAGCCCAAAGCGATTTCTATCATCGCGGGCAGTTTCAACAGTGCGGCCCAATTGGTGTCGAACTTAAACGGTCAAGTGAGTGCCCAGACCGGCGGGAAAGTGGTGGTGCGGTTGAATAAGGAAGGCCAGCCTGTCCTGGCCCTCAGCGACAACGAAATTCAGAAGCACTCCACTTTGATTCTGACTTTCACGGGAGCGAATCATCCGATGACAGCGTTGGGCTTCTCCAATAACCAACGAGCGATTGAAGTAGAACGAGCGGCTTTGGGCGATATGATTCAAGCCGTTGGTGTGGCCTTAGGACTGAGTCCGCCGCCGTATGATCCCAACAAGAAAGTCATCACTTTCCCCGTCAATATCACCCAGAATATCCCTGGCCTAAATATTCCTCTGCAGTTTGGAGAAAGTCTTGGTTTGATTGCCGAAGCCACTCTTACAGGCAATCTTTCAGCCTCCGCGAACCTTAACCTGGGAATGACTCTCGGGTTTGACTTCAGTGCGGTTGAAGTGCCGATGATTGTCACTTCGCCACTCGTCCCGATTCCTTCCAACGGTCGGCTTTCCGCGAACGCTCACTTTGACATCTTCTTGAACGGCGATCCAGCACCCATTGGGATCGATCTGATCGCGGGAGATACGCTAGGCTTTACCCGAATGGAGCAGTTGATCAATTATATCAACTCCAGATTCGCAGCCAAAACCTACCTCGGACAAGCCCTTAGCAATTGGATCATCGCCCGGAAAGGTGACCAGAGCATTGTCTTCTCCGCTCTGCAGGAAGATCGAGACGGGGATAAGCACTTCGACAAGGTTAACGAAGACGTCAATAAGAACAACAAGCTGGATCCAGGCGAAGACTTGGATGGGGACAACCATCTTGACTTGAACGAGGACGTCAATGCCAATCATATGCTGGACCTCGGCGAGGATATCGACGGGGACGGATTATTGGATCAGGGGGAGGACTTAAACGGAGACAACGTTTTCGAGAATCGCCTCGGGATCATTAACCTCATCGTGATGGCTGCCGAAACGACTAACCCTGCGGCCACGGAACTTGGCGTTGGCACCGAAGCGATGACGATCCTGAGCAAGAATTACTTGGTCAGCTCGGCTAAGTCATCGCTCAAGGGGCTGTTTATCGATACGCCCCACTTTGATGCCACATTGACGATCAACGGTTCCGCGACTGGCAAATTGCGAATCGGCTTTATTGAGGTCGATGTAAAGCCTGGGACCCAGTTCGGCACCACCCCGCCGATCCACCTGGCGCTGGATATCAAGAACGGCTCGACAGGTCAGACCCGGTTTTACATTCCGGAACTCATGAAAGGGTTGGCCTCTCTCGACGATTTAGTCGCCAACCTCACTTTGACCGGAGGTTTCTCCGCAAGCCTGAAGCTCGGCTTAGACCCAGCTCTTGGCATTCTCCTTCCGGGAGACGCTAACATCGGGATTATGATCCCCGACATTACCGACCTGACCATCAGCTCGGAACCTTACGCCCCAGGAAAAACGGGCATCTTTCTGACTTAC
>JBGAIN010000296.1:0-5560 GCA_044225505.1 Limisphaerales bacterium
GACGTCTCGGGAATCCCTGGCACCTCGTATCCGATTCGTTTGGACGTCTTTGGGACCGTTGGGCCGAACGAGACGGTCTTTGTCAGTGGAGTAGGGGAAGACCTTGATTCCAAGACGACGTTCGGCACTGCTCTCATCACCGTTATCCCCGAACTTTCGGCGGTATGGTTGGTCTTGCCCGGACTGGTATGGATGTTATTCCTTCGCTCGCCTCTGATCACAAAGCTCTTGGACCGTAATTCGCGTCCTGCGGACTTCTAGAATGGGCTTCGGAGAGGGGTTCTCCGAATCAAGAGTCAACATCCGGTTGTTCACAAAGGGTGGACCCCAGCTGGGCAGTTGACCGCTTCCTAGGTCTTAAGCTGGCACTTCGATTCCCGGGACGATCGCTTCGAGATGTCCGGAAATCCCAACTGTGGCTACCTTCAGTTAAGTGAACAGAGCGACGGATCAGGAACTTTTAGTAAGCTACGCGCGCGCGGGCTCCGATCCTGCATTTGCGCAACTCGTGGAGCGCCACGTGGATCTGGTCTACAGCACTGCACTGCGGTTGGTCGTTGACCATCACCTGGCAGAGGACGTTACCCAGAGCGTGTTTGTGGCGTTAGCTGGAAGTGCTGCCAAGCTTCAACACTGCCGAAGCCTGGCGGGTTGGCTGCACGCCACCACTCGCAACCAGGCCGTGGTCGTCGTGCGCCGGGAAGCGCGTCGGCGAGTGCGCGAACGGGAGGCTGTAGATATGAACAGCAACGATGTTGCAGAGGCTGCTTTGTGGACTCAAATGCAGCCGTGGCTTGACTTGGCGCTCAGTCAACTCGCATCCAGCGACCGCGAGTTGATCTTGCTCCGTTACTTTCAACGCAAGACGGCGCGTGAAATCGCGGGGGTGCTCTGCCTGAGCGAGGACGCGGCCCAGAAGCGCCTCAGCCGTGCTTTGGAGCGTTTGCGGATCGTCCTGGCTCGACACGGAGTGGGCGCATCGGCTGCCGCGCTCGGCGTGGCCTTGAGCGGGCATGCGGTCCTGGCAGCCCCGGCGGGATTAGCAGGCTCGGTCGCGTCTCACATTGTCAGCTTGGGATTGGCAACGACAACCGCTGGCACCGCGTCGGGAATTATCGCGCAACAGGCTCTCTATCTCATGGCTACCAAAAAACTCTTCACCGCCGGGACTATCATTCTCCTTGGGTTGGCTGTGGTACCTCTGGTCATACGCCCACGCGAGCGCGCCACTCAAACCTACGTGCAGTTTGAGCCGGCCACGCTCCCGAGTCGAGCTGGTGTTCAAATATCCGCGCCATTCCGCTGGAGCGATCTGGAATCGAGAGATTATCGCCAGTATATCGCGAACCTACGGTCCAGCGGCGCGCCCGAACAGCTGATTCGAGACACGGTCAGCTTGGAGATCTACCGCATCTATCTGCCCAAGCTCCGGGCAATCTGGGCGGAACGGCAGGGACAAGAGCGCCCTTATTGGCAAAAGCAGCTCGATGAACAGCTCTCACCTGACCAGTGGAAACGCTTGCGTGATGTGCTTGATGATTGTGGCGCTGTGCTGGTGAGTCTTTTTGGGCCAGGCGCTCGGATGCAAGACGCCTTGAACGTGATCACGTGTCAGCCGGATTTTTATAGTCTTCGGCTCGCCTGGTTACCGGATGAACCGCGGGCGAAAGCTGGAGCAATCTTAGAAGCGTTCGACTCGACCGTCAGCGCACTGGGCCACCGCGAGGAGTCGCAGACAGAAGTTGAGGAGCGGCAGGAAAAAAGGATCGCTGCTCTCCGCGACGTCTTGACTCCGGCGGAATTGGATGAATTCCGTCTGCGCGAAGATCCCAATGCCTCTATAATCCGGATGTATACCCGTTATTCGGACCTGACCCCGGACGAGTTCTCGAAGCTGGTTAAGACAGGACACAATCAACTGCTGGTGGGTGGGTTGACGTTAAATCAACAAAAAGAGAATCAAGCTAGACTGGCAAAAGTTCTCGGTGCCGAGCGCGCGGCCGCAGTGTTGAAGACTTCGGACCTGACGTACGCCGCAGCGCGAGAATGGGCCGAAACCCTGGGACTGCCGCTCGATGTTGCGGAACGAGCCTGGGAGTTGAAATGGGAGGCGATCGCAGCGCACGATCAGCTGGTCAAAGCGCAAGAACTGCCTGCGGACGCACGTCAGAAACAGCTGACCGAGCTAGAGAGCAAAATGCGACTTGCCTTCGTCGAGTTGTTGGGTCCGGACGGGTTTCGCCAGATCCGGCGCGATGGCGCGTGGTGGGAAGTCATTAAACGAGACTAGGATGAGAACACTGACGTCTATTGCCGTTGGAATTTTGGTAGTCGGCGGACTCGTTGTCGGGATGTGGTGGCAGCCTCGCCCGAAACGAATCGTTCAGGCGCCGGTTCGGAGCGTCGTCCTGTCGACGAACGGGCCGACCCACGATCCGGCCCGGTCCGCAACGGAACCAAACCGTGCGCGACAGAGTCCGTGGGCCGCCCTCCGGACGGGCGACTACGACGGGTTTGTCCTATTGCTCCGGCAATCAGGTTGTCCAGAAGAAACAGTGCAGCTGTTTGCGACCGCGGCGCTCGGGCGCGAAGCGCAAAAGCGGGTCGAAGCGCCGGAACTTCTCAAAGCCAAACGATCGGTCTATTGGCGCGACGAGCTCCAGGAGAGAAAGCCCACTTGGCCCGCGGCGAGCCAGCAGGAGCGCGCTCGGATCGAAAAGACCCTGGCCCAATTGCTGCAGGTTCCCGGAGGCGCAATCACGAAGGAATTCATCGAAGTAAATTCACCACCGGATTGGCTCGACCGGGGGTTGCGGGTTCAGCTTTCGGAGATCCTTGCGCGCCAGGAAACCGAGCTGGACCCGTACGCCACGGGAGCGATGAGCGATACGGAACGAGCGGAGCTTTTAGAACTTAAGCGCCGCCACCGCGCGGAGTTGGAACAGTTGCTCGGTCGCGAAAAACGGGAGGAGTACGAAGCACGCGAATCGCTGGAGGCGGACTTTGTGCGCCGCAATCTGCCCCCGGCCAGGGACGAAGCTGAATTCCGGCGAATGGTCGCGGCGGCCAATGACGTTGGCATGACGATGACGGAGGTTCTCACCGACTCTCTCCCCGCGGCAGCCGTCCCAGGTAAACCCACGTTGCGGTCGCGAGTGTTGAACCGCCTTCGCGAGCTTAGCGATCCCACCCGGAGCGCGGAATTAGAGGAAGCCGCCGCTGCGGAAGAAGAAGCGCGCAAGAACCGGCAAGACGCTGAGCGGGAAAGGCAATCTCTGGCTGATTTACAGGTGTTGGCGAGAGCAGGCGGAGTCGATCTGAACGATGAGGAGGCGCATCGTTTGCATGCAGCTGTGCGCGAACGCGGAGCACAACTGGATCGGGAGTTGGGCGATCCAGGGAAAATGCCTGAAGCGGAACGGGCCAAGGTCATGCAGCGAGTGAAAACGGAGATGGAGAGCGTCGCGGTAAGCACCCTGGGGGAGAAAGGCCGAGTCGTGTTTGAGCAAATGCTCAAGCGAGATCTGAAAGACGAGAACCAGGCCAAGCCAGGTCCCTGAGCGGTATAGTTGCTGGCGCGGGAGAGTAGCAGCACCATGTGGAGTGATGCGTCTCGCGGATGGGGCAACAAGCGGTTGGTGATTGCGAACATCGGCGTGCAGTCAAACGCACACCCGTCGGTCGACGCTTTGGAATGATGTTTGCCTCAAATCGAGGCGATGAGTGCATGCGCATTGAAATGCTCCACGTGCGGTGGCCCCATGCTTCTCGTGAAAGTCCTGCCGCACAGCGTGGGGTACTTGACCAGGTACCGGTCCACCTGTGCCGATTGCGACGGACAGAAAGCGACGACATCCTGGCCGTATGAAGTCGGACGCCGGCTGTTCATTCATGGGGACAGTGACGAATTGCCTTGTGAACCGGTGGCGCTGGTCTTTCGTTAAGGGGGGGATGACGCGCTCTTACGTGATTAGATGTCTCCGGGGAGAGCGGTAGGATACGAGCGTCGTCCCCACCCATCCGATGCGTGAAGATCACGCAACGGCGCAAGTTGTTTTCACTTCTCCAGCCTCTCATCGCTGGGAGTTTGCCGATTCTGGGGTCGTCGATGATCTGACGGCGGAGAGCTTCGCTGACCGAACACCGACCCGTTTCAGGAGACTTTCTCGAATCAACTCTGCATGGATCTCAATGCGTTGGGTGCATATCCCCAAGCAGTGGGGATTAATAATCAGCCTTTTGTTGCCGCGATCAGGAGTTTCTTGCGTGGACTTTCCACCACACGGCAACGGTGTTCTCGCCCGTTGGCAAAGTCATGAAGACGGCTGCGAACGAGGCGCATCGACTCCTTCTTAGCGGATGAGTCGCAGTTCAACCGCCGGTTGAGAGGCAGCCGTTCAATATCGATATTGCCTACGGGCTAACGACACTTACGTGACACCTGGGAACGCCGCTTTGTGAGTGTTCACGGATTGCTGCATATGTCAGAAAAGAATCTGCTTTTGGTGAGCGCCTGTGTTATTAACATCCTGTACGACCGTATGTATCCGCCCAGCTCACCCCGATGACATCTTCTAAAAGACGTACCATAGCCTTGGTGGGAGCGGCAATTCTCGTTCTCGGCCTGGTTCTTGTAAAATCTCGCCAGTCCCACGCGCCCACGTTCATGGCGGCGCAGCCAAGTGGGCTTCCTCCGGGAACGAATCACGTCACCTATGATTTCCTTAGTCCTCTGCCGTTTGCAGGCGGAAAAATGACGGTGACGGCAGCGAGTCAGGGAGGTGGGACATTTCTCTACGATTTGGAAGCGCGAAAGTTTGTCGGTCGGTTTGACAATGGCTGGCCTCTTTTCCAGGACGGAATCCATTCACGAGTTTTGTGCCAACAACAGGGTGGGCCGTTTCCAAGCTTGACCGAGATGTTTCGGAGCACGATCCGTCGGTGGTTTACGCCGGGCGTGCAGGGGGTGGGTTTCCTGACGGAGCCCCAGACGTCCTGGTTGATCGATTTGCAGCAGAACAGGGCAGTGAAGTTGGGTGTGTTGCCGCAATACCCGACCATGACTTACCTACCGTCGCCGGATCTCCGGTATGGCGTGACGGGGATTGTCGGAGGGTTGACCAATGCTTTCTACTGTTTTGATTTGCAGGAGCCCAGCTTGAAGCCACTTCCTGGGATCGGTTGGCCGTGCGGTTGGTGGAGCACCAACACATTAGTGACGTTTGAACCGAGCTCGGATTTCATGGCTTTTGAGGTGCCCTCGCGGCGGAGTCTTCTGCTTCTAAAGCGAGAGGTAATTGAAGAGTTTTTCCAGCATTCAAATCTGTCGGCCGACCCAGCCAAGGCCAGAATTTTCACGAGCTGGAACGGGCGGGAGTACGACTTTTACCTAACGGACACAAACGAGAAATGGAAGGCGAATGAATCGTATATGATTAAGCTTGAGCGACCGGGTGGGACAATGCGATTGGTGGCGCCGCGATTCAAGTTTGAGTGGTCGGATAGCATTGACGCGACGGGCCGCTATTATATTTATTCCGGACGGGAAGCTGGCGACCGG
>JBGAIN010000297.1:0-5561 GCA_044225505.1 Limisphaerales bacterium
CACTAACGGCCTGCCGCAACTGGCCCAGCTTACGGCTGGAGGCCATTACCTATCCTCGGACGACCCGGGAAAAACGTTTGCTTCTGGCGATTCGCCTGGGGTGCTGAAGATTCGCTGGCCTTCCGGACAGATAACAACCGAAACGAATCTTCTGCCGAATAGACTCTACCAAATTCACGAGCCCAGCGGCTTCACAAAAGGTCATCTTGAGCCGCCAGTGCCGGCCAAACGGTTGCGGTTCGAGCCGCGAGTAGTGGAACAAGCAGGCAAGCCTAACCAGCCCGTTGATTTCGTTGTGGAACCTTCGCTTCCGCGATTGCAGTCCATCCGCTCCCCAAGTCTCGCCCTGTCCGGTAACAAAAGCTCTGAGTTGCAACTCTGGATCGGTCAGCGGCAAACCCGGTTACGGACCAGTTCACAGAAGTTGTTCCTGCAACCTCGGGAGCTGGGGAATGTTCGCTCCGTTACTGCCATGATTCCATGGGGCGAGGACCTCATCACGGCCACCGATGCGTGGCAGGGGACGACCCGAACCAATTCCAGGCTCGTTTCGCTCGAGCGGAAGACGGGCGTCGAACGAGTTATTCTGGCACCTGTTCCTGCGATATCATGCCTGGCTGTTAGCACCGCGGCGGTGACGAACCTGTTTGTCGGAGGCGGCTCGATGCTCGGCGATTACCCGAATAGTAGTCCCAGTGCATTGATGCGGTGGAAGGACGGCACTTTTCAATCAGCGATCACTACAAACTTGGGTTTGGTGACGGGAGCGATCTTCGCCCGCCTTGGTGATTCCGCCGGTCCTGATTTGATTACAGTCAGTGAGTGGGGACCACCGCGCATTTTTGATGTTGATAACGGCGAACTCAACGCGTGGGATCCGCCGGTCCATTTCCAAACAAATTCCGTTCGAAAACTCGGAGAGTTGAGCGGGTTATGGCAAAGCGTCGCGGCCGAAGATCTGGACGGCGATGGGCGGAAAGATCTTGTCCTCGGAAACTGGGGATTGAACTCACCTTTTGCACTCTACACCGGCCCCGCGTCCTCTCCGGAAGTTTCGATACGCCCCCTCTCTCTGTATCACGCGATATTGACCGGAAGCGCACGGACCTGTTTTCAATGTTATCGATCCGCTGATGGACGCGAGTTGCCCATTCTCGCATTAAACGATCTGTCGCGTCACTTACCGTGGATAAGTGAATCATTTCGAACCTACCGTGGCTTCGCGAACGCCGATGCCGCCACCATCCTGGGCGGCCAACTCTCAGCCATGCAACGACTCGAGTGTCGCTGGCTCGCTTCGCTGGTCCTGTTTAATCGTGGCAGTTATTTTGAGGCGTTCGCATTACCAGACCTCGCGCAAACCGGGCCAATCTTCGCCTTGCAGGCCGCAGATTTTGATGGCGATGGGCACCTTGACGTTTACTGCGCCCAAGGTTTCTTCGGATATAACTTCAACGCCGGCCGCGATGACGCGAGTGAAGGAGTTTTTCTTCTGGGCCGCGGAGGCTCCACCTTTGACGCAATATCGACAGGCGATGCGGGATGCCGGCTTTTGGGCGAACAACGCTCGGTTTTGTCGAAAGATTTTGACGGTGACGGAAAGCCAGATCTCGTTGTTGGCGAATACGGTGGAAATGTTACACTCTTGCTGAATCGCCGACCATGAGTTTGAAGTTTATTGCCGCATCCCTCGCCCTGACAGCCTTGCTCCAGACAGAACTCACCGGACAGTTGCGAGGAGCCACCTCTGTTCCAAACCCGTCGGCGGCCACCCATATCACCTTCACAGAACACGTTGCCCCCATTGTTTTTCGGAGCTGTGTTCCTTGTCATCGAGCTGGTCGAGCGGCCCCTTTCGCGTTGCAGACCTATCGCGACGCGGCAGATCGTGCGGACAAGATCGCCTCCGTCGTTGTCTCGCGACGCATGCCGCCCTGGCAGGCCGATCCAATGTGCGGTCCGTTCGCGAATGCGCGTTTGTTGACGACGAATGAAATTCAAACAATCGCGCAGTGGGCGGCCAATGGTAAGGCAGAGGGAGATCCAAAGTTTCTCCCGCCCCTGCCAGTTTTTACTGAAAGGTGGCAGTTGGGCCAGCCGGACTTGCTCGTTTCGACAAAGATTCCTTACAAACTGAAACCGTCGACGAACGACACCTATTACAACGTCGTTCTGCCCGTTAAATTGGATCGTCCGCGCTTCGTGCGCGCCGTCGAATTCTCTCCCGGAGGAGCCGGCCTCGTGCACCACGCCTTCCTTCGATTCGATCGCAGCGGACGATGTCGGCAAATGGCCGCCGAGAACGGTGATGTCGGATTCCCCGGGGTGCACCTTCCCACCGGCGCTTTCAGCTCGGACTCGCAATTTCTCAGTTGGCAGCCTGGTCGTCACGCATCGGAGGTGCCGAAAGGAATGGCCTGGCAACTTGTTCCAGGGACAGATCTGATCCTGCAATTGCATCTTCCCGCGACTTCAATCTCCGCGGATATCGCGCCCTCGGTCGCTTTCTATTTCACGGACCAGCCGCCGACTCGGCGCGGATACAAAGTTCGACTGACCAGCTTCACTTTTGAAGTTCCGGCGCACGCCACCAACTACACAGTTCGGGAGGAGTTTGTCGTTCCAATTGCCACCACGGTGGTATCTCTGCTGCCGCATGCGCACCTTCTCGCCAGGACCGTGCGCGTGACACTGACAGAGCCAGGCGCACAGACCCGCACACTCCTGGATATCCCGCGCTGGGATTTTCAATGGCAAACCGACTATAACTTGCAGCCCGAGATACCGATTCCATCCGGCAGCCGCCTCGCTGTGGAATTCACCTACGCGAATCCGAATTCTTTTCCGGTGAATTACGGGCCTAACACCTCCGACGAAATGGCCGAACTCTGGCTGCTGCTGGCGATCAACAATCAGGCTGAGTATGACGCCATGGCGAAAGCCGAGTCGCCCCTGGTCATTCGCGACAGTATTGCCTACAACCGCTATCGCGTGCGAGTCGACCCTCGCGATTGGCGGGCTTATCTGCAAATCGCCAACGCTCTGCTGACTCGGGACGACCCCCAGGCCGCACTTCCTGAAATCGAGCGGGCGGAGGCCATTGCTCCGAACGAGTCCGAACCGCATTATTGGGCGGGCTTCGCTCTTCGGGAATTGAACCGAATTGAGGAAGCAGAATCAAAGTTTTACACAGCTCTGCGGTGTGATCCGAAAAACTGGCAGGCCCACGGAACACTTGGCCTGATCTTCCTCGGTCGAAAGGATTACCAGGAAGCCGCCAACCGTTTTCGAGCTGCTCTTGCGATAAATCCTCGTGACCGAATCGCGCGTCAAGGGCTCGCTCAAGCGGAAGCAGCTTCCCGCCGCCAGTGACCTGATTGCACGATTATCGGAACGCCGCCCATGCCTCGCTGTGCGGTTGGTTATCTCTGTTCCACATTCGCATGACCTCATCCTTCAGACCGAACAATTGATCAGTCGTGAACATAGCGGTATGTCCGTCGGCGAATGCGGCGTTGAACTTTGATCCATGCCGTTTTTTCTGGGCGGCTTGCTGCTCCTGCCCGCGCGAGGATGTCACATTGTGATAATACGCCCGAGGCGAAAAGAGCGAGATCGTACCGTCGCCCGACAGGACCGTGTCCCCGTAACTGAGCATCTGCGAAGGCGAGATAATTTCCTCTTCACGGACATGCTTGTTCGGTCGCCATTGTCCGTCCGATCCGATAAAAGCGCTTCCGCCAAGTCCGCCTCCCCCCACACCGGCATCATTAATATCGTAATCGCGGGCCAGCGGATAAAACACCCCGCCGTTCGCCTCAAACTGGCCGGCCATGCCGAAATTGGTCGCACGCTGGATACCTAACCCCGGACAACGGTAAAGCTCGTTGGTCCAATAATTGAGCGTGTACGGCCGGAGTTGGTCCACCCAAAAGCCCGCGGTCGTGCCTGGCTCCCACCACCAGCCATTGGGATAGGCATGATAATCCGCGGTGTAGAGCGCGGTGGCGAGGCTGATTTGACGGAGATTATTGCGGCACTTGGCAGCGAGCGCGGAGGTCTTGGCCTTGCTCAGGGCCGGCAGGAGCATTCCGGCGAGAATCGCAATGATCGCAATGACAACCAGGAGCTCGATCAAAGTGAACGCCAATCTCGAACGGGGCGGGTGCATGGCGCCATAAAACCAAGTTCGCGCGCAAGTTCGGTGGCGGCCGTGAAGAGCGGTTTCTTCGTGAGTTTATCCAGGACTTTCGTTCGTCCGCGGCGCTCGGGGAATTGGATCAGTTCTGTCTGTCTCACCTCAGCTTGAAAAAACTTTGTCCAATTTGGCGCCGGGGCCGGAAGTATTGATAGAATCCCATAAATGTCACCTGATTCGATGCGCCCGTTTGAGGATCAAAGCGCTTCGCAGCAGCGTTTTCTTTCGCTGTTTCTGCGCAGTGAGCGGGAGATTTTTCGTTATGTCGCGGTCCTGGTACCGAACGTGTCAGACGCCGAGGACATTGTGCAGCAGACGGCTGTTGCGCTTTGGGAGAAGTTCGATGCCTACGATCAAACCCAGCCTTTCACGCCTTGGGCTTGCCGTTTTGCCTTGAACAAAGCCCGGCAGTGGATTGAGCGGCGGCAACGATGGCAGGCTTTGCTTGAAGGAGGACTGGCCGAGGAACTGGCCCAACGGCGAGAGCAATTACGTCCGGACCTTGAATGCAGGCTGAAAAATCTTGAACAGTGCCTGGTTAAATTGCCTGAAGAGCAACGCTCATTGGTCGAAGGCTATTATTATCACCGCACCGGTATTGAGGAACTGGCCGAACACTCCGGCCGGACGGTCGCTGCCACTTACAAAGCTCTGCAACGAATTCGGCAAGCGCTTCAGCTCTGCGTGGAGAGTGCGTCGAGGCCGGAGGGAGTCACATGAAAATCGTGTTTCCTTCGCGCGAATTCGACGATGCCGTGGCGGACGTTTGTCACGGGCTCCCCTCCAATGAGCAAGCACGAGCTCTGAATGAAATTCTCCGTAGAAACCCCGCGGCGCGAGATGAGTACGTTCTGCGGGTCCAACTTCATTCGCGCTTAGCCTCTGATCCAGATCTCTTCACTATGGCTTCGGCACCGCCCGAAGGGAAGGTGCTGACCATGGTGTCTTCCGTGCGAAGGCAACGCCGCAAAATCCCGTGGTTTTTGAGTCTGGCAGCCTGCGCGGCTCTTCTTGCTGCGGGAATCTGGAGCATGCGCCTCCGATTGACGGCCGAAAAGCGGATCGCGACCACGAGCAAAGCAGTCGCGCTGCTGAACGGAACGGTGGACGCACGGTGGAACGCTCGCGAACCAGCGCGCTTGAGCACTCCTTTGGAACCGGGCTGGCTGCGATTGGAATCGGGTTTGGCACAAGTGGTCTTTTACAGCGGCGCGCGAGTGGTCATCGAGGGACCGGCTGAATTTGAACTCATATCTCGAAATGAGGCTTCGTGCCGGCGCGGTCGGATCGTTGCGGATATTCCCGCGCAGGCCCGGGGTTTTCGAATTCAAACCCCCGAAGGCAGCGTGACCGACCTCGGCAC
>JBGAIN010000043.1:0-3945 GCA_044225505.1 Limisphaerales bacterium
CTCCAAGCGGCGAGTGGAATTCCGATTGGGGCGCATCCAAGTCTGACAGGCGCCGTGGCGGCCGCAGATCGGCTGGCCAGTAACAGGACGCCCGGGCTTCGTTTCTCTGATGTGTGGAATAGAGAACCGGGTATGAACAACCTGGGAAGCGGAGGCAAGCTGTCGACGGAGTTGATCTGGGGCTCAGTGAAAAAGCGCACAACCTGGGCTGGTATTTGCCGGATGCCACCCCGGTGTTTTATCGAATGCAGTTCATCGGCAAAGGGCTTTCTGGTCCGGGCCGTAAACTCGGAAGGTATGATCTACTCGGGTCTCGTGGGCAAGGGATAGTAATGGTGTAAATTCTATCGAAATTGCAGTGGGTCCGCGATCGATCGGCCGCTGGTATTCAGCATCATGGCACCGGGAAATCCGTCATTCATAACGCAACTGATTGAGGAGATAGAGATGCTTCGTGCTGACAAATTGTCTCGTAGGGCCTTCCGCCAGGTCGGTCACTCGTAGCGCAGCGCCTCAATTGGGTCCAAGCGGGCTGCCTGACGGGCGGGAAAGTATCCAAAGACGACGCCCACTCCGCCGGAGAAGCCAAAGGCCAGGAGAACGGTGGTGAAGTCCAGGACGAACGGGAGGTTCAGGAAGTGACAGGCCAGCGCCGAACTGGCGAGACCGCCGACAATGCCGACGCCCCCGCCAAGCACCGCGAGCGTGATCGCCTCAATCAGGAACTGCCGCAGCACTTCTTTTTCCATGGCGCCGATGGACATGCGGATGCCAATCTCCCGGGTCCGCTCTTTGACAGAGACGAGCATGATATTCATGATTCCGATGCCTCCGACCAGGAGGCTGACGGCAGCAATCGCGCTGAGAAAAGCGGTGAGCATTCCCGTCACCTGTCCCACCGTCTTGGTCACCTCCTTCATGTCTTGCACCTTGAAATCGTCTGGACTTCCCGGCGCCACATGCCGCCGCTCGTGCATTAAACTGGTGACGTCGCGCTGAACTTTTGCGGTGAGATCCGACGCCTTGGCGGAAATGAAGGCGAAGCTGATGTCCCGATTGCCAGCGATCCGCCGCTGGAAACCACGCAGCGGAACTAGCACCACCTCATCCTGATCATTGCCAAAGCTAGCTCCTTTCGCTTCGAGAACGCCAACCACTTCACAGGAGGTTTTTCCAATGCGCAAGGTCGCTCCCAGCGGGTTCTGGAGATGGAACAGCTCTTTCTGAGTGGTTGCGCCGATGATGCACACCATCTTCCCGGAGCGTAATTCAGCGTCGGAAAACGTGCGCCCAGCTGCCAGCTTCCAGTCCCGAGCTTCAAAAAAATTGTTGTCCACGCCGGTAACGGTCGTGGGGCGATTTTCATTGCCATAGATCACCAGTAAGGAACGGTTGGCCTGAGGCGCGACAATGGCGTCCGGGATCTCACGCACGATGGCCGCAATATCCTCTTCTTTGAAAGGAGCGGTCGGCTTCGGACCGCCACCGCGGGCGGCACTTTCGGGAAAAAGAATCAGCAAGTTGCGTCCCAAGCTGGAGATCTGGGCGGTGATGGATTGCTGTGCGCCTCGCCCCAACGTGACCATCAAGATGACGGCGCCGACGCCGATCATGATTCCAAGAGTCGTTAACATGGAGCGCAGCAGGTGCCGATGGACCTCCCTCAGTGCCAGAAAAATGGTGGTAAACAGCGTCATCGTGTTGAGGCCTCATCGGAGGCAATTAACCCATCCCGAAAGTGGACGATCCGCTGCGCGAAAGCGGCCATATCGGGTTCGTGGGTCACCATGACAATGGTCATACCACGCTCTCGATTCAGCCGGACCAGGAGTTCCATGATCTCCACGCTGCGAGCGGAGTCGAGGTTGCCGGTGGGTTCGTCTGCGAGGATCAGATCCGGGTTTGTCACGATGGCTCTGGCAATGGCGATGCGTTGCTGCTGTCCCCCGGAGAGTTCGCCCGGTGTGTGGGTCTCGCGGTCGGCCAGGCCGACGGCTTTCAAAGCCGCGCGGGCTTGGGCATGGCGTTCCGCCGGCTTGACTCCACGGTAGATCATCGGCAATTCGAGGTTTTCTAGCGCCGTTGTCCGGGCCAATAGATTGAAACCTTGAAAGATGAAGCCAAGGTAGTGACGGCGCAGTAGAGCCCGTTGATCTCGAGAAAGATCTCGCACTTCAATGCCTCGAAAACGATAGCTCCCGGCGGTGGGCGTGTCCAAGCAACCCAACAGGTTCATACACGTGGACTTTCCGGAGCCGCTGGCGCCCATGACGGCCACGAATTCTCCGCGAAAGATCCTGAGGTTGATTCCAGCGAGGGCTTTTACCTCGGCTTCACCCTTGCCATAAATCTTTGTGACGCTCGTGAGCTCCACGAGAGCTGGGCCGTGCGCGGCCTGCCGGGATGGGGCTTCGGCACTCATTTCTTGGCAGTGAAAAGGTCGACGAGCACCTCGGTTCCCGCTTGCACCTCTCCGGACAAAACTTCGGTGGAACGACCGTCGCTCAGGCCTTTGTTGACTCGGAGCGCGGCCGGTGTGTTGGCGCGCAAGGTCCAGGCATAGCTAGCGGGAGCCTCGCGACCTGATAGCTCGGCTTCGGTCGGCGCGGGGGGCGTGGCGCCTGGTGGAACGAAACGAAGCGCGGCATTGGGGACGAGGAGCACGTTAGTCCGCGTGTCCGTGCGAATGGTGGCGGTGGCCGTCATCCCAGGGCGAAGCAAGGCTTCGGCGTTATCGACAATCAAGACGGCCTCGTAACTGACCACGCCTTGGACGGTCAGCGGCTCGTTCCGCAGCGAAGTGACTTGAGCAGCGAACTGCCGATCTGGATAAGCGTCCACTCTGAAACTGGCGGCTTGGGTTTCCCGGACGGATCCGACGTCCGCTTCATCGATGTTGACGATCAGTTTCATGCGGTCCAGGTTCTCCGCCATCTTGAAGAGAATCGGCGTTTGAAATGCCGCCGCCACTGTCTGGCCCGGTTCCACCTTGCGCGCCAGGACGATGCCGTCGATGGGAGAGCGAATGACCGTCTTCTCGAGGCTGGTTTGATCGGCGTTTAACGAAGCCCGCGAAACGGTCACTTGCGCCTTAGCGCTGGCAACATTGGCCTCGCCCCGTGCTAGGGTGGCGCGGGCGGCTTCCAGATCCTGGTCGGAAATCAGCTTGGAACTGGCTAACTGCTCGGCGCGCCGCGCGTTCTGCCTGGCTTCCAGTAAGGTGGCCTCGGCTTGTTTGAGACCGGCTTCAGCTGCCTCCGACGCCGCCGAGGAACGCTGCACCTGAGCCCGAAGTTGCCGTGTGTCTATTTCAGCCAACGTATCCCCCTTCTTCACTCGGGAGTTAAAGTCCGCACTCACTTTCTGCACGAGCCCTGAAATTTCCGCGCCGACTTCCACTGTGTTCAGGGGCTGCAAGGTGCCCGTCGCGGTGACGACAACAGTCAGATCACCGCGCTTAGCCTGGGCGATTTGGAACTTTGGAGTGCGCGAATGCCCGAGGAAATGGCGATATGCCCACCCTGCTGCCACCGCTGCGAGAATGCATCCGGCCACGAGAAATGGCCGGCCCCGCCCGGCGCGGCGGCCTGGCTTGTCCAACCCCAGCGTGCGCACGATTTCCGCGTTCGGCTCAGGGACTTCCAACCGATCTGGCTCGTTCGTCTGTCGCATAACCTTTGCCTAGTCTGGCGACGTTTCGGAACAAGAACAGACATGGCTTGATAAATTCATGTGACAATCCGGTGAACGTGCGGTCTGGGGAAGATCTTATCGAATCGGGGCAGGGGAGTCCAATGCCGCTGCACTTCGCATTTGGCGCGCTTGACGAAGAGACCCTAAGCGCACGCTTGGGAGTATGTAACTAGCAGAATGCCAGAGACATCTGCGACTGATCCTTCGGATCAGGCCGGCATCGAGGGGAAAAACGACACGGCCAAAGTCGGC
>JBGAIN010000043.1:3998-49440 GCA_044225505.1 Limisphaerales bacterium
AAAGTCGGCAGCCGCGGCCGCCTTGCCGACAAACCTAGACCATGACGTAGAATTATGTCCGCGGCGGCATCTCAAACGGGGGCGTTCGCTGTCGCCGCCCGACGTGCTCCAAAATAAGTATATCCCGCCGGGGGCAATGAGATAGGATACGAGAATACGATCGTTTGTGATAATCCGCGGCGCACGCTCAACGTGTCACCCATCGGTGCCGTCCGGCAAGGTGACGCTGGCGGCTAGCGTCGATGACTCTCGAGGACTCATGACCTGGATTTTACTGTTGCTCGCGACGATTTCCTTGGGAACCGCGGCGGAAATCAAGCCACGGCCACCCGCTGGCTTCGTTTCGAATCTGCCGTTGATTTGGCTCGATGCCAAAGAGCCGATTGCGTCCGAGACCAAAGTGGGGTGCGCGGTGCAAATAATGTGGCCGAAAGGCGCAAAACCGGTGCATTCGCTGACCGGATTGGTCCGCATCCATGGAGCAAGTTCTCAGATGTATCCCAAGAAGTCCTATGCGATTTCACTGGGGACGCCCGTGCGATGGATTGGGTCGCGTGCGAATGCGCATTGGGTCCTCAATGCAGCGTTCGTCGACCGATCGCTGATGCGCCACAAGCTCTCCTACGATCTGTTCCGGGCGCTCTCGAGGACCAATTCGCCACGCTTTGCCGCGGAAAGCCGCTTCGTGGAAGTATTTGTCAATGGCCGCTACGAGGGTGCCTACTTATTGATGGAACGTGTCGATCGGGCCATGTTGGGGTTGCATCCCTACGATAGCAACGCCACCCGCCACGCCTGCATTTATAAGGCGCTCGACCATGTCGCGAACTTTGACGAGGTTGTTCATGACGGATATGAACAGCGCGAACCCGACCCGTTGCTAAAAGAGTACTGGACGCCTTTGGATGAATTGAATCGCGTCGGCAGCAGCCGACGCCAGACAGATCTTTTTGACTCGGCCAAGGGCATCTCCACTCGTCTCGACTTGCAGAACACAATCGATTTTCACTTGCTCATTCTACTCACGAGTAACATGGACGGCTTCGATAAGAATCTCATCCTGGCACGTGACGCCCCGGTCACAAACGCGCCGCTGCCACGATTCTTCTTTGTTCCGTGGGACTATGATGCGACGTTCGGGCGAAGCTGGGAAGGGAGCCCTTTCTCGGCTACGGCATGGCTGTCAAACCACCTATTTGAAAAGCTGTTGCGCAATCCGGGCTATGCCCAAGAGTTTGGCACCCGATGGAGGGAGCTGCGCGGCAGCGTGTTTTCAGTGCAACATATTAACCGCCTAATTGACCTCAATGTGGCGGAGGTTGCCGTCGCTGCCGAGCGTAACGCGGCCCGCTGGCGCGACGCCGAAAGCTATTACCCTGATCGGTTGACTCTTCAGCAGGACGTCGCGCAGATGAAGAATTGGGTGACCCGGCGGACCCAGTGGCTGGACCATGAGATCGAACGGCGGACGCGGACTGGAGCGACCCGGTGAACAGATGGGCCACGCACTCTGCTTTCTTGATCCGGACAGAGTTTTGCTTCTTGAGTGATCCATAACTCTCGTTGCCCGGTCGGGTCTAAGTTGGTGATGCGAATTTTATCACGGCACCGTTATTTGCTCCTCGTGGCGCTTATCCCGCTAGGAAGTGCGGCGCTCTTTCTCGTTGGGCCGGAAGGAGCCACATCCTCTGCTCCGCGATACGTCGCCGTTGCGGAACTCGGTGCGCAGAACGACTCTGATGGGAGCATTCTAACCGGGTTCGCCATTTCGAATGTCAGTAAGTTTCCGGTTAGATGCCGCGTTGTCGGCCTGCAGCAGCTTGCAACCAATCGAACCAGGACAAGCACCAATCTCGAATGGAGATGGCAGCCCGGATGGTATTCCGTATCGCTGCAAGCGCGCCAGTGTATCTCCGTGACCAACAAACCGCCGACTAACGCGTTACCGTGGCGATTTGCGGTGTTCGCGGAGTGTCCTCCATCGCTACGTTGGCGCGTGGCGGACGTCCTGGAGTCGCACGTCTCACGAGGGCTTTATTGGCTGCTGGCAGGCGACCCGCGCCGAACGCAGTTCTTTCATAGCCATGAGTTCATTCCGGTGGAATTACGCAGGCTTGAACCCAATATGGACGGCGGATTTACTGAATGATCGTCCGGTCCTCAGGGGGCGGCCGTTTGTTTGATCATTTCGGAGCTTTTGATAGCACTTTTTGAAGCGTCGCCGACTTGTGTGATGAACAATCCGTTGGTTGAGAATAGCGGTTCAATTGTGAGCCTGAGATTGTGGATATCGAGGCTGCTATTGGCGCTAGCCGTCCTGGGTCTTGGCCTTGCCGAGTCTGTGCGTGCCGAGTTGGAGTTAGCGAAGAGTGCTCCGCCATTGCGCCTGCGCAAATTGCTCCAAGCGCCTCCGGACGCAGGAGTCAGTTGGACGGCGCTGACGGGCAAAGTCGTCGTTGTCGACTTCTGGGCAACTTGGTGTGGACCGTGTCGGCAGACGATTCCCCACTGGAATGAATTGGTTGAGAGTTTCAAGGGCAAACCGGTTCAATTTCTAGCCGTCACCGACGAGAGTGAGGAGGTCGTCTCGGCCTTTCTGAGAAGCAAGCCCATTTCTTCATGGGTTGGGCTTGACGGGCTGGGTCCTTCAACAACTGAGTCCTACGGCATTGAGGGGCTGCCGACGACCGTGATCATCAATCAGGTTGGGCTGCTTGTGGCCGTGACGCATCCCGCGCAGCTTTTAGCCAAACACATTCAAGAAGTGCTCGACCAAGGGAAAAGTTCCTTGCCTCAGCCAAAACCGAACGACGCAATGGATTTTGAAGTCCCGGGTTCCGAGCGCGTGTCTCGAATCAAGCCCGTTTTCGAGGTAAGCGTTCAGCCGGCTGGGCCACTCCCTGAAGGACACGGGTTCGACGTGTGGGAGGGTTCCGGAACGAGCGCCGATGCGACTGGCCAATACTGCACCGTCAAGCGGGCCATTGTTAACTTGTTTGATTCCAAGGAACTTCTTCTCGACTGCCAGGTGCCACTTCCAACCCAACTCTATGATTTCAAAGTCCAGCTGCCGCCCAATGCCAGGCGGGGTGACCGTTACGCCGCTGTCCTTCCGTTGTTCCGCTCAGTATTTGGCCTCGAGATCCGGCGCGTTTCTCGGGAACAGGAGGTTTACGTTATCCGGGCGATCTCGACAAACGCTCCGGGACTTGTGCCTTCCACGGCCAGCTCCAGAGGGGGTGGGGGAGAAGAAGCCGGAGGTGTGAAGCTCGGGCGCGCGCCGATCGGCTGGTTGACGAGTTATTTTGAACAGTTCCTAAAGCGACCGGTGTTGGATGAGACAGGCCTGACCGACCGCTTCGATATTCGCTTTCGCTGGAAGATGTCGCGACGCGAACTGTTGCCTTTAAATCTGGGGTTGGAGGTATTTCGAGCGCTTGTCCGACCTGACCGGGCGGAGGAAGATAGCCTGTCCGCGGAGCAACGGCGGCTGGTTGCAGCTTACCGTGGCGAACTGCCAGCGGCGGAAGCTCGAAGCTTAAGCGCGGAAGTTCTCGAAGATCTCCGCCTCCTTCGCCTTGAACTTGCCAAGCCGGAAGATGAGCGATTCATGCCGGAGACGCAGACCATTTTGGTGGCTGCCCGAGAGCAGTTGGGCTTGGACTTGAGGATCGAGCGTCGCACCGTTCAGGTCATCGTCGTCGAGGATGCAAAATAGGCGCTGGGTGCTCGGGCTGGGATTGTTGGCTGTCTACGCGCCATTCTCGTGGCTCCTTTTCGCTGGATGGGAAAACGCAAAGCTGTGGCCGGTGCTTCCGGGGCTCGTCATCTCCTACTTGATGAGCGATTGGCTTCCGCAGTCTTGGCTACCCAGGGGGGCGCAGGTTATTGGCCTGACGGTGACTGTGCTTTTTGTGGCAGGGGTGCTGCTGGCCTTATTGCGAGTGCGTCGTGAATTTTGGGCTTTGCTCATGGGTGTCTTTGTTTTCTGCTGCGGCCTGGCGTTTCTGGCTAATCTCTTGATGACGAAATGAGCATGGGAGCCGAACCCACGCCGGGTGCGGAATCCAAGACGGTTGCAGGAGTCCTCGGCGGCCGTGCTATCATTTTGATAACGGCCTGGAACGAGCCAGGTTGACTCTGGCCCTGGCGGCGGTAGGCGTTTGCTTGGACTGCCAGAGGGATCAACCTGAATCGGAAATGGAGATTTGAAACATGTTTTTTCTCGTCACAGGCGCTAGCGGAGTAGGGAAGTCCTCCGTCCGCAAGTTGATCGAACCCGAATTCGCTGACGTTGTCGAAGTCGCCGAGTTGGGGATGCTAGGAAGTACTCCGAAGTGGAGCATTGAATGGCGGCATCGAATGGTGGAACAGGCGGTGAAGCGAGCTCTGGAGGTTCATCGCGCGGGCAAGCACTTTCTGTTGTGCGGTGATCCGGTCCCGCCAGGAGAGGTGCTGGCAGCGCCGTCAGCGGACCAGCTGGATCGTCTCGCTGTTTGCCTTCTTGACGCGGAAGAACAAGCTCAAACCGCCCGCCTGCGTGAACGGGGCGATGATGCGAACTTCATCCCCCACCACGTGGCTTTCGCAACCTGGATGCGCCACCACGTGATTGACCACCGGCATCGTCCGGAGGTAATTATTCAGAATGCGTGGCCGCCGATGCGATGGGAACGGTGGGTTGGCAGGGCCGCCGCCCAGCCGCCGTGGGATCGTTATGTCATTGATACGACCTGGCTAAACCCGACGGAGGTCGCTCATCACGTGGCTCAGTGGCTGCGTCGGCACATGCAAGCTAACCAAGATGGGCTTACCGCGCTGGAGAATAACGCTGCTTTCTGAACGGGAAGCCACACGCGCCGGGGAATGACCCCTGATCTAATACCGTGGCTGCCGAGGGCATCGCCGTCCGGATTGGTGTGCGCTTTTTGACTGTAAGGGTCTGTCTAAAGCAGATAGCGTCGCTCTGTTTGAATGAACTGACCCTCATTCTGACCCGGCTCGAACAGGGTGATAAAGCGGCGGCAAACGAGTTGCTGCCGCTCGTCTACAATGAGCTTCGCCAGATGGCTACCCGGAAGATGGCCGGGGAACCTCCAGGGCAGACGCTTCAGCCGACAGCTCTGGTCCATGAAGCGTGGTTAAGATTGGGCGCGGATGCTCAGCCACACTGGCAAAGCCGCGCGCATTTCTTCGGCGCGGCCGGGGAGGCGATGCGTCGGATTCTGGTGGAGCGCGCTCGCCGACGGCTGACGGCCAAGCGAGGAGGAGGAGCCGAGCCAGTGGAGTTGGACAAAATTGAGCTTCCGGCGCAGATCGCGGATGACGATGCGCTGCTACGGGTCAATGAGGCGCTCGAAAAGCTTGCGGCGGTGGATCGACAACGAGCCGAACTCGTCAAGCTGCGCTACTTCGTCGGCATGACCTTTGAGGAAACAGCCGGGGTGCTTGGAATTACTGTGCCTGTGGCCAAGCAATGGTGGGCCTATGCCCGTGCCTGGCTTTCGGTCGAGCTAGGCAGTTCGAAACTGACGTAGCACCGATTGCCACAGCCGCCCACTCGGGTAGCCGCCGGTTAAGGAGACGGAAATGAACCATTCCCCCTCCTCGCCTCGGCGACAAATACCTTGGCGCCCTACTTTCGCATTGGGAAACGCGCATGTCAGATCAAGTGAATGATCCATTGACGCCTGTAACGACGGTGTTCGAGAGCGAAGAGGCTCTTTTTGCCGCCGCGTTGGACAACTCCGAGTCGCAGCGGATTGCTTTGCTGGACCAGGCTTGCGGAGGAAATGCAGCCTTGCGTCGTCGTATTGAAGCGCTCCTTGCGGCGGATGCGCGCCCCGATCTTCGTCTAACCATTCCCGAGGACGATGCTCTGATCAGAGCTCGATCTGCACGGTTTAATACGGACCCTCATAACTCCGTCGGGCAGACGATTGGCCGTTATGCGCTCTTGGAGCGACTTGGCGAAGGCGGCTGGGGTGTTGTTTACGTAGCGGAACAACGCGAGCCCGTGCGCCGTCATGTGGCACTAAAAGTAATCAAACCGGGCATGGACACCCGACTCGTGGTGGCCCGATTTGAGGTCGAGCGCCAGGCGCTGGCCATGATGGATCATCCAAACATCGCCAAGGTGCTGGATGCCGGGGCAACCGAGACTGGCCGGCCCTATTTCGTGATGGAACTGGTGCGCGGCATCCGAATCACCGAGTTTTGCGATCAGCAACGCTTGTCCACCTTGGAGCGGCTCGATTTGTTCATCAAGATCTGCCAAGCCATCCAGCACGCCCATCAGAAGGGGATCATTCATCGGGACATTAAGCCGTCGAACATACTGGTCAGCCTGCAGGACGGTATACCTGTTCCGAAGGTGATTGATTTTGGCATCGTCAAAGCCGTCGAGGGTCGGCTTGGCGACGCAACCATCTATACGCAGGCGCACCATTTCATTGGCACACCGGCCTACATGAGTCCGGAACAGGCCGAGTTGGGTGGAATGGACATCGATACGCGCAGCGACATCTATAGCCTTGGGGTGCTGCTTTACGAGTTGCTGACCGGCAAGACACCGTTTGACCCGGCAGCCCTGACGGCCGCGGGCCTGGACGCGGCGCGGCGGACCATTCGGGAGAAAGAGCCGGTACGTCCAAGCACGCGGCTATATACCTCGGAAGTTCAGGAGTTGACGGAGATCGCACGGCGCCGCTCTACCGAACCCCCAAAACTGGTGCACTTGGTTCGTGGAGACCTGGATTGGATCGTGATGAAGTGCCTCGAAAAGGACCGGAGCCGGCGTTACGAAACGGCCAACGGTCTGGCAGCGGATCTGAAACGGCACTTGGCCAATGAACCTGTGATTGCTCGTCCTCCCAGCCCGGGCTACAGGTTGCGGAAAGCCTTTCGGCGAAATCGGCTGGTATTCAGCGCGTCGGCTATCGTCGCTTTGATTCTCCTGCTGGCGACCGGTGTCAGTACCTGGCAGGTCTTGAAGACCCGGAAGGCTCAACAGGCGGAAATCGAACAGCGCTTGACCGCTCAAGCCGCACAGAAGAGAGCTGAAACCGCGCAGGCCGCCGAGGCCCAAGAGCGAATGCGCGCCGACGCGGAAAGGACGACCGCGCAGCGCCATCTCTACGCGGCCAATATGAACCTGGCGCAGCAAGCGTGGGAGCAACCTGAGTTCGGTCGCCTGCAGCAATTACTCGATGAGACACAGGATTCTCCATTCCGCGGGTTTGAATGGTTCTATTGGGAACAACAATCCCACTTGGCCCTAAAGACGTTGCGAGGACACCTGGCGACGGTGAATGTGGCTGCGTTTTCGCCGGATGGCGAGACCATCGTGACGGGCAGCGAAGATTTTACGGCTGTCTTGTGGGAGAGCGCGACTGGCCGACCAAGGTCCACTTTCCGGAAGCACACAGGCACAATTTGGTCTATCGCCGTTTCACCGGATAGCCAGCGAGTCCTCAGCGGCGCTGGCGACCAAACCGCCCGGGTCTGGGAGTTGGCCAGCGGTCGTGAGGTGCTCCTATTAAAGGGGCACCCTTACCGAGTTTATGGAGTAGCTTTTTCTCCGGATGGCCAGCGCCTCGCCACCCGAAACGGAGCGTCCACCGTGACCGTTCGGGAAGCGGCCAGCGGCCAGGAGTTGCTCACCCTTGGAGGGCACACCGGCTCGGTTTATTCGGTGAATTTCTCCCATGACGGCCACCGCCTCGTCACGAGCAGCCGCGATCGGACGGCCAAGGTGTGGGATGCGGGTACGGGCCGCGAATTGCTCACGCTCAATGGGCATAGTGCTTCGGTTTCGTCAGCCAGTTTTTCAACGGACGACCAGCGCATTGTCACGAGTAGCGAGGATCAGACTGCTAAGGTATGGGACGCGACCACGGGCCATGAACTCTTCACGCTCAAAGGCCATAACGGGCCGGTCTGGTCGGTCGCCATGTCACCCGATAGCCAGTACATCGTCACCGGGAGCGAGGATCAGCTCGTCAAGCTGTGGGCGGCCGCGACGGGCCGGGAATTGCGCACGCTCCGGGGGCACGGTGGTCCCATCCGGTCGGTGGCTTTCTCTCCGGACAGCCGGAGGATCCTCACCGCGTGCAATGATCGGACGGCGAAGATCTGGGATGCCTCCCTCGACGGCCAGGGATTGGTTTTTCGGGGTCACAGCAATCAGATCTGGGGATTAGCTTTCTCTCCGGACGGCAGGCGTCTGGTCACAACCAGCCCCGATCTGACGGCCAGGATTTGGGATCCCCTGACTGGACAGGAACTGGTCACTTTCAGGGAGCACACCGGTCGGGTTACGGCGGCGGCCTTCTCCCCCGACGGCCAACGGGTGGTCACCGTCAGTAAGGATCAAACAGCCAAGATCTGGGAAGCATCTACCGGTCGACTCCTTCGGACGCTCCAAGGGCATCAGGATGAGTTGTTAGCGGTGGCGTTTTCTCCGGATGGCCAGCGGATCGTTACGGGTTGCGATGATCAAACCGCCCGGGTCTGGGACGCGAATAGTGGGCGGGAGTTGATCACCTTCCGAGGACATCCAGTTCGCCTCACTTCCGTAGCCTTTTCTCCGGACGGGCAGCGGATCGTCTCGGCCGGCGGGGAGGAGACAGCCCGCGTCTGGGATGCGAATACTGGCAAAGAATTGCTCGCGTTGACAGGGCACAGCGAGGGACTTCTTTCGGCAGAATTCTCCAAGGATGGCCAACGGATTGTCACGGGCGGCATGGGCCGGACGGCCAAGGTGTGGGACGCCGCCACGGGGAAGGAACTGCTCACACTGACAGGGCACAGCGAACCGATTGCGTCGGTCGCCTTTTCTCCGGATGGTCAACGAGTCCTCACGGGCAGTCACGATCACACGGCCAAGATTTGGGAAACCGTCACCGGTCGGGATCTCCTGACTCTCAAAGGACACAGTGGGCGGATCTTTTGCGTGGCTTTCTCTCCCGACGGCCATCGAGTTGTAACTGGTAGTGCTGACCAAACCGCTCGGGTCTGGCTCGCCGCCTTGCCGGAGCAGATCGTTGCCTGGCAACACGAAGAACGAGAGGCCAAGGATTCCCTGGCTGACTTGCAGCGAGAACGCAAGGCCGAAGAGCAGCGCCGCCGGTTGGCCAACGCCGCTGACGAAGGCGTGATCAAGCGCTGGCGTATCCTGGCGCCCATTCCATTGTCCCCCGGCCAAAGCCGAGAGGAGGCCTTGACGATCGAGCAAGTTCCCGGCGAAGCACGGCTGCAACCTCGAGCTGGAGAGGCTCAGGCGTTTGGCAACGTCGAATTGCGATGGCGGGACGTGCTCCTTCCGGATGAAGTGCTTGCATTCAAGTCGATCCTCGGGCGCATGACGGTTCCGAATGTGGCTTACGCCGTTTGCTACGTTTGGGCGGAAACCGAGATGGCCCACGTGCGGATGCTGGTGGGCTGCAGCGATGAGGCGGCGGTCTACTTGAACGGCAAACAGGTTCACAAATGGCTTTACTCGCGAGGCTATGGTCGGGAGCGGAACATGGTCCCGGACCTCAGCCTGGTGCCCGGTCCGAATCGGGTCGTTTTCAAAATTGTCAACGGTGCGAGCGATTGGAAAGCGTCCCTTCAGTTCACCGATGACCAAGGCCACCCGCTGCTCGGGATTAGGACAATGCTGGATCCGGACGCCAAGCCGGCGCTACGGGTTAATTGAAGGTTGCAAGGTTCGACGCTCCGTTCCAGACCCGCCCGCAAACAGGTTGGCAGCCGGAACTCCGCGGAGTGGCCGTCGAATTCCTCCTTTCCTTTCTTTGTTCATACTTTTTTCGGCGAGTTGTCGCATGAGAGAACGATGACATTCTTTGGTACCAGTTGGAGACAGCTCTTCGACCGTAAACCCGGTTGGATTGAGCTCTACTCTCTACGGAAACTTCTGTCTCCCTCCGCCGCTCGGGGCTTGACCGCACTCGCAATGACCTCGGCAGTATTTGCGCTGGCCCATGCGCAGACGCTTGAGAACGCGGTCCAGCAGCTCCCGTCTGGTCAGTTGCAATTCACCGTCACCGAGACGCCGCCCCCGCCAGTGACGCCGCCCCCGCAGTACGTGCTGCAATCGTCGCCGACATTGTCGCCGGCCGTCTGGACCTCGATCACCGGCAGTTCGTTTACGTCGCTGGCCGGACAACCCACGACCTTTGCCCTTGCGCTCACGCCCCCGGCCGCAGCAGTGCAGTTTTACCGCGTTATCAAGCTCACCGACATGACGGTGGACCCTAACAGCGACTGGGCAACCCATGTCATCGAGGCGATCCTCAGTGGGCATGATCCTGATAGTGGCAGCGCTCCGGACGCGATTGCCTACGCCTACGGAATCCGAAACGTTCCTATCCTGACGACTCTGCCACGCGCCGAGTTTGTTGATGCCGTCTCCTATGCTACGGAGGGGCCCGGTGCGCACCTGGTCAACGTCCGATTTGATAAACCGTTCTTTGGCAAATTGAACTATGCGGTGCTACCGGAGAGCACCGCCAGAGCGTCGGTGGATTTCCAAGCGCTGAGCGGTTCGGTGGACGTGGCTGGAACCAATGCGGCCATATCTCTCAACTGGCTGGATGATACCAATGTCAGTCCCAGTCGCCTGGTGTTCCTGCAGATCACCAACAGTCCTTCAGATCCTTATGCGCGGGGCGGTCAAACGCGGCACACCATCGTCCTGCTCGAGAACGACGCCTGGTGGCACGGCATTCTCAAAGGTAAATACGCCGAGCGAAACTTCCGAGGCAAGCTGCTGCATGGCACGACTGGCACTCAGTTCATCTTCGCCGCCGGTGCGGGCCAGGACGGTCTGCCGACTCTCGCCTCCGAATCTCTCGATGCCCAGTCCAGCCAGTCTGAAGGGGTTGTCCCGGCTGGAGTTTGGCCGGGAACCGTTCAGTTCGCCTCGCCCATTCATTTCCAAGTCAGTTCCCCGCCTGTGCCGGCGTCTTCCGGAGGGTTGTTTGGCGTAGGCACAGGACTGACGCGTACGCTGGTGCTGGAAGCCTCTCCCTCCAACGACGCGGTCAATTTCCACAAGATCACGCCGAACCAATACATCGGCAGTTACACCGAGGTGCTGGCCTTGCCTGGGATCAGCTATCTGGGATGCACGAACACGGGCGTGTTTGTCCTGGTCCAGGATCTTCCGACGTCGCCCAACGTCAGTCAATAACTCGACTCTTCCGCTGCCATGAGTATGCGTCTCGCCTTCATTCTCGCCACAGTCCTGGTCACCGCCACGCCCGCCGGAGCCGCCATCACCAACGTGGTTCGCCCCGACTTCCAAAACCTCTCCGGCCCAACTCTCAGTTCGCACAACCCCGGCGTCATTCTGGCCATTCAGGGCTCGATAAACCCGGTCGCGGCCGCGCCGTCCGATGGCGCTGAGCGCCTCACAGAGGTCTCTTTCGGCCAGCCTTTCTCTCCCTGGATCTCCGCTCCGGGCACCAACGCGTTCACCACCTACGCGGCCGAGACCGTGGCGCGTGTGCGCAGCGTCCTTTACCCTCGCCCTGGGGCGTTGCGAGCAGAAGTGCTGAGCAGCGCCGCGGCTTTTCGTTACAAGTGGCTGCTCTTCAGCCCTGAGCCCGGCGACCAGGACGTCACCAGTCATTTTCAAAGTATGACGAACTGGTTTGGCGACGCAGAGCGGGCCACGGTGGCGGCCCAAATCGTCATCCTGCGTGATGCCTTGGCCGTGAATCCCTTGGACACCGGGTTGCGCGATCTGCTGCTGGATTGCTACTACGACCTGGCCGTGGCCGAGATGCAGTTTGCCAAGCAGGGTTTGGAGAAGCTCGCCTCTATTCACCTCGGCCTGACCGTGACGAGCCCATTCGTGATTGATGACGAAATCAAAGTCTACACTAACATCATTGCCATCGAAGCCCGGGTGCTCGCCAAATACGGTGAGTTGCTCTCCACCACCCTGGATGGAGTTGACCCGTCAGACTTCGATTCGCGCGAGCAACCCGGCAAGCCAATGGGCTTCTACACGTTTTTCCATGAGCAACCTTACCGCAACGCGACTGCCACCGAATACGTGACGGAGACGAATGTCATGGTCATTCCCGATTACGACCCGGCCACCGAATCGCCGATCCCTCGCCAACCCGATAATCTGGTTCTCTTCGCCGGATATAAGGACTACGTCACCTTGTTACGAATTATGGGGCAATACGTTCAGCACAATGCCGAGTTGGCCCGGTTGCGTGGGCGGCGCCAAGGCCCGAACGACCTGAGCCTGGCACGCCATGCCGTTAGCCAAATCCAAACCACCACGGCAACGGACTACTGCCTGCTCCGCGCCTCCGTGCCCAACGCCTTCCCGCCGGGAGATGCTTCGGGCGTGAACGCCGCGATCAATGGCGTCGAGACCGCCCTTGCGGACCTAACCGGCGTGCGCGCCTTTCTGAATGGCACGGCCAATTTGCTTGGGCTTGATCCGAACTTCCTCCTGTTAGTCCAAGGTGCCAATCTTCCGGGAGGCTTCAACAACGAGTCCTTCGATGTGCTCTTTGGGCTCCTGAAGGGCAACAACCAACCGCTCAGCGAAGCTCTCAACAAACTAGCCGCCGCCACGACCGAATATAATACGTATCGTGCCTCGGTGGACCGTGTGTTGGCGGACCTGGGTAAAGTGGACGGGACCTATCAGGACCGCTTCCTCGCGATTACCGGATATGCGGTGGATGAAGTCCCGGGCTTTACTGGAACGGCCAAGCCCGGCAGCGGCTCCGAGTTGGACTTGGTTACTCAATCGATTGCGAGCTTGAAAACCCGCAGTGCGACGTTGGCTGCTTTAAATTCGCAACTCCAGGAAGATATCGCAACCGCCAATGCCGCCGTTGAGATCGCCATCAATCTCAACGGCACGCTCGATGCCGCTCAACAAAAGTATATCAACGACACCTCGCCCCTTTACCGAGATATCATGATCACGTCTGGAGTGGCCGCCGGCACACAAGTGGCCTTTGACACGACTGCGGCGATTGGCGCTTTGGATATCGCTTCAAAAATTACCGCGACGGCGGTGATCGCGTCGGCTGGAGCGCTTAACACCGCGGCGCAAGTGGCGAACGCGACCCTTACAGTCGAACGACAAAAGAAAATTGATTACGCAGCGCGCAGTTTCGAAAGCGTCCAGCAACAGCAGGACAATGCCCTGACGGCAAACATGGCCCTGCAGAACATCGGCGCCCTCAAGCGTGAACAGCGCGCCAACGAATTGGAAGTGACCGACAACCAACTCGCCCTCAACCAAGCCCTCGCCCAAAAGACCGCTCTGCTGCACGAGGTGGAGCGGATTACAGCGCAGCGCGACGGCGACACCACCGCGGTCCGGCGAACCTACTATGCGGATCCGATCCATTATGTCCGTTCGGCGAATGCTCTCACCTTGGCCGACGCTGCGTTCCGGAACGCCCAGCGCTGGGTCTTTTATGCGCAGCGGGCCCTTGAATACAAATGGGAACAAGCCTTCAGCCGGACGGAAACCAGCGCCCAAGGCATCCGCTCGTTTGATTCCGGTTCCGTCTTTAAGGTGGAGAACGCGCTCGAACTGGACGATTTGCTGACCCAGCTCAAAGCCTGGAACGACGACCGGCTCGTTCAGGATATCCCCAGTGTCCATACCACCTTTATCTCGCTCCGGGACGATGTGCTCACGCCGAATCCTTATGCGCTCAACCTGACTCCTGCACGGCAGGCTGACGCCGGCGTGCGCGTCGATCTCAAGACGATTGAAGTGATACCTCAACAGGAACTGTTTCGCCGCATTCTCGCGCGCAGCATGGATGCCAGCGGGAACATTGTGATTTCCATCGACACCTCCAGCCTCGCCGGGTTGCACGGAAACTTCTTTGTCGGCCCCGCCTATACGGCCAACAGCATCTTCCCGGGCGAGTGGCGCGATAAGATTGTGTATCTGAAGGTCAACATCATCGCCGAAGACGGCAACACCGCCTCTCCCAAGACCGTCGGCGGCGGCCTTAGGTATGGCGGTCAGATGTTCTTTCGCACCCGCATTCCTCCTTGTCCGGATCGGAGAGTGGTCACGAGCAGCGTAGATCTTCCGGGCGAGTTTCTGACAGCTCCGTTCCGCTTTTACAGCTCTCCGACCTACAACAACGCGTTCACCTCCACCGACACCCAGAGCGCCAGTGTTGTCATGGCCTACACTGGGTCTTCCGCCAAAAGCAATACGGGCGAGGAGTTGCTTGGTTCCACCTTCCAGATCAACGATTTCAATCAACGCAGCGTTGCGACCAGCCGCCTGGAATTGACGCTCCTGGCCGGCTCGGTCGATATCAACAAGATCAAAGATATCGAGCTTATTATCCGGCACAGCAGCAGCGCGCGCCTGGCACCAGCTTGCCCGTGAGTTCGCCTGACCCAACTTCCCAAACACCAATGAATAGAATGCTCCTGAGTCTGCCTTCAACCGTTATGACAACATTCCTCCAACTCCGTCTCCAGCTGGCTCTGGTCTTCGGCGCTCTCGCTTTGTGGGCTCCACCTGTCCAAGCCCAACAGATGAACTATCAGGGACGTCTGACCGACGCCAGCGGCGCGGCCCTGGTCGACGGTCAATATCCCCTCACCTTTAACCTTTACGACGCGGCCACTGACGGAACGAATACCTGGGGACCCTTCCTCGCCGACGGCGGCACAGGCAATGGCCATGTTGCGAAGGCGGACCTGGTCAACGGTCGTTTCAATATCATCTTGGGGCCGAATGACACCGCGGGCCGCAGCCTGGTCAGCGGCTTTGGCGGAGGCACGCGCTATCTTGAGATTCAAGTGGGCACCAGCCCTCCCATTTCGCCCCGCCAACAGGTGCTGGCCGCACCCGAGGCGCTGCACGCACTTCGCGCCGAGACCGCTGCTTCAGCTGACTCGGCCGCCTCTGCCGTCCACGCGCTGACTGCCGACACCGCCACTTCCTTCAGCGGTGCGGGGACCATTCCCGTCGGCGGGATTATCATGTGGTCGGGCAGTCTGACGAACATTCCCGCAGGCTGGGCCTTGTGCGATGGAACCGCGGTCAACGGGAATCAGACGCCGGACTTGCGCAACCGCTTTGTGGTCTGTGCTGGAGCTCAATATCAACCTGGTGACAATGGCGGTTCGGCTCAAGTCGCGTTGACCGGCGCCAACGTGCCTTTCCACTCCCACACTTATAAGGACGGTTATTATACGGAACAGGTTTCGCCAAACGACGATTGGACTCGCCGCGTGACTCCTGGAGGCGGACTGGATTTTGTCGATAACCAAACGGTGAACGGGCAGAGAACCGGCATCACCGGCTCCGGTGCCGTCGATCACGACAACAACACAATCTTTTGGCGCCCGATGACCACCGACGCCTACGGCGGTGGCGCTCCTTTCGACGTGCGACCGCCTTACTACGCTTTGGCTTACATCATGCGCGTGCAATAGCGGGCGAGGTGCCATCCAGCACCCGACCCTTCCCTGCGATTTTCTGGCAGCGCCCGAGGTTGAAAGACTCTTGAGCGCTGCCGTGTCGTTTGGAGGCGGGAAGAAGTGAGCTTCGGTATGGGTGGATTTTGGCTTGATTGCCTTTGTTGCCGACTTTCGAACGCGTCATCCCGGCTCGGAACCGTTGAAGAGAGGGAGCTTTACGATAAAACGGCTTCCCGCGCCTCCCTCGCTATTCACCTCCAAAAGGGAATGACAACCGTCGTGTCATGCCACCGTAGGAACGTGGGCAAAGCCAAACAACCGAAATGGCCTTTGGCCCGGAGCCTGGCCAAGCCTCGACCGATCAGCAATCGCTGATCGTATCGGAACGATCACTGTCCGAGCAGTTAAGGAAGGATTTTGGGAATTGTTTCCATGGCGCCGGAGCGTCAATGGTTAAGTGAAAGGGCGAGGAGCGGAGTGACGCCCCTGATTCGGACCAACCGCGGTGCAACGCTCGTGCAATCACGCTGCAATGCCGCTCACTGACCGGCCTTGCACCGGCGTTGGACCGGCCTTGCAGCGGCCTTGCACCGGCTTTGCCTCGAATGCCCGCGGGCGTGACCAAGCGCTGTTACCTTGGAAAGCATCGATTTGAGTCCGGGGCTCGCCCTTCTTCGTGCAATCAGCAACTGCTGATCGGACTGCAACTAGCTCTTAAACAATCGTTAAGGACCTTATTTGGGAATTTCTGCCACCCCTTGGCCATCAGCCCAATGCAATCCAGGCCTATCCACCAAGCTTTGCTCCCGATCTGGATGGGGTTGATCCTCGGTAACAAAGATTGGCGGTATCGTCGAAATCGATGGTCGGTTGAGTTATGAACGAGCCAAGGTGGTCGGGCGCATTGCCCCGGTCACTGACCGACCAGCCGAAGGCCTGTCTGCGCAAGATGGTGTTGAACAATTCGTCGCCTTGCACGCAAGTAGCTTCGATCCGCGGGAAAAGATGACGCTTGTTTTCTAGGGAGGTGACACGGGTCCGTTAAGGGGAATTCGGACTGAGCTTTGCCTTCTGCTCTGGCGCAGCCTCCAGGTGGATGCTTGCCAACGCAATCGTATTGTAGACTTTCGGCGGCAACCAAACAATGCCAGCGTTTAACATTTGCCGCCCCTTCTTGAAGCAGTATATTGCCACAACAATCCGGACGAGGTGCGCCGTACCCGGTTAAGACAAGACGACGCGATGGAGAATCATCGTTATGTCTTGGATACTGTTAATCGCTGCCGGATTGCTGGAAGCATGTTGGGCCGTCGGGCTGAAATACACCGACGGGTTTTCGAAACCTCTTCCTTCACTCCTCGTTGGATCCGCCATTGCAGGGAGTCTCGTCTTGCTGGCCATCGCCGTGCGGGAGTTACCCATTGGGACGGCCTATGCTGTTTGGGTCAGTATCGGCGTTATGGGCGCAGCCATGGCTCAACCGCTTCTCTTCGGCCAACCACTTCGACCTGCGCAAATTGTATTCCTGTGCCTGTTGCTGCTGGCGGTGGTGGGGCTCAAAGTGACATCAAGATGAGCCTGAAGCCGGATCGGTCGGCTTTCGGCTCGACACGAAATTGCCTCCTTGCCAGTCTCGGACGATTTCACGTGGGCAAAAACGACTCTGTGGCTGAGTTAGCTGACCAATGAGTGAAGCGACACAGATTCTCGACCGCGCCCAACGCGGCGATCCGAAGGCTGCGGAGGAATTGCTGCCGCTCGTCTATGACAGTCTCCGCCGCCTGGCCGCGGCAAAGCTGGCGAAAGAATTGCCCGGCCAAACGCTTCAGCCGACCGCCTTGGTTCATGAAGCGTGGATCCGTCTCGTGGGAAATAGCGCGCCGCCCGCCTGGAACAACCGAGGCCATTTCTTCGCCGCGGCCGCAGAGGCCATGCGGCGGATTCTGGTCGAGCGGGCTCGCAAGAGAATGTGCGTTCGGCACGGAGGCGAATTGTCGAGAGTAGATCTGGCTCACGTGACTCTGGCGACAGGAGACCAGGATGACACGGTGGTGGCCATCAACGATTGCCTCGATAAGCTGGCCAAGGTCGATCCCTTGAAAGCGCAGATTGTGAAGCTTCGCTATTTCACTGGAATGGAGCACGCCGAGATAGCGGAAGCGTTGGGGATTTCCGAGCCAACCGTAAGGCGGCATTGGGCTTATGCACGCGCTTGGTTGTATACAGAGTTGAAAGAAGACCTGTCGCTGGATTGATCGTTCCGAACGGAGAATTTCGCACTTCCAGACAGGCACAAAGGGCCTACCGCGGAACGCCGGCGTTTGTCTGTGAACGAGAACCGAGAGAATATTGAGGAATTCCTGTTTCAGCAGGGGGCAGGGATTGAGTCTGTGGGCGAGCGCCTGGCTTTCCTCGATCGTTCTTGTGGAGGTGACTTTGAGCTTCGTAAGCGCGTTCTCAACCTTCTTTCAGCCCATTTCAACGGCGAGGGGTTTCTGGAGCAACTGCCTTCACGTCCCAACCCGGAGTTGCCTCCTCCTCAGCTGGGTGACCGTTACACCCTGTTAGAAAAACTCGGCGAAGGTGGTTTCGGTGTAGTCTGGCTCGCCGAGCAGCGCCATCCGGTCAAACGCCAGGTCGCCATCAAAATTCTCAAGTCTGGGATGGACACCAGCCAGGTGGTCGCACGGTTTGCGGTCGAGCGCCAGACGCTCGCATTGATGGACCATCCTTGTATCGCCAAGGTCTTTGACGCCGGCTCCAATGACGAAGGACGCCCGTATTTCGTCATGGAACTGGTTCGCGCCCAGCGCATCACCGATTATTGCGCCGACGCTGAGGTGGGCCTGCGCGAGCGGTTGAGGTTGTTCGTGCAAGTCTGCCAGGCCATTCAACACGCGCATCAGAAGGGGATCATTCACCGCGACATCAAGCCGTCCAACGTCTTGATTACCCTTCAGGACGGCGTGGCCGCTCCAAAGGTGATCGACTTTGGGATTGCCAAAGCCACGCAGACGCCGCTCGGTGAGCACACCGTTTACACTCAGTTCCACCAGGTGCTCGGCACCCCCGCTTATATCAGCCCGGAGCAGGCGCTGCTCACGAGCGAGGATATTGACACACGCAGCGATATTTATTCGCTCGGTGTGGTCTTGTACGAACTCCTCGCCGGCAGACCGCCCTTCGATCATCACGAACTGTTGACCGCCGGCCTGGATGAAATGCGCCGAATCATCCGGGAGAAAGAGCCGGTGCGCCCCTCGACCGCACGCCTTCGACTCGCCCCGCGCCCGGGAGCCAAGGCTCTTTCGCCGGTTGATCCGGATCTGGACTGGATCGTGATGAAGTGCCTGGAGAAAGAACGCGCGCGCCGCTACCAAACCGCCAACGCCTTGGCCATGGACGTGCAGCGTTACCTGGCGAACGAGCCGATCGTCGCCCGGCCGCCTAGCGCCACTTACCGAGTTTCCAAGCTGCTCCGCCGAAACCCCATCGTGGCGAGCCTGGTCCTCTTGCTGGCCCTCGCGATCACCACGGCCTTGATTTGGGTCACCCAGGCAAAACGAGAATCGGATCGAGCCAACCGCGAGCTCTCCAAAACCGTCCTCTTCCTCGAATCCGAAAAAATGGAGGCGCGCGCGGCGGAAGGGATGCGATCGGCGCCGATGGCCTGGCTCGCCGCCCGCTTGCGGTCCAATCCCAACGATTGGGCCGCCGCCGCCCGCCTGCTTTCGATGTTCAGCCAGCGCAGTTTTGCCCTGCCCGTGCTCCCTCCGCTGCAACACGAAACCAAGGTTTTCTCGGCGTTTTTTTCACCCGACGAGACCGAAATCGTGACGGTGTCCGACGACGACAAAGTCCGGTTTTGGGACGCCGGCAGCGGCAAGTTCCGGCGCGCCCTCACGCAACCGGTCAGTGTCGCCCAGGCGGTTTATGCCGCCGGGGGGAAGCGCCTGGTGGTGAACGGTCGCGACAGGGTGGCACGGGTCTATGATACGAAAAGCAATGCGCTGGTCTTTGAAGCCCCGGCCTTGCTTAATCCAACGGCATTCTGTGTCGAAGGTGGCACGGGGCAGTGGCTCATGGCTGTCCAAACTAATCGCACGATTTCCCGCTGGAACCTGGAAACCGGAGCGAAACTTGATCCGCCCCTGACCTTTCCAGCCGATATCAAGCAAAGTGATTACTCAAACGTGCGAGGGTGTTGGGCGGTGATCTGCGACGACAACACCCTGCACCTTCGCAACGTAGGGACAGGCCAGCCGCTGATGCCGCCGTTCCATGCTTCGGCGCGGCTGAACATCCCCCGGTTTACGCCGGACGGGCAGCGCCTGCTGGTCTCGCTCGACGGCGGGCGGAAACTGTTAGCCTGGGACCTGGCTAAAGGCGGTGAGCCCTCCAAACTTTCGATTCCCGAACCGGCCCGCGCCGGTCCGCTGGAGTTCCTGCCGGGCGGGCAGAAGCTGCTCGTTTGGGATTGGGGTACGCCGGCCTGTATCTTGGACGTGGCAACGATGAAAATCGCTGGAAGCCCCATGGATTGCGGGATTCACGCCGGCTACCATTTCAGCCATAGCGGCCGCCTGGCCGCCTCTTTTGGAGCCAACGGGAGTTCACTGCTCTTGGATCTGGAAACGTCTCAAGGCGTGCTCGAGCCGATCCAACACGACGGTCGCGTGCATTCTGCCCGCTTCACACGCGATGATACACGGTTGCTGACCGGTTCGGTCGATGGCGCCGTCCGCCTTTGGGATGTGCGCATGCGGAGCCCCGTCAGCCCGGCCTTGCCACGCATCCAACGGGGCGGAGCGGCGGCTTTCAGCCACTCAGGCCGGCACCTGCTTTTCAGCCTGGAAGAAAACGGGGTCCAGGTCTGCGACGCGGAAACAGCGCAACCGACCGGTCCGGTGCTTCGGCATCCGAACGACAGCCCACACCCAGCGGGAATGCGTGAGGCCTGGTTTTCTCCGGATGATCAACAGATTCTGACGGTCGGGCACCGCGACATGCTGCGGCTTTGGGACGCGACCACCTTCAAGCTGCAACGCGAAATCCCGGTGGGGCGATCCATGAATCTAGCCCGCTTCTCCCCGGATGGACGCCTTATTGCGGCGGGCAGCGGGGACGGCTTTGCCCAGGTCTGGGACGCCCGAACGGGAGAGAAGTTGGCGGACCTTTCGCACAACGGCAACGAAGTCGTCTACCTCGACTTTCATCCGAATGGCCGTCGTTTGCTCACCGCAGCGGTGGATGGCGTTGCCCGTTGCTGGACCTTGCCGGAGGGAAAGCCGGCTTTGTCAACTTTCCGCCACCGAGGCCTGGTTTGGAGCACCCATTTCAGTCCGGATGGGAGGCGCATCGTGACGGCCTCAGCAGACAACACCGCCCGGATTTGGGATGCCCAAACCGGGCAGCCGTTGTTCAAGCCGTTGCGACACACCAAACAAGTTTTCTTCGCCAACTTCAGCCATGATGGGCGCCGCGTGGTGACCGCCTCGGACGACGGCACCGCTCGAATCTGGGACGCTCAAACAGGCGACCCGGTCACGCCTTTTCTCCGTCACGGCGCGAGCGTATGGCAGGCCGCATTTTCGCCTGACGACCGAATCCTGGCCACGGGCTGCATCGATCGCTATGCTCGGCTTTGGGACGCCGAAACAGGCTTGCCGATCAGCGAACCCTTGCTCAACGAAGGGCCTCTCGGCCGGCTCAGCTTTAGTCGGGATGGGCGCCGCCTTCTGACCCTGGGGGGGCAGCCGCACCTTTGGGATATCCTCCAGCCGCCGACGGGTGTCCCAGCGTGGTTTTGCGATCTCATGGAAGCAGTCGCCGGCTACAAACAAACCGAGTCCGGCGAGTTGACGCTGGCGGGTCCGGAAGCGATCGCGGCCGTCCGGCAGCGGGTCATCACCCAGGAACCGCACGACTTTTACTCGCGTTGGGCCAAGTGGTTCTTGGTAGATCGCCTGCAGGTGCGGCCACCGCCATTCACGCGCTGAGAACGGCCTGGATAGGCGGTTGTTTTCATGCGGAATGACCTTCGCGTTCTGATTTGTTACCTGATTTACAGATTAAAGATCATTTTTAGGTCGCTTGATCGTTTTACGATCGAAACCTCGCACTCTAGTGATGAAGCCAGTTCTCGATTGGAATCGACGCTCGAATGAACTTGGCGGCGGCCTGGCTGAGGGTTCAGCGGCAGGTCAACCCGACCGCAGCGGCGTGGGACCGCCGCAGTGCCTGTGGATGCAGTTTGGATCTATGAAACCAGTTACGTCTTCACTTCAATGCCCGCGACTGAGGTTTCTCGCAGCAAGAAGTTAGAGGCAGAGAGCTGACTGTTTTGACGAGCAACGACACTGTGAACAGGCATCGGAAATCAATCCTACGCTCCTGGTTTTGCCAGACAACAGCTGCGTGCATTCTGACTGCCGTGTCGGTCGCGAGCTTCGCTGGCCCGGTCGATCCACATTTCCACGTCCAGGTCGCTTCTGGTGGCGGGACACTGTCCGCCGGGGTCGAATTGAGTGACGGCAAGATTCTAGTCGCGGGCGGTTTTCAGATGGTCGACGGCATAAACCGCCCAGCGCTGGTGCGCCTTCACGCCGACGGAACCCTGGATGACAGCTTCACTTTCAACGGCACATTGCCATTCGGCGAAGCTAACCTCGGAAAACTGCTCCTGGCTCGGCAGTCGGATGATTCAGCAATCATTTGCGCTATCGAACAGAGTGCACCCGGTCCTTTCAGCAGTTTCACAAGCACTCTTCTGAAAATACGGCCGACGGGTGAGATTGACACCACTTTCGGGACTATCACTGTCGCCGGGAGGATCAGTTGCCTCGCCGTTCAGAGTGACGACGCCATTCTGATCAGCGGCGGCTTCTTAGAAGTGGGCACCACAGCGCGCAAAGGAATCGCGAGACTCAGTTCTAAGGGAGACGTAGACCAGGGGTTCGATCCCGGCCCAGGATTCGAGATGGGACCAGAATACGCGGGTTCGGCGTGGATTTCGTTCATCTTACCACAACCCGATGGGAAGCTGTTGATGTCCGGCCGCTTTAGTAAAGTCCACGGCGCGCCCCGCAATGGCGTCGTCCGACTTCACGCGGACGGTTCGTTAGACGAGAGCTTGGTTCCGATAGATCTTGAGCATCAGCCGTTTCCTCCGCTTATCATCACCGCAATCCGACCGCCGCCAGCGACAATCAGTGGTGGTTCCGGGTCATACTTCAACGTCCGTTCGCTGGCCCTAGACTCCAATGGCAAAATCATTGTCGGCATTAATCCGATCGGTTCGGGTTCGGGTGCTGAGTTGCAGTACGGGCGAGTGGCGCGGTTGCTCCCGGACGGGTCGCTCGACACGACGTTTCAGTCCCCCATCAGCGGTTATGCTTCTTCGATCTTTCCTCAGCCGGACGGCACGATCCTGGTCGTTTCCGGGGAATCCTTTTATACGCCTGGTCAGGCTGCCCCGGCTAAAGTCGCAAGGCTGCTTCCTGACGGCGAGGTTGACCCCTCTTACCTGTGGGGCGGGGCGGGCTTTCCCTCCGCACGCGACCATAGTTCCATCGAGCTCGCACAGGCCGGAGGGAAGGTGATCGTGGGGAGCTGCCGTCTTAAGGCGGACGGCACGCAGGATGAAACGTTTCCAATATTCGGCCAAAAGGGAGAGGTTTGGTCTGCTTTACCCCTCGACGGCGGCGAGAGCCTGGTGGCTGGCGCATTCCATTTGATCAACGGCGTCCGGCGGACTGCCCTCGCCCTCCTGCGCGCGGACGCCACCGTGGATTTGTCATTCCGGCCAGAGTTGGCTTACTCCACCTCGGTCACAGACCTCATTCGACAACCCGACGGCAAGATCCTCTTTCGCGCGTTCGTTCGCGATGACGAGACGTTGAACACCAAACTCCTCCTCATCCGCTTGAACTCGGATGGCTCCGAGGACAACAGCTTTCATCCGCCCGCCAACCTGGGGCTAACCAGCCCCGGGTTGCTTCCAGGATTCTTTTTGTTGAGCTTGCAAAGTGACGGAAAGGCAGTGGTCGCGTCAGGGGGCAAAATGACGCGGCTGAACATCGATGGTTCGATTGATTCTTCATTTCAGGCGCCGGTTGTGAACTTATCCATAAAGACCTTGAAGATCGCTCCAGACGACAAGGTCCTGATCAGCGGCTCTTTTAATAGAGTTGATGGCGTCCCTCGCGCAAACCTGGCACGGCTCCAACGGGACGGAAGCTTGGATCCATCCTTCTATTCTGGGACTGTTCAGGAGGATTCTATCGAAGCCGTTGCCCCGCTGGCGGACGGGAGAATTCTAATCGGCGGCCACTTCGATCATTTTGCTTCAAGACCTCGCAATGGTTTGGCCGCGCTGAATGCGGATGGCTCAATCGACCTCTCTTTCAACCTATCTTTGGAGGCGGGGACCCGCATCGCCAAGATCCACGCTGGTGCTGACGGCAGCATCCTTCTCCAAGGAAGCTTTTCGAAGATTGGCGGATTTCCTGTCACGAATCTTGCCCGAATGTATCTGTCTTCGAATCAGGTTCGCCCGGTTTTCACGCTTCCGGCACTCACCTCAGGCGGGCCTGTCAACCTCACCTTGAAAGGAGAGCCAGATCGCCCATACACAATCGAATCCTCTAGCGATCTGGTCCACTGGAAGCAGGTCGCTTCAAAGCAGGAAACCAATGGGATCATCCCGCTCGGCTTCTCGGCGGCAGACTTCCCCCAGTTGTTCTTCCGGAGCAAGGATACTAACGGCGAGCCCTAACCACGCTCCTCCTGGATTTACCGCAGTCAAATGATGAACCCATCCCAAAGACCGACGCACGCAGACGCACCCTCTCTTAATCGGCGTCACTTCCTTTTCCAATCAGCCATCGCAGCCACAACGGCATTTGCTACCGTTCCAAAGGCCGCTTCGGCAGAGCTTGAACCTTACCGCGACTCGAGGAGGCGCAGCAGCCCACCAAGTTGGGATGAGGTTCGCAAGGAGTTCAATCTCGCACCCGATCTCGTTCATCTCTCGTCCTTTTTTCTAGCGTCCCACCCTCGGCAGGTCCGGGAGGCGATCGCACGTTATCGGGAGGCGATCGACGCTGACCCCGTTCATGCGGTGCATGCGGGCTGTTGGGGTGAAAACGGCCCAAATCTGACAGAGCGGGTAAAAAGGGCCGCCGCCGACTATATCGGAGGCCGCTTCCAAGATGTGACTCTGACCCAAAGCACCACCATGGGACTTGCCCTGGCGTATTGGGGAGTGCCGTTGAGATCCGGAGACGAGATCTTAACAACCACGCATGAGCATCAGGCGCATGATGATACAATACGCATTGTCGCTAAGCGTGCCGGGGCGACCATCCGCAAGATCAAGCTCTACGATCGACTGGAAGACCTTCCGTCGATCACCGAGTCTGAAATCGTCGACCGGATTCAACGAGCCCTAACGCCGTCGACCCGGTGCGTTGGGCTGACCTGGGTCCATTCGTCCAGCGGCCTGCGCCTGCCCATTCGGTCTATTGCCGCCGCCATTCGCCAGAGAGCTCCGAACGCGTTGATCATTGTCGATGGCGTTCACGGCTTTGGCGTTGTCGACGCATCGGTCGCAGACCTGGGGATCGATGTCTTCGTTGCCGGAACCCACAAATGGATTCTTGGGCCGCGCGGCACGGGGATCGTGTGGGCGCAAGAAGCGGCTTGGTCCGCGCTGGAGCCCTTCATGCAAACCAATGACGGCGATGAACCTTGGAAAGCCTGGCTGGCTGGCCGCTCGCCAACACCTCCCGCGCGCGCAGACTGGTTCACCCCGGGCGGCTTTAAGGCTTTCGAGTACGAATGGGCAGCGGCCGACGCCTTCGAATTTCACCGTTCCATTGGCCGCCAGCGGGTCGCCGATCGCATCACCTCCTTGAATACCAGGCTCAAAGATGGCCTAGCCGAAATGCGCCACGTCAAACTCTGGACCCCTCGAAATCCCCGTCTTTCCGCCGGGTTGGTTGGATTCGACATCGCTGGCCTAACGGCAGAACAGGCGCAAGAACGGCTCTGGGCTCACAAGATCGTCGCGACCGCCAGCCCTTACGCCCGGCCCGTGGCAAGACTCGCGGCGGGGATCATGAACAACGAAGACGACATCGAGAAGGCGCTCCGGGCTGTGAGAAAGTTGGCCGCCGCTTAGAAACGAGGAGGACTAGCCTGTTTCAGGCCTAGAAAGACGAGCGGCATGAGCCGCGCTTGCGCCCGAACGGGACAACGTTCGTCATCGGAGAAGTTTCAGCCGCGCGCGCGATCCGACTTCCACGGTCCTTCCCCCCTAAACCGATGAGTTGATTGAACCTGGATTTCAGGAGCAAATTGCTCTGATTCCCTTCTGAATGCCTGGACTAGGCCAATGCAAAGCTAAACGGCTCGCACGCTGTCGGTTACATCGGCGTTCGCAATTTGCGGACACCCGCTCGGAGCCAGTTGAAGTCTGCTGTATTCGCACCCGCGGCCGTCCTTTCCCGGGAAAACCCGATGGAGAGCCACAACGACATTAGCAATCACGCTGGCGTGGCGGCCATTGAACCAGTGACTTGATTCTCACGCCCGGAAACGAACGTTCCATCACACATGAATAGTCTAAGCCTTCGCGGGCACGTCCCCTCGGATCGAAGTCAACATTGGGAAGGTTTTAGGCCGAGTTTGGGCCTTGATTTCCGACCCCGTAAACTCCGTGGGGCCAATTTGTTACCTGCGATTCAGTCATTCTCGCCAGACCCTAAGGGACTCAGCGGGCGTGGACATTGCCTTTGCGCTGCTGAGATTCGTAGGTAGCAATAGGCCAGTTCCTTGCTTCAGTGACAGGAGATCTAGAAAAAGTGAACGTAATAGCTCTCGTAACGGCACTTTTGCGGTGGTCAAAAAGAGGCTACAAGCGCGTTCGGTAACGTTGTCGAAATCACCAACCAGCTGAGCCGCAAATGTTTCCTCAGGTCCGACCGGGAATTGAACCCCGAATTGAGAATTGAATTGCGACGGACAGTTGCTACGAGGCTGAACCCCCGTTCTTAAGGCTTTTTTGAGTCGCGGCTTTCAACTCCGCGCTGATCTGCTCCACCGGGACGCTAAAACGAATCTGCTTACCTAGCGCCACAGCCACGCCGTAAGGGTGAACATTCAAACCGCTGGTGACTCTCGTTTGGCGATTCGACACCTTCTTGCGATTTATCGAAGGACTCGGCAACGGTTGGCCGACCTGCCGTGGATCGTTCATCATTCCGTCATAGAGTCCTCGCACGAACAGGGCCCGATCGGCATTCGAAACACCCGGAACAAGGTTGAACTCTGCGAGCAAGGCGCGGAAACTCAAAGCAATGTGTTCGGCAATTCGGGAGAGTTGCCGCGCGCTTGTGACCGTCGCTTCAGCCACGAGATCTCCATTGCGAAAAAAGCAATTCACCCCCGAGGCGATTTCGATGGCCCACTTCACGAAATTGGCTAATTCGAACTCGGCATGCGGAAATGAGTAGATCCGTTGGGCTTTGCGACCGCGTTTGAAGACTCCTTTGAATAAGTCTGGCATCTCCGCAGACTCGGGCACATCAAAATCATACCGTTCTTTCAAAAGCCGGATCTTCGCTTGGGCGACGAGCTTCTCGCCGTCGATACCCCGCTCGGCGAGCGCTTCCAGTTTCTTGAGGATCTCGCGAACTTTCTTTCCCGCGGGCTTGCGCTGTGACCGGCTTTGATTCATGCGGGGCCAGTCTGACGTAATGGGCATCCTGGATCAACGATGACGGCGCTGTCTGGACTGGAGGAAAGACTGAGCAACAGCCCCAAAATTCAACAATCAAGGAGTCAGGCTCACCTGGATTCCTATCACAGGCTTACCCTCCGGATCGGTAATTCGGACGCTGCCGCGCCAATGAAGCTTCATGTTAACCACTTTGAAAACGAGGACGTTCCGGCCAGACTTCAACTCGACGCCGGCCGAAGGGCCGGAACTGGACGAGCTGCGGGCGAGAACGACCTTGCTAATCCCCGACGAGTGGCGCTTTGGCAGCGCTCTAACCGTGACGAGCCAAGCCGAGCATCGGATTGAATTCGTGACGGAAACGTTGCGCGATCTTGTCGATTGCCCCTTGATCTGCGGCGCCAACGTCCGTTCGATCCAGCTTAAGACTCAGACCGGGCCGCCCGTCTTCATGCACCTGACCTCCGAGTCGCCCTCCGCGCTGCAACTTGACGACAAAGCGCTCGACGCCTATGCAAACGTGGCGAGCCAAGCCATGGCGCTGTTTGGCGGCGCACATTTCACCGCGTATCACTGGCTGGTGATCTGCAGCGACGAAGCCCCTAGAATGGGATTGGAGCACCTCTCCTCGAGCATCAACGTACTCAAGAAACGGGACCTAATTTTTGACGAGAGGAAGCAGGGGTATCGGACTGCCGGACTGCTGCCTCATGATTAATCCTCGTAGCCGCCGACCGTGAGGCGGATCCTGTAAATACAACTTTGTCTCGTGCCCATCATGTGTTTCGCTAAGAATGACTCCGTGGAAAAGGTCATCCGCAGATTCCATTCGCATGCGGCCAGCGAGCGCGCTGATGTCGAGTACTGTCATTCGTTTATCTCCGCAGCAGCGAATTGAAATCCTTCTGGACCTGATTGCGCGCGGCGCACCGATAGGCTCAACCAAGATTTGCGCGGTTTATCGCATTACTAAACTCCGCGGGAGTTAAGTACTGGTGGTCGGTGGGCATGCAGTGGCCTTTTCATGGTTACCCCACGATTCACTGGCGACATTGACTTCTTCATCGAACGCTCTTCTGAGAATGCGAATCGGCTAGAGTCGGTCCTGGTCAGTTCGGCTTCGGCGGGCTGGGGCTTGCGGCGGAAGCTTTCCTTGAACCGGAGTCCGTAGTGCCGTCCCTCCAAACCGGATTGACTTGTTGACTTCGATTGACGGGGTGCAGTTCGCCGAAGCCTGGCCTCAAAAGGCTCCCGGTGAACTCGATGGCTTGCCGGTTCAATTTCTAGGTAAAGCTCATCTTTTGACCAACAAGCGGGCGTCCGCCCGACCTCAAGATCTGGCAGACGTCGATAAGTTGCAGCGCAGCCACTAGGCGGGGGCGACGGGAATCCCATGGGAGTGCTTTGTGAAGAATCTTTCTCTTGCATCTCCGGGCCTGACGAGCGGCCCGTTCATTAGCGGTTCAATCCGCCAATCTGAGGAGCGGTCACGCGCCGTTCTTTTCCAGACCCGGCGATTGTTCGTTTGAGATCTCACTTTCGAGCAAAATTATGGCGAGCCCGTTCCCGTCTCCATTCAAGCGGCGGCGCAAGGCTCATCAGCCGAGACGAATCTGATCAGAAAGATCAGCCATGAGTTGGAGAATGTTTTTAAGCCACCGACCGTGGCAAGCGTCAGTTCCGAGCGAAACGGTCGGGCAACCTCGACGGGATAGGGAAAGGGGTCGGACCAAAGTCACTAACGCGGCGCTTTGAACGCGTAGGAGCGCAGTATTCGATGGAACTGAACGTCCGGTAGATCCGCGATAAATGGTCGCACCAGATTAATCTGGTGTTCAGTCAGTTGGCGCGTGTCTACAATGACGAAGTTGACCTCAGGGGTATCTAATTTGCTCAAGACTGCTTCCTGGAAGCCTTGGAACTCGAAGGATTCTGCAGTCGGAGCGAGCATGTCGTAGGTCCGGCCGAACTTGTCAATCCAAGTGTGCTGACCCGTTTCGTCTACCCGCAGTGGTCCGATCTGTTCTTCGATTTCGGCCACCAGCCAATCCCCAGGTTTCACCGACTCAACGAGCGGGGATCGCCGCTGTCCTGCTGGGAGACGTCGCGCAGGCGGGCGCCCTGAACGCGAGGTTGGTCGCGATCGCTTCCAAGGGAAAGGAGCGAGGTCCAACCAAGAGACCGGGAGCCCCAGCGGATTGATCCAGAGATACGCCAGCACCGCCGCGGAAACCAAAAGGATCCCAAGGAAAGTGAACCAGGCCTTTTGTACCAGGACGGGCTGCAGCGCGGCGGCTAGCAGCAGTCCAACGATCGCTCCTCCCAAGTGAGCGTCATGTCCGAAGTTGTCCCGCTGCACTTTCATGGCGTAGAACGAAGCAACGATGAAGGCTGTGGCGAACAACCACCCAGGTACCGCATAGGGCAACGGGAACAGCACCATGCGGCTCTCCGGAAAAGCTAGAACGTGGGCGAATATCACGCCGCAGACTCCGCCCGATGCCCCGTATGCCGCGTAATCGTGAAACCGATGTAGATAGAGCGAGAGCAAGTTCCCGCCTACAATGCTGCCAAGGTAAATCAACAGGAAACCCACCTGATTGAATTTCCACGAGACCACCGGCCCGAAGGCGTAGAGGGTGTATATGTTGAGCAGCAAATGCCCCAAGCCCGAATGCACAAAACCGGAGCTTACCAGCCGGTAATACTCTTTTCCCGCCAGTATGCTCTCTGGACGGAACAGGCATTTCTCCTCGGCCCACGGGTGTTCAAAGGCCCACCAGGAAACGCCGCACGTAACGACCAAGATCAGCAAAATTGCCGGAGGTTCGTGCATGCGCCAAAGTGAGCAAAATGTAGCCCAACACCAGCGTGATGCCAAGGTTACCTGACTGTGGGTGGCGAAAATAGGGATGATTAAAAGCGGGTGAAGCCAAGGTGCGCGGCTTATTGCTATGTCGTCAGACCAGCCGCAGAGGTTTCGCCTTTTTCCAGAACGCATTGAGAACTGCGGGCCGGAGCCAAGAGGTCGGTGCGTGCTGCGGCTAGACTCAGTGGACTGCATTGCAGCGAACCTCACCCGCTTTCTATCAGACCTGGCGGAAATCGTTCCGCGTCGATGCTAATCCGCCTGGGGGAGGGACCGTCGCTGTCGAATTCCATCGCTGGATTGATTTCAATGGGCAAGAGGTTCAAGCTCGCCGATACACCTCCGCGGAGGCGCCCAGCGCCTGCGTTTAGGGGATTGTAGCTCTGCCGCGAAAACCGAACTGATGCAAATGAAACGAACCAAGAGTCTCCGCCGCCTCATCGCCCTGTCGATGGTGATCTTCGCCGAGAGTTCCTGCTTATTATCGGCCGCGGTGCGTCTCCCCGCGATCCTCGGCAGCCACATGGTGCTGCTGCAAAAGGCACCGGTGACCTTCTGGGGTTGGGCGAACCCGGCAGAGAAGGTCCGGATCATGACCGACTGGGATAGTATCGTGTATGACACCACCGCGGATAGCGGTGGGCAATGGCAAGTCCGAGTCCAGACGCCGGCGGCGGGAGGCCCTTACAAGGTCATCGTCAATGGGTCAAACGCGATCGTCCTCGAGGACGTGATGATCGGCGAAGTCTGGGTTTGCAGCGGCCAGAGCAATATGGAATGGAGCGGCGATCAGGGGCTCCGCCAGTGCTTGGAAGAAGCACCGCACGCCACCAATGCCAAGATTCGGCTCTTCGCGATCCCGAAAGCCACGGCCGACACTCCGCAGGATCGCTCGGAAGGCGCCTGGAAAGTTTGCAGCCCGGAGGAAATGATCCATTTCAGCGCTGTGGGCTATTTCTTTGGCAAGGAACTGCAGCAGGCGCTGGGCGTCCCGATCGGACTGATCGGCAGCAACTGGGGTGGGACACCTGCTGAGGTCTGGACGCCACGCGACGCGGTTCAGTACAATCCGGAATTGCGGGACGCGGCCAGCCAGCTAAAGGCGTATGCCTGGTGGCCCAAGGATCCGGGCAAGTGCTTCAACGCGATGATTTATCCTGTTACGAAGTTCAAAATTACCGGCGCTATTTGGTATCAAGGCGAGAGTAACACGGGCACAGCGGGTTCTTACGAGAGGCTCTTTACAACCATGATCTCAGCGTGGCGTTCGGCCTGGGGGCAAGAGTTTCCCTTCTACTTTGTTCAGATCGCTCCCTTCGCTTACGACCAACCGGCAGTTGGCGCGCTGCTCCGCGAAGCCCAGACCAAGAGCGCGGCCTATCCGAATACCGGCATGGTGGTCGTGAGCGACCTGGTGGACGACGTCAAGAATATCCACCCGGCTAACAAGCTGGGCGTCGCCAAAAGATTAGCGAATTGGGCCTTGGCCAAGACGTATGGTCGCACAGGTATCGCTTATCAAAGCCCCGTCTACAAGAGCATGACGATTGAAGGCGACAAGATCAGGATCCACTTCGATTTTGCCGAAGAGGGCTTGCTGGCCCGCAACGGGGAGCCAACCGACTTCTGGATCGCTGGAGCAGACCAGAACTTCGTGCCCGCCAACGCCGTTATTGAAGGAAGCGAGGTGGTGGTTTCCAGCGATAAGATAGCCAAGCCGGTCGCCGTCCGCTTTGGCTTCAACAACACCGCCATGCCTAACCTGTTTTCCAAGGCCGGTCTCCCGGTGAACCTGTTCCGCACCGATTACTGGAAGGTGGACGCGGTAGCGTCCAATCCGGCAAAATGACCGCACGGTCCGCTGCCGAATGGACTCGTCCTTCGGAACCCGAAGGTGTGCCCTAATGACGTTGTGCGGGCGTTTCTCCGGTTTGCTCTCGTTCGGGTTTCGATCGCGGCGCCTTTGAGCGCCCAATCGCGCCACGAACTTTGAAATGCTTTTGAGATTGCCCCTTGTTCATTGCTCCCAATGGCCGGCGGATTCACGGTGCGCTCGTGCGATAGAAGGCGGCGGCCCCGGGAGAGCCGGTGTCGAGGTATTCAAAGAGGCCGGACGCCGGAGCGATCTGGATGTTGATGGTGCTCCAAGGGCCAGTGAGGGCGGGGGCGCGTTCCATGCGATAACTGCGGCCGGGCAGGCCGGTGACCCGGAGGCGGATGCTGGCGGAAACCAGGTCGATGGAAACCGCGGGCACCTCGCGATAAACGACGGTCACGTAACCGCCATTGGAACTACCGGTAACGGCCACCGTTCCATCGGGGCCGAGAGCGAGGCTCCGCGGCGAGTCAGCTACGGAGGCGGCGCCGGTAAACCGCTTTTCCCAAAGCAGCGCCCCATCTGCCGCCGCAAAACTGGCCGTGTAGCAATCGGATCCGGAATTCCCAGTTACGACCACGTTGCCTCTGCCGTCCACGGCGAGTGCTTTCGCGGAGTCGTCGCTGTTCGCCGGGCCGCTGTAACGTTTTTCCCAGAGGAGCGCGCCGTCCGCTGCCGCGTACTTCACCGTGTAGTAGTCGTTGTCAGTCCCGTTCGAGGAATATCCCGTCACCAAGACGTTGCCAATGCCATCCACGGCCACAGCATTCGCGGAATCGCTTCTGTTCGCGGGCCCATTGTAGCGTCTTTCCCAGAGGAGCGCGCCGTCTGCCGCCGCATACTTGGCCGTGTAGAAGTGGCTGATCGTGCCTTTGTAGGAAGTCCCCGACACCACGACGTTGCCGCTGCCGTCCGCCGCTACCGTCAATTTGGCTGGGTTTTGCCAGATCTCGCGAATCGCCGGGCCGCGCCTTTCCCAGAGGAGCGCGCCGTCCGCCGCCGCGTACTTGGCGGTGTAGTAAGTTCCGTTGGTGACGTTCCAGGAATACCCCGTCACCACGACGTTGCCGTTGCTGTCCACCGCCACTGCTTTTGCGGCGTCGTCACTGTTCGCCGGGCCATTATAACGTTTTTCCCAGAGCAGCGTGCCATCCAGCGCCGCATACTTGGCTGTATAATAATCGTATTCGCCCCCTTTGCTCCAGGAATAGCCCGTCACCACGATGTTGCCGCTGCCGTCCACCGCCACTGCCTTGGCGATATCATATTGGTTCGCGGGGCTGTTGTAGCGTTTTTCCCAGAGTAGCGCACCGTCCGCCGCCGCATATTTGGCCGTGTAATAATCGAAGCGGGTTTCGTTATTCCAGGAATACCCCGTCACCACGATATCGCCGTTCCCATCGACCGCTAAATGAGCCGGATTCTCCCAGGTGTCGGTAATCGCCGGGCCGCGCCTTTCCCAAAGCAATGTGCCGTCCACCGCCGCATATTTGGCCGTGTAGTAATCGTTTTTGGAGGTCCCGAAGGAATCAAAGTGGGAACCGGAGACCCCCGCGACCACGACGTTGCCGGCCCCGTCCACCACCACCGCCCGCGCGGCGGCACCAGTGGTCGCAGACCCGTCGTAGGTTTGCTCCCAGACCAGCGCGCCGTCCGCCGCCGCATAACTGGCCGTGTAGTAGTTCCCTCCCCAAAAAGCACCCAAGAGGGCATCTTGGAAGCTGTCGGCACGCCCGGTTACCACGACCCTGCCATTACTGTCCACAGCCACCGCATTCGCATAATCGTCGCCCCCCCGCGGGCCGTTGTAACGCCGCTCCCAGAGGAGCGCACCATTCGCCGCCGCATACTTGGCCGTGTAATAATCGTATCCACTGTTCCAGTCCTCGCGGGCTCGACCCGTGACCACCACGTTGCCGCGGCCGTCCACGGCCACCGCACTGGGCTCATCATTGCCATTCGCCAGGCCGTTGTAGCGCTGTTCCCACACGATCGCACCATCCGCCGCCGCATACTTGGCCGTGTAGTAATCGTAGTTGGACCCGTCGGACCCGTCATTCCAGAACCGCCCCGTGATCACGGCGTTGCCGCTGCCGTCCACCGCCAAATTGGCCGTATACTGCCAGATGTCGAGAACTGTCGGACCGCGTCTTTCCCAGAGGAGCGCGCCGTTCGCCGCCGCATACTTGGCTGTATAATAGTCATAAATGTTAGATACTGATTCGCGGCGCGAATACCCCGTCACCATCACATTGCCGCTGCCGTCCACGGCAACTGCAGTTGCACCATCATCATAGTTCGCCGTGCCGTTGTAGCGCCGCTCCCAAAGGAGCGCGCCATTCGCCGCGGCATACTTGGCCGTGCAATAGCCGGGGTTCGAGTTGGTGTCGTTGGAAGATCCCGTGATTACCACGTTGCCGCTGCCGTCAACCGCCACCGCCGTGGCGTAGCCGTAACGGTGCGCGGGGCCTCGTCTCTCCCAGAGCGGCGCGCCATCTGCCGCCGCATACTTGCCCGTGTAGCTTTCAAAGTCGGTGCCGTTCCAAGAACTCCCCGTGACCACCACATTGCCATTCCCTTCCACCGCCAAATTGGCAGGATTTTGCCATTCGCTGCCAATCGCCGGGCCGTATTTTTCCCAAAGCAATTTGCCGTTGCTCGCCGCATACTTGGCTATGTAGATGCGAGAGCTCTCGGAATATCCCGTCACCACCACGTTGCCGCTGCGGTCCACCGCCAGTGCGGTGGGGCGATCGTCAACGTTCGATGGGCTGTTGTAGCGTTGCCGCCAAAGCACCGATCCATCCGAGCCCGAGTACTTGATGGTCACCATGTCCCCGCCTTGGAAGCCTGAGGTGGTGCCGGTCACGATGACGTCACCAGTTGCGTCAAGCACGACCTTCAGTGCCTGATCGGTAGCATTGTTTGCGACATTGCTGTGGCGCTGCACCCAAGCTTCGGTTACGGCGGCCCGGGATCGCTGAAGCCCGAAAGCGCTCGCAGCGAACGCCAGGAAGACTACCCAAAACCACGCGCGGTGCTTGATAAGATTCCGAGTCGTTGTGATGGCTCGACTGCGGACCGCCAGGCCGGTGGAGATTGAGTTCCTTTTCATTGCTTTGTTTTCGGGCAGCGAACGCCTGACTTATCGCGTTCGGGTCAATGGTCCAAGGCGTTTTCCGCCGCGCGATCACGCCACGAATCTCGAAATATCTCGAGAGACGATCGGCACGGCTCGGTCTAGGTTTACCTCGGGCGAAGACAAGGCAGATTGCGACACGTATTCCTGACAGCTCCTTAGGGAGGAATTTGCGTTTCGTTCAGGCGTCCAGCTCGATGCTCTATGCTGTCAGAAGATCGCCCGTCAATCAGTGACGTAGCTTCGCGCAGGAGAATACGAGCGATCAGCCAATCGAACCACCGTCCGAAAATGTCTTCGGTCGGGCCCAATCCGCTCCGGAATTTGCTCTCGATGATCTCGCGTCCTTGAGCCCATTCAGAGCGGGCTGCGTCTGGCTGTTGGAGCTGGTGGCGAGACATGGAAAGAACAATTCGAGCGGTTGCGCATCGCACTTTGCTGTCCGGGAAGGCCAAACATCGCTCGCACCATGCGACTGCGAGGGTTTGGTTGTCTCTCCGATACTCCATCAAGGCCAGGGATAGGGACGCCCATGCGGCCATCTCCGATCGGTAGCGACTGAGCGGGTCGAACTCCACGTTCGTCTGCAAAGCAGCCAGCGGAGCTAGCAAGCTGATGGCTTCATCGTCTGCCGGCAGAAGGAGACTCCCCTTGACGATCCGCTCGCCGACATACCTGGTCTGCGAGTCCCTGAAACGGGTGATTGCCGTCCGACGCAGGCGCTCGTACCCTGCTACGTCTCCAAGCTCGAGCAAAAGGGACCCGCACTTGAGAAAATCCATCGTGGGAAGGTCTTCTCCATCGAGTTGATTCAACTGCAAAGCCAGGGCGAAGCGTACCGCTGCGTCCCGCCAACGGCCGGCGACGGCGTGCCACTCGCCCAGGGTGCGGAGCGCGGCCGCGCCTTCAATGGTGGGTAGCGTGATGGAAGGCGAGATTTCCTTGAGCAACTGATCGGCCTCCTCGAATTTGCCTTGGCTTAAAAGAAAGTTGGCTTGGATGATCGATGCTCTGGCCTCGGCTTCCCGCCGCAACCTGGCTTCATCTGCGCGAAGTCTTTCGGCGTCCTGACGCAACCGATTTTGCTCACGCTCGGCGCGCGTAGCGCGCACTGCCTGCCACGTGCTGACACCAATGCCCGCCACCAGCGCCACCGCAACCACCGCCCCGGCAGTGAAGACTAGCCTGTTCCGCTGCCACGCCTTCTGAAGTTTATAGGCCGCGCTGGGCGGGCACGCGACGACCGGCTCGTTATTTATGTGCCGCTGGATGTCCGCGGCGAGGCCATTCGCCGTTTCGTAACGCCGCGTGCGATCCTTCTCCAGGCACTTCATCACGATCCAGTCGAGATCGGAGTGAATTTGCGATTTTAGATTTTTGATTTGTGATTTCGAATGCAGCTCCGCGGCGGCGTTCAGAAGCTTTTGCGTGAGCCGCGTACTCGGGCGCAGCGGCTCTTTCTCCCGAATCGTTTTGCGCATGGCATCGAACCCGCCCTGCAACATCTTTTTTGGGTCGAAAGGCGTCTGACCAACGAGCAATTCGTAAAGCAACACGCCGAGGCTGTAGATGTCGGCGCGGGTGTCGATGTCCAGGCCGCTCATCTCCGCCTGCTCGGGACTGATGTAGGCCGGCGTGCCGATGAACTGCTGGAATTGCGTGAAGACGGTCTTGTCCGTCAGTTCGCCATGTGTGGCCTTGGCGATGCCGAAGTCGATCACCTTCGGCACGGGCACGCCGTCGTGCAGCGTCACGAGGATGTTTGAGGGCTTGATGTCTCGGTGGATGATGCCCTTCTGGTGGGCGTGCTGGATCGCCTGGCAGACGAGAATGAACAAGTTCAGCCTTTCGCAGGTGGGCAACTGCTTCTGATCGCAATATTCAGTGATCTTGATCCCGCGCACCAGTTCCATGACGAAATAGGGTCGTCCGGTGTCGGTCACACCGGCGTCGAAGATCCGGGCGATGTTCGCGTGGTCCATCATCGCCAGCGCCTGTCGCTCAGCCTCAAAGCGGGCGATCACCTGCTTGGTATCCATCCCCAGCTTGATGATCTTGAACGCGACGCGACGGCGCACTGGCTCCTGCTGGTCCGCCATGTAAACGACGCCGCAGCCGCCCTCACCGATCTTCTGCAGCAACTTGTATCGCCCGATCACCAAACCTATTCCTTCTGCCAGATCTACCGATTCCACTCGGCGGGTCGGATCGGCTGCCGCCGTCTTGTTTTTAAGGAATGCTCCTGCAGCGTGGTGAGCTTGGACCAACGACTCCACTTCCGCGCGCAACTGAGAGTTATCCGCGCAAGCGCCTTTCAAATACGCGGCCCGCTCCTCCGCGGACTCAAAGCCAAGCGCTCGTTCGAGCAGGGTTTCCTCGCTAGCCTGGTCGTCGTTCATGCGTGCGTCAGTCCTCGATTTCCGATTTCACCGGGAGTAACGCCATTGCGGCGAGAAAAGGGTCAGATTATTATTGAGGACTCGCGGTCAAATGATCAGATCGACCTCCGCCGTTGCAACTCCCGGTAAAGCCAGGCACGGGCGTGGGTCCATCGACGTTTCACCGTCTTTTCCGAGACTCCGAGCGCCTCGCCTGTCTCTGGGATGCTTAAACCGGCATAGAAGCGGAGCTTCACCAGTTCCGCTTTCTCGGGCGATTCGCGCGCCAGCGCCTGCACCGCTTCGTCCACCAACAGGAGGACCTCCGGTTCAGCGTCCGCAGCCAAATCGACCGTTTCCAGGTCGACCCGGACGCTCCCTCCACCGCGCTTCTGGCGCTGCTTGGCGCGGGCGCAGTCGATGAGTATTTGGCGCATGGCTTCGGCCGCAGCGCGAAAGAAATGCTGACGGCTATTCCAGGAGGCGGCGTTATGTCCAGCTATCTTGAGCCAGGCTTCATGGACCAAAGCGGTTGGTTGCAGCGTCTGGCCTGGCGGCTGTTGCGCCATTTTCGCGCGGGCCAACTCACGAAGCTCATGATAAATCAAGGGAAACAATTCTTCGGCCGCTGGCGCATCGCCCCGCTCATTCAGAAGTTTTGTCACGGCACTCATCGATAGCGTAGGGAACTCAAAGAGATTAGCACGGCCGGCTCTAAAGACCAATCAATTGCATCTGGCTTTCAGGAAGGAAACGTAAGCCAAACAAGCAGGATCACTTGAAGTCTAATAACATGAGCGCCGATCAATCCGCCTTGATCGTTTTAGGGGAAGAATATCGCACTAAGACAGGAAGAACCTGTGGATGTCGGATCACAAAAACCCAGAAACGACTCGACCATGAGAATTAGCCATGTCCGTGCGTTTTGCTCGCCGCTGGCGAGTGTGGCGCTTTTCATCCTTACCCTCACCCTCGCTTTGGAAGCCCGACGTGTGTGGGCCGCCACGGAGCTGGCCCCAATGCTGCTGGAGGTCGACGCTCGGGAGGTTTCTCGCAAGCTCATCCACGCACGCATGGAAATCCCAGTGCAGCCTGGAAAATTGGCCCTTTGGTACCCGAAATGGCTCCCGGGTAATCATTCACCAGCCGGCCCTATCGAAAACATCGGCGGCCTGCGGCTCGAGACCCTGGCTGGAAAGTCCGTCCCCTGGCGACGCGATGAAACAGACGTCTTCCGCATCGAGACAAAAGTTCCAGAAGGGGTGGATAGGATCGTCGTCAAGTTAGACTACATCTGCAATCCACCAACAACCGGAGCGATGGGAAACGCCTGCTATGCCAACGAGTCACTAGCCTTAATTTCCTGGATCGCTTGTTTGCTCTATCCCGAAGGAAAGAAGTTAGACGAACTGCCAGTCAAAACGACCTTGCTGATTCCCGAAAAGTGGCGCTTTGGCAGCGCTCTAACCGTGACGAGCCAAGCCGAAGATCGGATTGAGTTCGATACTGAGACGTTGCGCGACCTCGTCGATTGCCCGCTGATCTGCGGCGCTAACGTCCGTTCGATCCAGCTTAAGACTCAGACCGGGCCGCCCGTCTTCATGCACCTAACCTCCGAGTCGCCCTCCGCGCTGCAACTCGACGACAATGCACTTGACGCCTATGCAAACGTGGCCAACCAAGCCATGGCGCTGTTTGGCGGTGCACATTTTACTTCCTATCACTGGCTGGTGATTTGCAGCGACGAAGTCCCAAGGATGGGATTGGAGCACCTTTCCTCGAGCATCAACGCACTCAAGGAACGGGACCTAATTGATGACAAGAAGCGGCAGGGGTATCGGACTGCCGGACTGCTGCCTCATGAGTTCGCTCATTCGTGGTGCGGCAAACATCGGCGGCCGGCTGGGATGTTGACCTCCGACTTGCACACCCCGCAGCAAACCAGCCTTCTCTGGGTCTACGAGGGTCTTACAACCTATTTGGGTGACATCCTGACCGTTCGCAGCGGGCTAATGACGACCAACCAGTACCTTCCGGTGCTTGCCATGACCGTGGACGAGCTCATGATAATCCACGGACGCCAATGGCGATCGCTGGAGGACACCGCCATCTCCAGTTATCTCCTGCGCGCGCCCAGTCCCAACTGGAGTTTATTGCGACGCTCTCAAGATTATTACGAGGAAGGACTGCTTCTCTGGTTGGAAGCCGATACCATTATCCGCCAGCAATCCGACGGTCGCCGCAGCCTTGACGACTTCTGCAAGGAATTCATGGGAGCCCAACGTGGGTCTAAGATTGTCGCTTATGATCGGGCTGAAATAATCGACGCTCTCCAAAAGGTGGCAAAGTATGACTGGGAGAACTTTCTCCACGAACGCGTCGATGTTCCACAGGAGACGCTGCCCCTGAGTGTCATCGAGCGATGCGGTTATCGCCTCCAATACGCGCCCAAACCGTCGGAGTTCGCCCAAGAGGTAGAGCGAGAGTTTAAGTTTATCGGCGAGTCGAGTTCGATTGGAGCCTTCTTCGCCGAGTCCGGCGAAGTTTGGGGAGTGGTGCCCGGTATGGCTGCAGCTAAGGCCGGGCTGGATGCCGGCATGGCAATCCAAGCAGTCAACGGCCGGAAGTTCAGCCGCCAACGCCTGACGGATGCCATCGCCGAAAGCGTCACACGGCGACAGATCGAGTTTCTCGTCCTGGAAGGGCAAGCATTCCGGACGATCAAGGTGCCCTACGCGGACGGCCCCAAGCACCTCGAACTGGTGCGGGACCCCGCCAAACCCGACCTATTGATGAGCATTCTGAAACCCATTTCGATCAAGACCCAGACCGCTGATCAAAAAGGGGACCGAGCAGAGCGTTGAGCCTTCTTTTGGGCTACCCTCACTCTTTCCTTTTTCCATTTCGATGATCGTTTTCGTTTCGAATCTCGCACTCAATCACGCCACAACATATTGGCACATTCGGCGGAAATAGGTCTCCCGCAGTTCAGAGCCTGTTTGCCATGCCGCCGAGGTGAGGAGGCGGAAATGAAGGCCCAAATCCGCGGTGAAATCCGCCTCATTACTTCGGTGGCTACAGGACGTCGAGCTCCAAACAAGTAGCGGCCGACCGCCTATCTGTGCTAATCCTGGTTGTCTCGATTTAGTGGACGAACGGGCCATAGCGAGCCCGTGCCCGATTGGATTTGCTCTCATAGGATTCAGCATTCATGACAACTCGCCGCTGTTCAGTCGCGGATCTCTTCCTTTGCCCTCATGCGAATACGCAACCTCGGAAGCTGAATTGGCGTCACCGCCGGACTGCTGCCTCATGATTAGTCCTCGTAGCCGCCGACCGTGAGGCGGATCCTGTAGATGCGACTTTGTCTCGCGTCTCTCTACGTCTTTCGCTAGAATGACTCCGTGGAAAAGGTCATCCGCAGATTCCATTCGCATGCGGCCAGCGAGCGCGCTGATGTCGAGTACTATCGGTCGTTATCTCCGCAGCAGCGAATTGAAATCCTTCTGGACCTGATTGCGCGCGGCACTACCGATGAAGCTCAACCAAGATTTGCGCGAGTTTATCGCATTACTAAACTCCGCGGGAGTTAAGTACCTGGTGGTCGGTGGGCATGCAGTGGCCTTTCATGGTTACCCACGATTCACTGGCGACATTGACTTCTTCATTGAACGCTCTTCTGAGAATGCGAATCGGCTAGAGTCGGTCCTGGTCCAGTTCGGCTTCGGCGGGCTGGGGCTTGCGGCGGAAGCTTTCCTTGAACCGGAGCGCGTAGTGCAACTAGGCCGTCCGCCGAACCGGATTGACTTGTTGACTTCGATTGACGGGGTGCAGTTCGCCGAAGCCTGGCCTCAAAAGGCTCCCGGTGAACTCGATGGCTTGCCGGTCAACTTTCTGGGTAAAGATCATCTTTTGACCAACAAGCGGGCATCCGCCCGACCTCAAGATCTGGCGGACGTCGACAAGTTGCAGCGCAGCCCCTAAGCGGGGGGCGACGGGAATCCCATTCATGGGAATGCTTTGTGAAGAATCTTTCTCTTGCATCTCCGGGCTGACGAGCGGCCCGTTCATTAGCGGTTCAATCCGCCAATCTGAGGGGCGGTCACGCGCCGTTCTTTTCCAGACCCGGCGATTGTTTTCGTTTTGAGATCTCGCACCAGAGAACGAAAGGCCATGGCGAGCCCGTTCCCGTTTGGATTCGCTCTCGTGGGGTTTACCATCTATGACAATGCCTTCTCGCGGCGATGTCCAGTCGCGGACCTCTTCCATGGCCCTTACATGAATACGCAACTTCGGAGGCGGAATCGGCGTCAGCTTCCCTTCCAGTTTATTCTGGGGATGATCCTTTTCGCATTCGTCTCCATTCAAGCGGCGGCGCAAGGCTCTTCAGCCGAGACGAATCTGATCGAAGAGATCAGCCATGAGTTAGAGAATGTTTTTAAGCCGAATGAGCCGGGGGCGGCCGTGATCGCACTCAAAGACGGTCATGTCGTGTTTCGTCGAGGCTACGGAATGGCGAATCTGGAGCTCGATGTCGCGGTTGAGCCGGATATGATTTTCCGTATCTGAGCATGACTCAACCCCACGCGGCCGGCGCACTGATTTCTACCGTGGATGACCTGGCAAAATGGGACGCGGCTCTTTACACCGAACAGCTCGTTCAGCAGCAATCTCTGACAAAAGCCTGGACCCCGTTCGTGATGAACAATGGCAAGGCGACCAAGTATGGCTACGGCTGGATTGTGACAACGCTTGAAGGCGAACGGATGATCACTCATTCCGGAGGAATCAATGGTTTCTCCTGCGACGGTGTGCGGTTGCCAGACTCGCGCATTTACGTGGCCATTCTTTCTAATCGAGGAGACAGGTTTGGCCATTTGGCAAAAAAAATCGCAGCCAGACTCGCTGGGAAGAAGATAAGGGATCCGGTCGCCATTAAACTGCCTTCCCTCGAGAAATATGCCGGTGCTTATCGGCTTTCCAGCCGCGCCGAGCTCGTCGTTAGCCGGGATGGTGATTCGCTTTATCTGCAGCATCCCCAAATGGGGAAAGAGGAAATTGTGCCGATGAGCGAAACCGAATTCTTCTACAAAAATGATCCCGCGTCTCGCGCCGAGTTCGTGTCCAAAGGCGGCGTACTCATCTCGATCATCATTCGCCATCGCTTTTTTCCTGATGACGAAGCTAAAGTGATTCAACCCTAGAATATTTAGAAATCCGAGGTGCTCAGCGGATAATGGTCCTGCGCCCCGGCGTCCAACCCCAATTCCTTCTAATGCGATTTAGGCGCGGTGAATCCTCGGTGGAAGCACCTTCCAAAGCCTGCGCGCTTTGAAGAGAAATCAACCTATAACCCTTTTGACTTTCCCGAGCGTGATCGTTTTGGATCACGAATCTCGCACTACAAGGCGACGATCCCGTGACGGTCTGATCGAACTCTATGAACACGCACGCACAGCCGGCGATTCGGCGTCGGCTTCTTTCATACTCGCTTTGCACCATTGCGTCTTGGTGGCTTGCAACGACAGCCACCGCGGAACCTTCGACTACCTTCATCGAGACTCCATCCGTGAGACTTCAACAACGAATTGATGAATTCATCCGGGCGGAGATGACGCAACAAGGGGTGCCAGGGGTTGCAGTCGCCATTGTGAATAAGGGACGGGTCACCGCGCAAGGATATGGCTATGCCAATCTCGAACACCAAGTCGCAGTCACCGATCAGACGATCTTTCAGTCGGGCTCCATCGGGAAAATGTTCACGGCAACGGCCGTCATGTTGCTGGTTGAAGAGGGCAAAATATCGCTTTCCGATTCGATCACCAAATTCTTCCCAGATGCGCCCGGCAGCTGGGGGCAGATCACCGTGCGGCACCTGCTCACCCACACTCACGGCCTTCCGGACTACACGAAGCTTCCGTTCGACTATCGGCAAGACTATAGCGAGGAGGAGCTCGCGCGCTTTGCTTATAAGCTGCCGTTGGACTTTCAGCCCGGGGCGCGCTTCAACTACAGCAGCACGGGCTACGTCTTGCTCGGCATCATCATTCACAAAGTCTCCGGTCAGTTTTATGGGGACTTCCTCGCCGAGCGTGTGTTCAAGCCAGCGGGCATGGCGACGGCTCGAATCATTAGTGAGGCCGACATTGTCCCACACCGCGCCGCCGGTTACCAACTCGTGAAAGGCGAGCTCAAGAACCAGAATTGGGTAGCCCCAGTGCTCAACACAACCGCTGACGGGTCCATCTATTGGTCCCTGCGCGATATGATCGCCTGGGCTGACGTTGTCAAACAACGCACTATTCTAATGCCCAACAGCTGGGAGCAGGTTCTTACCCCAGTGCGGCTCAATAGTGGCAAGTCCCACCCGTACGGCATGGGCTGGGAGTTGGATCAACGCGACGGGAAAGCCCTGCAGCATCATGGCGGCTCCTGGCAGGGCTTCCGGACCGAGTTTGCCCGATTCCAGGGCGATGATCTGGATATCGTTGTGCTGGCAAATCTCGCGCAGGCCGACCCAATGCGATTCGTAAATGGGATCGCCGCAATCATCCATCCATCCCTGGTTGTAAAGACGCCGGTTCTGATTGACAGCGTCGGGGCTCCTGCCATTTCTGATCTGCCGGAGAGCGCTAAGCAGATTCATGCCAGTGCCATCCTCGTGGACGGCCACAACGATATTCTCAGTTACATGACCGATGCCGGTTACGATCTGGGCAAGAGTTCCGCCGGTCTGCTCCATACGGACCTGGCGCGCTTGAAGAAAGGCGGTGTTACGGCGCAATTCTTCTCCGTGTTCGTAGACCCGGCGAAATACGCCACCAACGGCGGCGCGGCCCGCGCTTTGAAAATGATCGATGCGCTCTACCGGGCAGCCGCGACGCACTCAAACGATCTGCAACTGGCCACGTCTGTCGAGGACATCCGGCGCGCCAAGCGCGAAGGACGCCTTGCCACTCTGATGGGCATCGAAGGAGGGTACGCGATCGAGAATTCGCTCGAGGTGCTGCGCGCCTTTCATCGGTTGGGCGTTCGGTATATGACCCTCACGCACACGGTGCCGACCGGTTGGGCTGGCGCGGCGACCAATGGTCCTGGAACGGGTCTGACCGCCTTCGGACGCGACGTGGTCCGCGAAATGAATCGGCTCGGTATGCTGGTGGACGTCTCCCACGTCTCAGACGCCACCATGAGTGATGTGCTCGATGAAGCTCGCGCACCCGTGATCGCATCCCATTCGTCGTGCCGTGCCCTTTGCGATTTGCCCCGCAACATCCCGGATGAGTTGCTCCGCCGGATTGGGACTAACCGCGGAGTCGTGATGTTGAACTTTTACAGCCGTTTCCTGGATCCGAACTACAGCGGTCCTTACGCGAAGATTGAGTCTGAGTTGGACGGTGTCTGGGTGCGATATGGCACCAACGTCATGGCAGGCCGGGCGGAGGAGACCAGACTTTCGGCGGGCCTGCCGTCAGTGCCGCTGGCCCGGCTCGTGGATCACATTGATCATATTGTGCGTGTCGCGGGCATCGATCACGTCGGTCTCGGCTCGGATTTTGACGGAATGGAACGAACCCCGGTGGGACTGGAAGACGTCTCCTGCTATCCGAACCTGACGGCGGAACTGCTCCGTCGCGGCTACTCGACGAACGACGTAAGAAAGGTCCTGGGCGAGAACTTTCTCCGTGTGCTTGCCGAAGCCGAACGAGTGGCTGGAAAAGCCGAGCGCCTGACCAGGGCCGAAAGTCCCCCTGAAGACGACTCGGTGTTAGCGTCGATCGGATGGGAAAGATCCAAGCACATGGTCCCCATGCGCGACGGGGTCAAGCTCTACACCGAAGTGCTGCGTCCTAAGAACACGCGAGAGCCATTGCCGCTTCTTTTGAAACGAACGCCCTACAACGCTAACCTCGCCGCGACGAATATCTGTTCGGCGCTAACCAACCAGTGGAAGGAATTGGCGGAGGACGGCTACATCTTCGTTAACCAG
>JBGAIN010000044.1:0-48202 GCA_044225505.1 Limisphaerales bacterium
GGAATCACGGAAGTCCTGTGTTATGGAACGGCGGTGTTTGTCGAAGTGGCAGCGCCGGGCGAGCGGACGTAAATTCCCGACTATTCAGTGAGACTCGTACTATGGCTGGACATAGCAAATGGGCAAAGGTGAAGCACTTCAAAGGTGCGCTCGATGCCAAGCGTGGTCGCATCTTTTCGAAGTTGTCCAAGGAGATCACGATTGCAGCGCGTCAGGGCGGAGCCGATCCCGACATGAATCCGCGCTTGCGCATGGTCCTGCTGAAGTGTCGGAGTGCGAACATGCCGTCCGACAACATCGAACGAGCCATTAAACGTGGCGCGGGCGGGGGGGAAGGCGCGAACCTGGAAGAACTTACCTACGAGGTATACGGTCCGAACGGTGTCGCCATGTTGGTGGAACTAAATACGGACAATCGAAATCGGACGGCGGCAGAGATTCGAAGCATCTTAACAAAGAATGGCGGTTCGATGGCCAGCTCGGGCGCGGTCACTCGGTTGTTTCAGAAAAAAGGGCAGATGATCGTTGCGCGCGAATTGGCAGGAGAAGATCAGTTGATGGAATTGGCTTTGGAGGCCGGCGCCGAGGATTTTCGCGCTGAGCCAGAGGGATACGAAATTTTGACGGATCCGGCTCATTTCGAAACTGTGCATAAAAAGATGGAAGAGACCGGGATCAAATTTGCCGCAGCACAGGTGACGCCATTGCCCATGCTCACAGTCCAGGTCGTAGAGCCTACCGCCGTAGCCGCTGTTTCCCGGTTGATCGAATTGCTGGAAGAGCACGAAGACGTTAAAGAAGTCTACACGAACGCGGAATTTGCCGACAACGCGACGTGAACACGGGGAATCTGTGCGAATGCCCTGAGAGCGACGCGTGGCGTTGGCCTGGCGGATCTCTGGGTGCTTCCAACGCTGGATGCCGCCTCTGGTCGGCTCGCCCGGTTGATCGACTCGGTTATAGACAACGTTCTCGCGGACGTCGCATCGTCGCTATAGGCTGAAACCCAACCTTGCCCAGCATGGCCGCGCTTTACGACTCGTTTGCCGCAAAGTTGTTGAAGCGTTTGGCGGGATGGGTCATCGCCTATCCCTGGCTTTTTAGCTACCCGCAGCTCGCGCTGCTTGCACTCTCCATTGTCTACACCGTTCGACACCTCGAGTTCGATAGCAGCCGCAATAACCTGGTCGGATCCGATAAGAAGTACCATCAAAACTATCTTCGCTACAAAGACGAATTCTCCGGAGAAGATGACTTGGTCGTCGTGGCGGAGAGCGAAGACAAAGAGAAAAACCGACAGTACGTTGAGCGACTAGGAAAACGACTTGAGGCAGAAACCAATCTCTTCACTGACACGTTCTACAAAGGCGATCTCAAAATGATGGGGCGGAAGGCCCTGCTCTTTCTCCCCGAAGATACACTGGCTGATTTGCAGAAAACTCTGAAAGAGTATCGCCCTTTTCTTCAAACCTTTGCGACGGCGACCAATCTCAATTCACTCTTCCGCCTGGTGAACTATCAGTTTCGGACGGCGAAGCGAGAGCAAAACGAAAGCACGGATTCTCTGGTCAAAGCGTTGCCCGCGTTAACCCGGATTGTCTCGCAAGCCTCGCAATCTTTGAACCGGCCTGGAACGTCGCCCTCCCCTGGCATTACCGCGCTTTTCAACGCCGAAGAGGAAGCTGAGCAGCAGCAATATATCACATTCGCGCAAGGCCGAATCTATCTGGTTTCGTCGCGTGCCGTAAATCAACAGGGGGAGAAGGCGGTGGATCGGCTCCGCGAGTTGGCGCACGAAACAGAAGCAGAAGTGCCCGGAGTTAACATTGGCATCACAGGTGAGCCAGTGCTGGAATTCGACGAAATGCGGCAGTCGCAGCGCGACTCGACCGTCGCGACGGTCGTGTCGCTCGTGCTCTGCGCGTTGATCTTCGTCTACGGTTACCGGGAAACCGGAAGGCCGATCAAAGCCACATTTTGTTTGATCGTCGGGCTGGGCTATACGCTGGGCTATACGACGCTCACGGTCGGGCATCTAAATATTTTGACCGTTACCTTTCTCCCGATGCTGATCGGGCTCGCTATCGATTTCGGCGTGCATCTCATCACGCGCTACGAGGAAGAACTGCGAACGGGAAAAGGAGAGCGCGAAGCCCTCGAGATAGCGATGGTTAACACTGGGCTCGGCATCTTTACAGGGTGCTTTACGACAGCGGGCGCGTTTTTCGCAATGAGTTTGACCAACTTCAAAGGCATTCAGGAGATGGGCGTGATCACAGGTGGCGGAATGCTCATCTGCTTGATTCCCATGATGACCCTGCTTCCTGTGCTCCTTTTGCGCGGCCACCAAAATGTGATGGATCGGCAACCGGCCACCGGCGTCGATCGCCGCGCGCGGCTGGAACAGACGTGGTTGCAGCGACCCGCCCTCGTTGTGGGAATAACCGCAGGGCTTTGTGGCTTGAGCTTGCTCGAATTCCGAAACGTCTATTTCGATTATAACCTGCTGAATATGCAGTCGCGCGATTTGCCAGCGGTCGAGACGGAAAAGAAGCTGATCGATTCTGCGTCTAAATCGGTGCTATTCGGTGCGGTGGTGGCCGAGACTCTGCCGCAAGCTGCGGCCCTCGAATCCAAAATTACGAATCTCATTACAGTGGCGAGCATTGACTCAATGACGCCCTTCTTAAGTGGCGATCAAACGCGCAAGCTCGCACTCATCGAAGGCGTCAAGGAAGATGTTCAATCGATTCACTTCGCCGAAGCTGATCGCGGTCCGGTCAAAATCTCTGAATTGAGTCAGACGCTGCAGTATACCCAAGGCTATTTAGGCTTGGCTGCCGCCGAAACTACCAAAGCGGGTGAAAACGCGCTGAGCGAGCAGTTACGCTCCCTGCGCGCTGCTATCGGTGACCTTCGCCAACGCCTGGCCAACGGCCAGCCAAAGATCGTGGAACCTCGCCTCACCTCGTTCCAGGCGGCTTTGTTCGGGGATGTACACGAAACCTTTGATACCCTTAAGCACCAGGATAATCGCTCCGGTTTGCAGATCGACGATTTGCCGATGCCCCTGCGAAACCGGTTCATTGGCAAAACCGGAAAGTACGTGCTGCAGGTGTATCCAAAGTCAAACGTTTGGGAACGGGCCAATCAAGAAGCGTTCGTGAGAGACCTTCGAACGGTCGATCCCAACGCGACCGGAACGCCGGTGCAACTCTACGAATACACTACCCTGCTAAAAGAGAGCTATCAGATGGCCGCCTGGTACGCTCTGGCAGCGATCGCGATCCTCGTCTTGATCCACTTTCGGACGATCTCCAGCGTCATCCTCGCGCTGTTGCCCGTTGCCGTGGGAACCACCTGGACGGTCGGGCTAATGGGCTTACTTGGGATCCCTTTCAACCCGGCAAATATCATGATTCTACCGCTCGTCATAGGAATCGGCGTGACGAACGGAATTCACATCTTGAATCGGTTTGCGGAAGAACAAAACCCGAGCATCCTGTCGAAGAGCACCGGGAAGGCGGTCCTTGTGTCGGCGCTGACAACAATTGCAGGATTTGGCAGTCTGATCCCAGCGAAACACCAAGGGATCGCGAGCTTGGGGATCGTGATGTCGATCGGGGTTGGAGGGTGCATGTTGGCGGCCCTGACTTTCCTGCCGGCCCTGTTGAACTTGTTGATGGAACGCGGTTGGAAAATGAAAAAACCCAGTGGCGACAATGCACGATCGACACTGGGTCGGGAGGAACCGAGGTAAAAACCTCAAGTACGAACAGAAAATATCGTGCCAGAACCTAAAGTCAAACCGAAAATGGATAAAAAGGGCAAAAATGGGCGTGGAAGGCGGCTTACAGCCAAATCTCTAACGTTATCGTAACTCGTCGTCTCGTGGAAAATAATGGCTTTCTCCAAATATGGACAGGTCGCTGGCCCGTTTTGCTGGCGCTTTTGGCCATTGCGAATCCGCTGAAATATCTCCGTTAGCCCATCGAACCATGCTCAAATCGGGTGGCATGCAATTCCGAGTCATCTTAGTCAGTTGCCTGATTTCCATGGCAATGACCTTAGGGGCGCTCGCCGAAGAGTTAAACGATTTCGGGCCGGCTTATGATCACTTTTCGCTCACGTTAGAAAAAGGGGCTCGGACGGAGGCGGTGGGGCCCTTTTACAATGCTCAACGATCGGAAACAGAAGTGACGTGGGCGGTCCCGCCTCTCTTCTCGAGCCGGCGCGACTCGGTGACGGATTTCTTTGAGTTCGACTTCGCTTACCCGCTCGTTACCTATGACCGGTTCGGGCTGGATTATCGGATCCAATTCTTGCAGTGGTTCAACTATTCGGGCGGGTCTACCATGGACGAAACGGCCAAACGCCGCCTGACACTCTTTCCCTTCTACTTTCATCAACGGTCCAGCGACACGAATCAGAACTATACAGCCGTGGTGCCTTTCTACGGGCACCTGGTAAATCGATTTTTCAGGGACGAAATCTCCTTTGTCATGATGCCAGCGTATGTCCAGACGCGGAAAAAGGACGTAGTGACGGAGAACTATCTCGCGCCGTTCTTCCACGTGCGCCACGGCGAGGGACTGCGCGGTTGGCAATTCTGGCCTTTGGTTGGGCGCGAACACAAGAGCGTAACGACTCGAACAAATCAATACGATGAAGTGGAAACAATCGGCGGACATGACAAGACGTTTATCTTCTGGCCGTTTTTCATCCACAATGACCTGGGCCTCGGGACGACCAATGTGCAGACCCAGCGCCTCTCCCTGCCGTTCTATAGCGCTCAGCGTTCCCCTCTCAGGGATACCACCAGTTACCTTTGGCCTTTGGGATTCACCTACACGGTGGATCGTGAACGAAAATACCGCGAGTGGGCGGCGCCATGGCCCTTTATCGATTTTGCGCGCGGCGAAGGCAAAACCCTGAACCGGATTTGGCCGTTCTTCAGTCGTGGCAAGACGCCAACCCTGGAGAGTGACTTTTATTTATGGCCGATTTACCGCTATTCGCATTTCGTTGCGGAACCGCTCGACCGGGAGCGAACCCGGATTCTTCTCTTTCTCTATTCTCATGTGGTGGAACGTAATAGTGGAACTGAAACCGCCATGGAGCGAACCGATCTATGGCCGTTTTTCACCTCCCGGAAAGATCACAACGGCAACCGACGGCTGCAGGTGTTGTCTATCGTGGAACCGTTACTGCCCGGGAGTACAGGGGTCCAACGCAACTACTCGCCCCTTTGGTCGATTTGGCGTTCCGAAAGCAACGCCAAGACCGGTGCGAACAGTCAGTCAGTACTTTGGAACCTCTATCGGCGCGAGAGTTCACCCGAGTCTAAAAAGTGCTCGCTCTTGTTTGGCCTTTTCCATTATCAATCCGGACCAGAAGGGCAACGTTGGCGCCTATTCTATATTCCCTTCGGCAAGAAGAAGGAGGGTGAAACGACCGTGCCAACGGCGCGCGTAACTGGTTCATATGTTCCAGAATATCGGTGAGATGATAATGCTGTTTTGGCGGACGCTCCAGGCGTTGCCGAAAGCATGGCGTCAGCGCGCGAAAGTGCTCGAGCAATTGTTCGAGATCGGAAACGCGAGCTTGCTGATGGCCTGCATTCTGTCTTTGTTTATTGGGGGGGTCATCGCTCTTCAAACAGGTCCTGTTCTGGCGGAACGTGGTTTGGCCAGCTCCATTGGCGGACTAGTCGGGCTCTCCATGTGCAAGGAGTTAGCCCCAGTGATGATGGCCGTCTTGATCGCCGGGCGCATCGGCTCTGCGATGTCTGCGGAGATCGGGTCCATGCGCGTTTACCAGGAGATCGACGCATTGCGGACGATGAACATCAGCCATATCGATTACTTGGTCATGCCCCGGCTTTTGGCGATCAGCTGCGCAATGCCCGTGCTCGTGATCTTCTCAATTCTGGTCGGCTGGGTGGGCGGAGCCATCGTCTCGCGGGTGAATCACGACGTGGCGATCTCGTTTCAAGCTTTCTTCAGCAACCTGCGCCAGGTTGTCGACGTAAACGATGTCTTGAATGGCATGATCAAGAGCTTTGTATTTGCGGTCGTGATCGGGGTCGTCTCGTGCCATCAAGGTCTTCAAACCATTGGCGGCCCGCGCGGTATCGGCCGATCTGTCACCAAAGCGGTGGTGAATTCGATCGTTATAATCCTAATCCTAGACTATTTCCTGACGCGATTTCTGCTCTACTTTGACTGATGGACGACCGTCTTCCCAGTTTAACGGGCGTCAGTGTCCAAGTGCGTGGCCTACGCAAGAGCTTTAACCGGCAGCTAGTGCTTCAAGGCATCGACTTGGACGTCGCCCCGGGAGAAATGTTCGTTCTCATGGGCCCGAGCGGCAGCGGAAAAACGATTCTCTTAAAGCACATCATAGGTTTAGAAACGGCCGATGCCGGGGAAATCCTGATTAATGGAGAATCGATCGGGCTAGGAACATTGGGACAGAAATATCGATTGGCGATGGTATTTCAATCGGGAGCCCTGCTTAACTCGCTGACGGTTGGAGAAAACGTCGGACTTTACCTCCGCGAGCACCGACTCCGGAGCGAACGTGAGATCGAGCGTATTGTTGCGGACAAATTAGCGTCGGTTGGCCTGAAGGGGCTTGAGGCGAGGTATCCTAGTGAGCTTTCGGGCGGAATGAAGAAACGGGTGGCGCTGGCCCGGGCGTTAGTCATCGAACCGCAGCTCATATTGTTTGATGAGCCAACCAGCGAATTGGACCCATTAATGGCTGTGACGATCGGAGAGGAGATCTTGGGATTGCGCGACCGCATTCATGTGACTTCGATGGTGGTCACCCATGACCGCGATTTGGCATTCGGCATCGCCGATCGAATCGCGATCATTAACGACGGGAAGATTCTGGCGGTTGGGACGCCAGCCCAAATTCGAGCGCATCCCGAGCCTTTGATTCAAAAGTTTCTGACTGTCGAACTTCATAATTCACGTCAACCATGAGAAACACCTTGGAAACCCGTCTGGGCATCTTCTTCGCCCTGGCTTTTGTGGCTGCAATTATCATCTTCGAGATGGTTGGAGGGCTGGACGTCTTCAAAAGCGGTCATCGGTTTCGCGCGCGATTTGCCAGCGTGCAAGAGCTTAAGGTGGGCGATCCAGTGCGTATGGCAGGGGTTGATGTGGGCCGGGTCGAAAAGATCGACTTCGCTGAAACCAAGGTCGAAGTCACGATGAAAGTGCAAGAACGAGCCAAAGTGCGCACCGATAGCAAGGCAAGCATCCGCTTTGTCGGATTGATGGGGCAGAATTACATCGCCCTGGACTTTGGAACTGCGCGGGCGCCGGCGGCAACGCCTGACACCTTGCTCGAGAGTGTTGAACAGCCTGATTTGAGCACAATTCTCTCGAAGTTGGACAATGTGGCCACGGGTGTTGAAGGGCTGACTAAGAGCTTTGCTGGCGACAATATCAACAATCTGCTGGGACCCTTTACGGACTTTTTAAAAGAAAACAACCCGCGCCTGACCGCGATCCTGGGCAATCTTCAAACGATCTCTTCGCAGATAGCTCAAGGGCATGGGACCGTAGGAAAACTGATCAACGATGATCAACTTTATAACTTGGCTGTAAATGCGGTGACCAATCTCAACAGCACGGCCGACGAACTCAAACTAACAATCTCTCAAGCACACGGGATCGTCGACCAAGTCAATCAAGGACAGGGGACGCTGGGGCGACTGGCTAAGGACGATTCGCTTTTCCGCGAGACGACTAACGCTATGACTAACTTGCGAGAGATCTTTCAGAAGATTAACCAGGGCCAAGGTTCGGTCGGCAAGCTCGTCAACGACGAGACCCTTTATAAGAATGCCCGGATGACTCTGCAGAAAGTCGACAAAGCCACGGAGGGCCTGGAAGATCAAGGGCCGCTCAGCGTGCTTGGAATTGCTGTGGGAAGTCTATTCTGAGGTATTTCTACGGGCCATAACTCCGGCTCAAGACCGAAAGAAACCTTATCCAGGTCGAGACTCTGCCAGATCCGCAAGCTTTCGCGCGGCCTTGCCGCTGTCAATCAATTCAGCGGCCAAATCCCAGCCGTCGAGAACCGTCTTCGTCCGGCCAGCGATAAACAGTGCCGCTCCGGCGTTAAGCAAAACAGCGTCTCGCTTTGGGCCACGTTCATCACCTTTTAATAGACGGCGGATCGTCGTGGCGTTCATCTCTCGATCGCCTCCCGCTAAATCTTCGAGGCGTGCCGGGCCAAGGCTAAATTGCTCCAAGGCCGTTCGACTCACGGTAAAGGCGCGATCCTGGTAAAATTCGGCGATGGTGTTTTCACCGAGAATAGAGAGTTCGTCCAATCCTCCTTTGGCAGTCTGGCCGCAGACCACCATCCCTCGCCGGGCGCCTAAGGACTGCAGAACGCGCCCGATGGGTTCGCATAAGTCCGGTGCTGGAACGCCGACCAGTTGGACGGTGGGTCGAGCTGGGTTGAGTAGGGGGCCAAGGATGTTAAAGACCGTGCGCTGACCTCGCTCGGCACACAGCTTCCGGGCTGGAACGATATGGCGAAAGCTAGGATGATACCGTGGGGCAAAGAAAAACGCGAAATGGTGTTCGCGCAACGATTTGGCCGCTTGATCGGGAGTCAGATCGATCGGCACGTTCAGACTTTCCAGGACGTCCGCACTTCCTGATTGCGACGTAATAGCTCGGTTCCCATGTTTTGCGACTCGGACCCCCGCGGACGACACAATCAACGCGACGGTGGTTGAGATGTTGAAGGTATTGAGACGATCGCCACCCGTGCCACAAACGTCTAGAAGTTCCTCCGTTGCAGGCAATTCGAAGGGCGGTCGCAGTGCCCTATCCCGCAGTTCTCGCGCAAAACCAGCGATTTCTTCGATGGTCTCCCCCTTTTTTGCCAGCGCCGTCAGGAACTCTGCCTTCGCCTCGACAGAAACACTCTCCTCAATCAAAGCGCGAACGGCATCGGCGATTTTCGCGGGCGAGAGAGAGACCGATCTCTGGAGTTCTGTCGTTAGACTGGTTAACACAGGCTGTGAATCTAATCGGCCGTCGCGAGACCGTCGAGGGGCGAATCGTCAGTGTGCGGTAAGGCGACTGTAATCGAGGCAAGACTCACAGAAGGGCTGGAATCTGAAATTGCAGAGAGGCCCGACAGCTGAAGTGAAGCGCGTGCTTGAGTAGCAAGTGTGGCGTGAGACATGACGAAACCGTGAGGAATTGCCCCGGGATAGATCTAATCAACGTCGCGTTTTGAAATGAATTGCCTGCGGCCTAGGAAGTTGCTAAAGGACTAAGCTCTGGTGCTGTAGGCGGCATAACAACGGAATTTGAAACAAAACCCTGCCATAGGTGTCTTTGCCTTGGACGAAGTGGCACCTGCGCTTCTGGACTCATTGAGGGTTTGCTCAGAGAGCGAACCGACTGGTTGAACATGAATATACCGGATTTGGCGTCCGTCACTGAAAAACGGGACGCAGCGTACGAAATTAAGTTCGTGCTCCCTTCGACGTTGGCTGCGGCGGCCTTAGACTGGGCGCGAATTCACCTTTCGCCCGATCCTCACGCTGAGGTAGGGCAGGGCGACGGTTACCACGTCAACAGCTTATACTTTGATACGCCGAAACTCGACGTCTACCACCGAAAAGGATCCTACGGCAAAGCAAAATACCGGATTCGACGGTATGGATCGGAGCAGAGCATTTTTCTTGAGCGCAAGCTCAAATCCCGAGGTTTGGTAAGCAAACGCCGCACGCGCGTCCCGGATTGGGAGTTACCACGCCTAGCTTTACCGGAACTGGAGCCCGAATGGGTTGGGTATTGGTTTCGCCGCCGCCTCAGCGCCAGGCAGTTGCTCCCCCAGTGTCAAATTCGTTACGAACGTGTGGCGCGCCTGGGAATGAGCCCGACGGGAGTGATTCGATTCACGATTGACCGCAACGTGCGAGGGTTTCGGAGTGATGAGTATAACGTCCATGATTCCGGAGAATGGATTCCTCTGCTGCCGGATCGATGTATTCTCGAACTGAAATTCCGGCAGGAAATGCCCCATCTGTTCAAGAGCTTTATCGAGCAGCTAGCCTTGACCCCGAAGCGACAAGTAGCGAGGCTCCGCCTCGAAATGGCCACGTCTCTCCGGAAATGCTTGCAAATCAATCCGCGAGTTTCTCCATGGAGATGAACGGAACGCAGCGCGACGTCTAATGCCGCCCTGGCTGCAACAAAGCATCAGTAATCAGGGGCATGCCCCGCCGCTGGAGCTGGTCTGGAGGATTGGCATCGCCTTCGTCTTCGGTTGTGTGGTCGCCTTGGTCTATCGCGGCACCCACCGTCGAGACCCGATCACGCCAACTTTTCCGCGCACGCTCGTCCTGCTTTCGATCCTGATCGCCATGGTGACATCCGTGATTGGTGATAATGTCGCCCGCGCTTTCAGTTTGGTAGGCGCTCTTTCGATCGTTCGTTTTCGAACTGTGGTGCGGGACACGCAAGATACCGCGTTCGTTATTTTTGCGGTTATTGTGGGAATGGCGGCTGGGGCAAATCACCTTTGGGTCGCTATCATCGGGATTGCCATCGTCGCTTTGGCGATATTCATTTTGCGCCCTCGAGGCCAGGCGAATATTTGGACGGAGGACGAGTGCAACCTCTCGGTGCGCGTCAGCTCTGGAAAGGATCCAGAACAGTTGGTGGAGCCGAGCTTTCGAAAACACCTACAGCAGTTTCAGATTCTGGCAGTGGAGACGGCGAAACAAGGAACCGCTTTGGAGCTGACCTACCGAATTCGCTTTCGCAAGTCTGCCGCACCGCTGCAACTCGTCGGTGAACTGAGCCGGATTGAAGGTATTCAGAATGTTGAAGTCCACCGCGAAGAGTAGTTCACGGCGATACGGATCAAGTCTCACCGATCGGTTGGTCAACTCCCAAGGCCAGATCTAAAAAGTTCCTGAGCTCTTTCGTAGTCCTCCAGCGTATTGACGTTGAACGCAATCTCGCCTCGGCCGTCTGGGACGGGGACGTGGGAAATCGTCAACGCTCTGGCGAGAGCGCGAATGGAAAGATCTTGGTTTTCGAGTTGGGCGGCGACGATCGGCAGAACTCGAGTTCGTATCAGAAAGGGAAAACCCACGGCCGCCACACCCGAAAAAACCGCGTCCGTTGCTGGACTTAGCATTCCGATAATCTGCTGCAGATGTGTTCCGGTCACGAAGGGCATGTCGCAAGTCAAAAACAGCACAGCGTCTCCCCGGGTCGTCTGTAGGCCCGTGTAAACGCCGCCCAATGGGCCGCAGCGAGGCACGAGATCGCGGCGGATCACGCGGGAAGGCAGATTCGCCGCCCGGGCCGCGTCGCGAATCCGGGATAGAAATGACCGACCTCCTAAACGCAAGCGTGCTTTGTCCCGGCCCATTCGGGAACTCAGCCCGCCTGCGAGAATACATGCTTCTACGGCTAGCAAGGCTGCCGTCACGGTCGCAGCTTACGTTCGAGAATCTCGCCGACCAGGTTCGGATTAGCTTTGCCTTTGCTCAACTTCATCACTTGGCCTTTAAGGAAATTCAATGCCGCGATCTTGCCGGTGCGGAAATCCTCGGCGCTCTTCGGGTTGGCGGCAATGGCTTGATCACACAGCGCATCGATTGCCCCCGAGTCGCTGACCTGGGCCAAACCTTTCTGTTCGACCAGAGACTTCGGGGTTGCACCCGTGGTGAACATTTCGGAGAAAACGTCCTGGGCGATTCTGGAGCTAATGACCCCGCTGCTGACCAATTCCAGGAGTTCGAGCAGCGATGCCGGTGAAAAGCGCAAGTCCGCAAGTGTGGTCTGGGTCTCCGCGAGCTTGGCCCGTAGATTATTGATTACCCAGTTCGCTAGCGCTTTCGGGTGCTTAGTCTGACTGGCAATTCCCTCGAAATACCTTCCCAAAGGCACATCCCAGACAAAAGTTTGCGCGTCCGCAGCGGGCAACTGATACTCTTGCATGAGCCGCCGTTTCCGGTCCAGTGGCAGTTCTACCACTCGCCGTTCCACCTCTGCCAACCAGTCTGGTGTAGGGCAGAAAGCCATCAGATCCGGATCAGGCAAATAGCGATAATCATGGGCAAATTCTTTGGTCCGCATCTCTTCCGTGATGTTGCCGACGTCATCCCAGCGGCGGGTCGATTGAACGAGCTTTCCTCCAGACTCCAAGGTGCGAATCTGCCGCGGAATCTCATACTCCAGCGCTTTGCGGACTCCGCTGAAACTGTTCATATTCTTGATCTCAATTTTGGCGCCTAACTCAGTTGCGCCTTTGGGTCGGACGCTCACATTCACATCACAGCGCACCATGCCCTTCTCCATATCGCAGTCGCTGATACCGCCGTAGATAAGGATATCCTTCAGCGCCGTAAGATACTCGTAGGCCATGTCAGCACTCCGGATGTCTGGCTCGGAGACAATCTCCAAGAGCGGCACGCCTGCCCGATTGAAATCTACGCCGCTTTGACGCTCGAAGTGAAAGTTTTTGGCAACATCTTCTTCCAGGTGCGCGCGCGTGATGCGAACTTTAGCCGAGCCCTCCCCGAATTCGAATTCGACGAACCCACCCCGCGTCGAGGGTTGATCGTACTGGGTAATTTGGTAGTTCTTCGGCATATCCGGATAGAAATAGTTCTTCCGCGCGAACTTAGCTTGGGAAGCAACCTCTCCGTGAAGCAATAACCCTGTGAGGGCGGTCAAACGAAGCGCTTCGTCGTTTGCGACTGGCAAGACACCTGGCAGGCCTAAGCAAACGGGACAAACGTGGCTATTGGGCGGGGCGCCAAACTCGTTCGCGCACCCGCACCACATCTTTGACTTCGTCTTTAACTGAACGTGCGTTTCCAGCCCTATGACCGCTTCATACTCCATGCCCGGAATTTCTGCCACAGATTGCGAAGCATGGACATAGATTTTTTGCAACGTTCCTTGCTGGCTGCGGTCAAATCCGTTATGGATCCAGAACCCTCGCCTAGCTGTCGTTGAGCTGTAGGGACTGCCGCTTAACATGAAACTCCGGGACGCGCTCATCTTCCTCGTTGGCCTCGTCATGCTTGTTTTTGGAGCTCGTGCCCTGTCGCGACGGGCCCTGGAGGCAGAAAAACCGCCGTCTGAAATCCGGATGAACGAAGTTGCGTTCGATCCGGCAGGCTTAAGGGCAACAGAAATGGAGGAAACCGGCGATCCGGTTGCCGGTGTCAAGAAACGCGCATCGAAGGTGCACGCCAAACTGACGACGCCCAAGGACTCTGGTCCTAAAGTCACGCACCAGCCACAACAACCGGCAACTGGGCAATCTGTGTTCATCACGGCCGACTTTCGCAATCACCCCTCTGCCGAAGCGTTGGAATTAGAATATCAGATCGTTGATCCCGGCCGTTATATCGCCCTTGCGGACTCAGCTTACGAAAAGCAATGGAGGAAGCTGCCCATGAACGATAAGGGGCAATCGGGAGATCAGGTTGGGGACGATCATATCTGGACGGCCCAAGTTCCGGCGGAGCTGCAAAAGCACCGTCGCCTGATGCGTTATCGCATTCGCTCTGTTGGCAGCCGAAAGCTCGTCGCACCGGGAGAGGATGATCCGCAGAAGAATTTCGCTTACTTTGTTTATGACGGTGTGCCTCCGTGGAAAGGCGCAATTAATCCCGGAGCGAGCGAGGCCAAATTGAGTCGTCCCGTCGTTTTTTCAAGCGAAGTGCTGCAGCGCGTTCCCGTTTACCATTTGATCAGCAGCAAGACTTCCGTGGAAAAGGCAACTTGGAAGGCCGAATGGCAAGGGGATCGACATGCCTATGCCTATACCGGAACGATGGTTTATGACGGTGTCGTCTACGATCATATCGGCTTCCGCGCGCGGGGTGGCTCCTGGCGCCATGCCATGGGCAAAAACATGTGGAAATTCAACTTTCTGCCGGGCCACCGTTTCGAAGCGAGGGACAATTACGGGAATCGCTATCGCACAAAGTGGGATAAACTCAACCTGGGGGCTTGCATCCAACAAGCGGATTACGGGATGCGAGGCGAACAGGGAATGTTCGAAGCTGTCGGATTCCGTTTGTTTGAACTAGCGGGTTTGGAAGCCTCTGCCACGCATTGGGTTCACTTCCGCATTATTGACCAGGACGCGGAGAGTCCAGCAGATCAATACCAGGGCGACTTTTGGGGTTTGTACTTAGCCGTCGAGAATCTGGATGAACATTTTCTCAAGGAACACCGATTGCCAGCGGGCAACCTATACAAGATGGAATTCGGGGCCAAAGTGGCGTTTAACGGAGATCCCAATGTCGTAAACGGGTCGGATGTCGCTGAGTTCCAAAAGGCGAGCGGGCGCCGACAGCTGCCCGATTCCTGGTGGACCGAAAACCTCGATCTGCCGCGGTATTACAACTATCGAGCCATCCTGGAGTGCATCCATCATTACGATATCGATTCCGGAAAGAATTACTTTTATTACCGCAACCCGGAATCTCGCAAATGGGTCGTGCTGCCGTGGGACATAGATCTTAGTTGGGGAGATCACATGTTTGGCGGCGGTCACGAACCCTTCTACAGGGCGGGCATACTCTCTCGGCCTCAGTTCCGCCAGGAGTACCAGCAGCGTTTGGCCGAGCTGCGCGATTTGCTTTTCAACCCGGAGCAAGTTGGCCGATTGATCGATGAGTATGCGGGTATCATCAGCGAACCTGGGGGAGCCCCATCGTTGGTGGACGCGGATCGGGCCAAATGGGATTATCATCCGGTCATGGCGTCCGCATATGTCATGGCCGAGAAGTCCGGCCAAGGGAGGTTTTATTTTGGAGATCCGGACAACACGTTCGGGGCGATGGTGCAGTATATGAAACGATTTGCCGCCGAGCGGGCTAAGTGGGTGGATCGCCAGCTTCTGCGCGGTTACGCTCCCCCTGCGTCCCCGACCGTCCGTGGACCGGAAAGCCTCCCACCTGGGCTTGAAATGATTGGAGTTCAGTCAACGCCTCCGTCCAACGTCACTCCAAAAGCGTACCAATGGCGGTTGGCTGATGTGACGCCACCTGGCACTCCAGGAACTAATCGGCGCCAACCGTGGCATTATGAGATTCAGGCCGTCTGGGAAACTGAAACACCGGAAGGCGCGGCCTCCATCCCTGGAAAGCTCCTTGTTCCTGGCCACGAATATCGCGTTCGATCGCGTCTCCAGGAAAGTGGAGGCACTTGGAGCCGATGGTCCAGCCCAGCGGTTATTAAGCCACCTCCGAAATGAGAGAATTCACCGCGTCTCGGGCTTCTAACTGATAGCGAGAAGAGAGACTCGCTCCCCTTGAGGCGTGCGGGCAACGCCTTGTGCGCGCGGATCCAAATAAGCCGACCCATCGACGTAAAACAAATATTGGTGATGCCCGTGACTCAACGGGATCTGAGTCATCCATGCGCCGTCCGGTTGACGCTTCATCGGATTCGCCGACGGTTCCCAGCCATTGAAATCGCCAATCACTGAAACCTGTTTAGCACCAGGGGCATGGCAAACGAAATTGATCGGCTTGGAGACACGTTTTGCCGAGTACCGATGCAGAGCGCTCCCTGGCCCGCGCTGTGGAAAATTACTCTCGTACGACATTCGTCAAACCTTTTTCGCTGTTCTTCCTCGACGCCGTTCGATCGGAATCGTTTAGGCTATTAAAGAAGCACAATCAGTGCCTGCCAGCAAGCGGGTATCCCTACGTAGAGTTCAACTGGCCTAGCGTGAAGACCGTTAAGCTTTCGCCCCTTGGTTCCGCTTTATCAAATGGAGATTCCTGAAATAAATAAACGAATTTGGCAGGTAAGCCAGAATGCCGACGGGATCCCGTTTAAATATGAAGTATAGGCACATGATCGCGCTGCCGAAGATGCTCCAGTACCAAAACGAAACCGGAATAACGCTCTCTCCCTTTTTTTCCGATGCCATCCACTGAATGAGAAAGCGCGTCGAGAAAACCGCATTTCCGATCAGCCCCAGAAAGGTCAGATAGCTCCAATCCAGCCCCCACACGCGGTGTTCTTGCCCAATCCAGGTAACGGCCAACAATCCGGAGAAATCCATAAGCGCTTAACTAGTTGATTTTTTCTGTTACGGCGTAGCGAATGACCCGTTTCTTCATCCAGCGAACGGCTAGCAGGTCAGCGAACGATTTGAACAAACGATTCCACACACCGTAATGGCTCTGGCCAGCAAAGCGCGGATTGTTCGTCACCGGAATCTCAGTCACCGTGAAGCCTTCCATCTTGATCAAGGTCGGCAGAAAGCGATGAGCCCCTTTGAAGAACTTGACCTCGGCAATGCACTCTCTGCGGAACGCACGATAGGTGCACCCAGCGTCGCTGATATTCTCGCCCGACAGCTTATTGCGAACCCAGTTGGCAATTCGCGACGAGGCGATTCTAACGAAGTTGTCTCCTTTGCCCCGAGTCTCGACGCGGGTGCCGCAAACACAGTCGTGAGTTTTTAGCGCTTCCAGAAACTTCGGCAAGTCGCGCGGGTCGTTCTGCAGATCGGCATCTAACGTGACAATGTATTTGCCGCGAGAGGCGCGCATCCCAGCCCAGCTGGCGCCAGATTCGCCACAGTTAAACTTGAGGCGTTGCACACGGAAGCGCTCATCGGCCAGGGCGATTTTCTTCAACACAGACCACGATTGGTCACTGCTACAGTCATCTGTAATTACCACCTCATACGAGACTCCACTAGGCGCAAGCGCCGCTCGGATCGCCTCCGCGAGCTGCGGCAAATTCCCTTCCTCGTTATGACAAGGAATTACCAGACTGAGTTCAGGAGATTCCCGCATCACTTCTTCCCTTGAAATTCCGCAATGCAGTCACAGACATAGTCGACGTCTTCCAAAGCGAGTTCTCCGTAGATGGGGAGAGAAAGAATTTCGCCGACGGCAGCTTCGGTTTTGGGGAGCTTTGGGATATCGCGATACAGGTTAGTGATGGCCGGCTGTTGATGGTTGGCCACTGGGTAGTGAATTCCCGTCCCGATCCCGCGGTCCTGGAGGAATTTGGCCAGCGAGTCTCGCCGCGGCGTCCGGATCACATACATGTGATAGACTGGCGTGGCCCAGGACTTCTCCGGCGGCGTAGCCACAATGCCCTGAAGTCGCTCGCTGTAGCGTGCCGCGACCTTTCTCCGGTGTGCGTTCAGTTCATCCAAATGCTTTAACCCGACCCGGCCAACGGCCGCCTGGATCTCATTGAAACGCAGGTTATAGCCGATCATTTCATGGGTATACTTGTCCCGCCGGCCGTGATTACGGAGTTTGCGGATGGTTTCGGCGATTTGGTCATCGTTCGTGCAAATGCATCCCCCATCCCCGAGCACCGTCAGGTTCTTTGAGGGGAAGAACGAAAACGCCCCCGCGATACCCATCGATCCAACGGTTTTACCAGCGTATTTCGCCCCTTGTGCCTGAGCGCAATCTTCCACTACCCAAAGGCGGTGCTTTTGCGCAATCTGAAAAACTCGGTCTAAGTTGGCAGGATGCCCATAGAGATGGACAGGCAGAATCCCCACGGTGCGCGGAGTGATGGCCGCTTCGATTTGATCCACGTCGAGGCAGTAGCTATCGTCGATATCTACAAAAATCGGTTTAGCCCCCCAATGAATCATCGGTTCAATGGAAGGAAAGGCCGTATGGGATGGGACGATGACTTCGTCGCCAGCCTTGAGGTTCATTGCCTGGTGCAGCATGTACACCCCCGCCGTCCACGAGGAGCAAAGGACCGCGTGCTTCGTGCCGGTATGGGTCGCGAGCTCTTTCTCGAATTGCTCACATTCCTTGGCCAGGATGTACCACCCGGATTCCAGGGCTCGCACTGCGGCGGTCTTGAGTTCTTGATCGAGGAAGACTTTCGAAAGCGGGATTTTTCGCATAGATGTTTAAGTCTAAATTGTCGTTTGGCTTAAGATGCCCGGTCAGGGATCTTAGGATTCGCCGGTCGTGTTCGATAAGTTCACAGGCGGATCGGGCGTCGCGCGAGCGCCTGGGCACGGCTTACCCGGCAACCCCCAAGGCCACCCTAAGCGGAAAGCTCCACCGTCTGATGGGTGCGAGCAGATTCTAGCGCGGCTTCCAAAACGCGAACCGCCTCGCCGCCCGCCTGAGCATCAGCCAGCGGGGGTTGTCGGGTTTGGATCGAAGCCACGAACGCTCTCAGCTCAGCCTGGAGCGGTTCTTCAGGAGGAAATTCCAGCTGGCGCACATCACCTTCCACTGCCTTTACATCCCCTCCAGCCGGGAGATGCTGGTTGCGATAGGTTTTAATCTTGTATTGTGCAACGTTAAAGTCGCACACGGCACTGAGTTGATCGCCGATGACCGTGATTTCCCGGAATTTCCCAGGCGTGTGGTAGCCCGTCTCAACCGTTGCCCAAACCGGGCCGCCTTTGCTCGGGTATTCCAGCACCAGAAGAGATTCATCATCCATACCTCTTCCCATGAAATCATTCAGATGCGCTGTCACACGTTGTGGCGTCTGGCCGAGGAAATAGTTGAACAGATCTACGAAATGGATGGCGTCAGCGAACGTCACTCCCGAGTCGTTCCGCGGCCGTTTGAACCCGCTGAAATTCCCTCGAAGGATTTTGATCCGGCCAAATTGTCCTTCCTGAATGGCGGCGCGGAACCATTGCGAGGCGGGGTCAAATCGGAAAATATGGCCGACTTGGAGGATGCGCTGTTTCTCCCGGGCCATCTGCGCCAAGGCTTCGGCGTGTTTGGCTTCCAAGGTGATCGGTTTTTCAACAAACACATCTTTCCCGGCTTCCATGACCTCGCGGCAGAGCTCGAAATGCGACGGGGCGGGCGTCACGACGACAGCACCGTCCACCTTTGGCAGGAAATCTCGGTAATTGGTGGAAAGGTGTTGGTCGTCCACTCCAGCGCTCCGGGCGGAATCCAGGCGTTTAGCGTCAAGCTCCGCGACGAAAAGTTCGATCGGCAACGCTTTTAAGACTCGCAAATGGTTAGCGCCCCAACGGCCTATTCCTAGCAACAGAATCTTCATCTATGCGATTCGGCGATCGCCTGGCAAATTTGGCAGCCGACGAGCGCCGTTTATGATCGTCCAGCTTGCGCAGAATGATCCTCTTCGACAAGTCCTTTTACAGCTCCCTGCGGGTGCTCCCTTCGTTCACGACCGCTTCAGAACAGGATGAGACCCCTATGAGAACAGGATCGTGATCCTGGTCTCATAGGGGTCTCATCCTGTTCTCATAGGGTTCTGATCGAATCCATCCCGCTGAAACCCCGCTCAAATCCCAGTCCTATCCCACTCGTAAAGGGGGTATCACTGGGATTGGAGCGGGCTTTCATTGGGATCACTGATAGAGAATGCTGCGGTTCGTCTTCGACATTACCGCGCTCCGATTCGGGAGGAGTGCTCATTTACGGACCGCGGCTTTGTGCGAAGCACCAGACGCAGGATTCGGGAATTCGTAACGTATTCATCTGCGCTCGCTTCGGTCCATAAATCCTGCCGCTGGAGACATTTTGTCACCTGCGACAGAGGCATTGGGGCCGGTCCGTTCCCAAACCGTGCGTCAATTGCCCGGTTTGTTGCACATTCCGTCCACAGATTGGGGACAAACCCGCTCGTCCCGCCGCCCTATTGCTGGTTCTTTCACCAAAGACGGCCTCCAGACTGCCTGCAAACAGCTTGCTCACAGCTTCGCGACGCTGTGACCACGCTGTCAGGAAGCCGTCAGCCCTGAATGACCGCGCAATCAGGCAAAAGACGACCCATCCGAAACCGGCTGCCTTTGCGGGCGTCCAATGCCAAAGATCCAGAAGGCTGGAGCATTTCCAAGACGCTGGCGCGCAGGGACTAGTCCACTATGCTTCGCCAGATCTTGGAGTGCGGCGGCCTTCCAGCCTACCGCCGCTTTTCCGGAGATCCGCCGGGATCGAACACCACCTTTACCGACCTGCGCGGTTAAGCACCCCGGGCTCTGGCACTTTGGCCCGAACGAATCAACGCTCACCGCCGGTCGAATGTCTCACACTCAGAGACAATTTGTCGGCAATGTGTGCGACATTTCATGGGGAGTATCCGGACGCGATCAAGCACCATGCGCAATGCGGGACGGAGAGTCCGAAGATGCGGCAACTGCTGCTTACCTAGTGTGGTGACCGCTAAGTCCTTGCACTTTCGCGGCGAGGGTTTTTGCGCGCCCGCAAGGCGCGAGCGAGGTGCAGACCCGTGCCGACAGGTCGGGATAACGAGCGAGGAACGCGGCGGGCGCGCGAAAGAACCGCCGCCCAAAGGGTTGCGCTGAAAATGGGTCCTGGCTTCGTTGCTCCTCGGTCAGAGAGCGCGGCGGCTATCCTCCGTCGTCGCGCCTCGCCAGGACCCATTTTGAGCGCAACGAAAGTATAAGGACTTAGCGGTCACCACACTAGCTCGCTGAATCGCCGTAGAGGCCCCATGGGGGCTGATCTCACTCACGTTCAATCAAGCCCTTTTTGAAACTGGAGCTCGTAGAGTCTCCGATAAAGGCCGTCTCGCTTCAAAAGCTCGGCGTGACGTCCGGTTTCAGCGATGCCCCCGTCTTGGAGCACGACGATCAGGTCCGCACTCTGGATCGTTGATAAGCGGTGGGCGATGCAGATGGTGGTGCGATGTTGCATCAGCTCGTCGAGAGCCGCTTGGATTGCCCGTTCCGATTCCGTGTCCAAAGCGCTCGTCGCTTCGTCCAGGATGAGGATAGGTGCGTTCTTTAAAATCGCGCGAGCAATCGCCAATCGTTGCCGCTGCCCGCCAGAGAGGGCGATGCCTCTTTCCCCAACCACGGTTTCGTACCCGTTGGGTTTATCGACGATGAAGTCATGGGCGTAAGCGTGACCGGCCGCGGCCATGATTTCTTTCATCTCTGCACCCGGTCGGCCCAACGCGATATTCATGGCGATCGTATCATTGAAGAGCACAGTCTCCTGAGTCACGATGGCGATCTGTCGGCGCAGATCGGCCAGTGCGACGTCGCGAATGTCAACACCGCCAATGGTGATGGCTCCAGCTTGCGGATCGTAAAAACGCAGCAGCAAATTGGTCAGTGTCGTCTTGCCTGAACCGCTGCTGCCGACCAACGCGACCATCTGTCCCGCGCGGACCGTCAGATTGATGTTGGTTAAGGCTGCTTTCTCGCCGTAGGAGAAATTCACCTGTTTGAATTCAATATCAGCGTGTTCCGCGCGGAGCGGCTTTGGACGTGTGGCTTCCGGGATGTTGGTTTTCGTCGCTAAGATATTGAACGCGTATTGCGTGGCGGCGTCAGCCTGCTGAAGTTGATTATGCAACCGGATCAGCGCTTTGATCGGTTGGTACATCAGGAAGATGCTGCCGATAAATGCAATCAGTCCTCCAGGGGTCGTGCGCGAGAACAACGCGATATACGCGAAAAAGCAGGCCACCGCGACCGCGCCGAAAAACTCCATCAACGGTCCGGGGATCTCCATGGAGCGGAGGATGCGCATGTAGTGGCTGACCGCAGCCCGAGATGTTTTGTCAAACTCCTCTATGACTTTGCCTTCCAGATTATAGGCTTTGACGATACGGAAGCCGGTGAAACTCTCGTGCATCATGCGTCCCATATCGGCGTACTTTTGATAAATCGCGACCGACGACTTTCGGACCTTCCGCGCGTAAACCACAAAGGGAACGAGTGTCACGGGAAAAATGAGCAGGGCTACGACGGTGAGGCGCGGCTGTTGCCAGAGTAGGAAAGTGGTCAAACCCGCGAGCGTTACGGGCTCTTTGATCAAGACGACCATGGCTTGGCTGATGGGTTGGTGCAGCCCGTTCACCTCCGTTAAACGACTCATCAATTCGCCGGTGCTGACTCGGTTGAAGAAGCTGGCCGAAAGATCCATCAGGTGCGTAAACAACCGAGCTCTCAAATCGGCCACCGCTCTGACCGAGACCCAGTTCATCAGATAAACGTTGAGATACGTGAAAAGGCCCCGCAAAAGCATGGCCACGGGGATGCTCGAGATCACGAGCACGACCAGCCAGGGCGAACGGTCGGCGCTTAAGCGTTCGATGGAGGAACGCCACTGCTCGATGGTCGGTGCCAGGAATCTGGGCAATAGCCGGGTAGGTTCGGACTTGATCATCCCTGGGAAAGCCGCCTCGAGGAACTCTATATTCAGATGAACTTGGTCTGCCCCGCGCAGCCCCCCGGGCTGCTCTACGGGTTGGGGCGCTACCCGATGAAGACCGGCAAAGGCAGGCTGCGCCGCTAGCGACTCCTTACGAATGACGCGATTGAGCTCTTCAATGCAGGCGGTCTGCTGCTCTTGAGCGGTCGACCTCGGATCCCTGAGGACTTGCTGCGGTCCAGGCAGAAACTGATTCCAGAGGAAAGCGGCCGCGGGTGCATTGGTATCTTGAAGCGCCTGAATGAGCGCTGGCAAGTTCTGAATATCGGTTGCCGCAAGCAAGGACAAGCCCTGCAACCGTTCGACCAGTGTGGGCGCCCCGGGTTGCGGAAATACCACTTCAAACACCATCTTGATGCTCCCCATTAATAAGGGGTTGGTCAGACCGGCCATGAAACCACACAGGATCCCGAGGACCAATCGTGTGCGATACGGCTTCGTCAGCCGTAGCACCGTTCTCATGAACGCAACTAGACGCACAACAGGAAGTGTGAGCCAACCGCAAGTCCTGGCGAGGATTTTCCTGAGACATCAGCGGGCGGCGCTCGACGGAGCGTTCTACGCCGCGCACTCCCGACCTCAACGCTGCCCAGTCACCAGGTTGGGACAGAGCACCGCGATTTCCCGCCAGACCGCATCCGCTGAGACTTGATCCAAACAGACCGGTGTTCCCGTGGCCTGACAGGGTTGAACCCGTTGGTTAACGCATTGGCACGAGGCGACGATGGAGCGGTGGTCTTCGCCTTTCGGCATCCATTCGCCGATGCCCTCGTAATCTCGGAAGATCGAGACGGTCTTGACGCCGAGGACTGCGGCCAGATGCAGAGCGCCCGAATCCGCTCCAATATGCAACTGACAACGCCCAAGGAGCGCGGCTAGTTGCGCGAGACTAAGACTGCCGGCAAATGGCAACACGCGTGGGTTGCGCACGACTTCGAAGAAGCGCTCCAAGCGGGCCTGTTCGCGCGGTTGGCGGCTGCCTGAAACGACCAGCGAGGGAAGGTTCGGACATTGTAACAGATGTTGGGTAAGTTCAATCCAGCGTTCGAGTGGCCATTCTTTGAGTCCATGGCCTGCATTGATGGAGAGATGGATCGCTCCTGGCGGAACAGACTGTTCCGCCCAGCGGAGGGCGACCCCGGGTAACTGAATAGGATAACGTAGGCGCCCAAGTTGCAAGCCACACGCCGCCAGGACTTGCCGACGCTGTTCAGCGACATGCACCGTTCGGTCCACTCGAGGGATCCAATAGGGAATAAGCCAGGGATTGTAGAAATGGCGCCGGCCTCCGGCAAAGGCGACGCGCCAACGCGCCCCCGAGGCGAACGTCAAAAAGACGGTTCGATCCGTCCCGCTGAAATTAAAAGCAACGTCAAAGTGCTCGTTCCGCACCTGGCGGATCCAGCGCCATTGTTCGCGCCAGGAAGCGCCTTGGGGGGTGCGTTGCAGAGGCCAGGTTCGATCCACGGGAGTAGCCATCTGGAGAAACTCGCTCCCAATGGATGCCGAAGCGACGTGAAGTTCGGCGCGGGGATAGTTGTCCTCAATTTCGCATAAGGCTGGCAGTAAATGGATAGAATCGCCAAGGTATCCAAGGTCAACGACAATTATTTTGCGCGCGTTGCGGGTCTCATTGTAAAAGTTTGCCAGCTCGAACGGCATGAACGCCTGTTAGCACGAAGCCCGTCCGTCCGACCATGAAAAAGTTACCAATTTCGGTTTGCATGATCTCAGGTGCGGAGGCGCACCGGATCGAGCGGGCCTTGCAGAGCGTTGCAGACTGGACGGCCGAGATCGTGATTGTGCTCAATGCGGACGTCCAGGACGAGACCGAGGCGATTGCCAAGCGCTACGGTGCGATCGTGGCCCGAGAAACGTGGAAAGGCTTTGTTGGACAAAAAAACTCCGCGGCCGATCGAGCAGCGCAGCCATGGATTCTGGGGCTTGACGCGGATGAAGTCGTCCCCTTGGCTTTACAAGAGGAAATTGCTCGGACTGTCACCAGCTCGGCTCAGCCGCAAACGCACGGAGCCTTTAGCTTTCCACGCTGCACCTACTATTGCGGCCGCTGGATTCGGCACGGAGACTGGTACCCAGACCGGGTGACTCGGCTCTGGCGCAAGTCGGCCGCCCGCTGGGCGGGTATCGAACCGCATGCCTATTTGGACGTCCAGGGAGTTACCGGGCGCTTACACAGCGACCTGCACCATTTTAGCAATGAAAGCATCGACCGGCAGATTGCCAAGATCGCGCCCTATAGCGATTCCTTTGTGCAGCACTGTTTACAGCATCAGCGCAACGCCGGGGTGCTCGACTTAGCCATTCGACCGTGGTGGCGGTTCCTGCGCGCCTACATCTTTAAGCGCGGGTTTCTCGACGGCTGGCCCGGCTACTATATCGCGTGGTTGAGTGCCTTCTCTACGGTTACCCGCTATGCGAAAGTGCGCGAGGTCCATCTCGCTTCTCGATCATGAGCTCGACGGTCAACGTGGCGCTCATCGTCAATACCTACAATCAGCCGGAGTATCTCGCGCGGGTATTGGAAAGCGTTGCTCGGCAAACCCGACTGCCGAGCGAGGTCATTGTCGCGGACGATGGGTCGACCGACGAAACGCGTCAGGTCTTTGCACGACATGGAAACTCGCACCCTTTCCGCGCCTCCCACATCTGGCAAGCAAAGCAGGGATTCCGCCGCTCGCGCATTTTGAATCGAAGCATTGCGGCCGCCTCGGCCAATTACCTTGTCTTCCTCGACGGCGATTCGATTCCACACCCGCGGTTTGTGGAAGATCACGAGCGCTTGGCTGCGAACGGGGCTTTTGTGCAGGGCCACCGCGCCTTGATCGAGCAACGCGCGGCGACCTACTTTGGGTTGGGCAATTTTGGCAAGGATCGGTGGCGGGCTTTAGTCCAGGGGCAGCTCCGCGGTTGGAAGCACGCCTACCGTTGGCCGAAACCGCTTTGTCGAAACCGAACGGATTTGCGAGGGGTTCGGGGGTGTAACCTCGCGATATGGCGGGACGACTTGGTGCGTGTCAACGGATATAACGAAGCGTTCGTTGGGTGGGGACGCGAGGATTCCGAGTTGAGCTTACGATTGATGAACAGCGGAGTCCGACGGATCGACGTGCGCGGCTGGGCCATTTGCTATCACCTATGGCATCCACCCGTGGCCCGCGATGGATTGGCGACCAACGATCGTCTCCTCAGCGACGCGATCGCGGCTTCTGCCAAGACCTGCGATTTGGGATTGTCCCAATACCTGACCTCTTAGGCCGGAACCGTTCAGGCGCGCGAATGCTTAGGCGATACAATCGTGAAGTTTCATTCGTGGTAACGTCACGAACGGTCCCAAGCCGGTTGGTTGCGAACGGAACCGGATGATTCGCCCAAGTTTTTAACGGGTTCCACGTTACGGGCGGATTGAGGCTATCCGTAAACTGAACTTCGTAAATCCGATTGGCGATCTGCGGGAATGAGACTTCGGCAAAACCTGCACCAACGCTAATCGCTGGATTGAAGGGCGGTTGCGGATCCAGCGGGCTGCTTCGCAGCAGGTACTCACAGCGATTGGCAGCGCCGTCATTGTCCGGGTCTGCGTCCGGTTGAGCCTCAGGTGCACGTCGTGCGCCGGGCGGAGTCGCGATGGCAACCGGCTTCTCAAACGTCACGCCGGGGAACGCTTCGGTAAGCTGAGATCGAACCTGGTTGACATCGAGATCCTTGGGCAACCGCAAGGATGTGGTGGCGACACGTTGGAGCGTCGCCTTCGGTAAAACTGCGTCTGCGTGACACTGCAACGTCACAATTCCGAGCGCGATCACTGGAAAGATCACCCTCATTCTACCGCCTGGATTGTGGAAACGCTCTACAGATCCGCCTTTCTGAAGCGTCTGTCCCTACCTAGAAATGCTCTCGAGAGCGGATCGACCTTGGATTGGCATGTCGTGTACAACTCGGCTGAATTGTACAGAACGCACCGCGGCACGGATTGAATATCGGGGTGGGCATCAATGAAGCCCCGGGGATCTCTGACGCTGCTCGGGAGCGCCAGGTTGGTTGTGATGGCTTTCGCCGTGCGCGCTTGCGGCTAATGTGGGCGATCTATCATCGCTCCGGAACGGAGCACATAATATGGTATCAAGTGTCTCTGGGTAACCGCCACTCGTTGGTTCGAGTCAAGCCATTCCATGAAGTCACGCGCCCGCCATCGGCTGCTGGCATAGGCCGTTGGATCAAGTTTCTCGGGGAAGTGGGGCACAAGCGCTCGCTCCGTGCCGGCAAAAACCAGCGGTGTCGTGCCGGCCAAGAGCGGAGTCTGCGCGTCGGCAGCCAGGGGAACCACCGTCAGTCTTCCCTCCGACAAGACGCGTATTTGCGCTTGGTAAGACGGGGACATGTTCAACGCGTAGACGCGCGTCCGTGTTCCTGGGTCCAAGTCGAGAGTTGCGACCAGCGCAGGGGCAGGAGATTGAGAAAACACCGGACGCCAAAAAAACTCCACGCACCAGAAACATGCCAGTGGGAGCAACGCCAAGGCCAGCGTTAAGGCCCAATAAGCTTTCCGGCGCAGGATCATTCCTGCAGTCCCGCTTGCTGCAATCAAGAGCAGACCGCCAGCCGCCAGCCGCCCATGCGCAATGGCGCCAGCGACAAGCAGAAGCAGGCCTGCCAGACCGAGCACCATCGCGGCGCTGGCGATAATCTTGATCGTCCAATCCCGGAATCGATCGACGGCTTCGTAACGCGCGAGCATGAGCGCCAGAAGAATAGAAAGAAACGGGTAAGCGACACTCATGTAGCGCGTCCGATGAGAGTCGCCAAAGATGAATGGCGTGACGATGAACAGGAACCAGCCCAGGAGAAACCAGCATTTCGAGCGATGTTCGTTCCAGGCGGCCGCACCCGTCCGGCGGTCAATCCAGAGCCCAAGTAGCAGCAAGGCTGACCAGGGCAAGAAGTGACGCAGCACTCCTGTCCCGTAAGCCCAAAGATTGCTCAGACTGTCGAGGAAGACATACGTCCGAATGTTTTCCGTGACTTGATCATAATAGAAACCGTCGATCAGGGCTTGGCCATGGAGCCAAAGCATGGCACCGAACCATGCTCCCGCGACGATCAATCCGAGGACCAGGGCTTTCCATTCGATCAAGTCTCGCAATCGTGTTTGGCGCCGGCGAAAGATCAGGCAGTAAACGAATGGGTACACCGCCACGCCGAGTCCAGGCAGGCCGCGCGTTTCCACCGCGAGCGCCGCTCCAATGTAAGCCAGGCCGTAGTCTCGCCAGGAAGGTTGGTCCGAGAAAATTAATTGCGCAAAACCCACAAGGCTCAGCAGCACAAACAGGCATAACAGAGCGTCGGGCGTCGAACGGAGTGAAATGGTCAAAAGCTGGACGTTGGAACCCATGATCAAAGCGGCTAGAGCCGCTTCTTTGGGACGTCCGAACAGCTTTAAGCAAAGTCGATAGGTCAGCGCGATCACTGAACAACCCGCGAGCATAAACACGATGCGCGAGCCCAGGAAGCTGACACCGAAGACGCTATATCCCGCCAGCACGGCCCAATACGGCAAAATCGGTTTCGCAAAGCGAAGCGCTCCGTTGGCGGCATACGGGGTGAGGTAGTCGCCGGTCTGGCTCATCCGAATCGCGGCGTCGGTATAGAAGCATTCATCCCCATGATACTTCGCAATGCCCGGAAGCAAGCAGAGCAAGCTCAACGAAACGGCCAGCAGCAACCCACGAACCTGCCAGCGAGGATCTTCTAGAAATGGAAGTTTCAAGCCCATGCTCAGGGACGCGCGACCGCGTCTCAAATGCGAGGTTGCTAGTCGCTCAGACAGCGGGGATGTCCGTTGCGGCGCCCTAGCCAATATCGCGGAGGTTCATAATGATTCTCTGCCGTGAACGGCTCGGTGAAGGATTCGCCGACAAGATCGGATCGGACAAAAAACGCGTTCGCACCGAACATTTCGCACCCTACCAGGGCGTAGCCAAGGGTTCGTCCCAGCTCTTCGTAGGCCTTGAGGCTAGCTCCAAAATGGGCGGTCCCATTCCAAACCTTTTCGGGATGGTAAGGCACCTTCCAATCCTGATTGGGCGGATATAAGGAGTTGTACTCGACAACGACCAGCCGCGCTCGAACGTTCGACAACGCTTGCCAGATATACCATGTGTTCCGGTCGACATCGATCGAGAGCAGATCGGGCTCTAAACCTGCTTGGAGCTGTTCCACCGAGGCGGCGACGTTTTCCGCTGTGACCAGGGTTTGCTGCAGAGCGAGTTGCTTGGACTGGAGTTTTTCTCGGAAGGCATTTTGGATCCGTGAGATGGAATTCGCATCGGCTTCCAGCCAGCCGCCCCGCCAGCCTTGCATCAAAAGGTAGGTGGTGTTGTTCTCCATCCCGTCGCCAACGCCAATCTCCACGAAAGTCCGCGCAGGACTCCCGATCCGGCGAAAGATCTCCGCGATGACACCGTCCTCGCCATTTTGAGAGTAAACCTGGTGTTCAAAACGCTGCAGACGTCGGGGATCCTGGTAGCGAGGATTGTGCAACAGCTGTGAGGCAACGAACTGGTGTTGGAGCAGGGCGGTTTGGGCAGCCGCGGCGCTCTCCAAAGCAGCGAGCGATTCGCGCATGGCGAGCCACTCACGAATCACAGGGATCCGGCCCAGGAAACCTTTGCGTTTGGAACTCATGCGTTATCGGAGGGAGAGCATGCCTATTTGCGGCGGACCGTGCCAGTCCCAGTTTGTCGTCCCGCGAGCGCTCGTTCGTAGGCCGTCCGAGTCTGAGCAGCTGTGATCTTCCAGGAAAACGCCTCCGCTCGAGTCCGTCCGGCTCGACCCCAACTCCCCCGCGCGGGCACGTCGGTGAGAAGATGTTCCATGGCCTTGACGAATCCTGGCGTGTCGTCCGGCTCGACGTAGACCGCGGCCTCACCGCCAACCTCTGGCAAGCTGGCGCATCGGGTCGTAATGACTGGGCATCCAAACGACATCGCTTCCAGGACCGGCAAACCGAAACCCTCGTAACGGCTGGGATAAATCAAGGCGGCGGCTTCGGAATAAAACGCTGCCAAGCGATAGTCGTCGCCGCGCTCGGTGAGCACGCGGTCCTGAACGCCATTTTCGGCAAGCAGAAGCTGCTCCTCAAAGTTCAACGGTTCACCGCCGAAGCAGACAAGCTTGACCGCTGCATGGCGTCGAGCCAGGTGGCTGAACGCTTCCAAAGCGCGCAAGCCGTTCTTGTAACCGCCAAATCCTCAGGGCGAGGCGCTGGCAGGGACGCGGCGAGAAGAATCACGGCGGTGCGACCGGTGACCTCGGAGACGTGAGCGAGCAGGTCTTGCTCGGTGTGGGACGAGATGCATATTGCCAGATCGGCCAACGCCAAGCCGCGTCGTTTCAGTGCTAGACTACGCTTCCGGGTCAGTTCGTCGCAGAGCACCTCGGCAATCATGTCAAACACCGTCAAACAGGTGGCATCGGCGCGCCGGGCAATCCAAGGGTCTACGTCATAGTGAGTAGAGTGGTAGATGATCGGTGAGCCACGGCGCCGGACCTGAGCGAAATCCCATCGCCGCCAGAACCGGCTGAGATGTGCCAAGGCTTTATTGATCCGTAAGTGGTCTCGGCGAAGCGAGCTGCGGACCGTGACATTGGCGGCCCGCCGCAGACTGGGCAGGTAAGCGTTACGCGTGATGCCGCCGAACACATGGCAGGGAATGCCACAAGCACCGAGCGCCTGGGCGAGTTCGGTAAAGTAGCGGGATATGCCGCCCTGCTCCTGGCCCATGAAAGTCTGTTCGTCAAAAAAGACGTGCATCAGCCAGGGCTCCGAAGAGTCTCGTAGAATTGTTGTTCACGCTTCGAAAACTCGAGCACCAGAGACGCATGACGCGGCGCAAATGCGGCGACGTCATAATAGCAGCCCGGTCGCTGCGCCGCATAGGCGTTGAGTTGGTGGAGGATCGAGGGCTCATTGACGGGAAACTGACCAACCCAAAACCCCAAATTATCATAAAAAAACACCTGGTCGTAACCCCACTGACTTAACCATGACCATCCGGCATTAGGATCCTGACCTGCCCCGGCTAAGAGCACGGGATCCTGCTCAAAAAAGAGGATGGGCTGAACTTGTTGAATCCAACTTCGCGCTCCGCGAAGCACGTGCCAGTCGTATCCGTCCACATCCACTTTGAGCAGTTGGGCCGATCGGAATTGTGGATACTCTTCGATGATACTATCAAGGGTACGCATGCCAACAGTCGCGGAATCGACGGCGCGACTGACAACCTTGGCCGTCCCGCCCTCCGCGATCAGTTGGCCTTCCGACTGTCCGATGGAATCCGAAAGCATGGCGGCAACACACACGGCGCCCCGTAAATCCGCAGTGTTCTCGCGAAGGAGCGAGAAGTAGGCGGGGTTACCTTCAATCAATAAACAGGCATCCTCCGAGCTTACCCCCATGATCGCGAGTGAATCGCCGATGTTAGCGCCGACATCCACCATCCGCAGCTGCCCTGCACTTTGGCGCAGCGCCGCCGCGAGTCGTTGAAGATTGGATGAGTAAGTCGGAAACTCGCGCCGGTAAAAAGGCAATTGATGCGACAGGTTCACTCGCAGCGTGCGGCCGTTGAGCTCCCAGCGAACGAGCGGGTCCGAAAACCTCAAGAGCCAGCGGCGCAGGCGGCGACAAAGCCGACCCTTTTCACCCGAGGACAAGGCTCCATTGAAAATGGTCTGAAACATTTTACAGCGAATTCAGCCCGGGGTTCGCGAGTTTTGTGCAGGAGTTGCCTGGGCGGCCAAAAGCCGCTGGTAGTCCGCATCGATGAGACTCGGCTTGGGACGGCGCCAATTGGTCCACTGGACATACCGGCGTTTGGTCGCTCGCCGAAACTGCGCTGGAGTGATCGATCGGGACGTCAGCAAGTGCAACTCTCCAGCGGAACAGAGATTGAGGTGGAAGCGTCGGGCGAGACATTCCAAGGCGTTGAGGCTGTAAAATGCGACATGCTGGCCGTGCTCCAGCCCATAGTACCACCAATGGCCGGGAGTGGGATTACTGGCGGGCATAAGTACTGTCGTAAACAAAATATTCGGCGCGTAACGAAGCATCTGCTCTACCTCTGCCGCGGGTTCCGTCAAGTGCTCGAAGACTTCAAACGCGGTCAGTAATTCGTGGCGGCTTGGCTCTGCCTCAAATCCGCGCGCGAAGATGTTTTTGGCGAATTTGTCGGCCCAGCGAAAATCAAATCCGCCGTCGCGCATCAGCCGCACGAACAATCCGGTGCCGCCGCCGTAATCGACAAAGGGGCCTGTTTCGTCGAAGAACTGCTTGAGCAATGCCTGGGTAATCGGAGCGAGCCGGAGATTGCGCGACACAGCGCCGACATCCAACCCGCTCAATGCTTCCTGGTAAGCCTCCGCCAGCCAGTAAGGCTTTTCCGTTTGGACAAAACCGCACGCTGCGCACCGAAAGTAATGCACCTTAAATCTGCCCAAGACCTGCGCCTGGCCAAACGGCGCTGCTTCCGATTCGCAAATGCCGCACGGAACTTTCATGACCGAGAGTAGACTCCTGAGCTCACTTTCGGCTCCGAGCCGGCTTTGACGGTGGACCCGCTCGCCCGGGCTGCGGCCGCCTGCAGCGCCTGCTGCTTGAGTGTATGCAAGCGGCGCGCGCAAGCACTTCGCTGGTTGCGGACGGCCCACGCGTGCGGCCGCAAGCTCCAAGGCCAGCGCGCCTTCCGCAACCGATCGAATTCTTCTTTAGCGTCCATGTATCCGGTTAGCGCACTCTGAAACTCATCCCAGCGCGCTAGCTGCAGTTCCGCTTGCGTCATCGCGCCCTCCGCCAGCCATCCTTGGACGGCTGCTGCCAAGATGGCATCCGCGCGCGCAATGCCTGGACGAGGGCGATTCTCGGACTGTGAGGCCGCGGTGGGATGAAGCAAGAACGTGGAAAACGTTCCAGGCAGGACAGACCAGCGGCAACGCCCGGCCTGTCGCAGACTCCAGATCCCGTCTCCTGCCGTCCCAAATTCCGTGGGGAAGGGAACCTTGTGCAGGAGCTCCGTGCGGAAAAGGTTGCTGGCACAGCTGCCTGTCAGGGCTTGGCTGGCGTGCACCGCCGCAAATGCGAGCATTTCGATCGGGTCCATCAGCCGCGGTTTTTCGATCTGAAGGCTTTCGACCATGTCATCGATCGGCCACCGGACGGATACTAGCTCTCCATTCGGCTTGCGGAATGCCGGTTTGCTAATGACGACATCGCTCTTCTGAGAAAGGGCGCAGTCCAAGAGGGCTTCGATTCCTTCGCGAGTGATCGTGTCGCCGACGGTGGCAATGTAAGCGTGGGTCGTAGTCAACCGAGAGAGCCCTGCGTTCCAGGATTGATAGAGTCCCGGTGGATGAGAGTGCCACTGCCAGTTCAGATGAGCCAACCGTTGGTGCACAATCTCTTTCGTGCCGTCGGTCGAATCGCTGTCAATGACGATGATTTCGTCGGCAAGGTCCAGCCAGCGCGTGAGTGCCGCCAAGTGGTCCGGAAGCAGGGAAGCGGAATTACGCGTGGGGATGAGCACGCCTAGCGAAGCCTGGCGCTTCATACACCCACTCCGTGACCACGCGCTTCACCTGTTCTCATGCCAGCCATTGTCGGAGCATGTTTCAAGTCGCCCCCACGGTTAGCAAGCAAAGAATGCGCCGCGCTCCGCTATCCGCATGGATTGACACCTGGCAAACGCCTCTCTACGGTGACGCGCATCGGCCAGGCCGTGCGCCAAGCGCGGACTTGGTTCGACTTGCGCTCAACCGAACTGATGTCCGCATCGTCAACCTTGTCCAGTCCTCGCTCTGGGAATGCCACCACCGAAACGTGGCGGGCTATCGCCGCTATTTTCCTGGTGGCCGGGTTGCTCTTTGGGATTCGCCTCGCCGGACCGCCGAACTTACTTGATCAGGACCAGGAGAATCCAGCGACCTACGTGCTGGATGCACTTAAGAATGGTAATTGGCTCTGTCAACGCGATCTGGCGGGGAATATCAGCTCGAAGCCACCGGTCTATACCTGGCTGGCTGCGCTGCCCAGTTGGCTAACCGGGCGGGTCAGCCTTTTTACGCTTTATCTGCCTGGAGCCCTGGCTCTCTTCGGGAGTGCGTCGCTCGTCTTCCTGTTGGGGCGGTCTCAGTTCACACCCCGCGCGGGCTTTCTGGGTGCCATGGGCTGTCTTATCTGCACGGCGGGAATGAAGGAGCTCGGTCTGGCGCGAACGGACGGAGTCTTTGCTTTTAGCGTCACGTGCGGCGCCTTCTTGGCTTACCACGTCTGGACGGAACGACGAAGCTGGACTGGCTTCTGGCTGGTTGCAGCGATGGGAACATTGACGAAAGGCCCGCTTGCGTTGCTCCTAAGCGCCGCAGGGCTGCTGGCCGTATTCTGGGAGCGAGGGTCCGAGGAACGTCGACCTTTAAAAGGGTCGCATCTCCGCGGCGTCATGTTGTACTTGTTACTGACGGGTGGCTGGCTGGCGTTGGCTTGCTGGCAGCTCGGCTATCCCGTCCTGGATCGGCTCATTCTGCGGGAACTGCTTTTCCACGCCGTGGAGGGAGAAAACAAGAAGCTGCCCGGCTCGTTAATCTACCTTTCGCCACTCTATTACTTGGCCCGAGCCGCTCCGTGGAGTGTGTTTGCGTATTACGGACTTTGGCGCATCTATCGCACTCCCTCCGCTGATTTGGGGGCGCGCCGCTTGGAACGCTTCCTGTTTTGCTGGTTTGGCGCGGGATTGCTCTTGTTCAGCATGTCCCCGCATCAACGCGGTGACCTACTTTGGCCAATCATGCCCGCAGCGGCTCTGATCGCGGGTCGCGAGATCGACCGACTGCTCGATCGGTGGCCCAAAACCGCGGGCAATCGCTGGATCGTGGGTGGGCTGGCGCTGAGCATTGTCGTATTCGGATTCTATTTTGTTGGGGCAAGAGTCAAGAACCCGATGGTTCGGCAAACCATCGCCACCCGCGAGCTGGCTCGGGAGATCGAGCGGGTCGGCGGACGAGAATTCCCACTCTCGCACACCGACAATCCTCCAGGTTTGCAGGTCTACCTGAACACCTATCGGCCGCCGATCACGTTGGAGCAAGCCGCGCAGCTGCTGGCAGGATCGAATCCCGTGTTTATCGCTGTCAATGATACGAATCGATTAACGGCCTTGTGCCAGTCGAACAACACTCCTTTCTTTACCCTCTTGGACGACCATGGCCCCGTCGGCAAACTGCGCACCCGGATCGTGAGCAATTCTCCCCGCATGGCTGCTCCGGCCGCAGCCGCGCTGGGCGTGGGTCCTTGGTCATTGCGAACGAGCCGTCGTTTGAACGTGGTGACGGACCAATTCATCGCGGTCTCGAACGCTGTGTCTGGAGACCTTCTAACCGTCACTCATTGGGGCACTGAATCGCGTTCGTTGAAGGTCACGTTGGAGGGGCTCGGAAACAAACGAACGTTGGTGCGCACATTGTCGCCCGGCGACTCGTGGCAGATTCCATCGAGTCCGTGATGCCCGCGCAGCGGCCTTGGACTCGATCCCGCGCGGCAATCAGTCCGGGTTTCTCGGTCAAGCTTCAGACCTCGGCGTCCGCTCGGTAAAGCGTCTTCCTGGCGCTGCTGTACTTGAGCAGGCCCGCGTAGCGGCCCCAGGCCACCAGCGTTTGCAGAACGCGATGCGGCCGCTCATGAGGATAGAGCAACGTGATCTGACTGAGGAGGACTTCCTCTTCCAGTTCGTGGGTCTCGGACTGGTCGAGCATTCGGATAACCAGTCCGAAGAGCTGGACTTGCCGCAACTTGGCGTGCAGCAGTTCTTTTCGTGTATGAATGGCTGCAGCCGCGAAGCGTCTGCCCTCTCCAGTCAACTGGACGAGTTGTCCGGGGGTTTCGACCCAGCCGATCAACTCCGCGGCCTTCACGACCAAAAGCATGTCCGTGAACTGTCGATCGATGTCTTGGGCTAATCGGAACAAATCCATGCGTCCACCCTTGCTCTCGATAATCTCCAAGAGACCCATGACCGATCCGATCGAGACGGGGGGTAGCGCCGGAATCGGGCCGGTCTGGTATGGAGCCAAGGCTGCTGGGGCCTGATCAGGCATGACGGCCTGAGTGATGACGGCATGGATTTCGTGGTTGAGCCGCTGGAATTTAGGGTCGTGTTCGTCGCGCGGGTAGGGCAGTGGGTTATCAATCACGGCGCGGAGCGTGGCTGGTTGCGGTCCCAGCACCACGATGCGTGTGGCCATAAAGACCGCTTCACTGATGCTGTGGGTCACAATCAAGACGCTGTTTACCGGAGATTCTTTGCTTGTATATAGGTCGGTCACTTCGTTTCGGAGTGTCTCCGCCGTTAAGACGTCCAGCGCGCTGAAAGGCTCGTCCATGCACAAGAGTTCGGGTTCAACGACGAGGGCGCGGGCAATCCCAACCCGTTGTTTCATGCCACCGGAAAGCTCTCGCGGATAGGCGTTCTCGAACCCGCCCAGACCAACCGCTCCTAAGGTTCGCCGAACGCGTGTGGCCCGTTGTTCGGCGGTGATGGGCAGGTTCGTTAGCCCCAGGGCAATGTTCTGTTCCACCGTCAGCCAGGGCAGGAGCGCAAAGTTCTGGAAGACCAGCGCTGCGGCAGGGTTGAGACCGGCCACGGTCTGCCCGCGAAAGCGAACCTCTCCGAGCGAGGGCGAGAGCAGCCCGATCAAGACTCGGAGGAGAGTGGACTTGCCGGATCCGGAAGGCCCGAGGATGGCCACGACCTCATTCTCGCGGATCTGTAGGTTGATATCATGGAGGATCTCCATGGTCCGCCCGTCGGCCAAGGCGAACGATTGGAAGATGTTCTTAGCTTCGAGCAGCAGCGTGGCCATGGCTCAATTGCTCCCCAGAGTGTAATGCGATTCCGCGTGTCGGATGAGCGGCGCCCAGATCATTCGATTAAAACCGACCACAATGAATGCCATGACCCCCACAGCGGCCGCCAGCACATGGAATCGTCCCTGATCAGTGGCGTGGCTGATCAACGCTCCGAGCCCCACGGTGCTCAGCGTCTTTCCTTGGTATTTCATATACTCCGCCACGATACTGGCATTCCAAGCTCCTCCCATCGCTGTGATCCACCCGGTCAGCAACGAAGGAAAAAGCGCTGGCAAGATGAGCGTTCGCCAGCATTGCCACCGGGTCAGCCGATGGAGCCGGGTGACCTCCCAAAAATCACTGGGGATCGCGCTGGTTCCCGCCACGGCATTGAAGAGAATATACCACTGTGTGCCCAGTAGCAGGAGCAGAATGGAACCCATTCCCAGCCCGCCGCCGAGCGCCATCACGCCCGTGATCACGAGCGGGAAGATCATCGGTGCCGGAAAGCTCGCTACGACCTGGATAATTGGTTGCAGGAGCCTGGCCCAACGCCGGTTCCGGCCGATGAACACCCCCGCTGGAATGGCCCATAGCGACGCAAGCACGACCGCGGCGAGAACCCGGCTAAGGGTAAGCGCGGCACTCACCGCGATCTCGCGCCAATCAGCGGCGGTCAGATCGTGCAGTAACCGTGTATACTTAATGACTCCGAAGCCGACTCCAATCCAAAGCAGTGCCACGCTGACTTGCCTCAGCCTTTTGCCTGAGGAACATCGAACGAGGAACCCTTCTGACCTCCGCTTCAAAGGCGCTGGAGGTGATCGACGCACGAGCGCGGCGCGGCTCCGCTGGAGGGTTGCGGCCACGGCCGCCCAGACCCGGGAACGCCGGACCAGTTGCCACCAGAGCGGAGTCGAGGCGGTGGACGCTTCGGCGTCAGGGCTGAAGCGCTGAGACCAGCTAACCAACGGCCGCCAAACGAGCTGATCCAGGATCAGGATGAGCACGATCATGCTTAAAACACCCAAACACTGCGCGGACACAGACCCTTTTTCGATGGCGAGGCTGACATAGGAACCTAGCCCCGGCAGCCGGAAGTCATGCTGGCCCAAGACAAACGCTTCCGTCACCGTGAGAAAGAACCAACCTCCGGCCATGGAGACCATGCTGTTCCAAACGAGCGAAGTTGCGGAGAACGCGAGTTCCAGGCGGAGGAACCGCTGCCACCACGTCAATTTCGCCAGGCGCGTCACAACTTCGAGATCGGTCGGGATCGCTTTGAGGGAGGCGTAAAATGCGAACGTCATATTCCAGACCTGCCCAGTGAAGATCATGAGCACGGAGGCGATTTCCAGACCGATGTTCTGGTGCGGAAAGAGGTGGACGAGGGCGAGAACGAAGCCGGGAAGGAACCCGAGCACGGGAATGCTCTGTAGAATATCTAAGACCGGCAGGAGGATACGATCCGCGCCACGGACCCGGGCGGCCACATAGCCGTAGGCCATGGTGAAGGCAAACGAGAGGCCGTACGCTAGGACTCCTCGAGTTAGACTGTAGAGCAGATAAAGCGGCAGGTATTGGGCTTCCAACCGAATATCGGGAGTGGGGTTCAAGGTCCCGGTCCATTCACGGGCGACCCTAATAATCCCATAAATAACCGCGCTGAGCGCCGCCATGACCGTAAGATCGATCCATACGGCGCGCTGCGGTAGGTCTGAAAAATCCGGTTTGGCCAGCACGCTCATCTTCTAAAGCTCCGCAATTGGCAGTTGCCTACGCTAATTGGGCAACGCGCGCCAGGGAATTCCAGCGTTTGCTAACCCCCCTTTTCCCCGCTAATCTTTTTTTATGCAGAACGAGTTCTCGGTGGTTAGTCATTGGCCTGGAAGCTTTGATGAGCTGGGTTTGCAGAAGTGGGCGGAAAAGGTTCGCGCCCAGTTAGAGGCACGCCGAGTCTCGTTGGGCCTGGTGTTTATGGGGCCTCAGTTCTTTCCGTATGCGCCGCAAGTGCTCGAATTATTGCGAGTCCACGCGCAGATCCCGTTGCTGGTGGGCTGTTCGAGTGGAGCCCTGATTGCGGGCAGTGAGGAAGTCGAGGATGACCCAGGCTTGGTGCTGGGCTTGTATGCATTCCCGGGCGCCGATCTGCATGCCTGCCGCATCTCACCGGCGCAGGTGGAGGAAAGCAATGGCCCGGGCTATTGGCATGCCGAAACGGGCGTCGGTCCCGATTCCGTGAACGGCTGGTTGGTGTTTGCCGACCCATTCAACATGGATGCGGATGCCTGGCTCAAAGGCTGGAATGAAGCTTACCCCCGCCTCCCGATCCTGGGCGGTTTGGCCAGCGGCGATTCCAACGAGCAACGGACTCAAGTTTACCTCAACGGCGAGGTCAGTGATTCGGGCGGAGTCGCGATTGCCTTCCGCGGGGATGTGAAGATCGCCAGCGTCATCTCCCAAGGCTGCACACCGATTGGGGAGACCTGGACCATCACCAAGGCCGAACAAAACATTATTCACCAGATTGGCAATCGACCTGCCTACCAGGTCTTGCTCGAGACATTCAACCAGCTTTCGGCCGACGATCAGACCAAGACCCGCGGCAATCTGTTTATCGGGTTGGTTGTTAACGAGTATCTGGAGGAGTTCCACCGAGGTGACTTCCTGATCCGCAACCTACTCGGCGCGGATCCGAAGTCTGGTTGCATCGCGGTGGGGGCATTGCCGCGCGCCGGACAGACGCTTCAGTTTCAGAGGCGGGACGCCCATGCCGCCACGGAGGACATGACCGCGCTGTTGGATCGGACGCGAGAGCAGCTCGCCAGCAAGCCAATCTATGGGGGATGTTTATGCAGCTGCAACGGACGTGGGCATCGCCTGTTCGGCTACCGCAACCACGATGCTGCCATGGTCCAAGCGCGGTTCGGACCGCTCGGTCTCACGGGCTTTTTCTGCAACGGCGAGATCGGGCCAGTCGGCGAGAAGAATTTCCTTCATGGGTACACAGCCTCCCTGGCACTCTTCCTCAAACCATGAGTCCGACTGACTTTATTCACTCCCCGAGTGCGCCGCTGGCCAGTCTGCCGGGAAATGTTCCATCTAGCTCCGCCCCTCCTGCCCCCCGACCAGAGCCCAGCTTGCTAATTCAGCCGGCCTCCTACTTCGAGGTCCTTGACCTGAGTGCGCTCTTTCCCGCGCCGCAGCCGTTGGAAGTGGAACTCGGCAGCGGCGACGGCTCGTTTATCGTGCAGTACGCCAAGGCGCACCCGGACATGAATTTCCTCGGCGTCGAGCGCTTGCTTGGTCGGTTGCGTAAGATCGACCGGAAAGGACGCCGGCTTGGCCTGGTCAACCTGCGGGCCTTACGTGTGGAAGCGGGCTATTTCCTGGAATTCATGTTGCCCCCTCAGTCGGTCCGAGCGTTGCATATCTACTTTCCAGATCCGTGGCCGAAGCGGAAGCATCGTAAGAACCGGCTGATTAACGCACGCTTCACGGAATTGGCGTTACGCGTCTTGAACTCAGCGGGAATTGTCCATTTGCGCACCGACGACTCGGATTATTTCGGCCAGATGACCGCCGTTTTTCGCGACAGCCCTGCCTTTCGCGAAGTGCAGCCCCCAGCCGAGTTGTCCGCAGTGGTGACGGACTTTGAGCGTGAGTTTCACGCTCGTGGAGTGCCAACGCTGAGCGCCTCATACCAACGGACGAGCTAAGCCTTGCCTTGAGTCAGTCCTGGAGGGACGCGGCGGAACTAGCCGGTCGCTCTCGCGTTGGGGGTAACTCGGATCCGAACTGCCGTCCGTCCTGGGCGGGCAGACAGCGAACAACGAGCGGCAGGAGACAATTTGTCACCGGAATCCCGTTGACCGCTAAAACACGCCTAACGCGTAGCGCGGCTCAGGCGAAATTGCCGCAAATGAGGAAGCGCACGTGCAGGATCAGGAGCATGAAAGCCCTCGAAGCGTGAGGTGATTCCCACGATTGCGGCGCGAGAGACTATCCCGGAGCGCTAACTTTCGGAAGAGGGGCTCTCCCCTGCTCTGACGGTTAGTTCTACCAGCGTGATCCCAGGGTTCGCTCGGTTTAGGTCCCGGTCGCGACGCAGCCACGGATACCGGGCGAGCAAACCACGCGCCTCGAGCGCATCGGAAGAGAAACGTTCCCCGGGAACGACCACGGTTGCTCGGCCTTCTTTGACCCGGAGTCGGAGAGACTTGCGAATACCTACACAGAGCGTGCCGCCTTCACCGCTCGAGCCGTATCCGTGAATGACTTTGAGAACCCGAACTCCAGCTTGTCGGGCTGCTTCAAGATCTGCCAGCAAACGACGTCGGGCTTCCTCCAGAGAGGGAGAACCGCGTTCTAAGTTCAACGTGCGCAGGCCCATCGTTCCGAAGGCACCTTTGCCAGTTCAAACGTCAATGACCGGGCCGCTTCCGCCAGGCGGCGGAGGGCGCGGATTTCGACCCCGCCGGATTTGAACCTTGGCTTCGCCCGTCCCGAGGATCAGGTTCGCCCCCATCGACACTATGCTGATGACCAGAGCTCCCCAGAAAGCTGCGCCGAAGCTGGCGACATGAAACGACTTGAGCAGTGAGCCAACGAAATAGAGAAGCAGCGCGTTGATTACGAGGATGAACAGCCCCAACGTCACCAGTAACAGGGGAAGTGCTAAAACAATCAGAATGGGTCTTAGGACAGCATTCAGCACTCCCAATAGCAGCGAAGCGAGAAATAAGCCGAGCGCCGTGTCGTAATCAATTCCAGGCACGACATTGGACGCGATCAGAACGCCCAGCGTGGTGACCACCCATCGTTGCAGGAAAGCTTTGGTTTTAACGGACATTCGTTCGGCTCCGGACGGCTCCTGGCGACTCAACCCCTGCTCCACCCCTCGCGCCGCCTCACCGAGGCCAGATCGCCAGCCATTCTGCGCTGGTCATGGCCTGCAATGCAACTCCGCTCAAGCAAGCTGGAATCAGGCAGAACCGTCCCGGCGTGAGCGTCACCGACCCGGAGGTGTGCCCGACGCGCAACTCGCCTCGGAGCATCCCTAGAATGCAGGGACCTGGCTCGCACAGTTCGGACCTGTGCCCAGCCTCCAACCGCCTCGCGTCCACTTGAAAAAGCGGATCATTGACCAACGGTCGGACGGCCCCGGAAGGCCCTTCGCGATACTCGCTGGCTATCAAACTCGGCTCGAAATCGGTGAAGTCAATCGATTCCAGCGAATCCGCCACGTGCAGTTGGCGCGGCTTGCCATCGGGTCCAATCCGGTTCCAATCGAATACTCGGTAAGTGGTATCCGAGTTCTGCTGGATTTCGAAGATCGTGCAGCCCGCCCCGATCGCGTGGACTCGCCCGCTCGGAACAAACATCGCATCCCCTGCGCGCACTGGAACTCGGTGGAAGCACTCTGCCACCGCCGCTGTGCGCAACTTCTCCTCAAACTCCTGGCGCGTCACACCGCGGCGTAACCCAACATACAGTTCTGCGCCCGGGTCCGCATCGGCCAGATACCACATCTCGGTCTTCGGATCTCCTCGCAATCGGTGCGCGACCGACTGTGGCGGGTGCACTTGCAACGAGAGTTTTTCCCGCGCGTCCAGGATCTTGATCAGAAGTGGAAACCGTCCGCCCACCGGGGCCACCGATCCAAGCAACTCCTGGCGGTGATCACGCAAGAGGGCCTCGAGTGTTTGGCCCGCGAGTGGGCCTTGATCGACGACGCTGACATCACCCGGTCGATCACTAATCTCCCAGGACTCCCCCATCGGCAGCTGTGGGGGTAACGTCTTTTGATAAAGCCGCTCCAACGTCCGGCCTCCCCAAAGGCGTTCCTTGAAGATCGGGTGGAAGGTCAGCGGATAGAGCTTGGTCACGGCTCGCTCTCCAAGGTGGGTTGCGCTTGCGTTTGGGTTTTCAGTTCCTGCTTTTCCGCCACTCGACCGTAGGCGCGAAACTTGGCGTAACGCGCTGCTAACCGCTCTGGAACCGGCATCGCGCGAACGGATTCCAGATGCTGCAAGAGGCTTTCTTTGAGGGCGGAGGCGGTCGCGGCGGGGTCATTGTGGGCGCCACCCAGGGGTTCCGGTATAATTTGATCCACGAGATTAAGGTCGAGGAGATCTTTGGCGGTGATTTTCAAGGCTACGGCTGCTTTGCTCGCCGCCGATCGATCTTTCCAAAGAATGGCCGCACAACCCTCCGGACTGATCACCGAGTAATAGGCGTTTTCCAGAATCAACACGCGGTCGGCCACGCCGATGCCCAAGGCCCCTCCCGATCCACCCTCGCCAATCACAATCGCAATGATGGGCACTTCCATGAGCATCATCTCGCGAAGGTTTACCGCGATCGCCTCGGCAATGTGACGTTCCTCAGCTCCGATCCCTGGGTAAGCACCGGCCGTGTCGATCAACGTCACGATCGGCAACCCGAATCGATCCGCGAGTTTCATTAGCCGCAATGCTTTTCGATAGCCTTCCGGGTGCGCCGATCCGAAGTTACGACGGATGTTTTCTTTGGTATCGCGGCCTTTTTGCGTGCCAATCACCATCACTTTCTGTCCGTCCAAATGGGCAAAACCACCCACCATCGCGTGGTCGTCTGAAAACAACCGGTCTCCGTGCAACTCAGAGAAATCGGTGAAAACCATCTGAATATAATCAAGCGTGAACGGGCGTTTCGGGTGGCGAGCCAGTTGAACGCGCTGCCAAGGCGTCAAATCGGAAAAGATGCGGCGCCGCTCCTCTTCGATCTTGGTCTCGATTTGCTCAATTTCCACGCTTAGATTAATTCCCAACGAATGGGTTTCCCGGTGCCGACGCAAATCATCTAACTTGCGCTGCAACTCGAGAATCGGTTTTTCGAAGTCGAGGTAATGTTTCATGGTTCAGGCAAACCTTCCGTCGCAGACAGTAGACCAGTCTAGGTTTGCGGAGAGCGATGCGCAATTGAGAATTCACGTTGTCAATCAGTGACTTACGCATCAAATCGGTCACTTGGCGACGTGGCGGGTCGTTGCCCCGGAGCTTTATCGCTCTCTCAGCGCGCAAAAAAAGAGCCAGCTTTCACTGGCTCCGGTGATGAGGCCTTTAACGCCCTCACCCAGGCGCTCAGAAGAGTAATAAGGCCAACTGTCTACCCGCTGTCCGAGCCTCATTACAAGCAAGACCTCTGTGCCAACCCTTAGCGGACAGCGAAATGGCATTAACAGTAATTGGATTCCTGGATTGCCGGATTGTTCAATATGCGCCCACGCGAATGAGAGAAAAGTGGCGTTGAGCAGGAACGTGCGGTCGATCCGGCGTCGGACCAGCCTGCCGGACCGATCGTTGTTCACTCGTTTAAAACAGGGAATGTACACGTAGATAAAACGGATTTAACACGGAATGCATCCGAGTGATATCCGTGTTATATCCCTGTAATCTCCCTGTTATTATCGAGGAAAGCCCGAAACAACCGTTGCCGAATTCGGCATCGAATTGGATTGGACTCTCGCGCCCGTCGCTCCGGCCCTCGCCGACCACCGCCTTCTCGAAACTTACTTGTTCACTCGAAAATTTGTGATGTCGCAGTCGTTCATCACATATTCCTTCTGTTCCAAGCGCATCTTCCCCGCTCGCTTCGCCCCTGTCTCCCCCCCTGCGGCGACCAAGTCGTCAAAACCGATGATCTCCGCTCGGATAAAACCCTTCTGGAGATCGGAGTGAATAGCGCTGGCCGCTTCCCAGGCAGTGCACCCCCGGCGAATGAGCCAGGCGCGGTTTTCTTTGCCGCCCACCGTTAAGAAACAGATATGGCCACTTTGGTGGAGCAAGCGGAGCAGGAGCGCGTCCGGTTGTTCAAGGTCCGATGGAGCCGCGGCGAGCGTCGGCCGCAGGGTGAGAAGATTGTAGACGGCGGCCGTCTTCAGCTCTTCAGCGTCCAGCCCGGCCTGCCATGCAAACTCCTCCCGTTCCAATGTCGCTTTGAGCTTTTGGAGGACCGCGGCTTCCGCAGCCGCTGGGCTCCGACTCAACCGGGTTTCGACGAACTCCCAATCTTTCAGGATCAGGTCGGGCCGAATCTCAGCGGATACGAGGATGGCGTCGGCATCGGCGGCGTCTTGGTCGGGGACCAAATCGACTTGCACGTAGGTTTTCTTGTCGGCTGCGACAAGCTTATGAACCTGATCGAGGCGCGGATCTTTGATGTTATACTTCCCGGGAGAGAGTCCAGCGATCCCGCAAAGGCTGATCTTCATGTGGATAAGATTTTCTAGGAGAGTGATACACCGGCAGGGGGTGGGGGTGATAGTAAAATTCTCTCCAGCAGCTGGTTCGGTATTTGCTGTTGACGGGTCGCGAAGCGCGATCCAACATTTGTCCCTAGAAGCGGAAACCTTTGAATCTGATTGGCATGAATCTCTGCAAACGGGCGTGGCCATTTTCCCAATGGTGCTTCGGCATTGGTGGCTTTTTCCCATTTTTGGTGCTCGCGAGCATGCTGGGGACCTTAAGCGGCCTCGGCCAAGCGACTGTTCTTTGGAAGGAAGGCTTTGAAGATGAAGACTTTTGGGATCGCTGGCATGTCGAAGACGGGATCTGGGCTGTCGGAGTGCCCACCAGCGGTCCGGGCAAAGCCTTCGCTGGCGCCCGTGCTGCCGCGACCGTTTTGGACGGAGACTATCCTCCCAACGCCGACGCCCGGTTGGTGCGAGACCGGGTTTTTATTGTCCCGCCGGCCTCGGAACACCCTCGCTTAAGGTTCTGGCACTGGTCGCGCCTCGCCACTGGGGACTCGCGGAGCTTGGAAGTTAAGGTGGGTAATGGTCCTTGGCAGCCGATCACGCCGGTCTCGGGCTGGAATGGTGAAGAGTGGTCACGAGCGCTGTTCGATCTGAGCCCATTCAGCGGGCAAGCTGTGCAGATCGCGTTTCATTTAACCTCGAATGGTGACGCGGACGTCGCCGCTGGATGGTACCTGGACGAGGTCACCGTCGAGACCGGGCCAGTTGGCTCGGACCTTAGCAACTCGGTCGAGACTTTTGAAAATGGGCTGGGCAACTGGACCATTGATCATGGCACCTGGCAACTCGGCATTCCGACGGCAGGGCCGCGCCTGGCACATTCCGGGACCAATGTTGTCGGGACGTTGCTTGACCGGAATTATTCCCCTGGGTTGGACTCTCGTTTGATCAGTCCGGAATTCGTCGTGCCGTTGGCCTCCGAGAACCCGCGTTTGCGATTCTGGCATTGGTTCAGTGTTTGGCCGGGCGACATCGCGCGTGTGGAAATCAGCACGAGCGGCGGATCCTGGCAGGTGTTGTCCGCGCCGTTTGAATACAATGGAACGGTTTGGTCAAGGCCGCTCTTTGATCTCAAGCCGTTTGCTGGCCAGAGCGTTCAGATCGCCTTTCACTTTCAATCGAATCCAGACGAGAACATTGCCACGGGCTGGTACGTGGATGACGTGGTGGTGGAAACCGGACAAAACGCGTGGACGTCGAACGACCAACCGGAAGGATTCGAAGCCGGGCTCGGAAATTGGTCGATCGATAACGGCACATGGGAAATCGGGCGGCCGACGTTTGGACCGACTGCACCCTACGCAGGCACGCAGTCCGCTGGGACGGTCTTGGATGGATCCTATGCGGCGAATGTGAATTCACGGCTGATCAGCCCGGAGTTTGCGATCCCCGCAGGAGCAGATCGACCTCGGCTCCGGTTTTGGCAATGGTTGCGGAACCAACCGGGCGATCCAGCAACTGTCGAGGTCCGGGTTGTCGGAGGAGAATGGAAAGCGTTAGCGGCGCCCTTTGTGGGCAATGATGGGACGTGGGCGCGGCCTTCTCTGGGGTTGGAGGGCTATATCGGACAGCGCATCCAGGTGGCCTTTCATTTCCAATCCAACGAGGATGCGAATGTTTCGGCGGGCTGGTTTATCGACGACGTGGTCATTGAAAGCGGCCCGAGCAAGTCGAACCTTATCAATACGCCCGAAGGCTTTGAACTGGGCTTGAGAGATTGGGCCGTCGACAGCGGAACCTGGGAAATCGGCACGCCGGACACCTGGCCCGAAACCGTGTTTAGCGGTGCGAATTGCGCGGGCACAGTCCTGGCTGGCAATTACCTGCCGAAGGTCGACTCCCGCCTGATCAGCCCGGAGCTCACACTTCCGGCGGCACCCGAGAATCCGCGTCTCCGTTTTTGGCACTGGTTTAGCATCTGGCCGGGCGACACGGGGACGGTCGAGATCAGTGTTGCGAATGGGCCTTGGCAAGCGTTGACGCGCGCCTACAGCGGGAGCGGGATCGTTTGGACGCGCCCTTCGTGTGATTTGCGGCCGTTCGCCGGGCAGAGTGTCCGGATTGCTTTCCACTTCCATTCGGATGATGACTCCAACGTGGGGCGGGGCTGGTACATCGATGAGGTGGTCGTGGAGACGGGTCCGAGCGACTTGGACACGTTCAACAAATCCGAGGGTTTTGAATCGGGTTTAGGCAATTGGTCGGTCGACAACGGCACTTGGGAAGCTGGCGTGGCGGCGTTCGGGCCAACGTCCGCGTTCAAAGGATCGAACTGCGCGACCACGGTGCTCCGATTCGTCGATGGCGCATATGGGCCGAATACCGATTCGCGATTAATCAGTCCGGAATTCACGGTTCCATGCGCGGAGGCCGGCCCGCGATTGCGGTTCGCGCAATGGTATGACATTGCCCAAGGGGATGAAGGCTGGGTGGAAGTGCGGGCTCCGGGTGGAGAGTGGGAACAGGTCCTCGGCCCTGTCAATGGCGTGAGCCGCGAATGGACGACAGGGTTTTATGATTTGTCTCCCTATGCCGGACGCCGGGTGCAGGTGGCTTTTCATTTCCGCTCCAACGACGACGCCTTGGCTGGGTCAGGCTGGGCCGTTGACGAAATCAAGGTCCAGGCGACCGTGTTGCAGGCGGTCGAACGCACCGCTGTGCCCGAAGGAAGCCTGTTCACCTATTCCTTCGGAACACCCTGTCAAAACGTGCGCTTCACCTTGGGTCCGGGTAGCCCGCCCGGCGTGACGATCGATCCGACTCTCGGCATCCTGGTGTGGCTGCCTTCTGAAGATCAAGGGCCTGGCATTTACCCGGTGCAAGTTTGCGTTACGGATGTGGATCATCCCTTTAGCTCCATCGACTGCATCAACTTCGAAGTCACCGTCTTGGAGAGCAACAGCCCGCCCGAGGTCGATCCGTTAGCGCCTAAAATCATCAAAGAAGGCGTGCCCTTGGAGTTTACGGCGTCAGCATTTGATCTGGATCGACCGGCGCAGAAACTGACCTACAGCTTGGAACAAGGAGCTCCCTTTGGCGCTACGATTGACCCTATCACCGGCCATTTCAGCTGGACGCCAAGCCCCACTCAGGCCACCTCGCAATGGACCATCACCGTGCGGGTCACCGATGATGGGACGCCTCCCAAGAGTTCCATCCAAACGTTCATGGCCAGCCCAGAAGGGCCCGTCTCCGAAGTCCGCTTGGAGGTCGCCCGATTGACACCGGAACTGATCACAATCTGCGTGGATGGCGGCACGACCGGGACGGTCTATACGCTCGAAACATCAACGAACCTTCAAACCCAGCCCACACCCACGGAATGGACCGTCCTGCAGACGATCTGGAAAGGCGATCAAAACTACTGTGAAACCACTCATTCGACGGTCACGACAGCCCGATATTATCGGGTGCGTCGGGTGCAATGAGAGAATTATGGACTTTCGCGCGTGAGTGGCTTGGCCAGGTGTTTTGAGGCAGCGTTCCGCTGCCGGAATCTGTGGAGAAACATCCGTGGTTGTTGGGACCGCCGGTCGGCCGCAGCCTTGATGGCAGCGTTGGCCAGCGGCGCCATCGAGCCGGCGACTTTCGCTCAAGGCTTGCAGGAAACATTTCCGAACGATCCTGTCTCGCAGGGACGGTTTACCCAGCGCGTTGCTGGCACAGAATCGGCCTTCACCTTCAACCCGGCAACGCAAAACCTGACCTCTGTCCTCGACGTCGACGTCAGTCCGGCGACTTACCTCTCGTCGTCGTTCGCCGCTTTGACCGACCGCAGCGA
>JBGAIN010000045.1:0-47838 GCA_044225505.1 Limisphaerales bacterium
ATCACAAGGTCGTAGAACCCAAACGCCCTTTCTCGCCGCACTCAGCCGCCCCTCCGGGGCTTGGGCCCTCTCACTTGAGCACCCGGCGCTAAAGCGACCGGGCTTCTCTCATTCTGTCCCTTCCGGGACTGAATAGAATTTTGCCTTCGAGCGCATTGTGGCCGAGCGGGGCCGATACAATGCCGAGCGATAGAACCGCGGAATACGCGGAATACGCGGAAACGGTCAAAGGGAGAGCCCCTCGGCGAGACTCTGGCGCCGATCATTGGACGTGCCGGGTGAGCGCAACGAAAGCCTGCGGAATTAGGGGACAGCACTCATTGCCGTGCCGAATCGCCTCGCGCCCGGTCTTAACGATAGCGATGTCGGCACTCTACCAACGGCGCGTTCGTGGTTTCAGCTTGATCGAGATGCTCTGCGTGATCACCATTATCACGATCCTGGCCGGCCTGATGCTCCCGGCCTTGAGCAAAGCATTGCGCAAGGCGCGTGGTTTAGCAGGCCACTTGGGCGGCCCGAGCGGTGTGGAAATGCGGATCGATGAAGTGATGGCAAAGTATTCGCGCTATCGGTTGGCCCATCCCAAGCACGGCAAAATGACTCGCAGAACATTTATTCACGAACTGCAATTGACCTCGCAGGCCGAAGCGTGGCTTAACCTTGGCAGCGTGGAATATCGGCCTTTCGCGTCGTCCGATCCGCCGATTCAACCGGCGATTATCTGTTATCCCTCGCCGGGGAGTGGCAGTGGAGAACGTCTGATTGTTTTCACGATTGGTGATCTCCTGACGTCGCCGTAGAGCGGGCGCGGCAGATTGATTGGGCAGCGCCGAGTGCGGAAAGCAGGCGCTCTGGGACAACCAGTCCGCCGCTGGCGTGGCGCCATCGAAAGCGTACAACCAACCCCCGCCATGGCTTCCCCGCTTAGAGAGACCTGAGACGGAAGAACACGCCGCGAAGGGTACTGTCGATCGGCACAGGCGCAGGAGGCGCCCAGATCGTGTTGGTGGAAACAGGAGTCCAGTGGACCCAATCGCTTGTGGCCTCGATGACATAAGTTGCTTGCGAATCGCCGGTAATGCGCAAGTTGAGCTCGCGGCCAACGAGATCCGACGTCAGGCGAGCGGGGGCGTTCGCCCTTCGGTAAGTGGTGGCAGCACCATTCTGACGCCACACCATACTCGTCACCGATCCGGCGGTATTGGTCTGGAACGTGCCGGTCGCTTGGACGAGCGGATACGAAAACGCGCGTGATGACGTGGCGTAGAGTGTAAAGGCAATTCCGCCGTCTCCAGAGTAGGCGCCCGTCAGGTGATTGTGGCGCAGACCAATGTCGAAGAAATCGTTGGAGTCGCGTTCGTAGTGGCCCACATAACTTCGAAGCGTTGCTAACGGCACGTCCGGCTGGGGAGGGTCCGAGTCCAGGGCCAACGACGAGTTGAGAAGGTGCAAGCCGATGACATCCGTCTTCTCGATATACGAATTTGCCAGGACGATGACCCCGGTTTTCTGGCTGGGCCGGAATCCGATAAAACCGGAATAGCCCGCGGTGTTGCCGCCGTGCCAGATCACTTCGTCGCCGTCTTTCGCGGTTATCAGCCACCCCAAGCCCATCGATGCTGTGGCCGACGAGAAGTGCAAACGATGCGCATTGGTCATGGACCTGTAAAGTGAACTGGGGATCAACCCAAGGTTCGCGGAGACGTACGCGGCCATATCCCGCGTCGTCGATCGTAAAGCGCCCGCGCCTTCAAGAACGTCAAAGTCCCAATTCTCGACCGGCACCACGCCGTTGAAGCCTGGGAGCAAGCGCGAGCGTTGTTCGGCCGAAAGTGCGATCGCCGTGTCTGCCATCCCCAAAACCTGAGTCACTCTGCGGCGGACCATCGACGCATAGTCCACTCCTTCCGCCAAGGTAAGGACATGCCCCAACAAACCGACTCCCAGATTGGAATACTCCCACTCCGCTCCCGGATCTCGCGGCAAGGTATAGTTGGAAAGAAACGGGTACAGCTCGGCCACCGTATAGTCGACGTAGGGGTTGAGCCAATTGGCTGGTTGAAAGTTGTCTGGCATCCGAGGCAATCCGGACGAATGTGTTGCCAGATGCTGCAGAGTGATGGATTTGCCATGGCGACTCGGCACGACCACGGAGTCCGGGAGATACTGTGCCACAGGGTCAGACAGAGCCATGTTCCCTGCCATCACTTGTTCGGACAGCATGGTGCAGGTGAAGGTTTTCGTGATGGAGCCAATCTCGAAGATCGAGTCTTCAGTCGGAGCGACCCCAGAATCCCAAGTCGTCTGGCCGAAGCTGAAAAAAGCCGATCCGTTCGTGGTGACTTGCGCCACCATATATCCCGGACAGTAGCCGTTGGTCAGGCGGGATAGAATTCGGTTCTGAACATCGAATGGCAACGCGGCTGCATGGACGTTGTACCGTGACGTTCCCAGGGCCAGGACCACTGCGGCGAAACCCAGAACGTCCGCAATAAACCCTCGCCGCCCGGACCGCCGTCTCAAAAGCATCATCATAAATGCGCCTCTCGCAGAACCCGTGAAATTCTTAACGCCTAGCGCGCGCGTGACTCCTGACGTACGACTCTGGACTCTGTTTTTTCATAATGGCGCAACCGAGGAAAGGCCAATGTTCCGTCAGGAATCGATTGTCGAGAGGACACAAGTCCTTATGATCGTGAACGCTCCTTTTGCCGGCAACGACAGATTTCATGAGTCCTGGCTCACCTGTTTCCAGCGGCGTTCGGCCAGAGACAAATTGGTCGCGCTCTCCGGAAGTGATCCGTATTGACTAAAGCGTCTTCGTAGAGGAGAGTCGACGCAGTGTTCGGCCGATGGACCAGCTTCCCGGTAGTTGTCATGCTCTGCCTCGTCTTGGGGCTGCAGTGGACCGTTTTGCGTACCGTCGCGTGGGTGAACATGTTCGTCACCTTCGTTCAGACGGACTCGGTTTCTGAAGCCTTGACGAAGACCTTTGACGGGAAGCATCCATGCTCCCTCTGCAAATTTGTTAAAAGCGCTGAACAGTCCGAGAAGAAACAGGAGTCCATCAAGGTTGAGGCGAAGCTGGACTTGATATTGACTCTAGAGAGCTGCCGACTCACGCCCCCGCCCGACTATACGTTGCTTCCTCTCCTGGACCATACGTCTTCCGGAAGAACCGAGTCACCGCCGGTTCCCCCTCCTCGGGCAGTCTGATCTATTCTTCTGTCGGCTCGGGCCATCGCGGCCTGAGTGCTTCGTCCGCTAAAGATTCCGTCTTTAGCACATCCGTCAATTTCTGATCGGAGCGACTTAACGCTATACGATCGCCTTTAGCCGTGAGTGCAAATTTGCGTGGGTTCACTCGGATTGAACCCTGGGTCCACATTCTGACGATCGCGGTCCGGGCTGGCAACGCTCCGAGACCAGAGGATGGTTTCGGGGCGACCTCGTTGCCCGGTGCATTGGGTGGGGACAACAGAATCTGAACCCCGTCGCCGACGCCGAGCCCGCGACAGACGGACAGCACAGTGTTCGACTGGACCGCAGTGATGGTTGTCTCTTGGTATGAAACCAAGCTCATCAAATCCCGAAAGCCAAAGTCAGGCTGAAGCCAGCGCTTTGCCGTTGCCTGATGAGGCTCGCCTGACCCGGCGCGAGTGGGTCGGCACGATGGGTTTTGGCCTCGCCATCGTCGGTGTGACCGGAGCGATTGCCTTCTTGACTGGCCAACGCCGCAAGACCTCGCTCGATCCCGCCGAGTTGGATCGGCCGCGCCGATTGATTCCATTCGCACTCACGGAACGCAGTGGCCGCACGGTGACGGAAGCGGATCTGGCCGGAAAGATCGTGGTTGTCGACTTCGTGTTCACCGGCTGTTCTCTGAGCTGCCGCGCGGTGAACGACTCGATGGAGGAAATTCAGAGACTCACCGCGGGTGCGAAGGACGTGCAGCTGATTTCATTGACGGTCGATCCTCGCACCGACACGCCAGCGGTGCTGACTGCATTTGCGAACAGTTACCATGCGGACTCCAACCGTTGGCTGTTTCTGACGGGGGAAAAGCGTCAGCTTTACGGCCTTATTGAAACCAGCTTTATTCCGAAGGCGCCCGAGCTAGAACACCTGATTCCCGGAGGCTTCGTCCGCACCGACTGCATCATGCTGGTGGACCCACTCGGCAATATTCACGCCTCTTTCGATGGGCTCGAACGCGACGCCGCGAGAACGGTGGTTTCAGCAATTGAAAACCTTCGTGCAAAGATTCAAGCCAAATGAACTTATTCGTGATCTGCTTCATCCTCGTCTCCGTAAGTGTTGCGGCGCGTTGCGGCGAGTCGACCTCAGCGACGAACCAGGCTGGCACGACACGCGGGATAATCCGCGAGATCGCTTCCGATCATCGGACCGCCGTCATTCGTCATGAGGCGATTCCTGGATACATGCCAGCCATGACCATGGAGTTCAATCTGAAGAATACAAATGAGTTGAGCGGCATAGCCGTTGGAGACACGGTTACCTTCCGACTCACCGCAACCAAGGAAACCCATTGGATCGACAACATCCGCAAGGTTGCTTCAGCCACGAACAGTCCAACTCTAACGCGACGAGGAATCAAATCGTCCCCCGTTGCTGAACTTAAACCGGGCGACTTGCTGCCAGACTCTGACCTGCTCGCGGAGACCGGCAAAGTCATCCGATTCTCGGACTTTCGCGGCAAGGCCGTGGCCTTCACGTTCATCTTTACCCGCTGTCCGCTGCCGGACTATTGCCCGCGCATGGGCAACCATTTTGCCAAAACCCGCGAGTTGCTCCTCGCCAACACCAACGCGCCGGCGAATTGGCAGCTCCTCTCCATTTCATTCGACCCGGAGTTTGACACGCCTGCTGTCCTGTCGAACTACGCCAAACTCTATCGTAAGGAGATGGCGGATCGTTGGCTCTTCACCGTGGCTTCACGGGGTGTACTCGAGCAACTGGCGCCTCGCCTTGATCTGATGGTTCGCCGTGAGCCCGGGGGAAGCATCTCGCATAATCTACGAACGGTAGTGCTCGATCCAATGGGCCGAATTCACCGGCAGTTCGACGGAAATCAATGGACCCCGAAAGAACTGGCTGACGCGGTCGTTGAGGCTACAGGGAGAACCAACCGGTAATGATCGCATTTTACAGGTCCACCCAGCCGACGTTGGATGCGGGTCAACGGCAGATTGGAAGGTCTACTTATGGCAGGCGTCGACCTACGGTAGTGGCGTTCCCGTTGCGCCGCTCGTCTTGGGCCAGGTTCGTCTGGCTGGCGTTTGTCGCCGCCGGCCTGAGCTTCGCTTTTCAAGCGTTTGCTCAAACCAATTTTGCGCACTTCGAGGGACGGCAAGCCCATCCAATAGGACTGACGCCGGATGGCACGCGGCTTCTGGCGGTCAACACACCGGATGCACGGCTCTCCGTTTTCCAGGCGCCACGGGGAAGCGACGCAGCGCCGGTGTTGATCTCGGAAATCCCGGTTGGGCTCGAACCGGTGTCGTTGCGCGCCCGCACCGATGATGAAGTTTGGATCGTCAATGAGCTCTCCGACAGCGTATCGGTGGTGTCTCTGAGCCGGCGGGTGGCATTCGACACCCTGCACTGCCCGGACGAGCCGGCCGATGTGATTTTCGCGCAGGGAAAGGCGTTCGTTAGCTGTGCTCGAAACAATTTGCTGCGCGTCTTCGATGCGGCGACAAGGGCGGAGTTAGGCACCATCGAGCTCGATGGCCTCAATCCTCGCTCGCTCGCCGTCGACACAGAAGGAGCTCGGGTGTATGCGGCCTTTCAGCTTTCGGGCAATCGCACGACGGTTCTTCCGGCGAGTGTGGCACCGCCACCGCCCGCACCGACCAATACCAATCTGCCCGCGCCGCCACAAACCGCCGTCATTGTCAAAGCGACTGATTCCAGGGTGCGCTTTACGGTGCTCGATCATGACGTGGCCGAGATCTCCGTCACTGAGCAGCGTGTTCTTCGCTATTTCACGGACGTGGGGACTAGCCTGTTCGATCTCGCCATCAGGCCAGGGGCGAACGAAGTCTGGGCGGTCAATACGGACGCGCGCAATGTCGTCCGGTTTGAGCCCGAATTGCGGGGACATTTCGTCGACAACCAGGTCACACGTATCACGCTTTCTCAGGGAGTGGTAAGCGCCTTTGACCTGAATCCTGGCCTCGACTACCGGCAACTTCCCAACCCTGCTGCTGCCGCCTCAGCACTCGCTCAGCCGACCGGACTCGTCTTTACGAAAGACGGGGTCCACGCGTGGCTGGCCTCGTTCGCTTCCGATCGCATCGCCAAGCTGGATGCGTTGAATGGGAAGGTTTTAGCTAGAGTGGAGGTTCGCATTCCGCCGGACTCTCACGTGGTGCGAGGACCCCGCGGTCTGGTGTTGGACGAAGGAACCCAACGCCTCTACGTCCTTAACAAGCTGGCTAACTCGATCAGCGTCGTGGATACCGTGAACCTCCAGATTATTGCTGAAGTTCCGGCGGGTAGTTACGACCCGACACCGCAGGCGGTGGCGAAGGGGCGTGCCTTCCTTTTCGATGCGCGACTTTCGGGCAACGGGACCGGATCCTGCGCCAGTTGCCACATTGATGCGGATCGCGACGGTTTGGCCTGGGATCTGGGCGATCCCGACGGCGACATGTCCGAGGTTAAGGGCGCAAATTTTGCCTCTCATAACACTCAGCCGCAGGTGCGCCTGATGCACCCAATGAAGGGGCCGATGATGACGCAGACATTGCGCGGGTTGGCCCAAAACCAGTTGCTGCATTGGCGAGGTGACCGTGCCACGTTGGCCGACTTTAATCCGACGTTTCGCGACCTAATGGGTGGCATGCTCCTGCCCGACGACGACATGGCCGCGCTCAAACGCTATCTCGATTCGCTCCGACATCACCCAAACCCTCATCGGACTTTGGAGAACACCGCCCCCTCCAAGTTCAATGGCGGAAATTCGGCCCGCGGGAGTGCACTGTTTAACATCCACGAAAATCACTGTGCCGTGTGTCACGTGCTGCCCAGGGGGTCGGATAATAATGTTGATGACGCGCGGAACATTGCGGGCAGTCAGTTTATCAAGACGGCGCCGCTGCAGACCGTCTATCAGCGCGCCGTGCTGGACACAAGGGCTGGAGCCACAAATCTCAGCGGGTTTGGCCTGCTGCACGACGGAACGGGAGGGTTTCGTTCATTACCCACGGTTCACTTCTATGAGCTGGATAACCTTGGCGGAGCAGATTTCGCGGACGTAAGTGCGTTCGTCATGACCTTCGATACAGGTACGGTCCCGGCAGTCGGTTATCAACGCACCCTCAATGCCACGTCCGCGCGGGATCCTGTTGCCGAGGCGGAGTTGACTGTCGTGGAGAAACAAGCGCAAGCGGGCGCTTGCGACCTGATTGTGCATGGAAACGCGGGAAATCGGACCCGGCAATATCTATTCGAGAGAGAATCCTGGCAGTATCGCCCCGCCAGCACCAACGAACCTTCTCTCACCAGGGGTCAGTTGTTAGAACTCCTTGGGCCGGACGACGTGCTCACCTTTCTTGGCACTCTGCCGGGACGCGGGATTCAAGCGAGCATTGACCGCAACGAGAATGGCGTCCTTGATGGCGATGAGGAGGTCCCGAGGCTCGAAATAGCACGGGCAGGCCATGAACTCCGTGTGGTGTCGACCGCAACGGACCGCGGTTGGGTGCTGGAACAGGCTCCAAGCGCGGTTGGGCCTTGGGAGATGGCATCAATTCTGGCACTTCCCTTGGGCACTGATCGGCTTGTCCTGGACGCATCCTCAATTCCGTCGAGTTTCTACCTCCGCCTGCGTCGGACTTGGTGACCTTTACTCCTAAACAACAAACTCCATTGAAAAGAACATGCTAAGAACACGACAACTCAAACATCATTGTCTCATCCTGGCGGCAGGAACTGCCGCGCTCGCGCAGCTCTCGCTGTGCGCACACGACGCTGAACCGATCGAGTTCAGCGAAATTGGCATTCCCTATAGCTGGGGCGTTGAACTGGATTCCCATGAATCGGTCGAGGTTGGACCCGCCCATGTCGGCGCGTGGAGTTGGGATGAAGACAGCTTTCCTGCAACCGCGCGAGGCTGGACCCATACTTCCGCGTGGGTGAAGCTGGACCTTACCGAGGGGGCGGCTTTGACGCTGACGCTTCAAAGCGCGGCGAACGTTCCCTGGCCTAGTCCCGAGGAACCGAACCGCCTGGCTGGGACAAATCTGTTTCCCTCATTCACGCTTTACCGTGGCTGGGATACAGACCCTGGAATCACCCAGGACGAAACTGGTGCGACCATCGATCAAAACCATAATTTTAACAATCGGGGCAACATCGACTGGGCCGAAGATGTAACCTATCTGGATCATCTAGAGAACGCTACCGCACATTCGGTAACGCGAACCTGGCGCCTGCCGGTGGGGCACTACACAATCAACCTGGGCGGCAACTCTCCGGTAACGCTCGCAGAAGGTCGACAAGGCTACAAGGCAACGCTTTCCGCAGCTCCACTGTCCACCGTGTTGACCAACGCCGAGCTACACTCCATCGACTTTAGCGAGGTGGGTATCCCTTACGCCTGGGGCCTCGTGATGGATGAGCAGTCCACAGCCCAAACTCCGCCGGACCACGTTGGCGCGTGGAGTTGGGACGAGGACGGATTTCCGGAGACGGCCAAAGGCTGGACCCATACCTCGTCCTGGGTGAAGCTCCGTCTGCTTAAACCTTCGAAACTCACACTGCAACTGGCCAGCCTGGCCAACGTGCCATGGCCAAGTCCTGAGGAACCCAATCGTGTCGCGGGAACGAACCTGTTCCCCTCGTTCTCGCTTTACGCCGGTTGGGATACGGACAAGGGGCTGATGACCGATACCAACGGCGTGAGCATTGATCAGAATCACAATTTCAACAACCGCGGCGCGATTGACTGGGCTGAAGACGTTCTCTATCTGGACCACCTCGACAATTCCAGTGCGCATTCAGCCACGCGTACTTGGACTTTGCCTGCGGGCGACTACACGATCAATCTCGGGGGCAACTCGCCCGCGGTCGTCGCGGAAGGCCGCCAGGGTTATCAAGCCACCTTCACCACCACACCGCTTTCTGCTCCGGATGCGGCGATCTTGCCCGTCCTTTTCTCCGAGACTGGAGTTCCCTACGCCTGGAATCTGGTCATGAACAGTACCGCCACCGTCGAAACTCCACCGGCACATGTCGGCGCGTGGAGTTGGGATGAGGACTCGTTTCCGGAGACGGCCAAGGGCTGGACCCACACGTCGGCCTGGGTGAAGCTCGACTTGCTGCAACCGGCACGGTTTACCTTGACCCTGGCCAACCGCGCGGACGTGCCTTGGCCGAGCAACGAGGATCCCAACCGGCTGGCGGGCACGAATCTTTTTCCATCGTTCACGCTTTATCGTGGCTGGGACACGGACGCCGGTTTGACGACCGACACCAACGGCGTGACCATTGATCAGAATCACAACTTCAACAACCGCGGCGCGATTGACTGGGCCGAAGACGTGGCCTACGTCGATCACCTGGATAACTCGAGCGCCCATGCGGTCGCGCGGACCTGGACCCTGGCCGCGGGGCGTTACACAATCAACCTGGGCGGCAACTCGCCCGCCACCCTTGCTGAAGGCCGCCAGGGCTACAAAGCGACCTTTACCACGACGCCCGTCACCACCCTCGCGAGCGGCTCCGCCACGATCGACTGGGATAAGGCAGCTTGGGACACGCTCGCGTCCGGCTTTGGCACACTGCCGGTCCTAACTCTGGCCGCGTTCTTCAATCAGGCCGACGCGAACGCGCTTGCTAGCGATCAATTGGTGACGAACGCCCAGGCTAATCCTTCCTATACTGGCCAGGTTTACGCGATGAATGGTCCGGTCGTCACCAATCTCGCCGGCCGCACCGCTCAACCCAGCACGTTCGCCTACGAGCCGGGAAACTTGACTCACCATGCCGGCAGCATCGGACTTGGCGGTGCGGCTCGGTTTGCGGTTCTCGGTGGAGCCGGTGGAAATCTGCTCTACGGGGACTACACCTTACAGTATGATAGCGCCCGGCTCGTATTCGGTGGTTCGGGTTGGTACCTTAAGGGCAATATTCCTCCAGCCGGGGCGGTGTTCGATCTCCTGAATGTCCAAATCAAGGAGGCGACGAATTCGTTCACACTGGCTGGCGATCTGGGTGTGTCCTTTGAAGTCGCGAACCTTCTCTACGCCACAGCCAACGATGCGCTTAGGGACGTTGGTAACTTCACCTTCACCGGGCAAGTGCGCACTCTCGAGGCGCCTGTCATCAGCCAGGTCGCTTTGGCGGGGGCCAACTTGATCGTACGCGGCTCGAACGGACTCCCCGGAGCCAGCTATGCGCTTTTGTCCTCGGGCAGCATCGGGTTGCCGAGGTCCGCCTGGACGACGAGCGCCGTCGGAGTGTTCGACGCGGAAGGCAAATGCTCGATTTCGCTTCCGATCTCGGCGGCCGCGACCGCACGGTTCTTTAATCTGCAGCAACCCTGATTCAGGGTGTGGCGTTTGATCTCAACGTCAATCAGGACTGCCGGCGCGCGCTCGCGCGTCGGCAGTCCGCTTCATGCTGGCAGGGCATTTACGTTGACTGAACTCCTGGTCGTGATCGCGGTGATCAGTGTCCTGGCCGCGCTCTTACTGCCAGCGCTCTCTCAAGCCAAACGCCGGGCCAAACGGACCGTCTGCCTGAATAACCTCAAGCAGTTCGTCCTGGCGGATACGATTTATGCCAACGATCACGGTCAACTTCCTCCCGTCAATGACTTCGTTCCAACCAGCATCACTGTCGACCGCTTGTCAATGATGGCCGCGACGCTTGGCTTGGCGGTTCCAGCTGGTTCCGCTTCCACGTGGCCGAAACGCGTCCAACAGCCGCAGTGGATCAATTGTCCCATGGCCGCGGAATCCGGCTACGCGGAGGGGATCACACTTGGCGGAGGACTGTATACGGGGTACTCGTATGTGGGCGGTCTTGAAAAATCCCGCATGCTGGAGCTGAAGTTCGCCACGGTGCTTCATCCCGATCATGCCGCCGACAGCAAAAACACCCGCCGCGGCGTGCTTTGGGCGGACGTGCTCGACGAGTTCCTTTTAACGGACCCCAGGCGGTTCGAATTTTTTCATACTCGCAAGCTGGTCAAGTATCCGGACTTTCGATACCACGCCGAAGACTTAGAGGGCATTCACCGGGCATGGTCGGATGGTTCGGTAGAATGGACTTCGGCAAAGCGCCTGAATCTCTCCGAGGCCGCTAGCTCGGACCTCCAGATTAAGCATCTATTGGGAAACTTCTATTACTGACAAATTCACAAACTTATGAATTGCAACTCACTTAATCGACGCGATTGGCTCCAGCTGCTGGCGCTCGCCTCTGTTGGCGGCGCGCTGACTTCGCGCGGGGTGGCAGCGACTCAAGCCGACGGCGCGACGAAGCACACCTCCACCTCCCCGGCCGATCATCAAGAGCAATTGCGGATGGGGAGCGAACAGATCGCGATCCTTGTTTATCCTGAGTTCACGGCGCTCGATGCGCTCGGGCCGCACTACGCACTTGCCGGCATGATGGGTGCCAGCGTGCGTTTCGTCGCCAAAACCCTTGAGCCCGTGCCATGTGAAGGCGCGAGCAAAGGAGGCTTTTGCGTGAAGCCGCATGTCACCTTCGCGGATTGCCCCGAGACACTCGACTTGCTGCTCGTCCCGGGCGGATTGACCGGCACTTTCGCCGCCATTGAGGACAAGGACACGATCAAGTTTCTCCAAAGCCGGGCCGCGAAAACAAAACTCCTCGGCAGTGTCTGTACGGGGTCCATCGTCCTTGGCGCAGCGGGATTGCTCCAAGGCCGCAAAGCCACGAGCCACTGGCAGATGCTCGACGTGCTGAAGGATTGCGGGGCGATACCTGTTGCCGAGCGCATTGTTTTCGACGGCACGGATCGCGTGACCGCGGCCGGTGTCAGCGCTGGCCTGGACCTGGGGCTGGAACTCGTGCGCCGCTATCGCGGTGACTTTTACGCCAAGGGCGTGCAGTTGCTCGGCGAGTATGATCCGCAACCGCCATTCCAAGGCGGTGGCACCCCGCGTACCGCTGACAAGACGGTTGTAGACATGTTGAACACCATGCACGCCCCGCTGGTAGAAAGGTTCAAGCTAGCTATTGGGCACGCCAAGGATAGGTAAGCTGTGGAAGCCGATTCTGCTGCTCACGGTCGCCGAAAGTTGGCTCGACACAAGGCCCACAGGATCGATCCGTGGGTGACGGATGAGGAACTGGCCATGCATGGGGCGTTGATCTTGCAGACCGTGCTGCAGAAATGCGGCTCCCTGAGGATCCCCGGGAGTGTCGTGGTGTCGATGACCGCACGCTCCGCGGTCTCTGCTCTCGAAGGCTGCACCGACGAGAAGATAGAGTCCGTCATTCGCCATCGGAAAGGCTTTGCTCCACCTGTGAGCGGTGGAATGAGCGATCGACCGGGCTTTTGTCACGTTCGGGTGCTGCGCTGGCGCGCTGCTCTAGGCCACGGGCGCTCGTCTCTGATTGGAGGACTTGGTACTAGACGCGAAGGACCCGAGCGCGAAAATCCTACACCGCGGCGAAGGCTTTTTCTAGCATGACCAAGAGGGCCAGAACAAGAGGTGGTCTTCCCGTCCTTCCTCGGCACGGCATCATAGGCTTCTGCCTCTGTCTCGGCCTGGGCTTGCCCGGTGCGTTAATCGGGGGTGATGTCGAAATGCCAGTTCCGCTGCATGCGTCGGTTCCAACTATTCCGCTGGATAGTGTCATCGACGATAACCTGATCCGATTGAGATTGACTGAAGAAGGCACCCATCTCATTAAGTCCGGGCGCACCGTGCCCATGACCACTTTTATCTCCCAACTGCAGCGCGAGTCCTGTGAGTTGGATTTGCCAGGGACCGAGCGTGTCCAATACCGCGCCGAACTGCTTGCTGTGCGCTCCAAAGCGGCCTCCGTGATTGTTGGACGGATGCTCCGAGGAGTTGAACCGAATTCTTGGACAGTCGTGCCCGCAAGTGGGTTCTTCATTTCAAAGGCCGGCGCCTTCGTGACGAGTCGACATGTCATGAATAGCCCGGAGTACGAAACCGTGGTCGCAATGACTGGAGATGGACAAGTCCTTCCCGTCCTCGAAGTCCTGGCCGGAGATGCCGAGCGTGATGTTGTGATCCTGAGGGTAGACAGCGGACCGGTTCCAGCATTGCCGATCGATCTTGCGGCCCCCGCGGGCACGCGGGTTTGGGTGATGAGCCATCCGTGTGGACGTTTTTATACGTTCACTGAAGGAACAGTGTGCCGTCGCAGCACTCTCCGTGATGGCTCAAGTGCGCATGAAATTATGGACATCTCCGCTGAGTTTGGTCCCGGTAGCAGCGGTGCGCCCGTTTTGAACGAATACGGAAGCGCGGTCGGCTGGGTGGACGGGCTCCGAGTGCGTCCCGGCGGTGTCCGGGATGATGGTGCCCCGTTCCCCACATTGACGTTTCGAGAGTGCGGCGTCGCCAGCGACGTGCTGCGACTCGTTCGAAAGCCAGTTCTAGAAAGTAAATGATTTCAAACCCAAGCGTTATGACTGGCCAGCGAACAGGACAGGGCCTAGATTTCCAGCCTGCCTCTAAACAATTAAACCTATAGGAAATACCAATGCTCAATCGTCGACAAGCCATTCAAAGGACCGCGCTCCTCAGCGCAGCCATCGCTCTTCGATCACCGTTCCCTGGGAACGTCACGCAAGCTGCAGAGCCTGTAGCTGCCTTCTCGCTCCCGCCGCTCGGATACGCCTTCGATGCGCTCGAGCCTCACATTGATGCGCAGACGATGCAAATTCACCACGACAAACATCATGCTGCTTACGTGGCAAATCTAAACAAGGCCATCGCACAGGCCCCGGCCTTGTCGGGCCTGTCTGTTGAGGCCTTGCTTAAGGATCTAAAGGCTGTCCCCGAGGCTGTGCGTACGGCCGTCCGAAACCATGGAGGGGGACATGCGAACCACTCGCTCTTCTGGCAACAGTTGGAAAAGAACAACGGACGCGGGCCTTCCGCGGAATTGGCCGATGCCCTGGAAAATAAGTTTGGCACTTTCCAAAAATTCAAGGAAGCGTTTACCGAAGCGGCCACGAAGCAGTTTGGGAGCGGCTGGGCCTGGCTTACCATCGACGCCAAGAAGGAACTTCTTATCGAGTCGACGGCCAATCAAGACTCTCCACTTTCCACAGGACGAACCCCTTTGCTGGGCATCGATGTCTGGGAACACGCCTATTATCTTAAGTATCAGAACCGGCGCGCAGACTATATCGCTGCATTTTACAATGTGATCAATTGGGACAAAGTAGCAGAGCGTTACCGCGCAGCGGTGCGAGCCTGAGTCGCGGCTTCGGCTGCTTCGTCACCGGTAACGTCACTGGAGGTCGGCCTCAATTGACGTTGTGGGGGTTTCCGGTAGCATTATGGACATGCGTTCCGTAGTTCGATTGACCACCGTCACCGTGCTGGTCCTCGCGCTGGGCCTGCATTGGGTGGTGCTCCAAACGATTGCGTGGACGGGCATGATAATCAACTACTCACGTGACGCTTCGTTTTCTCAGGCGGTGAGCAGGACATTCGACGGCCAGCATCCCTGTTCAATGTGCACGGTGATCAAGAAAGCTCGGGCTGAGCAAAAGCAGCACGAGCAGGAAGAGCCGGTCAAGCCCGGGACAAAGCTGGACTTGGCTCTCGTTTGGGAGTGTCCTGCATCTGATTTCTTCTGCAAACATGAGCGGATGGCCGTCCAAGAGGACGATGCTCCCAGCCGTTCCTACGCTCCTCCCAAGCCGCGTCCCCGGCCGGCTTGATCTCTCTTCTATTCTCCTGAGTCCACTCTTGGACGGCCTTGTCTGCCTTCGTGGTGGGGGCTTGGCGGGTTCTCCCAATTCAAAGCTGCCAAATGGCTGTGCGCTCGGCGTTGGCCTTTAAATGGAATCTCTCGTCTGCCTGGCAGGCGCCGGAGCACCAAGCGTTCGCGGTGATCTGCAACGAGATCAGGCGTTGGTTGGCGGTGCTCTGAAAATTAACCCAGTCGGTAATTTGCCGCGAGCGATTTGACGAATAACAATGTGAATACCGGTGATATTACCTTGCCGTGGTTGTTGCGACTGCGCTGGGCAGCGGTCACAGGGCAGACCGCGACGATTGCCTTTTGCACGGACGTATTGCGGATCCGGTTGCCGCTGGGGCCGCTGCTGGCCGTGCTTCTGGTGGCTTTAATCAGCCAGCTGACTCTATGGTTCGCAGGGCAGCGATTGGCGAAACCCCGGCACGCGATCATTGGAGGCGCCCTCGCTATGGATACTCTATTGCTCACAGCATTGCTCTATTTCACCGGCGGTCCGCATAATCCATTCAGCGCCTTTTACCTGATTCATATCGCGATGGCCGCTTCGCTGTTGGGAGCGGGTTGGACCTGGGGATTGCTCTGCCTGGCCATGACGTGTTTCGGCGGACTGTTCTGGGCCAACGTCCCACTGGCGTTTCCAACCAGTGGCGAACCGATTTGCGGTTTGATGCCGATACAACTTCATTTGACCGGAATGTTTGTTGCCCTGGTCCTGACCGGCGTATGCCTAGCTTGGTTTGTGGCGCGGTTAAACAGCCAACTCCGCGCTCAGTCGGCGGCGCGCCATGCCGCGGAGATGAAATCCGAGCGCGAAGCGCGCTTCGCTTCGTTGGCCACGCTGGCAGCCGGATTCGCCCACGAAATCAATTCGCCACTCGCTACCATCGCGGTGGCAGCCCGAGAATTGGAATTGGACGCAGAACTAACAACATCGTCAGCCGCGCTGGCGAGCGAGGCCCGGCTTATCCGCGTAGAAGTCGAGCGATGTCGAGAACTTCTGGGTCGGTTGCGCGCCTCGGCCAGTGATGGCACGCATGACCCTCCGGTAGACTGGCATGCGACAGAATTGGCGCAGGTATTGCAAGCGTCGCTGCCCTTGTCGCACTCAGCCCGGTTGGTATTCGGACTTCCGGGTCCTGCCGTCTGTTTTCGCGCCCCACGGTTCGCGTTGCTGCAAGCACTGACCAATCTCATTGATAACGCTATGGACGCCGCACCGCCCGGGTCGGCCATCCGCCTGGAGATTGTGCGAGAGGACGACACAGTCAGTTTCACAGTGAGTGATCGAGGGCCGGGCTTGCCGCAATCGGTGCTGGCGCGGTTGGGTGAACCGTTTGTCACGACTAAAGAGCCGGGGCGAGGCACGGGCCTCGGTTTGTTCTTGGTCCGCCGTTTTGCTGAACAGATGGGGGGGAGCTTTTGCATCGAATCACCTCAAGAGGGTGGCACGAGGGCAAAGCTGGAACTTCCTCAAGAGGCCACTGCATGAAAATGACACGTGTTTTGTTGGTGGAGGATGACGATGCTTTTAGAGAACGGCTTGCGACTGCGCTGATTCGTCGCCATCTCACGGTGTGGCAGGCTGAGAATCCCGCCGAAGCCAAAGCCGTCGCGCTCAGCGAGCCTATCGATGGGGCGGTGATTGATCTGCGAATGCCGGGCGGGTCGGGGTTGGATGTGGTGCGCGAAGTTCATGAGCTGCAACCGGCGGCGCGGCTGATTGTTTTGACGGGTTATGGCAGTATCGCGACTGCACTGGAAGCCGTTCGCCTCGGCGCGGCCGACTACGTAACCAAGCCCGCGGATGCCGATCAAATCCTCGCGGCATTGCGCGGACGGCGAGCACCGCACTTCGATCCCGGGGAATTATCCAAAACGATTCCCAGTCTGGATCGTGTGGAGTGGGAGTACATTCAACGGGTCCTGGCTGAAACTGGCGGCAACATATCGCGCTCTGCCCGTCTGCTCGGTCTGGACCGCCGCTCTTTGCAGCGCAAGCTGAGCAAGTATCCGCCGCAGCGCTGACTCAAATACGGCTGCGGCGATTTGCCGCATCCTGGATTTCATCCGCGCCGGTCATAATCGCGAGATGAAACTGACATCCATACTCTGTTTGTTCGTCGTTCTGATCACTTCCATTGGCCGGGCTCAAACTCCCATCAAAGACGTGCTCGCCCAAATCGACCCAGCCACGGCCAAGGCCAAGGACACCACTACGGAATTCACCGTCAGCGGCGTCGTGGCTGCTCGAGTCGTTCTGCCCAGCGAACAGTGCGTCGCATTCGTCCACACTCCAACAGAGCCTGCCTTGGCCGTTTTGGCCGACCCAAAGGATGGCGCACACCTGCTGCCCCGAAACGTGGTCAAACTCGTAGGCAAGCTGGGCGACGGTCCCTTCGGCGCGGCACTCATTGTCAAACCCGGGACCGTTTCAATAACTGAAAGCAACAAGCCGTTCGCCTCGGTCTCTGTCTCAGGATTGTTATTCAAGGACGCAACCGCAATGAACGGTCGCTATGTGCAGCTAACCAACGTTACTTTCGCCCCAGGAAGATTTGATGCGTCGGGCAAAGCGATCGTCAAGACTCCGGACGGTTCCGACGTCACTCTCCTGCTTAGCAAGGGCGTTGCGAACCGGGATGTTCCTGCCGATGCCACGGATGTTTTCGGCGTCGTTATCAAATCCGGTTCGGAATGGCAATTAGCGGCCGCTCGATTTCTGCCCATAACACGCAAAGCCAGTCAGGAACTGGCAACGCTGAAGACCTGCCTCAGTTGCCACAATCCCGATACCCGTCAGATTGGTCCAGCCTACCGTGATGTAGCCTCCAAGTACCGCAATGACCCGGAAGCGATCAAGAAAATGACCGCCCAGATGGAGACGGGCGGCACTGGCAAGTGGGGTACCAACGTCATGGTCTCCCTCAAAGCCCTCGTTGCCCCGGCGGAGATGAACCGATTGGCCCATTGGATCTACAGTTACCGTTGGGACGCTGTCCTTGCAGAATGAATCGGCGTCTCTCCTTCGGCCCGGAAAAACCAAGAACGGTGTGTGATGACGATTTGGAGCAGTTCGGGATGACTCTCCAATCCTGGCGACCCCACCTAACGGCCACTTCCACACTGGCTGGGGGGATGGACAAAGAGCAGCCGGTTTCCAGTCATGCTAATCATGGGCGCTTCTCCGGACGGTCCGCGCCAGGAGCGCCATTAGGTGGTAAGGCCCAGACTCTCGGGTTTGGCCAAAGGCGACCAAGCGGGATCGTGGGGCATTGACACCAATGGCGATGATCGCTACCACCACCAGCAGTTCAATCCGGGTGAACCCCACCGGTCTAACACGACCGGCGCTCACTCTGGCATCCTTGAACTTGACAATCATGAGGACGCTCATGGTGGTATTTCGTATTAGACGAGCCCGCGGGGCCGACGTCACGGTCGAATGACTCATGGGACCAAGCAGGACGGCCATCAAGGCCTCGTGTCGCCAGAGCAACGCGGTAGTTGTGACTCGGTTATGAAAAACGGAGGCTGGATTCAGACCTTTATCTCGAAATTAGCCGAAAGAACATCGTTCCTGCCGTCGCGGGCACGGTGATCGTGTTGCCAGGCGCCGCGAGAGGTTGCCAGTTTTCAGTTGGCAACTCGTTGGCCTGTTGCAGTGTCCAGTTGGCGACGTTGTCTGGCCAGGAAACCACTAGGTTGCCACCGGTTGACCGGACAATGTTCAACGTGGGCTGACGGATGGGGATGCCCGTGCTGGTGGCGTTGAGGGTTAAGCTGGTGCCGCCGGCACCGGCCAGCGAATAGGTGAACCCATCCGCAAGCCCTTGCACGGTCACATCGGAGAAATTGCCGAGGACCAAGCCGCCTTTCACCACTTCGAAGATCTGTCCATTGGTCGGAGCGAAACCGTCGCGGAAGACGATGGTCAAGTGGCCGGCGAGTGTCACGGTTCCGGTGGCTTCGATCTGGTCGTAGCTTACGCCTGCGATAGGGCCGCCCACTTCGATTTCCAGCGAGGTGCCCGTTGCCAAAGTCAGATCGCCTTCGATGGTGGCTTTTCCTGGCGACGAACCGGGCAGGAACGTTCCACCTTGTCTTAGCAGCAGCGAGCCGATCAGCTTGCCACCGAGACGAAACTTTCCCTGGTTGCCAATGAGGACAGTGCCAGGAATGGCAGCCTCGCTGACCTGTCCGACCGTGGCCGCACCTCCGTTCAGTCGGAGCAAACCGGGTTTGAACACCTCGAGATTAAACCCGGCCTGCAGCAGACCGCCAGAGGTCACATTGATCTCGCCGGGCCCAGTGGGGGCTTGGGAGGTGATGCCTCCAATGCTGACGAGATTGAGGGTGCGCATCACCGATCCGGATCCCGAGATGGTGGCTACTCCTGTAGCTCCAGGCGCGCCGCTGCCAATGGTGATTTGTTCGAAATTCACAAGGCCTCCGTTAGTCACGCTTAGCGTGCCCGCACCTTGCGCTCCGACGATCAATTCGCCTCGTTCTCCAATCCAGGCCGATCCCACCCCATTCACCGTCGCTTGGCCGACCGAGCCAGGCTGGAAGGCTACTCTGGCAAGTCCACGGTCGTTGGCGAGGGCACCGGGCAACTCGACTCTCGATCCTTGCTCGATGCTCAACCGCCCGGCGCCAGCCTCCCCCACGTGCAGGACGCTGGCAACCGTCAGTGTCGAACCGGCGCCCGTCAGGTGCAGCACGTTAGTTCCAGTGTTAGACCCGACGAGCACCGTCGGTGCGGTCGCCAAGCCACCCGCAAAAATCGTCATTTGACTCGCCCCGGCCCGCCCAATCTCCAGAGTATCCCCCACTTCCAGACTGGTCCCAGCGCCAATGATTTCCAAGGTTCCGTCTGATCCTGCATTGACCCCCACGGTACACTTTGAGGCAAGGATGCGACCCCGGCTCCGAACACTGAGCAGGCCCTTGCCGCCAGTTCCGACGCCCGTTTCTCTGGCCAGCCGGGTGTCCAGGGCCGACGGGGACGGCAGCGATCCACCATTCACGTCAACCTTACCCTCGCTGCCTGGCAGAAGGCCAACGGCCATGGCCGTACCGCGAACCTCCACGCGACCTCCGTCACCCAAATTCAATGTAGCTGCGCCAATGGAGTTGCCGACGGCCATGCCATCCCGGGCGAGCCAGAATGAATTGGCCCCGAAGACCGAGCCGTCGGAATTTCCGCCCACCTTGCCGCCATCGAGGTAGGCTTTGGCGCAATCCAACGTGCCGCCATCCTCCACAGTCAACGATGCTTCACCTGAAGTGCCCAGATCCAGGTTTCCCGACAGCACCAAGGCCGATCCAGCTCCCGAGACGAGGCAGCCGGCGCTAGTCGTCGTAGCGCTCGGCCCGACGAATTCCCCGCCGGTGATGCGGCCACCATTCTTGATTTGGAGAGTGGAGTCCTCGGCCTTGTTGGCATACGAAAAGACCGATCCGGCATCGCGAACGATTACCGACGTCTTGCTGAGGCTGGCCGCGCTGCCATGGCCCTGGTTTTGCACAGTGACTTTCTGAGGGCCGTCCCCGGTGATTCTGCCGGCGACGGCAAGACTCGACCCATTGCCGTCCACTGTATACCAGGCGTTATCAGCGAGGGCTCCGGCAGAAAACGTTGCGCCTGATTTAATGCTGATATCAGCGTAGAGCAGTCCCGGCACGGTTGTGCCCGATACACGCATGGTGTTGCCGCCGCCGTCCAACAGCCAATCGCTCAGCGACGCGGTATCGGCGTCTACGGTCGAGCCGTTGATCGCGTGTCCGCTCCCTTTGAGCAGACCGGCGTGAAGCCGGCTTCCGTCCAGTTCGGCCAGGACCGTGAGTTCATCCCCTGCCAAAAGGGAACCGCCCGTGAGGAAGCACTTGCCCACATTTAACGCCCCTGTGTGGTGCCATTCAGAGCCGGATTCAAGCCGCGGCTGGGGAAGAGAGTAGCCATTGAGCTGAGCGGATGACGTAATCCGTGCCCCATTGACCGCTTTTATCCTCGTTTGGATCCCACTGGTTCCGAAATCAAAACGGTCCATCGTGAGTCCCGACCCATCGATCAGGATGAGTCCATCGCTCAGGCTGCTGAAAGGTCCCGTCCGAAGCGTCCCGCCGCCCTGCAGCACCACCGAATGGCCGCCTTGAATGTAGCTTCCGGCCGCATAGTCACCATCGAGTTGAAAGGTCACGGTGCCGATCATTTCCGTTGTGCCAGCGGAGGCGCCGTCGCAGGTCACCGTGTAGGTGCCATCCCTAAAAATAGCGAAGTCGCCAGCGCCTGGATAACCGCCGCCACCGTCCGCATTTTGCCAACTGGAAGGGGCGTTGAAAGCCCCGCTGACGGGCGGGTTGACCCATGCGAACGTAGCTGCTTTGGCGTGGGTACCTGCCAGGAACAAAAGGGAACTGCACAACAAGTGTGCCAACGGGCGGCTCATAGTCATCATTTGCGGTCGAAACCGTCTCAGCACGCGGACCGAAACACAAGCAGACAAGCGCCTTAGCCGCAAATCCAGTCCGATAAAAGCGCCTGCGAGCTCCTTGTAGAGAATACTTTGAAGGCCGAAACCAGCTGTGCGAGAACAGCTTTCTCCGGTCCGATCCCGCCCGCCGCTCGACATCGAATCTTCAAGTGAAGGGGATTGCGTGCCAGCGGCAGCTGCATTCCATGCATTCTCGTCGACCCCAAGTAACCCGAGAAGAGGGGCCCGAAAATCAGGCGGTAGACCCCAAAACCGGGTTCAATCTTAAGCAATGCCGTTGGTCCGGAACTGTCTGCTCTGGCGACACGAAAAAAAACAGAGGAAGATCACTGCATGGCGAGGCGCCGCTCGGAGTGGGACTCGACTTGCAGGAGGGGTGCCCGCCACTTAAGCTGTTTCGCATGACGGGTTTAAAGTGCATGGCGGTGTTGAAAGCCTTGGGCGAGATGAATCGCTTGCGGATTATGCGCCTGTTGCTCAAAGAGCAGTTGGGTGTCAATGCTTTGGCGAAGCGGTTAAAGGTCTCGGAATACAACGTGTCCAAGCATTTGCGAATCCTGAAAGATGCTGGCTTGCTGGAAATGGAAAAATCGGGCAAGCAACGACTCTACGGGGTTGTTCCCAGCCTCACGGATGAGTTGGCCAAAAACCAGAACGTGTTGGAGTTGGGCTGTTGCACCTTTCGCTTCGACAAACTTCCGCGATAATCTCCGTAGCATCGTCAAGAAAAGGGTTGAGTGCAGGAACGATCATCTGCACTATTGCGCAGACGTAATATGCGTTCCAAACCCAACGGCCCCGTTCCCAAGCGCTCCCCTGTGCGAACGGCGCGTTATATCATGATCGGCGGCTTCCTCGGCGCAGGGAAAACCACAGCCGTAGGGAGGCTCGCGCAGCATTTGGCCGACCAGGGGCTTCGGGTGGGCCTCATCACCAACGACCAAGGGCGTAATCTCGTGGACACCGCCACGCTGCGGTCTCAAGGATTCGCAACCGAGGAAATTCCCGGGGGCTGTTTTTGTTGCCGGTTCAATTCTTTGGTGGATGCAGCCACGAGGCTCACGGAGCAAAGTCGCCCGGAGGTTTTCATCGCGGAACCCGTGGGGAGTTGCACGGACCTCGTGGCCACCGTGACCTACCCGCTTCGGCGGCTTTACCGTGGCCGTTTTACCATCGCGCCGGTCAGTGTGCTAGTGGATCCGATCCGCGCGGCGCGCGTGTTCGGGCTGGAAAAGGGCGGCAGCTTTACGGAGAAGGTGCTTTACATCTACCTCAAGCAGCTCGAGGAAGCTGACCTGGTCATTATCAGTAAATCCGACCTGCTCCGGCAGGATCAGTTGGATGCCCTGCAAAAGGCGATCACAGCGAAGTTTCCAGGAAAGGAAGTTATGTACGCTTCCGCGCGACAGGGCACCAACCTGGCGGAGTGGTTCGCTCGACTCACGAGCGAGCAACAGTCGGCCGGGCGCGCGATGGAAGTGGATTATCAGGTTTATGCGGAGGGGGAGGCCCTTCTGGGTTGGCTGAACTGCACCGTGCGATTGACGGCGAAGAAGGCGTTCGACGCGGACAGTCTGCTGGCGCGGCTGGCGATTGAGGTGCAAAAGCGACTGCAGATCCAAAAGGCTCCATCAGGCTCAAGCGTCTGGTGATCGATGGACAACTGATTATCAACCTTCGTGCGGAGGCCGCGCCCGATGTTCTTGGGACCGTGGTCAGAGAAGCGCTGCTGGCGGCGGCCAAGTCCTGCCCAACACTGATAGCGACCGTGGACCATTTGGAACATTTCCGGCCGGGCAAACCGACGCCGACGCATCGTCTATTGAATGCCAGGTAGCCAGTTTGATGACGAAGATTCCCAACTGGTTTATCGGTGAACTCTTCGGCACTTTCCTGCTCGTATTCTTTGGCTGTGGCAGTGTCTGCGCGGCTGTTTTGACCGGAGCCCAAGTCGGAGTGTTTCAAGTGGCCATTGTGTGGGGCCTCGGCATCGCCACGGCCATCTATTTGACCGCCGCTTTGAGTGGAGCGCACCTAAACCCCGCCGTGACTTTGAGCATGGCGGTATGGTCCGACTTCCCAAAAGTCCGGATGGCAGGTTACTTCGCCGCACAATTGCAGGGAGCGTTCGTGGGCGCGGCCGTGCTGTACTTTGTTTTTGGTGACGCACTTAGCGCATTTGAAAGCGCTAACCGCATCATTCGTGGCCAACCTGGCAGCGAAGCCAGCGCCATGGTGTTTGGGGAATTCTTCCCGAATCCAAGGGGACATCCGCTAACGAATGAAACACGAGCGTGCATCTCTTCGTCGTCTGCCTTTGGAGCCGAGGTGATAGGCACGGCGATCCTGTTGCTTGTCATTTTCTGTGTGACTGATGAGCGAAATAAAGCTCGTCCGCAAGCACTGGCGGCGGCGACGATTGGGCTTACCGTGACCGGGCTAATTTCCATCCTCGGACCGTTGACGATGGCATGTTTCAATCCCGCCCGTGACTTAGCGCCTCGTATGTTTTCCGCGCTGGTTGGGTGGGGGCACGTTCCGTTCACCGTCAACGGCTGGGGTTGGTTGTCGGTTTATGTATTGGCGCCCATGCTTGGCGGTTTGCTTGGTGGAGGCATCTATCAGCGCTTGTTCAAGCCGGGCTACGCAGCCTGAACGCGGCAGATGAACGGGCGCAGCCACGCCCGGGTTGATTCGAGGCAAGGCCTTGGTCCGGATCATGGGCGTAACTCCGCTCCCGGCACTGCCACTTCACCGCTGACGCTTCGGCGCCATGGCAAGAATTCCCAGAATTTGTCCTTAACCGCTCGGGCAGTGGTCGTTCCGAGTCAATCAGCAGTTGCTGATCAGCCAAGGCTTAGCCTTGCCCCGGGCCAAAGGCCAACCAACGTTAACGCGGGCTGAGACGGAGCGTCCACCGCCGCAGCCGCCGCCCCACCGGGATGCGCCCGGTCAGGGCAAACCAAACCGTGCGGGGGGCGTAAAGCCGTTACCACCCGGTCGACTCTCCGCCGTATGATCGTGACCGTGGAAGAGAAGGGAGCCCTTCTTGAACAGAAGGTCTCCCAGAGAACGAAGCGAGAGGTTAGCCGTAGAGCTTTCTGACCGAGGATCAGCCCAGCCCGAGCTCAATTTGAGCGCAACCCTTTGGACGGCGGCTCTTTCGCGCGCCCACGGCGTTGCTCGCTCGTTATCCCGACTTGTCGGGACGGGTATGGGCCTCTCTCGCACCTGGCGGGCGCGCAATAGCCCCCGCTGCGAAAATGCATGGACTCAGCGGCCACCACACTAGCTCCTGGCGTATGATAGCCTGGTGTGACCCGAGTGGGCGTTGGCAATTCCAACGCCGGCGCTAATGGCCCGACAGGGCTGGGAGAAGATTGCCCGCCTCGATCTGCCTGGATTTCTCGAAGATTTGCGTGGCGTATTTCGATTGCAGCGCTTTTCCTTCGGTCAACAGCTTGGCAAAAATGTTTTGGAGTTGATTGGCGTCTAAAGTGCGTCCCGACGCGTAGTACTGCTTGCCAATCTGGCCGAGGGCGTAGGTCGTTCCGAACGCCATCGCTGATCCGGTTGCTGTTTCAGCCACCCCTGCCATGAACTTGCCCCCGAGCGATCGAGTGAGGTTTCCGACCAGCTTGCGCGCGAATCCCTCCACCACTTGGGACGTGAGTCCCACGCCGACCGTGGCGAGAAAGTCCTGAATATGATGACGGCTCAGCTCAAAGCCGTGGTTTTGGCCGATGCGATAGACCATCCGAATTTGGATAGGGACAATCGACATCGTCGCAATCGACGGCGGCAGCAGTTCAAGGGCGGCAGTCAAAACAGCGCAGTTCAGGATCATCTGATCGATGTCGTTCTCGGCGGCAACGCTCAGGCGTCCAGGCAACTGGACGGGAGGGGTCTGTGCTACCTGTTCAACTTTCGTTTTGATTTGGGCAGACGCGGTGTCGTCGAGTTGTAAGAGGCTGCGAAGCTCTTGAAGGAAGCGCTGTTCATCCGGGGAGGTGACGTTATCTGCATTGCACACGCAGACCGCCATTTCGTAGGCGAGCGTCCGACCCTCGGGACTGGCAACGTTTTGCGACGCTTGAGGCAGGGTAAGTTTTTGCCCTTGGATCTGCTGGTAGATCGTTCCGAGCGTCGGGTTTTGATGAAAACCGGCCGTGATCTTCTGCACCTGGGTGCGCTCGGAGTCGCTTTGGGATCCGTCCGCCAGAGCGGCGAAGATGCAAATCGCGATGACGCCTTGTTGTTCGAGGTCATTCATAGATTGAGGGGTTGCTCGTGAGCTACCATGACTCCAGATGGGGAAGGAAGGAAACAGAAAATTGATTGAGAGGGGGGTCTGGTCCTGCCGCGGATTCATCAAACCCTGGACGGCAGCTGGGACTGGAACAGGCTGAACCGCGACGATGCGCCCCCCGTGCGTTACGCGTCTTTGCTGATGTGACGAATGTCCTGAGCTTCGGAAAGGAAGACGACGTCTTCGGCAATGTTGACGGCGTGATCAGCGATCCGTTCGAGGCTTTTTGAGGCAACGATCAGTCGCATCCCACGCGTGACGTTTCCCGATTCGAGCTGCATGAGCGCCGTGACATCTTCCTGGATTTTACGATGGAGTTTGTCGGCTTCACGATCACGGGGTGGGATAGCGCGCGCGCTGATAGGATCTTGGTTGACGAAGGCGTCCAGGGCGGATTTGAGCATGTCCAGGGAAAGGGTCACCAGCTGCGTAAGCTGGGTGGGGACGACCAAAGGTGGTTCAAGGCTCAGGTCGATGGCGCGTCGGGCGATTGTGGTGGCTTCGTCGCCGATCCTCTCCAAGTCGCGCGAGATTTTCATGGTGGTCGTAATCAGGCGCAGATCGGAACCTAAAGGAGCTTTGGCCAGCAGGTGAATCGCGAGTTCATCGATGCGCACTTCCAGTTGGTCGAGAGCGTCATCTTCAAGTTTAACTCGTTGCGCCAGGTCAGCATCGCGGGATTGGAGGGCTTGCATGGCCCAGCTGACGGCTGTCTCCGCCAACCCAGCCATCTTCAGCAATTCTTGTTTCAGTTGATCAATCTCTTGGTGCAAATGCGGGTTCATCGGTAATGGGCTGCAGGCCTATCCAAAACGGCCGGTGACATAGTCTTCTGTTTGTTTTTTCTTTGGGCTGGTGAATATGCGTCCAGTGGTGCCGTGTTCTACCAACTCCCCGAGGAATAAGAATGCGGTCTCTTCGGAGATACGAGAGGCTTGTTGCAAATTGTGCGTCACGATGATGAGAGTCAGCTCCTTTCTTAAACGCATAATTGTGTCTTCGATCTTACCTGTGCCAATGGGATCGAGTGTGGCGGCCGGTTCGTCAAGGAGCAACACCTCGGGATTCATCGCTAATGCCCGAGCCACACACAACCGTTGTTGTTGACCGCTCGAAAGATGCAGTGGCGAGGCGCCCAGCCGATCTTTCACCTCGTCCCAGAGATTGGCTCGTCGCAGCGATTGTTCGAGGCGTTCTTCCATCAACTCGCGGTTGGTGAACCGGTTGAGGCGCAAGCCCACCGTGACGTTTTCCGCAATGGACATCATCGGAAAGGGGTTTGGTTTCGGAAAGATCATTCCGACTCGGCGGCGGAGGCTGGCCGGATCGAGATCACCACCCAACAGTTTAGTTCCAAAGTAGCGAATCTGTCCTTCCACTCGAACTTCGGGTTGCAGATCCAGGAGCAAGTTGAGGGTTTTCAGAAGAGTGGATTTGCCGCAGCCACTTGGCCCGATAATTGCCGTCACGGTTTTGGCGCGCACGGAGAAGGAAACGGACCTCAAGGCTTGATGAACCCCGTAATAGACGCTGAGGTTTTCGATGTCGAAAGCAGTTACTGGGACAGAATCATGACGCGTCGCAGGCGACCGCGGCGGACGAGCAGCAGAGGATTCGAGGTCAAATAGATCCGCGGCCGATTCACTCATAAGGAGGACAGAGTCCGACGCTGGTAACCGCGTCCCAGGATCCACGCGAGAGCGTGAATTGCGGCGACGAGCAGCAAGAGTACAGCCACGCAGGCCCAGGCTTCGTGTTGCGCCTGAGGAAGAGGCGATAAGGCCAGTTGGAAGATGTGAAGGGGGAGCACGTCAGATGTGACGTCCCAACTTGCCTGCGATAAACGGGGGACGCTCGTGGCAAAGAGGAGTGGCGTCGTCATGCCGAGACCGCGAGCGGCGGCCAGGAGAATTCCCTGAGCGATCCGTGGGCTGGCAGCTCTGCCCGTAATAAAAAAAGCGATTTTCCAGCGCGCCACTCCCAATGCCAGGCCTCCTTCGCGGTAACAGGGTGGAACCTCGCGCAAAGCCTCTTCGGACGACCTCAGGATAGACGGAACTAAGATCAGGGCGAGCGTTATGACGCCCACCCAGGATGCGTAAACGCCATTGGTCAGGGTCAGGAGCCCAAACAGAGCCATCCCCCAAAACAGACCAGGCAAATCCTGAAGGGCATTCGCAGCGTGTCGAATCCAGTGGCAGAGCAGGGAGGGATGTTTTTCGACGAGAAAAGCCGCCCCGAACAGTCCTATGGGAATGCTCATTCCGAGCGCTGCGCTGAGCATAGCCAGACTAGTGGCTGCTGCGCGGCCGACTGAATGGAGCGAGACAGCGTTCAGACTTGGGGCGGGGCTGGACCAAAGATGGCCCATCGATTCCAGTGCGACGGCGAACGCCTGCCCGAGCCAGAAGGTGGATGAACCCAGAACCAACAGCGACCCTCCCGTGATAGCTGCTTGCAATATCCGTCGCTTTGGCTGAAGCCAAACGCCCTTTCGTTTCAGAGCAGCGAACTGACTTCGCCAAAACATCAGGAACGAAGCTGACGAGGAGACGATGTGGCGCCATTGTTGCCGGCTGCGCGAGCCCTGGCCGCTGTTGGCTGCGCGCGTCGATGATGGAATGAAGACGTCGGGTTCTGGTCGGGTTTCACCCTCGGCATTCTGAAGGAGGTGACGAGCGAATGTGGCCAGCGCGGCGGCCAAGATGAGCAGGATCAAGGTCACCTGAAAAAGAGTCCTCAAATGTCCAGGGCCGGTGACGGCGTTGAACTCTGTCGCGAGCAGGCTAGCCAGGGTCTGGCCAGAAACAAATTTGGCGTGGAATGAATCGGCATACGACCGGAGAAAGAGCGTGACGACTATCACTTCGCCAAGGACCCGTGTCGCCCCCAAGAGCACTGCGCCGGCGAAAGGCCGGCGAGCGTAGCGCAACGCCACAATCTGAACGAAGTCCCAGCGAGTTCCACCCAGCGCAAATGCTCCTTGCCGCCACTCCGGGGCGAGGCGCTCCAGGATCGAGCAGCCGCGAGAGGTGATCATTGGTGTAATCAGGAGTCCGCATAGAACTCCGGTTGGAAGCAGGCTTCCCTCGGCGTTTACGAAAACGCAGGACGGCCAGAATGCCGAGGTGGTGAGCCCGGCCAAGAGCGGATGTGACTGGATCCAGGGGAGGAAGACCTGGACGCCCCACAGGCCAAGAACGATGCTGGGAATTGCGGCGATAAAATCCATCAAGGCCGTGGCAGGTTTCCGGAAGTTTGGGGGCGCAAATTCAGTCAAGAAAACAGCCGTGATCAGGCTGAGGGGGGCGGAAATCAGGACCGCGATGCATGACGTGACTAAAGTGCCACAAAAAAGTGAGCGGGCACCGAACTGGCCTCGGGACGGAATCCACTCTGCTGCTGTAAAAAGACCCAAATCCGACCAGCCGATCTTTCGGAGAGCCAGAGCCAAAATGGTGAGGAAGATCCAGAGGATGACCACTCCCGGGAGCGACGCCAGGCTGAGCGCCACGAGGCGCCAGAGTCTGTCACTCAGCGACGAGCTCTGAGTGAGAGGATTCATCGAATTCCAGATTGGCCAGGTCGATCTCCTGCCGGGTTGTGGGACGCAAGGTAAAGAAGAATGTGCTGCCTTTTCCAAGTTCACTCTCCAGCCAGACTTTACCGCCATGTGCTTGGATGATATGTTTGACGATCGAAAGACCCAAACCTGTGCCGCCAGCTTCGCGTGAGCGGGCTCGGTCCACTCGGAAGAAACGTTCGAACACACGCGCCTGCGCCTCCGGCGGAATCCCAGGACCGTCGTCTATCACGGCGATTCGCATTTCAGCAAGGCCTGTCGACTCGCTTTGAATGTGGATCGATCCTCCGTCCCGACCGTATTTGATGGCGTTTTCCAAAAGGTTGAACAGGACCTGCTGAAGGCGTTCGGCATCGCCGGCCACCAGGAGTTCTTTGGCTAGGTGATTCTCGATTCGCGCTTTCCTCTCGTTGGCTTTGCTGCTCAGGTCGTCGATGACGCGCTCGGTCAAGTCGTGCAAACGAACCGGAGTCAGAGCTAATGTGGCCGGACCGCTCTCCAGTTGCGAAATGGTCAGGAGATCCTCGATTAAGAAGCTCAGCCGGTTGGCGTGCTTCTGAATCGTCAGAAGAAACTTCTGCACCTGATCTGGATCATCCTCGGCGCAGTCCAAGAGTGTTTCGACGAAACCCTTGATGAGGGAGAGAGGCGTCCGGAGTTCGTGGCTCACGTTGGCGACAAATTCCCGACGGGTGTTTTCAAGCTGTTTTATCCGTGTGAGATCGTGAAAGACGTAGATGCTTCCGTGCTGTTGTCCGGATTCATCAGTGACGACGCTGGCGTTGATCTCGAGCAAACGCGCCGGAGAACCTGGCAATTCCAGCTCCGCATGGCGAACGACACCGCGCACGGGCAAACCAGCCGCCATGTTAGCTAGGAACGGCAGCCGGACGGCTTCCAAAATGGTTTTCCCGCGCAGTTCCCCGTTCAAATGAAGCAATTGCCGGACGGAACGGTTGGCAATGGTAATTCGCTGACTCTGGTCTAACAGGAGAACGCCTTCTCCCATGCTCTCGAAGAGAGCGCGTTGCTCGGCATGGGCTTGGAGCGATATTCGTCGTTCCATTTCCAGAAGTTCCCGAGCTGCCGCCCGCTCCGTCATCACCCGATTGCGCCATTCACGCTCGCTCCGCCGCCGACCGATGTTCGCGAAAAAGGCTCCCAGGCCGCAACCAACCAGCCCAATGAGAATATACGTTACGTCCATGACGGTCGGTTCGACGGCCGGAGCAGCCCGCAATAGACCGGGGTTGGCGAAGGCCGGAAGGCCGTCGGCGGCCAGAGGCAAACGCTTAGACGTACGCAGATTGGCATGTCATTGATGACATGCTAGATGGGGATTGTGTCATTCTGGTGACAAGTAGGTGACCTCCAGGTAAAAACCTTGATCTCAAAGGGCCGACGGGCGATTGCGATCCTCGGTGCATCGGCATGCCGAGTTCGTCCTGTCGGTTAGACATTTCGCCGGTTAATAGCGTGCGTTCGGCCTTCCAAGCAATGTTATCCGCCGCTTACGCCAGGCAAACTTGGGAGCCTCTGGACGCTTCCGGATTCAAATCCCGAAACAAGTCACTTCCGAAGTAGACCAAGGTTTCGACATCCGATAGGGATTCAAGCTGTAACAACCGGTGGCTGAACTGATTCTGTTGCTTTAAGAAGGACCATTCCTCAACGGAAAAACAGCGCTCGAGAATCCGACAAAGTTGGTCTTGCGTGTCCATTGTCGGACGCGATTATGCCGAGGCCGAAGGGAGACGCAATGGGGAGTTATTCACATGTTGTTCAGCCAGCCGTCCAGCTTAGACGGTAGTGCGGGTTTGCTAACGAACACGGAGCGAGGCGATTGCGAATGCGGCGATAAACGTCAGTAATATCGAGAATGGTCTTTGCCACTCTAAGCAATTCGGAGAACGTAAGATAGCGACGAGCAACCAGCGCCCGAGAACGGGAAACCCTACATCTGATAAGGGAATCCTCTAAAGGTTATTCAGGATCCTCCGATATCTTCTTGGGCTTTAGGCGTGCGACACGTGCTTTTTGGGTTCTTTCGCGATTGCTTCGATGGCACTTGAAGCTAGCCCGAATCTTCCGTGTTGGTTTCGGGACACAACTAAAACACAGGGAACTGCTTTAGACGCGACTCATCAAGTGAATACACTGCTTTGCCAGATCCAAATCCGGTACCGCCCGCTGTTGATCGCTGCGGCGCTGCTTTTTCCTTTAGGAGGGTTGTTTTGTTTCATGTGGATAGGGTTTTCCAATGACCTGGAATTTGCCCGGATGGAGATCTGCGGCAATCGATTCCAGAGACCGCTGGAAAGGTTGCTCAAGCTGCTACCGGAACATCGGGGACTAAAACTGGGAGTGCTTGGCAACGAACCGGGGGCAGGGGCGGCAGCGTCCGCCAAGGGGATCGAGATTGAGGCAGCCTTAGCTATGTTACGGGAAGCGGACCTTGCCGTGGGAAGAGATCTGGACTTTACGTCAGAGCGACTGCGCCAGACCCAGCGCGAAGGACTATTAGCGAGTCGCATGCAAGAACGGTGGACGGAATTGAAGAACACTGGGATGACCCAGAATGCGGACGCTATTCGGGCGGCGCACGATCGTTTAATCGGTGACGTGCGTGCAGCGATCAGCTATGCAGGCGACACATCCAAGCTCATCCTGGATCCCGAACTTGATACCTACTACCTCGTCGACGTCACGTTAGGAGCGCTGCCCAGCCACCAGGAACGGTTGGCACGACTGACCGATTTTCTTAGCCAATCTCCCGCCCTCGAAGCGGCCCAGCGCATGCCGTTGGCAGTGCTGGCAAACCAAATTCGAGAATCAGACTTCGACCGCGTCTTGGGGAGTCTTGCAATCAGCGGACGCGAAACGGCCCGGCTTCGAGGTGATGCCAAAGCCTTTCAGTCGACTCTGGAAGGACCACTGCAGCGCTATCGAACAGCGGCTGAGGAGTTGCTCAGCGCGTTGGACGCTGGCGTGACCAATTCGAGCACGACGGTGGCGACGCAAGAGTTGCGACGCCGGAGCGAGACCACGAGGGAAGCGAGTTTCGCGTTATGGGACGCCAGCGTCAATGAACTCGATCGGCTTTTGAACTTGAGGATCGATGGCTTTCGTGCGAAGCGAGCGCGGGCATGCTGGGTTGTCGGAATTTTCCTGGTTGGAGCCGCGCTGGTCTTTTGGATTGTGGTTCAGAGTATCACTCGACCTCTATTACGGCTTAAGCTCGCGACTCATGCGCTGGCCAACGGCGATTTAACAACCACCATTCCTGCGTGCGAACAGAAAGATGAGCTTGGGGATCTGGCTCGGGCAACGCAAACGATGAAGGAGAACTTGCGTCGATTGCTTCTCGAGGTGGCCGAGGGAGTTCAAACCATGGCGTCCGCGTCGACCGAGTTGAGCGCCGCTTCCAACCAGTCGGCAGTCAATGCGAAGGCGTCTTCCGAAAAAGCGGCGTTGGTGACCAGTGCCGCCGAAGAGATGACATCGAGCGCCAGTTCGGTTGCGACTGGCATAGGGAAAACGACGGAGAACCTGAATATGGTGGCAAGCGCGACCGAAGAAATGACATCGACCATTGGCGAAATCGCCCGGAAGTCGGAGCAGGCGCGTGCGATCACGGCCGAGGCTAACCAACAAGCCGGCCGAGTGACCGAGTTGATGTCCGAGTTGAACCGTGCCGCGGACGCGATCGGCAAAGTCAGTGAAACCATCACGACCATCTCGGAGCAGACGAATCTTCTCGCTCTCAATGCGACCATCGAAGCCGCACGCGCGGGGGCCGCTGGGAAGGGCTTCGCCGTCGTCGCACACGAGATCAAAGACCTGGCGAGGCTGACAGCGGAAGCGACTGAGGATATTAAGAACAAAGTCAGTGGAATTCAGTCATCGACCCACGGAGCGGTGAGCGATCTGCAGAGGATCGCCGAAGTCATCCACCATGTGACAGAGAACGTCAACACCATCGCGTCGGCGATCGAAGAGCAATCCGCTGTGACCAAAGATATCGCTCACAATGTGGCGGAAGCCGCGCACGGGGTAAAAAGTTGCAGCGCGGGTGTCTCGCAAATCTCAGAGGTTTCTGGCGCCGTGGCTAAAGACCTGGCTTCGGTTAATCTGGCGGCGACGGAAATTGTGACGGGCAGCGAGCAGGTGTTGATGAGCTCCCAAGACCTCTCCAAACTCGCGGAAGCACTGCGCGGAACTGTAGGACGATTTAATGTTGGCCAAGGGAGCGAGACTGGCACATTCGACGAGTTTGACCCGTTGCCGGTGCAGAACCGGATCGTTCAACGCCATCCTGAGGCGGTGTATGTCGGAGCACACCGCAGTTAAACGCGCTGACTAGGGCTTGGCCCATGCTGGCTGGAGTTTGCCGTCGGCGTCGAACTGGACAGGCAAAATGCCTGGACGTTCCTGCCAGGGCGCGCCCGGATCGCTCCCAAAGTATGTCGACCACCATTGTCCCTTCGCATCCGTGAAGAACACATTGTGCCCACCGTGTGGGATAGCCTCGTAGCGCGGGCTGTACGGTCCGTAAAGTTGCGTGGAGGTAGCGACGGTGCAGCTATATCTCCCGTCAAAGTTCTCGGCACACGAGAGATAATAACGTCCCTCATGCTGAAAAAGGAACATGCCTTCGTAGCCGATGTGGTCGAAAGAATTCGTCCCAAAAATGCCGGCGCAAAGTGTGGAATGATGCTTTGGATCGGAGTCAACGGCAGAGCTCTTGAGCCAGCGGAACGGTTCGGCAAAACCGGTTAAGTCAGTGGTCATTCGTGCGATCTTGCCGCTGTGCCATAGAAAGTAAACGGAACCGTCGCGGTCTTCGAAGAGCGACGCGTCGATTTCGTCACCCAGGCGTTCATTCGGGTGGACATCTTCATAAGGGCCTTCGGCTTTTCCGGTGGTGCTCCTCAGCAAGCCACTCCCGGATGTCTTCGCCGTCCCGTCCCAACCTGGCATGCTGTAGGTCAGCCAGAATGTCTTTCTCAAATAGTGGATTTCGGGGGCCCAGAGCGGCTTCTTGGCCTTCAAGAAAGGCTTGTGCCAGGCGCTTGTTCCGTACCGCCAGATCATGCCGAGCGCTTCCCAACGCTCCAGGTCCGGTGAGCGCCACACGGAAATCCCCTCGTTATAGCTCCAAAATGGGGCGACCGTGCCGGTCATATACCAAACACCGTCCGGACCGCGGCAGATGGATGTGTCCCTCAGGGGAGTGTCCAGCAACTGGCGAAGGGGTAGCGGTCGCTCGGGTGCTCCAGGCGCTTTGGTGGTGAGCAGGGTTTGTCCAAGAGGTTGGATCAGTGAAGGCGTCTTTTCTTGAATTGCGGAAGCTGGAGCGGCCGAAGGAGACTCCATGACCAATCCAACGCTTGCCGAGAAGAAAACCAGAACGAGAATAGAACGACGCATGGCCAGAGAATGACAAAATGTGTTTCAGTTGCAAAGATTGCCGAGGCTAACCGCGCCTAGACTTCATCACGCCGTGAATTCGGGGAGTTCCTCCGTGTGCGCTTTTACGAGTCGGTGGGCATCGGCTTCGGACAAACCCGCGGATCGCGATCGATCCAGGATGGAGAGGTTCATCGCGAGGGCTCCGGATCGATGGGGCGATTCAGCGCCGGCAGGTAGGCCCGAAACGTGGTGCCCCGTTCGAGGTCGCTTTCGATCCAACCATTCAGTCGCGCCACGATGCCGCGCATCGATGCCAGGGCCACGTCTGGAATTTCTTCGCCTCTTTGAGCCGCTGATGATGCACTGATCTGTACCCCGGGCGGTGAACTTGCTGGGGTGCTTCTATACGCTGCGGAAAGGCAGACAAATCGGCCTGACGGACGTTGAGGTTGGTCAGCGCGACTTTCGCCAACGAACAACACGAGGGTGGTGCGGATAAGAAGTTGACCACCGCGCGGGAGCGTCCCTCGAGCTTGAACTGCCAGAAGGACGAGTAGTTCTTCGACCATGCCCGTGTCTAGCTCGACCAACGGGAGGTCGGTCGCGCCCTCGAAGTGAAGGTTAATCTGATCGCCGGCCAATCGCTCGAGTGTTTTAAGGACGCCGACGACAAGTTCATTTAAGGCCAGCGGTTTGAGAACACTGGGAGAGCGTCGCCCCAAGGCGTGGAGTTGGCGAATGAGGGTGGCGGCCCGGCGGGCTTCTGATTCCAGTTCTTCCAGAGTGCGGCGTGTTTCCACGGACAATCTGCCATTCATCCGCAGCAGCCCGAGGTGCATCATAATCGTCGCGAGGATGTTGTTGAAATCGTGAGTGGTGCTTCCAATCAGCTGATCGACCGCCTCGAGTCTGTGCAAATGGCAATTCTGATCTTCAAGCTTCTTTAGGGAAGTAACATCCTCGAGGGTCGCGAAGAGTTGGATGGGCTCTCCGTGGACCTGCCGACTCGCGGAAAGATGCATTTTGAGATGGAGGGTGCGACCGTCCTTGCGCACGAATGGCATCTCCACAGAGTATTCGCGTGTATTGCCCGCAAGACGCTGCGTCAACGTTTCCCAGCTGAGATTCGCGGTCCCGGAAAGGGGGACTTCGCGGATGTCCATCTTGAGAAGTTCGGATCGTGAAAATCCTGTGAGGCTGCAAAGGCGATCATTGACCTGCAGCCAGCGGCCCGTCCGAGTGTCTATCTCGCCAATCCCAATGGCGGTCGATTCGAAAATCGTCCTGAACTGCGCCTCCCGCTTTTGGCTGAGCTTATGTTTGGAAACTACAGTATCGATGACGGCTCGGAGTTCTCGATTATCGAAAGGTTTGAGGACATAATCGGTGGCATGACTGGTCTCGGTCTTTGTCCATTCCGTCTTGTTTCCAGCGGCAACGACAAGGATGACGGGGACGTTGTGTTGTTCATGCAAAACCTCAGCTGCTGTGGCGACATCTGCCTCGCCGGAGAGATCGATGTCAAAGAGGATCGCGTCCGGTTGAAAGTCTTGGATTTGCTCCCGCGCGCCCGATTCGGAAGTGCTAACCTCGGCGATGGTATAACCCAAATCGATGAGTCGCTGCTGGAGATCGGCACGGAGCGATGACTCGCCTTTCACAAGAAGCAATCGACTTTGACTCATTCTTCCTCCTTAGCGCTCGATGGTCGCGGGGACAGGGCCGAAAAGCACCCATCGTGACCGAGCCATCGGTCACCGCATCGATTCCCCCCGACATCCCCAAAGTGCGCTTCCACTTTTGCCCAGAACGAATACCCGTCGCTATCATATCGGCTTAATTATTAGCAGCAATAAGATAGTGAAGGTGATGCCCGTGAATGGTCTGATATCTGCGGCCAGCCGGGCTCTGACGACAGCCCTCGATTGCCCGGTTAGACCTTTCGGTCCATAGGCGCGAGGCAAGCTGAATGGCAGAGTGCGGCATGGCCTATATCCAGGCACCAAGTGACAGATTTCGAGCGGCAATTAACGGGCTGATCCGCCGATGCGGCCTCTTGCTTTTCTCCGGCATTGTCTGGTTGGCGCCCACACTCACCTCCGCCCAAACGGATGGTCCGCTCGTGGGGATTTGGACTGCGGATCAGGGGTTTCAAACGGTCGAGTACCTCTTCCGATCGGATGGACGCTACCAGTTGGACACTAAGAGTACCGACCCGGCGTTTGGTTTCTCATTCGCGGACCGCGGCCAATTTGTGGTCGATGGCCAAACGGTGACGCTGTTCCCGTTCGACCATGTCGGGGAACAAACCAGTAAGAAACTGCTGTTTGAGATCCGCGAGAAGGCCCTGACGCTGACTTCTGAGTTCGGCGTCGAAGAGGTTTATCAGTTCAAGCCCGGATCGCGAGCTGATGTGCTTGCGCGGCAGAACGTGGCGCCAGATTTAGTTCGGACTTGGACGCGCCACGTGCAGTTAGCTGGCACGGACCAGTACACCTTTCGCCCTGACGGCCATTACTTCGTCAAGAGTATGGACGAAGGGAACCAGTTTCCGCCTCAATACATTCGTGGCCGCTACGAGCAGAACGGGAGGTTTCTGGCGATCAAGCCGTATGGCGGAGTCGCCGTCCAGTATGAGATCGACTTTTTTGGCGATACCCTGACTTTGATTCGGTCCGAGGAGTTTTCCGGCGAATCCAGAAGTTACGAAGAGATCGCCGGCTCAGGCGCAGAGGTGCGCGCGAAGAACGCTCAAGCCGCGGATTTTCTTAGCCGCGAAAACTGGCAAGTGGGAATCTGGGAAATCCGCGATGGTGTGCATTCCGTCGACTTAACGTTGCGTCCGGACGGGCACTACATTTCCACCAATGCGGTTGAGATTCTGAGAGGCATCGTCCGAGGCCGTTACCAGTTGGAACCTGGGCAGATCCAGTTGTCTCCATTCCCAGGGCAGGCAAACTATTCCCGCGACAACGGAGACTTTGGCCAGGTCGAGCGATCATTTGAATTGGATTACTACGACGGAGAGCTCCAACTGATCGACCTCAGCGCCATTTCGCAGTCGGTGGCGATTGCCAGGCAACGTCCGGGCAGCGCCGAGGAGGTTTTGGAAAAGGCTCGCTTGGCCCAGGCCGAGACTACCCGAGAAGACTGGTATGTCGGGCTCTGGGAGGTAAACGATCTAGCCGGGTGGATGGAGTTTACCTTTCGACCCGACAATCGTTATATCGCGAAATCGGGTACGGAAAGGATGCCGAATCAGGTTGAGCGCGGTCAGTATCGGGTGACGGGCGAGAAGGTCACCTTGGCACCGTATGCTGGACTTGGATCGGCTCGGGGATTCGAAACCGATTACTATGATGGCAATTGGTTCCTCATTGGTGATTTGCGGCGAATGGTGGTGGCTCGGAGGATCCCGGGCTCGGAAGTTGGCGTGATCGGAAAGACCCTCGATCCGATTGCGCTGAAGGGCGAACGCGGGTCTATCCTGGGATTGTGGACCGCGAACCGGCCGGGAGAATTCGCCGAGTTGGTTTTCCGAACGGACGGACAATATAGGTTGAATCGTTGCCAAGATGGCACGATTTCCCAGGATTACGGGCTCTATACCGTAAGCATGGCCACGCGAACGCTCGTTTCGGACTCGCGTTTCATGCCGGCACAGACGCTGGAACTCGACTTCTACGGCGATACGTTGACGATTCACGGCGGCAGTTTTGGTAATCCAGAGACATACAACGTAAATCTCGGTGAGGTCGACGCAGCGATCAACGCTTCGTTCGCAGCCGACGTGGTGGAATCAAAAGTTGACCTCGAATGGATGTCGCGAACTCCGATTGGTCCGCGGGATCCGAATGCCACCCTGTTCCCGACGGCCGAGATTCCTGCCGATCCAAACCCTGGTCGTATCTTCGAATCACCGACGGTGCTCACGAGCTCTCGGCTGTATCGACGTTTGATCGGTGGCTTCGTCTATTTCAATGAGCTGGGAACAATCCGGAGTGTTCCTGTGGTGAACACGCGAGAGTTCTACCTTTTCCACACCGGACGGGCTTTGGTTCGCTTCAAGAACTACCGCGCCGGAGTCAGCTTTCCGAACACGGTCGCTGATGTCTCGGATTCGTGGGCGGCATATCGCGTGGAAGCGAAAACGGAGCAGACCGATATCCTCCATATCTACGCGGACAATGTCGTCTACCTTGAAACAGACGCTGGCGAAAAGCTGGAGCTGACCTTGGAAGACGGACGTCGAAACCTTTTTTGGGGGAAAGACTATCAGATTTTGCAGGATTGGGCGTCCGAGCAAAGGCCGATCCCTTGCCAGGCGCCAGGGAATCCAGACGCGAGTTTGATCAACACTGGCCTGTCTTTGACAACGACGATCGTTCCGGACGATCTGCAAGGATTCAAAATTCAGCTATCGCACGCTGCGGCAGGTTCATGGATGGTAAAAGGAGTCAGTGATAAATCCGGCGCAGTGGTGTCGGAAGTGGCTTTAAATCTTGCTCCGCCAGTGGTCTGGCGGCCGTTGCAGACGAACAGCGTCGCGGCTGGACCGTTTGCGTTCGCGATTGCCCCAGGCACAAACGCGGCAGCTTTTTTCCGGGTGCGTCGACAATAACTAAAGGAGATCTATTCTCCCAACCAGGATGGGTCTCGCAGTCGTGATGAGTCGAGGACTACACGAGAACAAGCTGACGGCGGCGCAGCCGAGGTGGAGAACTATCTGGGATAGATTCACGCCCCAACGAGCGGAAATCTTGATCGGACGGCAGGATTGACTGTGTTAACGAGGTTGGAGCGGTGTCCCAGAGGAGAGAGGCGCCAGCCAGCGGACCGAGTCTGGTCGGCAGGGACGGTTGAGATTTTGCGTGTCTTTTGGCGCGCGGCAGTTTCCAATCCTGGCTCAGGATGAAGCCGAAACTTTCTGCCTTCCCCAAATGTTATCTTGAGCAGATCGCCGGCGCGCGATCCATGTCAGTGTTCGACTGGATCGCCATGGCTAAAAGGCTCGATGCCGACGGGCTCGAGATGTACGAAGGGTTCTTCGTCAGTCTGGACAGCGGCTATTTAGACTCGGTGGGTGAAGCGATCCAGTCTGCTGGATTTGCGATGCCAATGCTTTGTTGTTCCCCCGACTTTACCCAGCCTGATCTTGGAGCTCGTCAGCGCGCGGTGGAGCGCGAGGCGGAAATGATCCGAATCACAAGGCGATTGGGCGGGCCTCGAGCGGTTTGTCGCGTGCTCAGCGGTCAGCGGCGGCCCGAGGTGGCGACTGAGCAAGGAGTAGAATGGGTGGTGGAGTGCTTGCAACAGCTTGTGCCTATCGCCCGTGAGTACAACATCGTGCTGGGAATGGAGAATCACTATAAGGATGGGTTCTGGAAGTATCCTGAGTTTGCGCAGAAGAAGGACATCTTTATGGAGATTGTGCAGGCCATGCCTGACCGCCAGCATTTCGGCGTGCAATATGACCCTTCGAACGCGATTGTGGCAGGAGATGATCCGCTCGACTGGTTGGTCGAGGTGCAGGATCGCGTGGTGAGCATGCACGCCAGTGATCGGTGGCTGAGCGAAGGTGCTACCCTCGAAGAGTTGCGTCAGAGTGATGGAACGTTGGGCTACTCGCCGCACCTCCAACATGGGGTGGTGGGAAAGGGCTTGAATGATTACCCGGCGATTTTTGAAATCCTGTCGAGGAATCAGTATTCAGGTTGGATTAGCATCGAGGACGGGATGAATGGGATGGACGAGATGTCGGAATCGTTGCGTTTTCTGCGGCGCCTCGTCGATCAATACTTTTACGATCATGAGCTCTAAACGGTCTCTCCCCGTCCGAACTGCGCTGGTCGGGTGCGGAAAGGTGGGAGGGTTGCACGCGGCTGCTCTCTCTTCCATTCCGGAATCAAAATTGGTCGCGGTCTGCGATTCGAGCGCGGAACGGGCGCAGACGTTTGCGGCGCGTTACGGTGCGAGTGCATTTCAGGAGATAGGGTTGATGTTACGTTCTTCTGGGGTTGAGGCCGTCTTTATCTGCACGCCGCACCCATTGCATGCGGAAGCGGCTGTTTTGGCAGCGGAAGCGGGTGTACACGTCATGGTTGAAAAACCAATGGCAGCGACGCTATCCGATTGCGATCGGATGTTGCAGGCAGTTCGGAAGTCGGGTGTGACATTTTCGGTCATGAGCCAGAGGCGGTTTTATGAGCCAGTTCAACGAATGAAGAGAGCAATCGATGCCGGCAAGATCGGACGGCCTGTGTTGGGGCTATTTCTCATGTTTAGCTGGCGTGACCAGGCATACTACGAATCGGATCCATGGCGGGGCAAATGGTCTACGGAAGGGGGAGGGGTCTTGGTGAATCAGTCGCCACACCAATTGGATCTGTTGCGCTGGTTCATGGGGGACATTGCCGAGATTAGCGGACAATGGGCCAACCTGAATCACCCCTACACCGAAGTCGATGACACGGCCGTCGCCACTTTGAGATTCCGGAATGGCGGATTGGGTGCGATCGTGACGAGCTTGTCGCAGAAGCCGGGCCTCTTTACCAAAGTCCATATCCATGGTTCAACCGGGGCATCAGTGGGGGTTGAGACCGACCGGGGAGCGACATTTATCGCTGGCGTTTCCAAGATCGTCGAGCCGCCGCTCAATGATTTGTGGACGATTCCAGGGGAAGAGAATCGTTTAGAGGAGTTTCAAGTGCTGGATCGAAGACAATTCCAGAGCATCGATCCTGTGAGTTTTTATCACGCGATGCAAATCCAGGATTTCCTGCGCGCGATCCAAACGGGCCGACCACCGTTAGTCACAGGGGAAGACGGTCGTGCGGTGGTCGAGATCTTTGAGTCGATTTACCGGTCCAATCACGACAAGCGCGTGGTGACGCTGGACACACCGGCGTCATGAAAATTGCGACCTTCAATGTTAATGGCATCCGTTCTCGTCTTGCGAATCTGATGGAATGGTTGGGGCGCGAAGCGCCGGACGTCGTTTGCTTGCAGGAGCTGAAAGCCACGGACGACAAGTTCCCGGCGACAACGTTGAGCGACGCAGGCTATGGCGCGGTTTGGCATGGTCAGAAAGCCTGGAATGGTGTCGCGATCCTGGCGCGAGCGGCTCAACCGATCGAGATTCGCCGAGGCCTGCCTGGGGCCGCGGACGATTCTCAAAGCAGATACCTCGAAGCCGATACGCATGGGATACGGGTAGGGTGTTTGTATTTACCCAATGGGAATCCTCAACCAGGCCCCAAATTCGAGTATAAGCTTGCATGGTTTGAACGGTTGATCGTGCACGCTACGTCTCTCAACCGCAGCGACCGTGCGGTCATTCTGGCTGGGGACTTCAATGTCGTACCGACGGACTTTGATATTTACGACTCACGTTCGTGGCGCAAGGATGCCTTGCTACAGCCCGAGACTCGCGCGCTTTACCAGCGTTTGCTCGGTCAAGGATGGGTAGATTCTCTCAGGAAGATCCATCCTGAGGGACGGATCTATACCTTCTGGGACTATTTTCGCCAGCATTGGACAAGGAACGCCGGATTGCGCATCGACCATCTTCTACTCAACGTCGCGTCCGCGTCGCGACTCACCGATGCCGGCGTCGATACCTGGGTTCGCGGTCAGGCTGGAGCCAGCGACCATGCCCCTGCTTGGGTGCAGCTTGACGCGGAAGGAAAATCCGCGAAGCGAGTTCACCAGACTCATCTTTCATGGTAGGCCAAGGTGAAAGGCTCGCCAACGGCCCTACTTCCAACCGCTGTACTGTTTGGGGTCGCGCAGGTGCGCGACGAATCCACCTCCCGCAGGGAGCCTGATCCAGACTTTGCCCTCCGGCGGTGGCTTCAATCCAGATTCGATCTGAACACCAGTGCCAGAGAATCCATCGCGGTAACAGTCCCATTCCGGGCTGGCTGCCCCGAGCGTCGATAAGTCCAACTCGAGGGATTGAGGCTGTTTCCGACAGTTGAGAACCGCCACGTACCACATCGCGCTTTTACGTCGGGCCATAATCACGGTGTCGCCGATGCTAGATCCAGGCAGAATCCGGGTTTCATCCCATATCGTGGGGAGGGATCGCCACAGGGGCAGGAAGGGACTTTCAAGGTAAGCCTCAGGGTTATCCGGCCAACAGAGAAACGCGGAGCTGAAGATAATCGCAGCCGCCAGCTGAAAAGTTCGAGTTGTGTTCTTCAGGAACCGGGGTTGGACATAGCCAGGTAGGAAATCGGCGTGTCCGACTGCCATTCGCGTGAACGGCAGCGCGCCGTAGTGTTCCAGGGGAAGCGCATCCCAGAGCACATATTCCTGCTCTCGAATCCCTTCGCGGCTGATCTCGTTGGGCCAAGTCCGGACTTCGCCTGTCGGTTTGTTCGCCCCATGAAAGTTGATCATTAATCGGTACGTCGCCGATCGCCGAAGCAGATCCTCGTAAGACTCGATCGTCGCTCGGCTTTCTGAGTCGAAGAAATCGATTTTGATGCCTTTCACGCCTGCGTCCGCACACTGTTTGAAGAGCTCCTCGCGCGCTTCTATCGTGGTTAAGCCGGGACCGTCGTCTCGTCCCTCTGGGTAAGCGTGCCACAAGAAAACCCCGATGTTCCGTTCGGCAGCGTAGCGACAGAGCTCTGCGGTGCGCTGCCACACGTCGCCGCCGTCTTTCATCCAGCCCCATTTCTCCGTGCGCCACCCGGCATCAACGAGGAGATACTCACAACCGAGCGCTACGCACTGGTCGATCCATTGTTTTTGCCGATACCATTGGGCGCCATCGTTCCCGTAAACCATCCACGTGCATGGAGCTTTGCCTGGGTGAATCCAATTTGGGCTCGGCCCGTCCGGGAACAGGGTCGGATCGGGCGGATCGCACAACGCCTGAATAACATCATTGTTGACTAAGGAGTTCAGGTCACGGCTCAGGATAACAACACGCCACGGGGAGAGGACTGGGCCATCGTACGTCCAACCACCGGGATCGTCCTCGAAACTGGCCTGAAACAGCGCGTTACCCTTTGGCTCCAAGGTCAATCCACTATAGCGGTAGAGCGCCGCTTCACTGATAAGCCCAAAAGTTCCGTCCGAGTAGACAATGGTGAGTGGGGGACCCAAGTGAGTGACGCCTGGCAGGCCCGGCTGCTCCCGTGGCACTTGGTCCGCCCGGCTGGATCGATACGCCCCTTCATAGTTGCGCGTGTCCGTTTGAAACCAGACTGTGGCTTCTTTGGGCAATTGCCACGCCGTGGCTTCCCCATGCAACTGGCGCTGGCCGTTGCTCGGTACGCGATAGCGAAAGCCAATGCCATCGTCGAAGACCCGAACTTCAAACGTCCACCTGATTCCGTCAGTGCCGGTACGGACAGGAACCTCAGCCATTTCACAGGCGTTGGTGGCTTGATTCTTTGGCCCGCGAACGGCAAAAAACTCGCGAATATGGCGCATTTGAGGTGAACCCAACTCAACCCCTGCTCCCAAATCGCGGCGATCCAGTGAAAGACCCGCGCGAGAAACTTCGATTCTGGTTTGAGAGCCTTGTTGGACGGAGTAGACCAAGTCTCCATTTCGATCTGTGTCGAGCCGGAAGCGCACCAAACCGTTGGGGCTGCTCACGTCGACGGGGACGGCTACGGTCATAAGGGAGTAGCTTATGAATGCGGAGACTAGAGTAGAGCGCTTCATGCAATTTTCTACGCGATCATTGGCTGCAAGGTCAATCGATTTCGACCGCGAACGGCGAAGCGCTCTTGGTTGTTTTGGGGGCGTAAGTGATTGATCTCGAATTAACTCAGCAAGTTTCTGGGGAGGTAGATCAGTTTTCCGATGACGCTTAGGTCGGTTGGCAAACGTTCCGATGTCCTATTCGGAGTGAACCGAGTCTCAGGACTCGCGTGTGCGGCACGTCAATAAAGGGCGCGACAGCGCCAAACTAGTGAGAGAGTTGTATGGTACCAACGATTGGCGATAGCGCGTCCGAGGCCCAGAATGTCACGTCGTGAAAAACCGCACGGGACACCTCCATCGCCAGAGGCCATGTTCAAGAGCTCCGATACCGATGGAGATGGAAAGATCAGCAAAGATGATCTCATGACGGCGATGTCGCAACACGGTTCCTTGTCCGACGATAAGGTTGACGACGTGTTTGGAAAACTCGACCTAGACGGAGATGGCTTGGTAACCGAGACAGAATTCATCGATGGCATGAAGAGGATGCATCGAGAACACCATACCGAAAGGTCGGGATCTGAGCCTGCAACTTCGGAGTCCAAGATAAAAAAACTGATTGAACAACTCCCAAAAACAGAGAGTTACGAAGCCGACGGGACAACGAAGCAAACGTTGCTGCAAATCTTGTTCTCCGTGACGGCTTGAGATAGGCCCAGTGCGTAAGAAGCAGGCCGAGGTGGCGGAGTTACCGTGATGAAAGGCTTGTTGTTTCGCTCTTCCGTAGCCTTCTTTTATTCCAACCGGTTGCTGGCAAGCGCTTCTCTTCTTCTCTACCCAAGGCAATCCACAGTCAATCCCGAGGCTCAGGACTGCAAGCGACCTTCTCACTCGAGAAAGTCATTGTCTGCCAATTCTGGAGTGAACGGTGCAGGCAAGATCGGCTTTGCAGCCATGCCTGCAATCCGAGCCTCGCTGCTCTTTTGCCAGAGCCTAGATTAAGGAAGGGTGAAGTCACGTGTAATGGGAAAACAAAACCGCGCGCCCGAAGTGGGCGCGCGGTATGAATTGTTCCCGCAGTGCGGAAGCAGGCCAGACGCTGTCTGGTACGCTTACTTCCGCGCGGTTCCGTTACTCCCTAGGATAGGGCGGCACGTATGGTTTTGAGATCTGATGCACTTTGTCGGGCGAGAAGTCCGCCCCGGCACCGTGGCAGATCTCGCAGCTTTCCTGCGCATCAGGTCCATAGGGATCGTTCGGGTTCGGCATAAACGTCATGATCCGACCGTGCGCCTGAGCGGCATCGCTGTCGTGGCACGCGAGACATGCCATTCGGGACGGCTTTTGCTTCCAGGTATCACTTTCCGCATGGCACTTCGTGCAGTTTCGGAGGTCTTGTGGGAAGATAATATGGCCAAACGTGTCTTTCGTCGCGTTGGCATAGATCTCTTCGGGATAATCCAGGTAAGCCCCCTTGTGCACGCCGTGGACGCGATTCACGATAGGCATCGCACCAAAGCCACTCCATCCCGCGAGGGAAGTGCCGCCCTGGTTCTTGAACTTGTCACCGATGGTCGTGTGTCCGTAATCATGGCACGCCGCGCAGTAATCCACATCAAACGGTTCGGCGTGGATTGGGCCAGAAGCGAAATGGAAGATGGTGTCGCTATGACAATCTTCGCAGTTCATGGCAATTCGCTTCTCGATATTAGTGCTTCCAACCTGGAAGGTCATATGACCAAACCCCGTCAGGTTGGTCATTCCGGCGACCTTGCCAGTCTTCGGGAGTTGATAGACGTAGACGTTATAAGTTCCTGAGGCGAGACCTTGCATGTCGTCTAGTTGATAAGCGATGTTCGCAGCGGTGCGCGTCACCATGGGATCGCTGTAATCCAGTGGATCGGACAGACCGCGGAGATCGTTGCTCGGAGTGGTCGCGGCGGCGATCGTGACATCAGGCTCCATGACCGTGTTTGGAGCTCGTTTCCAGCCCATGGCCGTCGTCACGTCCCCATTGTAGATTTCGAACTTGGCATTGGCGCCTTGAATTATGGTGCGGATGTTAACGTTGGCGCCGGACACGGTGGCTTTGGCGCCGCCGTTGAGGTTGGTGATGACGGAGTTCAGCGAGGCCGCGACTTCCGCTGCCGTCACGGCTCCCGGGGTTCCCACAATCGTGATTTCTTGAGGGGCGCTACCGTTGACTGAGATCTTGAAGATCTTGCCGTTGATATCCCAAGGCCCTGCCTTGCTGCTTGTCACGGAAGCACGAAGCTTAGAATTGACGTTCTTTGCGGCACTGGTCAGCACTGGCACGGCGCGCGCGCGCGGACCGTATACGAACAGGCTCGCTGTCGAGAAGTTGGCATCGGTCACTTGGGTGTGGTCGATCGGATTGCCTTTGTCGTCTTTCATAACGACCGTTACGACGGGCTTGTCGCCGGCGGCGTAGAACTTGCCATTGGTGGGCGGCGTCATGCTCAGTTCAACGGCATCGATGGCGGGAGGTTTGATCGTATGATTTTCAACGATCGATTGCTCATCATGGCAGAGCGAGCATTTCTTGTCGTCAGCCTGGGCTAGTCCACCGTGCAACTCGTAACCTTCCGGGGCTGGTTTAGGGCCAAACCACGTGTTGTCGTGGCAGGAACCACAAGCTAGGCGCGAAGGCGCGGCCAGGTAACGGTCATCCGTATGACACTGCTTACAGTCTTTAATGTCGGCTGGAAACTCTACGTGCGTATAGTTTCTGAACAGTCCGTTCGTGCTGTTGGTGTTGGCGGCGAGTTTTAGCTCGGCACCCATATGCAAACCGTGCGCGCGGAAGACGATCGGATCGGGAATGCGCGTACCAGTCGCATCGGTATATGCGGCGTAGCCATTATTGTTGTGACAAGCTTTGCAGGACTGATCCGGTTGGTAGTCTAATGCCCAGCTGCCAGTCGGAGAACGGCCTGGGTCAATATGATGCATGTAAATCTTGCCGCTCACCGGACCTTCGTGACACTTGGCGCAACTTTCCTTTGTGAACAGCGGCGTTTCAACATCCTTCGTGCCGATCTGCACGTTAGCGAATTTCATCATCTGCTGAATCGGATCTGCGGCCAGCGTTACCGAAAGGCTGATGGTGTAGGTTCCGGGCAGTTCGTCCGTCACCGGCTTGAGGGTATAAGTGAGGACGTTACCGGTCACTTGAACATCCGGATTCGTCTTTAGGTCGATGAAGTGATGCGGGGTTTTGGTCCGATCGGTCGTGGCGTTCAGGAGCTTCGCGGCGGTTACCGTGAGTTGAGGATCCTGGGGCCCGTACATATACAGACTCAGGCTTCCAAAGTCGGTCCGCTTGAGACCTTGCCCCATCGTGTCCAGGATCGTCACGGTCACCACGGGAGACTCTCCCG
>JBGAIN010000298.1:0-5422 GCA_044225505.1 Limisphaerales bacterium
GGATTGACCAGCTTTGTGCTCCGGACGGGACGGGCGCTCCTGGTCAATCGACGGTCGATCATTCGCAGACAAGCCGACGGAGTCGCTGTGCTGGTGGATGGGTCTGAAGAAATGCCCTATGTCGAGGTTGGCACACCGGCGGCCGTATGGCTTGGAGCGCCGCTCAACGTGCGGGGGCAAACGTTTGGTGTTTTGGCCGTGCAAGACTACCGAGAGGAGAAAGCGTACGGCGAAGAGGAAAAGCGCATTCTCACTTTCGTCGCGGAACAAACGGCCCTCGCTATCGACCGAAAGCGCGCGGAACGTGCGTTGCGACGCCGAAGCGACCAGGTTGCCCGGCACCGCGACGTTCTCCTGGAACTGGCGCAACGGGATCGATCGGATTTCGGCGATGCACTCCAGCGGATCTGTCAGTTAAGCGCGGACTCGTTGCACGTGGCCAGGGTGGGATACTGGGCCTTGGAAGCAGATAACGCCGCGCTGGTCTGTGGAGCACTTTACTTGCGTGACTTGGGCCAGGTGGACCTTTCCCTCAAGGGCACTCGGTTAAATGCGCAGGATTGTCCGGCGTACTTTGCCGCGTTGGCGGTGAAGCGCCCGATCGTAGCGAATCGCGCTCTCACTCACCCCGCGACCTGCGGGCTGGCGGAAGGATACCTTTCCAAGCTCAACATTACGTCGATGCTGGACGTTCCGGTCTGGCTGCATGGCCGCGTCATGGGAGTCCTTTGCCACGAACATGTGGGCGATCCCCGGGAGTGGTCCGGCGAAGAAATCGATTTTGCTTCGTCTCTCGCGACGATGGTCTCGCTCTCGTTTGAAGCCGCGCAACGGGCGCGTTCGGAACAGGCATTGCGGGAATCCGAGCAGAAGTTCCGGGCATTGTTTGAAGCGAGCAGCCAGGGCGTTATGCTTCACGATGAAGAACGGTTTCTGGAAGTGAATCCGGCAACCGTCCGCATCATGGGATACGAACGGGCTGAAGATTTGATCGGTCGCCACCCCGCAGAGATGTCCGTCCCGGTGCAACCAAACGGCGAGTCTGCCGAAACCTTGGCGCGCCGCCATATCCAGGAATGCATGACGCGCGGCAGCGTGCGCTTTGAGTGGCTCGCTCGCAACGCCCGCGGAGGCGAGATTCCTCTGGAAGTCATTCTGACTCGGATCGCCATGAACGGTCGGCAAATGATCCAGGCGGTCATTAATGACATTGCCGATCGAAAGAAAGCCGAGGCCGAACTGCTGCGCGCCCTGGCTAGAGAAAAGGAGCTCGGTCAGTTGAAAAGCAACTTCGTCTCGATGGTTTCGCACGAGTTTCGAACGCCCTTGGGAATCATTATGTCGTCGGCCGAGATATTGCAGGACTACCTCGAGCAACTCGAACCGGAAGAACGCCAGCACCACTTGCAATCCATCGCCAAGAATACTCGGCGCATGTCCGACCTGATGGAGGAAGTCTTGCTGCTCGGCCGATTCGAAGCCGGAAAAATGGATTACCAACCCGCCGAAATTGACTTGGCGAGCTTCGCCCGTCGCCTGGTGGATGAAGTTCTTTCCGCCACGGACCGGCGTTGCCCGATCGAGCTGCGAACGGCTGAGGCCACCGCCGCAAACGCGGACGAACGGTTGCTCCGGCATATCTTCACCAACCTCCTTACCAACGCGGTGAAGTATTCCGAGGCCGGCCGGCCCATCCGCTTTACGATCTATGCCGAAGGATCGGATGCCGTGTGTTCGGTGCAAGATGTCGGGATTGGGATCCCGGAAGCGGACTTGCCCTGGCTTTTCAATGCGTTCCACCGCGGTCGCAATGTGGGTCAGCGTCCGGGGACCGGGCTGGGCCTAGTGATTGTAAAACGCTGTGTTGAACTCCACGGCGGCCGAATTAAGATTGAGAGTCAGGTTGGATCCGGCACGACCTGCGTGGTGCGGTTGCCAGTGTTTGACGGGTCACCAGAGGCGTTGCCTTGAATCACTCTAGATAATTATGCCAAACATCCTGGTCATCGAAGACGAGCCGGAAATGAGGCGAAATCTCCTCACGATCCTGAAGCTGGAGAAATTCAATGCCACCGGTGCGGAGAACGGCCGGGTTGGCGTCGAACTGGCCAAGAAAGCCAGGCCCGACCTCATTCTTTGCGATGTGATGATGCCCGAGCTGGATGGCTACGGAGTTCTGCAAGCCCTCCGGCAGGATCCCATCACCATCAGTACTCCTTTTATCTTCCTGACAGCGAAGGGCGAAAAGCCTGACATCCGAGCGGGGATGAACCTGGGCGCGGACGATTATTTGACCAAGCCAGTCGGAAAAGCCGATCTCTTGAATGCCATTAGCGCGCGTCTGCGGCGGCAGCACGAGCAAGCCCAGCAGGAGTTCAAACCAAACTTCTCCTCGTTTCAGCCGCTGCTCACCCTCGGTCTCACCCCACGCGTCGCGGAAGTCCTGCTCTGGGTCGCCCAAGGAAAGACCAACGCGGATATCGCGACCATCCTGGGAATTAGCGAATCCACGGTAAAAAAGCACCTCCTCGAGATTTTCCAAAATCTGGGGGTCGAAACCCGCAGTTCAGCCACCCTCCGTGCGTTGGAGGTGCTGAGTTCAGCAGCCGCGCAGCCCGACCCAACCGGAAAGTGACCGCCCCGGCCAGGCGTCGACCCGGATGAAGGCATTATGGGACGCCCAGCACAGCCGCGTCCCACTAGCCCAAGCGATCGACTTCAGGTTATGCCGGCTTCGTTGCTGGCCCGCGCTGAATCTCACGGTTCGCCACGCCTTTCTCGGTTTGGCGCCGGCGGAAGTTCTCATACGCCGCGCGGTGCTCTGGGTACTTGATGCCCAGAATCGACGTCGCGAACAGCGCCGCATTCACGGCCCCGGGCTTGCCGATCGCCAGCGTCCCGACGGGAACGCCGCCCGGCATTTGAACCATGGAAAGCAACGAGTCGAGCCCGTGCAACGATTTCGATTCCATCGGCACGCCCAAAACCGGCAACGCCGTCTTGGCAGCAGTGACTCCTGCCAAATGCGCCGCGCCCCCAGCCGCAGCGATGATGATCTCCAAACCGCGCGCCGCAGCGCCGGACGCATATTCGAATAGCAGATCTGGCGTTCGGTGCGCCGAGATCACCTGCACTTCATAAGGCACTCGCAATTCATCCAACTGCGTAGCCGCGTGTTGCATCGTTTCCCAGTCCGATTGACTGCCCATTATAATTCCTACGAGGGGAACCTTTTGATTATCTGAAGCCATAAACGGGCTCAGCTTTTACAGACAGTCCGCGTCGGCGTCTATCCTTGATTCACGTCCAAGGACGATTTCACTTCTGCCCAGGCCGTGGCGATGCCGAACGTTAGCCCCAGCTTCTTCCTCCGGACCGCGGCTATGCCGCAGGCTAGCTGCAGCATCCCAATCACCGTCACCCGTTGCTTTCAGTCCCCACCCTGCGGCTGATCCTTCAGAAACGGCCGCGCCCCAACTCTGCCAAACATTGTCACTCTGGGCGTTGGCCGTTATGCTGAGGTGCTTGGCCGACTTACCTCCAATTGAGGAGTTCACCGATGACGGCGCGGAGCTGATCGCGTATCTGGAAAAGATGCGTGACCGGGCCTGCTCCACTTGCGGAAATCGATTATGCGCCCATCATTTGCTCGCGAGCGCCGCCTTGGGGACGGCAAAGGCGCCTCGTTGTTTTTCGTGTCTAGCGCGAGCGATGGATCAGCCTGTCGCGGCCCTCGCTTCCACCCTCTATCAGTACTACCAAGCCAGGTCCTGTTACACCGTTGCGTGGCAATGGGCCTGCAAAGAAGAGCAAGTTGCGGATGAGCCCCTGCCCTCGTGCTTGGCCTCGCTGAATCAGGGCTGAGGTGCCGGCAGCGTCTTTAGCTCCACTGTGACGTGAGCAACCCCATCCTTCATCTCGATCTGGCGATCGACGCAGCGAAAACTCGCGCCTTGGATAATCACTCGATCACCGACTGCCGGGATGCAGCCTGTCGAAAACGGACGGTCACTCCCTATCTCCCGGTCTGCCACCAAACGAACTTGGACATCGCTCTTGGGCAAGAATGCCAGGGCTTTATCGATCATCGCTCGGCACATTCGTCTTTCCCCGGAGGGATGTCCAGGCCTCAGCGATCTTTTACTGATGCCGCGCGATGTCCAACCAAGTCTGAAACCAATCGGATCCGATCCAGCCAGCTGAGGACGGGTTCTGTAACAGGTTCATCAGGCTGGATTCTTCTTCGGAAGAAGCGGCCGCGTTCAGGGTCAGGTCAGAGTTATCGTGTAGGGTCATCATAGTTTCTTGCACTATTGGAACTGGTTAAATGGAGGTGGGGTCCAAAACGATTAGCGCGTCGCGCAGGGCTGCGGAACGGACGGAGAAGTCGCAAACCCTTGATGGCGAACAAGAGTCTCTAGATTACCGGCCACGTAGCCTTGGTTCGCTCCGGCCGACTTTCTGTTCTTATCGTCCTGGTTCATGACACGTTCGTCCACTTTTTGGACCCGCACCTACTCATTAAAACGGTTAGAGCCCCTGAACGGTAACCTCCATCCTGGATTACCAATCGGCGTCGACTTTGGGTTTAGATTAGTAGAACTACGCAGTGGCCCGGAAAGCCATTCGTATGGTTCCAGATCAATTTATGAGTCTCAGGACACGCCGTGGAAGAGTCATACCCATTTCTAATGCAGGCTTTACCCTGGTCGAGATCCTGATTGTGGTCGCGATTATCGGTCTGCTGGCCGCGGTGGCGATTCCGAGCTTCGCCCGAGCCCGTGGATCCGCGCAAAAGAGTGGGTGCATTAATAATCTGCGTCAGATTGACGGAGCCAAACAGCAATGGGCATTTGAAACAAAAGCGAGCGATGATACCCGTCCCACGCAGGACGATCTCACGCCGTTCCTGCGCGATAACCAGTTCCCCCATTGTCCAGCGGCCGGCAACTATCGCATCCGCCGAGTCTCCCGATTGCCAGTCTGCGATCTCACAGGTCACAGCCTGATCGATCCAGACGGTCTCCCGGATTAACCGACCGGATAGAGCACTCGGTCCAGTAATCTCAGCGCAGCGCTGAACTGGTTAAGGCGCGCGCCTGAGCCCATCGAAGCGTGCCGTGGAACCGACGAAGGGAACCGCGCCTGGGTGGCGTCCTCGTCCTTGATTCTGATCGTGCTTTTGCTCTTACGCCTCTGTCCAGTCACTTGTCTTGATGGGCGCCTTCCGGAGCAGAGACGGAGGGCCGCGGGACTTCCAACCGTGGCGAAGCAGAGTGGCTTACTCGTTGCGCGATAGCGTCTCATCCCATTTCCCCTGGCCAAAGGGTGTCTGTCGAAAAACTCGGGCTTGACCTTTGAGGCGGGCAGGAGTTGCCTTCAGGCCTTGCGAAACGAATGGCCCCTAAACACGCTAGGACAT
>JBGAIN010000299.1:0-5333 GCA_044225505.1 Limisphaerales bacterium
ATGATCTCTGGCTCTCTCTCAGACCACTAGAAAGCTTGGCGCTTGCTCGCGCCTGCGCTAAAGTCGCGCCCCATGAAACGCATTCTTCTTCATTCGCTGGCTCTATTGACAGCCGGCTCCTTTCACCTATACGCAGCTACCGAGGAAGGGTTTGTCTCCCTGTTCGACGGTAAGAGTTTCGATGGCTGGAAACGCGCCGTCGAGCATCCGAACACTTGGAAGATCGAGGACGGGACTTTGGTCGCGCGCGGTGAACGTTGCCACCTGTTTTATGTTGGAGATCCGAAGCCGTTTAAGAATTTCGAACTGCGCGTTGATGTCATGACAGAGCCGAATTCCAACGGCGGCATTTACTTCCACACTCGTTACCAGGAATCAGACTGGCCGAAATATGGTTTCGAGTGCCAGGTGAACGTCTCTCATGGCGACTGGAAAAAGACCGGCAGCCTCTATGACGTCGTGAACGTTCCGTGGTCGCCTGCCAAAGATAACGAGTGGTGGACGCAGACGATCATCGTTCAGGGGCGGAAGGTCACCGTTAAGATCAACGATCAGATTCTGTTTGAATATACCCAACCCTTAGGCGCTCAGGCAGGCAAAGACTATACGCGGGTGCTCGATGAAGGGACCTTTGCTCTTCAAGCCCACGATCCCAAAAGCGTTGTCCATTTTAAGAATATTCGAGTGAAACGCTTGGATTGATTCTCCTCCGTTTGAAGCGAGAAGTGAGGTTTGTGCCAACGCGCGAGCCTCACTTTTGCTTCAGAGCTCCGTTCCGGGCAGAGGACACTTCTGGCCTCACCCCAATTTCTGCTGCCGACAGAAGCCCGCTCAGCAACGCAAATTTCTTACTGTCGGCCGGTAAAGACCGACGGCTTCTGCTTCGTCAACAGACATTTTAGAGCGCCCAGCCGTCTCGATATTTGTACTGGAGATACTGCTCGGCCTCCGGATTATTCGGGATCTTCATTTGGGCGCTATCCCAACTGAGCTCTTCGCCCCCCATCCGAATGGCCACGCTTCCCAGGAGAACGGCTTCGGTTAGCGGTCCAGCAAAGGAAAAATCGGATTGCGTAGGAGATCCGGTCTTGCATGCCGCAATCCACTCTTCGTGATGGCCGATAGAGCGTGGTAATGTTTTTGGCGGCGGCGTAAACGAGGCATGTTTAGAATCGGGAATCAAGCGTGGCGTTTCTCCACCCCAACCGCGAACAAGGATTTTACCTTTATCGCCTACAAAGATGATCCCATCTTCGGCATCGAGAGGTTTGTCGTCTTCCAGTTCATCCGGACGTTCAGGCAGCAATCCGCCATCGTACCAATGAACTTTGACGGGAGGCATCTCTCCGCGTGCAGGAAACTGATAGTGGACGATCGAGGCCACCGGCACTGTCTCCTTGAAGAGCGGTGTTGAACTGGCGTGCACGCTGGTCGGAGGGCCAAGCTTTAATGCGGAGAATACAGGAGCCAAGTTATGAATCCCCATGTCTCCTAATCCACCTGACCCGAAGTCCCACCATCCTCGCCATTTAAAAGGAACGTAAGCAGGGTGGTAGGGACGCCAAGGAGCTGGGCCCAGCCACAAATCCCAGTCCAATGTCGCAGGGACAGGCGGCGTCTCCGAAGGACGTTCGATGCCTTGTGGCCACCAAAGCGGCATCTTGCCGCGATGCGTTGGACGGTCGGACCAGACATGAGCTTCGCGGACAGGCCCGATCGCCCCGGACCAGATCCATTCTTTGATCAGACGATTGCCTTCAAAAGCCATCCCCTGATTCCCCATCTGGGTAGCCACCTTAGCCTCAGCCGCAGCTTTGGTCAGCGCGCGGGCTTCCGCGACGGTGCGGGTGAGCGGTTTCTCACAATAGACGTGTTTATGTCGCTTGAGAGCGGCCATAGACGCCACCGCGTGGGTATGATCAGGCGTCGCGACCACCACAGCGTCGATGTCCTTTTGCTGATCCAACATCCGCCGAAAATCCCGATGGATCTTAGCTTTGGGAAAGCGCTTCAGATTAGCGGCGGCCCTAGCTTCGTCGACGTCACAGAGCGCCACAATGGTCTGACTCTGCACACCCTCGATGTCATCCGCGCCACGCCCCCCTGCCCCAATGACGGCAATATTCAGTTTTTCACTCGGTGGCGTTCCACTTTGTCCTCCGAGCACATGGGATGCCGCAACCAAGAAGGTTGCGGTGCAAGCACCGGAGTTGCGGAGAAAGGCTCGCCGCGTAAGTGCGTTCGTGGAAATTCGGCTTGGGAAATTGGTTTTCATGTCGCAAGGATCCGAGGGTTGGCCAAGTATCGCCAGTTCTGGGATCACTAGAGAGTCGGCACAAACCGAATATACGTCAATCTCGGATCGATGATCCGACATCGCTTATTTGGGATCGCCCAAGAGTGTGGTTCTTCGCCGCGGGAGTTTGTGGTCCTCTGAATAGAACCGCATTGCACCGGAGCCGAGGGCTGCGCATTCTACCATCGTGACATCGTTGAACGCACCACAGACCTCCGAGCCCTCACGGGGACCCGAGGCGGGGCGGTTTAGTTGGTCGATCTTGATTCACTTCGGGGAGATAGGCTTAAAGGGGCGCAACCAGCAAATGTTCCGCAGGCAGCTGCGGCGCAATCTCCGTTTAAAATTGAGGTCGTTCGCCTTAGATTGGTCAGTCGAGGAGACGGTCGGACTCTACCTTGTGCACGTCCCGCCGGGAGACGAAGCCACGGCGCACATCCCTAGGATCGTCGAGGGACTGCGCCAGGTCTTCGGAGTGGTCTGGTTAACGTCGGCGTGGCGGCTTCCAGCGTACAGGTTTACCCCTGCCAGCCAGGCCGATGACCTGGCTGAGATCAGTCAACGGGTCGTCGAATTAGCGAGTCGTCAATTTGTCTCTCAAAAAACCTTTTGCGTCCGCGTGAATCGGGGCAACAAGCTGCTGCCGTTCAAATCGACGGAACTAGCTGCGCATTTGGGCCAAATCATTCGAGACCACACCAAGTGGCAGACGGTCAACTTGCATCGTCCCGACGTTACGTTCCACCTTGATCTCAGAACGGACGCAACGTTCTTATTTGGAGAACGGCTTAAAGGTCCAGGAGGCTTGCCTGTCGGCACCTCCGGTCGCGCCTTAGCCCTGTTTTCTGGCGGCATCGATTCGCCAGTTGCCGCGTATCTCATGGCGAAGCGAGGCTGCCGGATAGACTTTCTTCATTTTACCGCAACCCACACAGATCCCGAAGAAATCCTACGATCGAAGATCGGTCGATTGGCCAGGCATCTTTGCCAATATACTTTGGGTGCCCGACTTTTTGTCGTTCCTTATACCCACTTCGACCTGGCGTTGCTCGGGCAAAAACTCGACTACCAACTCGTCCTTTTCCGGCGGTTCATGTTTCGGGTTGCGGAATTCCTCGCTCGACGGAGTCACGCGCGAGCTCTGGTTACCGGCGACAATCTCTCTCAGGTCGCGTCTCAGACCATGACCAACCTGGTAAGTGCGTCACAGGCCAGCGATCTCCTCATACTCCGACCGATCGTCGCCTTTGACAAAGAAGAGACCATCGCGCTTGCCGAAAAAATCGGCACATACGAAATCTCAATTGAATGCTACAAGGACTGTTGCGCGTTAATCAGTGGCCATCCCAAGACTCGGTCTGACCCAGACCGAGTCGCCCAACTCGAGGCAAAAGCTTTTCCCAACTACCCAACTCTGATTGAACGCACCCTCGCCGATGGTATTTGCCTCGAACTCCCGGTAGCGCTCGCCACTTCAGTTCGTCCTGCCCTTCCGTTGCTGCAGGCGATTGCCCCAAAGGATTCAACCCCAGCGAAACCCATTTAGGGCGGCTCTGATTACTCTTTTGGACCGTGAGGTCCAAAACCCGTCCGAGATTACCGGAGCAGACTTCGCCTTGGAACTCCGCTCTCTCCGGTTCCGAAATGATCCCGCGATCTCGGCCGAATCCTGCCACCGTCACGGTCAAAAGCCGTCTTTGCCCTCCGCAGAATCCGTGAGTTGAAACAAGGCTTTCGGGTAGGGCGCGAAGAATCGTTGGGCTGCCAAATAGTTTTGCTCGAACCGAAGGACCCAAGCCTCCAGCACGGTAAGCAGAGCACTTAACGGCAAACGGTCGCCACGATACTCTTCCAACTGCTGCAAAAAGTACTTCCGCTCCCCTGCCGTCAGACGGGGTGAGACGTAACCGAAGGCATGGAGCAGAGCGTTCCGGTTGGAACTCGACCGTGGTGGCGCGGCCATAACCTTCGGAATCAAGTCTGCATAATTGCGAAACACCTGGGAGACAGGCAAGCCGTCGGGGTTCGCCACGACCCTGCCTAAGGCGGTCAGACCCCGTTGACTGTATGCCATGAGCTGCAGTTTGTATTCCGTGTGAAACTGGACCAACCCTGCCATACGCCCGATAGCGGCAAGTCGCCTCAACCGCGCTCGCGCGAACAGGCCAGTCAAAAAGTGGTGACGCAGACGAAAATTGGTTAGACGACCTTCATCCTCCACCACTGCGCCTGGAAAGCGACGGAGGACTGCCTCAGCGAATACGCCCGAAGATTTCTCGGATGGATGTCCGCTCGTCGAGAAGGCTTTGACATCACGCACTCCGCACGATGGAGATCGACTCTTAAGAATGAAACCATCCACCGATCCGGCGGAGTCCAGAAAACTTTCTGAGAATCCAGCCATTGCCGCAGTCAAATCCCGTCCGGTGGCTGGCTGGACCAACCGACGGTTCGTTCCATCCGAGACGATGCGAATGGGATCTCGGGGTACGCCTAGCCCAATTGCCACTTCCGGGCACACTTGTCGGAATGCAACGTGTTGGCCGAGAACTTGGACAAACTGATTTTGCAGCACTTGCCCATTGTAGCGCACGGCCGCGAACCCCAGGCACTGACTGACCACGACCACGGGTCTGGCGTCGTCCTCGAGCGAAGCCTTGTGAGCCATCAGTGGTTGCGACATGAGATCTGAGTAAGGCAGCGCGAGCCTCTGGTCAAACGTTGGCGTCGAGGTTTTACGTTTTATTTAACAGCCGGGTTTCATTCCAAATTGAATGTGCAGAGTTCGCGCTCAAGTTAAGCCTGCTCCGCCAGGCATTCCTTCAACCCAAGCGTCAATTCCGAGTGCCTGAATTCGAATCCGGTGCGGAGCAATTGTTGCGGCTCCACTCGTGCGCTCGCCAATAGTGCCTCATTCGCAAGTTCGCCCAGCACGACCCGCAGCACAAAGGCTGGCACTCGCAGGACCGTCGGTCTCGACAGCACTTGCCCGAGGACTTTAACAAACTCGAGATTCTGCACTGGCGTTGGTGCGACC
>JBGAIN010000046.1:0-46130 GCA_044225505.1 Limisphaerales bacterium
GAGCTTCCTCGTCCTCCTGACCGGCATGGCGTTGTTCCTGTCTGGGACGGCAAACCGTCTGATCGCCCGCGTCGGGTCTGAGGGTTTGTCGCCGCTTTCTCGTCGGTTGGCGGTTACTGCAACGCTTTGCATTTTTGCACAATTAATTCTTGGCGCCGGTATGCGTCATCAGCATGCTGGATTGGCTGTGCCGGATTTCCCGTTGGCGTACGGCCGCATTTGGCCACCGATGGACGAGGTGTCCATTCAGCGCATGAATCAGCGGCGAACTGGCATTCAAGAATACAAACCGATTACCGCTGGGCACTTGGTTTTGCACATGACTCACCGGGCCGGCGCCGCGGCGATCTTCATCCTGATCGGCTGGTTTGGGTTGAATACTCGAGAGAGCTGGGGCAAAGGCCACCTCCTGAATCGTTTTGCATGGGTTTGGTTTGGGATGATTGCCGCTCAAGCGTCGCTGGGCGCTGTGACAGTCTGGAGCAACAAAGCTGCAGATATCGCCACAGCGCACGTCGTTTTGGGGGCGATCAGCTTTGCGTTTGGTGTCGTGATTAGCATTACAGTCGCTGGAGCGGCCCAAGTCACGGAGCGCGAACGATCCATTGTCCCCAACCGAGCGCCACATGTGTGCTCAGGTCCGACTGTCGCGCAGGTCCGGCCAACGACCTCGTGAGATCAACATGATGAAAGCAACTGTAGCGGCACCTCTTCCGTCATCGAGCGCTTTGGAAAAGAGCGGTTGGATGAGTGTGGTTTTGGATTTGACCAAGGCACGGCTAACGACCTTGGTGCTGCTGACGACTTTGGTTGGGTTTTACCTTGGTGAGTCCAATGGAGTTGACTATCTCCGCCTGCTTCACACTATCTTGGGCACGGCCCTGGTGGCGGGGGGAGCGTCTGCGTTAAATCAGTTTTTGGAACGAGAGTACGACGGACTAATGAAGAGGACGCGGACTCGGCCATTGCCTTCCGGTCGACTGCAGCCTGAAACAGCATTGATTTTTGGGGTAGTGACCGCGAGCCTTGGGATGATTTACCTGGCGTTCTGCGTCAATTTGCTGACAAGTTTTTTGGCGGCGGCCACCTTGGTGAGTTACGTCGCCATCTACACTCCCTTGAAGCGGATGACCACGCTTAACACGGTCGTTGGGGCTGTTCCCGGTGCCTTGCCTCCGTTGATGGGCTGGACCGCTGCGACGGGCCAGATCACGATTGAGGGTTGGTCTCTCTTTGCGATCCTGTTCTTTTGGCAGTTGCCTCATTTCCTGGCGATTTCCTGGCTCTACCGCGAAGAGTATCAACGTGCCGGATTTGCGATGCTGTCTGTCTTTGATGCCGAAGGGCAGCGAACTGGGCGTCAAGCGGTCTGTCACACGATGGGACTTCTGCCAATATCCCTATGTCCGTTCCTATTTCGGCTTACGGGCCATTGGTACTTGGCAGGTGCGCTCGTTTTGGGGGTGGCATTTCTAGCGTGCGCCATTCAGTTCTCTCGCGGGCTGACCCAGGCCTATGCGCGTCGCCTTTTTTACGTCTCGATTTTGTATTTACCGATTCTGTTAGGATTAATGATTGTCGATAAAGTGCGTTAAGGTTTCATTCTTCGATTGACACTGTAGTCCATCGAAAGTTATCTTGCGCCTTTACGATTAGGCCATTCACCAAGTGGCCCTAGTAGGCTGAAACACAGTAGATTTATGGCGGCGACGAGTGCTGTACACCACCCGGACGTTCACCACGCCCATCATCAGGATTTGGGCTTTTGGCGAACTTACATTTTTTCCACAGATCACAAGGTGATCGGGATTCAATATGGGATTACCTCCCTTATCTTCCTCTTCTTCGGGTTCTCGTTGATCATGCTGATGCGTTGGCAGCTTGCCTACCCGACGCAGCCGATCCCCGTGTTTGGCAAGGTCCTGCAATCGATCCTCGGTGCCGAAGTGGTACCCAATGGGGCGATGACCGCGGATTTGTATAATTCCTTCGGAGCGATGCACGGAACAATCATGGTCTTCTTGGCCATTGTGCCGTTGGCGTTCGCGGCGTTTGGAAATTATGTCGTGCCGCTGATGATTGGCGCTCCGGACATGGCATTTCCGCGGATTAATATGGCGAGTTACCAGGCCTATGTGCTGGGTGGCATCGTCATGATGGTCAGCTTTGTGATTCCCGGCGGCGCGGCTCAAGCGGGTTGGACGTCGTATCCTCCCTTGGCGTCGATCATTCCGACGTTAGGACAGACCTTTTGGATCATAGGAATGGTGCTGCTGATCACGTCCTCGTTGCTTGGCGCGGTGAACTTCATTGCGACAATTATCCAATTGCGGGCTCCGGGGATGACTTGGATGCGCATGCCGTTTTTTGTCTGGGCGCAGTTTGTAACAGCTTTTCTGCTACTCTTAGCGTTTCCTCCTTTGGAAGCGGCCGCTGTGATGCAGTTGATGGACAAGGTGGCGCACACTAGTTTCTTTCTCCCGACCGGGTTGATGGTCTCTGGTCGGCCGGTGGACATCAGCGGAGGTGGCAGTCCTCTTCTCTGGCAGCATTTGTTCTGGTTCCTGGCCCACCCGGAAGTGTACGTTTTGATCTTGCCTGCCATGGGGATTGTCAGTGAGGTCATCGCCAATAACACGCGCAAGCCGCTTTGGGGTTACCGCTCCTTGGTCTACTCGGCGCTCGCGATCGGATTTCTCTCTTTTATCGTCTGGGCCCATCACATGTATCTGACCGGGATGGGGACGGCGATCAGCACTTTTTTCCAGACCACAACGATGATTATATCGATTCCGTCAGTGGTCATTCTCACGGCTCTGTTTATTTCGCTATGGGGTGGATCAATTCGATTCACGACGCCCATGCTTTTCGCGTTGGCGTTCTTGCCGATGTTCGGAATTGGAGGGCTCACTGGCTTACCCCTCGGCCTGAACTTCACTGACATTATGCTTCACGACACGTACTACGTCATTGCGCACTTCCATTATATCGTCGCTCCAGGGACGATATTTGCTTTGTTTGCCGGGATTTACTATTGGTTTCCCAAGGCGACTGGGCGTTTGATGAGTGAGTTTTGGGGCAAGGTTCATTTCTGGGCTTCGCTTGTCTTTATGAATCTGATTTTCCAGCCGATGTTCGCTCAAGGCATGGCCGGCATGTTGCGACGTATGGCCGACGGAGCAGCAACCTATTCTGCGGCTGCGAATCCGGAAGCAACGGGTGCGCTGAGTGATGCTGTCATTCGGTCGAATGTCACCATTTCGATGGCGGCTTGGTGTTTGGCGATTGCGCAGATTCCTTTCATCATCAACTTCTTTTGGAGCATCTGGCACGGCAAAACGGTCACAAGCGACAATCCGTGGGATGCCACCACGTTGGAATGGCAAACCCCCACGCCGCCCCCGCATGGCAACTTTACCTCATCGCCGAAAGTGTATCGCGGGCCCTATGAGTACAGTTTGCCTGGCCACGCTAAGGATTTCGTGCCGCAAAACGAACCGGCGTAACGCCTCTGGATTTCATGGAAATACCTTATACAGTTCATGCCCGTCAGGACACGGGCCTCTACAACGCGAAGCTCGGGATTTGGCTGTTCTTGGCTTCAGAAGTGATGCTCTTCGGTGCACTCTTCTCGTCCTATATCCTGCTGCGAGTCGGAGCAGCACCTGGGACTTGGCCACACGGATGGCTGAATATTCCCGTTGGAACCGTCAACACCTTGGTTCTGATCAGTTCGAGCGTGACCGTCGTGATGGCTTGGGCGTCTTTGAAGATGAACCAATTTGGACGGTTCAAGGTGTTTCAGGGATTGACCATTCTCTTCGCCTTCACATTCGTTGGAATCAAGTCCTACGAATACCATGATAAATTCACACATTATGAGGTGGTGTTGAAAGATGGGCGTGTTGCCGACGGCCATTTAGTCGAACGAACGGCAGACCACGTCGTGCTGCATGGGCACATGGTCGCGAGCCGGGAAGAGTTGATGCATCCCGCCAAGCATGTGGAACATACCGAACTCAGGATTGCAATCTCCGACGTCGCCCGCACCGAGCGGGATCGCCTTCGCATCGAAAACTACGGGCCCTGGCACAACACCTATCTGGCTATTTATTTTACGCTGACGGCGCTACACGCATTGCACGTCATCGGCGGAGCGGTCGTCATTGCGTATCTCTGGGGGCCAGGGAGCCGCATGTGGAAGACACACCCAGAACAGTTTACAAACCGCGTCGAGATCTCTGGGCTGTTTTGGCACTTCGTCGACTTGGTCTGGATCTTTCTCTTCCCGATTCTTTACTTGTTATAAGCATTCACTTTATGAGCGATCATTCTCACGATATTCAAAGCGAGGTTCGCCGGTATGTCATGGTGTTCGTTGCCCTTTTGATCGGGACGGTCGTGACTGTCGGAGCCTATTATCTGCACCTGCCGAGCGTTGCTATGACAGTGGCCGTAGCGTTGTTGATTGCGAGCGTCAAGGCGTTCCTCGTCGCGGGATATTTCATGCACCTTATCTCCGAGCGGAAAATGATCTACGGGATTCTGTTGACGACAGTTTTCTTCTTTGCCGGGCTGATGTATCTTACTATTTGGTCGATGGAACCGACGAGTTTGATCCATATTAAGCATGTCTCTTAAAGCTTTTCACATCCTGTTTATCCTGGCTGCGACGTTGCTGAGCCTGTTTTTCGGCACTTGGTCAATCCGCCATTATCGGGTTGGGGACGCCTCGCTTTTCGAGCTGATTCTTGGGATAGCGTCTCTGGGTTTATCGGTGCTTTTGATTGGCTACGGACGGTACTTCCTTCGGAAACTGAAGCACATCAGTTATCTATGACTCTGCGAGTGTTTCTCGGCGGCGTTGTTCTGACTTACGTGCTCCTCGTGAGCGTCACCCCAGCGGTGGCTTGCGCGGTCTGTTTTGGAAAGTCAGATTCTGCGCTCGCTCAAGGAATGAACATGGGGATTTTCAGCTTGCTGGCCGTCGTTGCTTGCATGCTCTCGACGATTGCCGGTTTCTTTGTCTTTCTAGCGCGCAGGAGTGCTCGGGTGGAAGCCTTTGAGCAAGCGCGCTTCGATTCGCAGACCACCGCTACATCCAATTCAAAATGATCAAACTGCTTGGGTTGCCTCCGCTGGCGTCCGAACATGGTGCGGACGTCGACAAACTCATTCTCTACGTCCACTGGTTAATGGCCGCCCTGTTTATCGGATGGCTAGCTTACTTTTTTTATGTTATTTTCCGATTCCGCCGATCGACTAATTCCAGGGCAAGTTATACTGGCGTGACCAGCCATGCGACCAGCTACGTTGAGGGTGCTGTGGCCCTGGTTGAGGCCGTTCTGCTTCTGGGATTTGCTATCCCTCTCTGGTCGAAGGCCGTGGACCAGTTTCCACCGGAGAAAGAGTCCACCGTGGTGCGCGTGATGGCCCAACAGTTCCAGTGGAATGCCCGATATCCCGGACCCGACGGCGAATTCGGAAAGACTGACCTCCGCTTCGTGAACAGCACAAACGTTTGGGGGGTGGATCCTAGTGACGCCCATGGCAAGGACGATTTCAGTCCTGCTGGCAGTAATGAGATTTTCGTTCCCGTGAATAAGCACGTCATCGCTTACATCACCTCTCAGGACGTTGTGCACTCTTTCAAAATTAATCCTCTGCGCGTAACTCAGGACGCGATCCCAGGATTACGGATTCCGTTATGGTTCAAGCCTACGAAGGAGGGGCAGTACCTCATCAATTGTGCTCAGTTGTGCGGTAATGGACATTCTGTGATGCGCGGTTATTTAAACGTCGTGAGCCAAGAGAAATATGATCAATGGCTCGCCGAGCGAACCAAGGCTGGAGCCTCCGTACCCGCGGGTGGTTTTGAATAGCGCCAGTCTGAGCAGCTAAGTTGCCGGAGATGGAGGTTGCCGGGCGACGAGCTCTTTGCTTGCAAATTTGCACGGCTGACTCAAGTTGTTTTCATGGAGTCCCAGTCCAAAGTCGTTCATTGGCTCGTGTGGGGCGTCTTGGCGGGCGTAATTGCCGCTATCTCGAGCGTCTTTGTTGTTAGCCTTGCGAAGCATCAGGCCCGTCCACTTCCTGAGTTCGGGGACGTGTCCGATTTCCAGTTGACCAATCAGTTTGGTCAGTCGATCTCTAGGAACGACTTAGGCGGGCGGGTTTGGGTAGCCAATATTATTTTCACCCGGTGTGCTGGGCCCTGCTTGGAAATGAGCCGCAAGATGAAGGCGATCCAGGACGCCTTGCCGGTTGGACAACCCATCACCCTCGTCTCGCTTACGGCTGATCCAGCTTTTGATACTCCTGCTGTCCTTCGGGCTTACGCTGACCGTTTTGGCGGAGCCACGACGAACTGGTATTTCCTAACGGGCGAAAAAAAGGCCGTTTATGACCTTGCAATTAACGGCTTGAAGCTGGCCGTCCAAGAGAACGGAGAAACTCCTGCCGAGGGAGACCAATTCATTCATAGCACTCGAATGGTCCTGGTCGACGGTCGGTCCAGGCTCCGCGGGATTTCTTTCGAAGGAACAGAAGGGGAGTCGGTTCGGTCTATTCTGGCTGCGGCAGGCCAACTCCTAAAGGAAAAATAGGCGTGACGCTCGCTGATCTACCGGTCGTTAATGCCTTTTTGAATGGATTGAGCGCCGTATTCCTAACAGTTGGGTATATAAAGATTCGCCAAGGGCGCAAGGAAGCACATCGGCGGTGCATGCTCGCGGCGTTTGCTACCTCAACGCTCTTCCTGATCTGCTATCTCACCTATCATGGATACCTTGCCTACGTGCTCCACCGTGGGCCGACTCGGTTTCTGGAACCGGAATGGTTTCGTCCGATTTATCTGACTATCCTACTGACCCACACCGTCTTGGCTGTCCTGATTTTGCCCCTGGTCTTTGTAACGCTCTGGCGAGGATTGCGTTCTCAGTTCGAGGGGCATCGTCGTGTGGCTCGATGGACTTGGCCGCTCTGGATGTACGTGTCGGTCACGGGCGTGGTCATTTACCTGCTTTTGTATCAGATTTTTCCCCAGCGCCTTTAGGCATAGGCTAGGCGATGCGGTTTTCAGCCAGCTAGAGCAGGGCTTGCGTGAGTTACAATTCACCACGCTTGGTGGATGATTGAAGGTGAGTGCTTTGCCTTTGCGCTCTACAGCCTACTTCGGAGCGCGCAGATTGCGTAGGGTATCACGGACCTTGGCTGCAGCTTCGTAATCTTCTCGGCGAATAGCTTCGTTTAATTCGGACTCCAATTTCTCACGCCGAGTCAGGGGGCGTTTGGATTGCAGTTCCTTCAGCCAGACTTCAAGCGACTGGATTTCTCCGCTTTGCTCGCTTTGCTCCAAGCGGCCGTGCTTTTGGTAAAACTCGCGGAGTTCTTCCAGACCTTGCTTCACTGCGGCGATGGCTTCGCCGTACTCTCCGGCGTCCAGAGCAATGCTGCCACGAGCCCGAGACAGCATCATCAGCACCTGGGGGCGAAACTGCTGTAAACTCCACGCTAATTCCTCAGTGGCAGCGTAGTCTCCGACAAAATCAAACACCTTTAAATTTCGTTTGGTATCGCGAACGACCCCGGGATAGTCTTGAAGCTGGAACAGGCAAATATAGCGATGATGGTATTGAATCGCTTCCTGCTGCAGGCGTGAGCAATCCTCTGCGCGTAACTCAAACCCACCGTCTTCGCCCTTATGCGCCGAACGATGCTTCGCGAGCCGCGATTCGAAATACTCCAAAAGCGACTCATATCCGTAAGGCGTTTTTCCGTCCGGACGCCCTTGGGCGTTCATTTGCAGAAGGCCCAGGTCGACGCGCAGTTGAATCTTTTGGATACCGTCCTTGCCCTTGAACTGACGGACTCCGATCTGTCCCGGTTGATACTCCCACTCGTTCAGCAAGGCCGAGATGTCGAAGTTCATGCTGAAACTATGACGGGCGACGAAAGCTAAGTCAATTAGCCATCTCCGGCCTCGCTTGATGAGCGTCCATGGAGTTGCTGCTGGGCAGGCCTGCTCGATAGCGACTGGGCTTGCGTAACCGGCTGATGATCAGTGGTCAGTCATAGTCGCCGGAGGCGGGTCGTAGACTTGCATGGTGTCGAGGACGCCTTTGACACGCGCGATTTCGTGGGTCCGAAATAGATTTGCTCCTCCCAACGCCGCCAGAACCGCGAAGAACGGTTCGGCCGTTCGAACTTGTTCACCAAAGTACTCGAACGCGTGAGGCAATGCGTGACAGATTGGATACCCAAGCGCGCGCAAACGAAAAGTGTTCAAGAAAGTCTGCATCTGAAAGCGCACTCGCTGAACGCTGTCCTGTAGATTTCGATAGTAGAACCCCATCCCTGGATCGATAAAGATTTTTTCGACTCCGTGACTTTTTGCGACTTCAAGCTCGTGGGCGAAAAACTCATACATCATGCTGATCGGATCTGCTGAAAACCGAAACTCATCGACAGCACGAACATTCTTTCCTTGGATGTACGAAATGATGACGGCGGCTTCATGTTCAGCGACCATTGGATAGATCCTTTCGGAGTGTTCCGTCCCCGTTAGGTTTAAGACATTGGCTCCGGTCTCCAGCGCCGCTTTCGCTACTGTTGGTTGATAGGTTTCGACCGAGACTGCGACATTGGCCTTCCGTAACTCCCGAATTACGGGGAGCAAGATCGATTTCTGCCGATCGCTATCGGCAAGGGCGGCGTGCGCCAAAGTCGATTCTGCCCCTAAATCGACTAAATTTGCGCCTTGCGCGGCCAGGACGATCCCGCGGCGGATGGCGCTCTCTGTGGTCAGACAGACACTCTCGCGATACCACGAGTCTGCGGAGAGGTTGATGACTCCCATTAACGACGGCCGCGCGTTGAACGGAATGACCGGACCGCCAACGGAGAATTCCGTGACCTTCGAGTGAAATGCCGACTGGTGAGCCTCAAACAATGCCGCTAAGTGTTCCAACGTTAGCATGAATGCAGGTTGCCGGAGAAAATGCGCGAATGACAAACTCATTTGCATACGGTGCGCGGTCGATTGACAGCATCAGCATTCTCGTGTTCGTTACGCTTTAACCGATTAGTCGCGATGCGTCTTGATGTGACTCTTTCAAAAATCCGGGTCGAGTGGCTACGGACGTTGCTCGGCATGTGCGCCGGGTTTCTCAGTTTTGTTCTCACTTGCGCCGCGGCGGAATTGCCACATGCCGACAGGGCCAAGCTGAACATCCTGGTCCTAGGAGATAGTCTGGCAGCGGGATATGGGCTTGATCCAGCGGAGGCTTTTCCGGCGTTATTGCAGGAAAAGGTTAACGCTCGCGGTTGGGCGCACAAAGTGGTCAACGCCGGCCTGAGCGGAGATACCACAGCGGGCGGCGTGCGTCGGCTCGATTGGCTCTTAAAACAGAGGGTGGATATCCTCATTCTTGAGTTGGGAGGCAACGACGGACTGCGCGGAATCCAACCCGAAACCACGCGTTCGAACCTTGTGAATATCATCCGACGCGCCCGCGAGCGGTATCCAGAACTCCAGGTTGTGATGGCAGGCATGCGGATGCCACCGAACTTGGGTGCAGCCTATGTCGAGAGATTTCAGAACATTTTCCCTGAAGTGGCAAAAGAGAACGGGGCGAAGCTTGTGCCATTCTTGCTCGAGGGGGTGGGGGGATCTCGCGAACTGAACCAGGCTGACCAGATTCATCCGACAGCTCGCGGCCAGGAAGTGGTTGCGGAGAATGTTTGGCGCGTTCTGGAGCCTCTTCTCAATCCAGGCGGTGATGGAAATGCGTCACCCTCACCAATTGCGGATCGTGGCGCAGGAAAAGGCCAGTGACTGCGCTGGTCAATCCCGTTGTGGGCTTTGTTCGCTTCGCGTCCACAAATTGTTGACAGAGTGTGCAACATAGCCTTCAGTTCCTCGTAAGGTTCGGGAGCACTTCTGAACGGGGCTTTGCGGCGCTCGCGCTGCCAGGAATTCCCTGGGTCGTTTTTTAGGGCCTGGATCAGAACCAGTTGCAATCCGATCGGTAGTTATTGATCGGTCGCGGCGAAGGGCGCGTCGTCGAGATTTTGGTCCGGCCAGGAGGTGGAGGGAGGCGCAACCGCAGACGTCGGTAGCTCTTGACTAGCCGTAAGATGCGGTCCCATTCTCGATCGATCTACCGAATGACTAGGTTGTGCCCGACTCTCACCGGTTTCCTGATTGCCTGTTTTGCCTTCATGGCGAACGGGGCGCTGCCCATCACCAAACCCAACATCGTCTTTGTCCTCGTCGACGATTTAGGGTGGGCTGACCTAGAGTGCTATGGGAGCAAGTTCTATCGAACACCGCACCTGAATCGCCTGGCGAGCGAAGGCATGAAGTTCACTCAAGCGTACGCGGCGGGGCCGGTTTGTTCACCGACCCGGGCAAGTATTTTAACGGGCAAACATCCGGCTCGATTACACCTCACGGACTGGCTGCCGGGTCGCGCGGACAGACCCTCGCAGTTCCTGCTCCGACCTCGCATCCAGGCGCAGTTGCCGTTGGAAGAGTTGACACTTGCGGAAGCCCTCCGGCCAGCTGGTTACATGTCTGCGTGTATCGGCAAGTGGCATTTGGGCGGCCAAGGTTATCTTCCAACGGATCAAGGATTCGACCGTAATGTGGCTGGCGACGAAACTGGAACTCCGCGCAGCTATTTTGCTCCGTTCAAGTCGGGCGACCAATCAATGCCCGGGTTGGGCGAAGCGCCCGCCGGCGAGTATCTGACAGACCGTCTTACTACTGAAGCGGAACGCTTTATCGAAGCGAATCAGAGCCGGCCTTTTTTTCTCTACTTGTCGCACTACGCAGTTCACACCCCGCTCCGGGCCAAAGAAAGTGTGCTGAATCGTTATCCATCGGCCCCGGCACCGTCAGGCGGGCAAACGAATGCCATCTATGCGGCAATGATTGAAAGTGTGGACGATAGTGTCGGTCGGATTATGAAGAAGTTGGACGACCTTCACCTGACTGAGAGGACGCTTGTTTGGTTTGCCTCGGATAACGGCGGGCTGTCAGTCGAGGAAGGACCCAACACTCCCGCGACTTCCAATGCACCGCTTCGCGGAGGGAAAGGCTTTCTCTACGAAGGCGGCATTCGAATTCCTTGCTTGATCCGATGGCCTGGGGTTATCCGCGGCGGTACGATCGACAACGCCCTGGTCAGCACCGTCGATGTCTTTCCGACGATTGTCTCGGCAGCGGGGATGCCAGTGCCAGGAGGTTTGGATGGGGTGGATCTTGCGCCTGTTCTGAGAGGATCCGGCTTGCTGCAACGGACCGCCCTCTATTGGCATTACCCCCATTACAGTAACCAAGGTGGGCGTCCAGGCGGCGCGGTGCGCGATGGTGATTACAAGCTCCTCCAATCCTACGAAGACGGTCGACTCGAACTTTTCGACTTGGCCACCGACCTTGCGGAGGCGCACAATCTGGCCGCGGCGCGACCCGAGCTGGCGCAAAGTTTACGCACCCAATTAGCCTCCTGGCGGGGATCGCAACAGGCGCAAATGATGGAACCAAACCCGGAGTTTGAACCCCAGACGCATGGAGGTGGAAATGAAGTGGTCGCACAGCTTGCCGACGGGCGCATCATGCTCCATGCGAGAGATGTTCATGTCCATGGAACGACGGTTCGCTACGAGCCTCAGCCTCACAAACGGACGGTAGGGTACTGGACCAAACTGGAGGACTGGGTCAGCTGGGAATTTGACGTGCATGAGCCGGGCTGGTTCGAGGTCGCGATTCTTCAGGGCTGCGGGACAGGGAGCGGCGGTAGCGAGGTGGAGTTTGTATTTCACGGCCAAACCTTGCCCGTTGTCGTCCAGGAAACAGGGGGTTTTCAAAACTTCGTGAATCGTTCCATTGGCAAGGTGCACTTCGATCGCGAGGGTCGCTTCGACCTGGCGGTCCGTCCGAAAACAAAACCTGGGCTCGCGGTAATGGATCTTCGCAGCGTCACCTTGCAACCGATTCGGGCCGACTGAAACCAGGCGGTGCTGGGTTTTGCCGTCAATGAGGATTGGACTGATGTTCCTTAGGGAATAGAGACGTTGCTTGAAACAGCCGGTGGGGTCGATTCACGGGGCGAGCGCCAGAGACGCAAGCGCACGGCGGCAGCGAGATCATCCAACAGCGTATAGGCCACTGGGGTCGCGACGAGCGTTAAGAGTAGGCATAACGCCTGACCGCCAATGACGACGACGGCCACTGCTCGCCGCTCTTCTGCCCCAGGTCCGGTCCCGAGAGCCAAAGGGAGCATGCCTGCGATCAGCGTTAGCGTCGTCATCAAGATGGGCCGGAGTCGGTCGCGGTTTCCTTGCATGACTGCCTGATGACGGTCCATTCCCTCAGCGCGCAAGTTGTTCATGTGATCGATCTGGAGAATGGCATTCTTCTTCACGACGCCAAACAGCACGAGCAATCCTAGAGCGGAATAAAGGTTAATCGTTTGGTGGGCGGCTAATAAGGAGAGGAATGCGAATGGCACCGACAAGGGTAACGAGAGGAGAATCGTGAACGGGTGGACCAGACTTTCGAACTGAGACGCCAGAATGATATACATGAGTATTACCGACAGCAAGAATGCCCAGAGGAATTCTTGGAATGTCGTCTCTAATTCCCGGGCGCGTCCGGAGACCCTCGTCGAATAGCCAGTGGGCAATCCCATGGAGGCGGTCTCCGCGCGCAACGCCGCGATGCGATCGGCCTGTGCATAACCCGGCGCTACCGCGGCTCGGAGGCTGACTTGACGTTGCCGGTCCAATCGATCGACTCGCGATGCGGACTGGGTTGGAACCAACCTGACCAGATTGTCCAGTCGCACCAACCCGCCTCCTTGCTTGGGAACGTAGAGCTGCGCAATGGTGTTGAGATCATTGCGGTCGCCTTCTTTGAGGCGCACCCCGACGTCGTAGTCTTCATTCATGCTTTCGTCTCGAAAGCGGGTGACTCGCGTATCGCCTCCGACCATGATACGGAGAGCGTTGGCGATATCCTGGGTATCAACGCCAAGGTTAGCCGCCCGCTCCCGGTCGATGACCACGCGAAGCTCGGGTTTATCAAGACGCAAGGTGGTATCTGCGTCGAGCAGTCCCAGTTCCGGCGCTTTGCGCCGGAGGGTGTCGGCATAGCCGGCCAAGACATTCAGGTCTGGCCCAAGCAGAGCGAAATCAATATCAAAGTTCGCTCCTCCTCCGACGAAAGTTTGGGGATTGCGAATCGCGGCGCGCAATTGTGGAAACTGACGGAGCCTGCGCCGGATCTCTTGCTGGACGTCACGCTGCGAATAGTTGCCCTGAAAGGCCTGCCACGGAGGCCATTGCAGTAGGCGTTTCCAACCGAAAGTGCGTTGTGCGTGAGGGATCAGCCTGACATAAAAGTTCGCGCCGTTGACACTGCCAAGAAAGCTGCTGCCGACTGAAGCCAGGACCTGGCGAACGCCTGGGACATGACGTAATTCCTCCTCAATGCGCAACGCAGCCTCATTGATCGATGCGAGGCTGGTTCCTTCCGGAGCTGTCACTCGGACATCGAACTCTCCCTCATCCACGTTGCTTGGGAGGTATTCCTGTCGGACGTAATGATAGAGCGGCAGCGATGAGAACATGACGAGCAGCGCAACCCCACCGACCCAGGCGCGATGACCCATCGACCATCGGAGAACAACCGTATAAATGCGGTCGAGCCGCCCATAAAAGCCGGAGCGCGAACGCAAGTCGCCGCCTTCGGGATGGACTGGCGTTTTATCCTCTTTAGAAGAGTCGGGTTCGATCGGATGTTTCGATGAATTCGCGCGCAACAGCCGTGCGCTCATCATTGGAGTCAGCGTAAAAGAGACAAGCAGGCTGACTAGGACCGCAACGGCCGCGGTGATTCCGAACTGATACAAAAACCGTCCCGAAATGCTGGACATGAACGACACGGGCACGAAGATCACGACGAGACTGAACGTTGTTGCCATGACCGCCAAGCCAATCTCAGCGGTAGCCGCGCGCGCCGCGTCGAACGGCTTCATTCCTTTTTCTTCGATATAGCGAAAAATATTCTCCAGAACGACAATGGCATCATCGATGACAATCCCCACCATAAGGACCAGAGCGAGCATCGTGACGCTGTTGAGTGTAAAGTGGAGCGCTTTCATCATGCCGAACGTGGCAATGACAGACGTGGGAATTGCCACGGCCGCGATGATGGTTGCTTGCCAGTTGCGCATGAACAGAAGCACCACGAGGCAAGCTAGAACACTGCCCAAAATGAGGTGAGTCTGGATCTCGTGCAGCGCTTCGTAAATGTAACGGGATTGATCTCGGATCACTTCCAGTTTCACGTCTTCCGGTAGTAACGCGGTGACTTGGGCAATTCTCGATTTGACACCCTCAATCACCGCGACCGTATTTGCTCCCGATTGGCGTACTATATCCAGGGTCACGTTCGGAGCTCCATTTAGCCGCGACAGAGAGCGTTGTTCTTTGGTGCCGTCTTCTGCCCAGCCGATGTCGCGGACCCGTATCGGAGACCCGTTGCGAGACGCGATCACCAAGTCATTAAACTGCTTCGGGTCCGTGAGGCGTCCCATCGTCCGCAACGTCTGTTCGCGCAGTGCGCCGGTAACGTTACCGCCAGGAACATTCGCATTCTGGCGTTCGACAGCGTCGCGGACGGCTGTAATCGGGAGGCCGTACGCGGCTAATCGATCCGCTTCGACCCACACGTTAACAGCCCGTTCAAGACCTCCAACAATCGCAACTTCACCCACTCCTGGAGAACGCTCAATCTGTGTCTTAACAATCTTGTCAGCTAATTCGGTCAACTCTCGCTGTGACCTTGGCCCGGAGAGCGACAGGGAAATGACCGGCGATTGATCCGTATCGGCTTTGGCTATCGTCGGCGGGTCGACGTCCCGTGGCAAATCTCGCAGCACTGTCGAGACGCGATCGCGGACATCCTGCGTCGCGGAATCGATGTCGCGGTTCAGGTTGAAGGTGACCACGACGAATCCCGAACCCATGCCGTTGATCGAGCGCAGTTCATCGATCCCTTCGACCGTGTTGACTACCTCTTCAATCGGCTGAGCAACCTGCGCTTCCATTTCTTCCGGCGAAGCGCCCGGGAGCCGAATATTAATCCGGACTGTAGGCAGGTCGACAGACGGAAATCGATCGATGCCAAGATTGAGATAACCGGCCGCGCCAATCACGACGAGCGTCAGCACGATCATCGCGGCAAACACCGGACGCCGAATACTGATTTCCGCTAGCTTTTGCACAGGACGATTTGGACACGAGCATTTCCATCGGGGACCACGCTCTGATAACTGGTCTTGCCCGGTTCCTTTGTTTCCACAACCACGGGTTGTCCAGTGCGGAGGCCGCCGGGATCGAGAACCACGAGAGTCTCCGGAGCGAGCCCCGACAAAATCTCCACCCAACCTGGCCCACGGCGACCGGTCGTCACCGGTTTTTCCACGGCTTTGTTCTCCACCACTGTCACCACCTTCTCGATGCCTGCAAATGTTACCAACGCATTCGTGGGGACGCTTAAGCTGGGCTGTTTCTCACGGACGACGATTTCTGCTCGGGCAAATAGCCCGCCGCGCAGCAACCCAGGGTTCGGGACATCGGCTTCGACGAGGAGCATGCGGTTTGTCTCATTCAAGGCCGGGCTCAATCGGGAGATCTGTCCGGTATAGACGTTAGTATCTCCCTCCACCGAAAGGCGAGCCAGCTGCCCTTGACGTACCAAGGTGGAATGGCGCTCGGTGATCTCCAGGCGCAGGCGTAGCGGATCGGTCTTCACCAAGCGGACGATGGGCGCTCCCGCGGCGACGTACTCTCCCATATTGGCCATGCGAGTTTGGATACTGCCGGCGAACGGGGCACGGATCGAGGCATCCGAGAGTTGTTTGCGCGCGATCTCGAATTCGGCGCGTCGTTGCGCGAGCGCGGCCAAACGCGCCCGCGCGTCTTCCAGAGCTGCGTCATAACGGGTCCGCGCAACCTGATGGCCCGCCTGTGCGGTGTCTAATTCGGAGGTCGATGCCACCCGTGCCTCCGTCAAACTGCGGATCCGGTCCAGGTTCTTGACGGCTTCATCGAACACGGCCTTGGCTTGCTTAACAGAACTGACGGCCTCAACGTTGACGTTTTCTCCGTCGCTTTCCAAAGGCAGGCCGAGTGCCGCGCGGGCCTCGGCCAAGGCCGCAGCGGACTGTTGCAGGCGCAACTCGTAGTCGCGTGGTTCGACCTGAGCGATCAGGTCCCCTTGGTTCACAGGACTGCCAATGTCGACTTCCAGTCGTTGCAGCCTTCCTGCAACCTTGGTGCTAATGGTGGAAGATTCCACTGGGGCGAGCGTTCCGGTAGCCGGAATGGTTCGTTCCATCAGGCGCTGCTCAGCTCGGGCGAGCCGCACGGGCCGTGGCGCCTCGCTTTTGGCGGTCCGCGCCGACTCGGACGTCTTGCTGCAGGCGGGAAGCGCCAGGAGGCAGGCGACGCAGACCAGCACAGCTCCATGAAAGGCAAACGTCATGAGCCCAGTCTAACCCAAGAACCCTCCCGCGGGCGAGCAACAATCGATAGTCAATTTGCCGACCTGCTGATGGGGCTTTCCGCTTTATGGCAGTAGAACAACGCGGAAGAACCGGACGCCAGCGCTGGGCAGCGTAAATCGAAACTCCGTTTGTTCCCCAGTTGCTTGCATTGGGTCACCCAAATTCAGCCATTGCGGCGTCGAGATCGATTCCTTGTATTGAATCTGAAATCGCTGTCCCGTCGAGCTTGGCCAAGTGGCATTCAGCACGCCGCCAACTGCTTGAACGCTGTTCAGCCGAAGGTCAGTTGCCCAGATATTCTTCGTGGCCGGTGTCGGTTCCGTTAAGGCGCGGAACGGGAGAGCGGCCCCATCGGGCCAACGCCCCTCGGACTCATCAGGGGTCTGGGGGCCGAAGGTGACTGCGTCGATCGTTGCGCCATTGGGTGCCGTAAGCACAATGGCTTCTCCAGCGGCATCGAGCTTGAAGTTGACGTGCAGAACGCCATCCCCGTTCGGCCCTTGGGGTGTGCTGTCCGCCCAGACCAGCAGGAAGCCGGAAGGGGGAATGATTGTGCCCGGAGGAATCAAGAACTTACGTGGTTCTGTGATGGAGTCACTCAGAGTGAATCCGGATAGATCCGCAGGCGTTGGGCTCGGGTTAAACAGTTCAAACCAATCGTCGAAATTGCCCGTCGCAGGGTCCGTAATCGTTTCGCGATTGACCGCCATCCATTCGTTAATCACGACGTTGGGCGTTGTCGGGTGGGTATTCGCTTGGGCTGGGGTGGGCTGTGGGAAGGTTGCACGTTGCGAAGGAACGCCGTCCGCTGCCCAGCCGATGGAACTGCCATCGGGCAGACTTGAATAGGCCAGGTAGTCGACGATTTGCGCGCTATCCACCGTGGATCGAACGAGCAGCAGTCTTCCGCTCCCTGGCGCAGGGCGGAAGTTGGCGTGCCATTCCGACGCCGTCGTCCGTTCAGGGTGCCCATCTAACCACACCAAATGGAATTCACCCGGCGCGAGCTGAGCTTGTTCCGGGAATCGCCAAGGAATGCTATTTGTTTCGTCGTTGCTCAGGAGCAATGTCGCGAGGGATTCTTGGGTGCTGCCACTGTTATATAGCTCAACCCAAGGACTGAGATCTCCCGCGGCATCGCGCGGTCCGTTGCGGTTGACCGGGGCGCACTCGTTCAGCCACACCTGCGGCAGAGCCCCCAGAGTGGCCCAGTCTGAGTTGATTTCACCGGGCGTGAATTCCACGGGCTTTGGCTTGGGAGGCTGGACGTCCTTGATGAGGGCCAAACTCCAGTCGGCCATCCGAGCCACCAGCCCCAGCGCCCCCGCGCCGCGATGCACCCAAGCGCTCAACGTGTAGGTCTCTCCGGGGTGCACGAGTGGAACGTCCTGCCACAACGCCCCAGACTCGGTATACCCACCCGTGGAGGCCACGAGGTGCAGACTGGATTTTCCTTGGTGCTTGGCATCGGGCGTCACGCTGCTTCCGGCCACGTTGGTGGCGATCTGCCAATGGCCCGCCAAGGGAGTTTCGAAATCTGCGCCGACCAGCAAGTTCGTTCCGGCGCCCGGAGTTGTCCCTTGGGTGAGCCAAAGATCGTCAATGAAAAGGTCTCCGCCAGGATTGTCCCGGCGCAACGTCGACGGCCAACCGGTCTGGCCAGGCGGTTGGTAGCGGCCTTTTGTGCTTGTCACTTCGCCCGAGAACGGGAAACGAAATTCGGGCTGATCCGGAGAGAAGCCAAAGACTAGCGCGTTATTGGTAATAGTCACGATTGCCAACGGGGATCTCTGAACGCCGTTGCCAACGTCAAAGAAGAAGTCGCCTTCCAAACCCCCACTTTGCCCGGCGCGAAATTCCAGGGAATAGGTCGCGGGCGGGTCGCCAAAGTTGATGTCCAACTTCCAAGGGCCTTCCAGACTTGTCACATCTCGCGTCGGAGGCAGGCCCGATAGATAAAGCAGCAGGCGCGAGGATCCGGCTTTGCCCGTGACGCTAACGAGCTCCCACTCGGGCGGCGCGCTGGTGACGCGTGTATCCCAATTCCCGACTCGATTGGGATCATGCGAAGGATCCCGTAATTGCAGGGAAATACCGCCGGCGTTGGCGTGGGGTGGCCATGGCCATTGGTTGCTATAGGTCAGCTCTGCGATTACGCGGTCACCCATCGGCGTCGCGCCTGGCTTTACAAGGCGAAGGGTTTCGCCCTCAACCGCGAGGCTGCCCGGAAAAGCTCCCGTGGGCACCACGTCTGCTCCGTATGCATCCCAGAATGCCGTCCGGTCGTGAGTTACGGTTAGATAGCCATTTGGCTTTAGAATCGTCCCTGGAGGGAAGGTGTAACCTAAGCCATCAATGCGCCAACCGGACAGATCATAAGCGGATATCGGCGAGTTGTTGTAGATCTCGATGAAATCCGCTTCCGGAACGAGCGGGCGATACATGACTTCGTTGAACACCAAATGGCCATCCGGAGTTTCGACCGCTCCGGTGTAATTCACCTGCAACGTTTTCGCGGCGCCGACGGGGCGGCCAGCCGCATCGGTCGCGGCAACCACAAGTCGATTGGACGCAGCATTGAGCGGCACCTCGATTTGCCAGTGCGTTGCATCCAGCCATCGGATGGGGTAAGGAACGCCATTGACGCGAATTTCTCGAGCTTGGACCGGCGCTGTACCTTCCAGGAGGTAGGGATTGACCGGCGTGGACACCGTGTTGGAGCCGCTGCTCAAGGCAAAGGAGTTTTGCGCATCGGCGAGGAATGTCTGAATATTCTTGGCGCGGGCGACAAGGTATCGACTGCCGGCGCCTGGAGCTGTCGGAGTCAAACCGTTCGCCACCAGTGCGGTGTAGTTCCCATTCAAGACTGGGGTGAAGCGATTCGACGAAAGTGGGCCGGCGGCGGCCTCGCTGAGCTTCCGGTAATAAACCCGTTGAAAGGCGGGACTGAAAAACATCTGACTGATCGTCGGGTCGATGGTTCCTAACATGTAGGAGTCGGCCGGGTCGGCTGAGTCGCTGGAGATGACAAAATCAATGTCCCAGGTGAGCAAGTTCCATTTGCCGTTTTTTGGTTTGTAGGTCGACATGTTTTTGCCGCGGCCGTAGCCGAAGCTGTCCCAGTTCCCCACGATGTGTTCCATGGCAATGATTCCAAGGTATTCTTCCACATCCATGATGGCTTCCAGACCAAGGGTGAAGTTGTCACCAAAACCTTGTGCCGCGTCGACCAAGGCAAACAAGTTCCGGTAATCATTGGCCGATTCCGTTACCGCGCGCTTGCGCCAGTTCCAGCGGTAGCGAGCGACTTTCTTGACGCCATCGGTGGTGGTGAAGTTCTCCAGCGTCGCGTCGCGGTTGTTGAATCCGCTGGCCGAATTGTCGAACTCGAACCAATCGTCAATTTTGTAAAGGTCGCCATTGTCATCGTCGGGAAAGTACTGGGCGACCATGTTCGAGTTGGGCTGCTGGGCGTCTTCGTAGATGGACGGCCGGCGTGAGCCGTTGACGTAAACAAAGATGAATCGCCGGTGGTTGCTAGGAAGACTCATCTGGTCCGCAATCCAGTAGGCCACCTGTTCCATTTGAAGCGAGCTGTCGCGCACCGGCCAATCGAGCTTGATTTCCGTTGCCCCCAGGAATGGATCGTCACTCGGAAAATGGACGGCGTACCCACACAGAACGCCGGTGGGGCTGGAGTATCCCGACGCTACAAATGGGCTGCCTGTATACAGCGACGCTGCGTTATAGACGACTCGTTGATTGTTGTAGACGAAGGTCACGTCCAGAGGCGCGTTGTTCAGTTTTTCGCGAGTCGTCCACTTGTTTCGCACCGCTTGCGTCATCCAGATGCGATACGTTCCAAAGCTGCCGCCAGGTTGCGATTCTCCGAATCGAACGAGGCATTCCTGGGCCGGTGCGTTCGCGGGAAAGGTCCCGGATGCGGGTGTCGCCGCCGCGTCCGTTGCCGCCACGTGAAACGCCACCAAAGCTCCGTTAGATTGTCCTGGAATCGTAACACTATAGACACCATCTCCCGCGACCAGATCGCCGGCGGTGCCATCGTCGCGCATCGCCACATCCGTGAGCTCGCTCGCTGGATCCAGGCGATAGCGCAACATCAACGAACCGAGGCCGTCGGGATCATGCACGCGCGCTGTGACGACCACAGGCTGATCAGCGGCCGGCAGGATCGGGGAGTGGACGACGTCATAAATGGCGGGAGGCGCGTTCGAAACCAAGCGGCTGTTCGCGCGACCGGGCGTGCCAAGATCAGGAGAGGTTTTCATTCGGCCGGCCGCTTCGAGGTAATTGCCACGCAACCGCACCAGGAACTCCGGAAAGCCGCGCAGCCAACGCACTTGAGCCCGAAGGGTCACGACCTGCCCTTCTTTCAAACCCGTCGTGACATTGCCTCGGACTCGGTTTGCTCCGGGATCGCCACGACTTTCCGCTCGCAGGTGGAGACATTGACTGCCATTGACGCCGGTACCGGGCTCGAGCGTGGAGTCTTTGTGACTGCCCTGAGTCACCCAAGGGCTTAGCCCATTCTCAAAATCTCCGTTCACCACCATATTGGTGCCCCCTGGCCCGATGACTTCGACGTTATCCACCAGGCATTCGCCAATCCCTTCCAACAGCAGTTGCACCTGATTAATTCCGTAATTGCTCACCCCCAAGTCGAGGACTCCCGTGTGCTCGATGGTGGTCCAGACTCCTTTCGCAGTTTCGTCACTGTCCGCCCAATTTGCCGCCAGCGCAGGATTGGCGTGCGGATCGGTCAATTCCAAACTGCTGCCCCCGCCGTCCGACCAGCGTCCCCAACGTCCGCCACCAACATATTCGACGCTGGCCACTTCAATCCAAAGGGGCTCTCCAGGCTTGGCCGCGTCCGGGGGATTCTCCGGGCGGGCGAGGGAGACCCGTTCTCCTCGGCCGGAAAGGTTCCCAGTAAAATCTCCCACGCAGTTTGCCGTTGTCAGGTTGGTGTAGTGCTCTCGCAAACGGACGGCATTTTTCGCAACGACGAGATAGGCGCCGGGCGCGATCATCGTTTGACTGGGAAACGTGAAGTTGATCCCAGCGGTGAAGCGCCATCCACCCAGGTCGACAACGGCGGCGCCTCGGTTGAATAGTTCGACGTATTGGTCCGCATCACCCGAAATCGGATTGAACATGATCTCGTTGATGACAATTCCGCCTGCCGCAGCGCCCTTATTGGCCGCACCGGGCGATGGGGCTGTCAAGGTGCCTAGCTCGGGAGCCCCGTCGGTCACCCGGCCGAAACCCGAGTTATTCGGCTGCGGTTCGTAGCGAACGGCATCGAGAACGCGCGCTTGGCCAGGAGCCAGGAGGTAGATCGTTTCCCCGGAGGAATCTAATCCAAATCCGAGGGTGGTCTGATCCAGGAGGAGGTAGCCTCGAGGAGGAATAGTGGCGCCCGCAGGAAAGGTGTAGCCTCCGGTGAGTCGATCACTGACGACGCAACCCGCGAGCTCCACGCTCTCATTGCTATGATTGTAAAGTTCAATGAAATCCGTCGCCGGCGCCGTTGATCGGCTGCGCACCTCGTTGATTACGACTGCGCCAAGTGAGTCTTGGACGATCGGATCCCACCGGCCGGGCGACCCTCCTTTCCAGCTGCTGGCGCCCCAAGCCTGGACGCTTCCTTCGCCGTAGGAGGGATGAGTCAAGACCAGGGAATGCCCAGCGCCGTCCGCGGAGACTGGCCAGGGGGGACGGCTATCGTAGGGAACTTCGACCAAAACTGCGCCGATTCGGCTGAGCAGACGCACCGTCTCGTTTCCGTTGTTCAGTGCCCGTGAATACGGACCGAACACGTTGGTAAGTCCATAGATCAACTCCATGTCCGCTGGAACTCTTGCGACCACCAGAAGCCCACCGGCGGGCACCGTGGTGCCCTGCGGGAACGTATACTCGACAGCGCCAGACAAACGAAACTCGGACAAATCCGCAAATAGAGTGTGGCTATTGAAGATCTCGATAAACTCCAGGTCGCGACCATCGGCGCGCGATTCCGGGTGGTACATGATTTCCGAAATGGTGAGTCCGCTTCGTCTCGAGGACGGCCCGGGAAGTTCACGCGGGAACGTTGCGGCCGCCGGCATCGCCCCGGAACCGACGGTCCAGTCTCGGAACGTCGCCGTGGCCATGGTGTTGGTCGCCCAACTCGTGACCGTCAATCCAAGGTAGATCGGTTCGTTGGTCGATAACGTTGCGCTATCCAATTTTACCCAGGAGCTTCCATCAAGGCTCGCTGCCCCGGTAAATTGGTCTCCTTGGCGCTGCAATCGGAGCCAGGCTGTCGGGTAATTAGCCGGAAACACCCCGGCTTGGCGTCCTGCTGCCCCGCTGCTCGCTCGCGTCTGGAACATTATCCCTGCGACGTTCGGCGTTGCGAATACACCCGCAAACGGACCGTCCGCATCCAAGCTTGTCCGCGCCACCAATCCGGCCCGGCCAAACAGATCAGGAGTAGAGAGAGATTCGACGCGGACCGCGACGTCAAAGTCATTTGTCTCACGAATCCAAGCGAAGTATCCTTGGTCGCGTTTAATCCCGATCCCGCTGCCTGAGCCTGTCAGGACGATACCTCCAGCGGCGTTTGTTTCCACGGCTCCCTGGAGGATCGGCTCGCCAAGATCGGTTCCCACGAAATTCTGCGCCGCAGCTGCTTTAGGGAACAACAAAACTGCCACGAGCACGACCGACATTCGGAGCAACGTATTCATAAATTCCATACTGACCTCGGCGCTATGCCGACAAACTGTTCAGACCTTAGACGTGTTCAACGCTGAAATCTCCCGTTTCCATCTCCTTTTTCCCCTAAACGGTCGCGACGCCAGACTCGTCCAACCGCCCGGCGGCGTAGGCCAAAAAGACTGGCCGCATCTCGTCGCGCAGGAGTCGAAAGCGCGCGAGCTTTTCCTGGTCCGTCCCCGGGAGGAGGACCGGGTCCGAGAATGGCCAATGATGCCGTTGAGTCTGACAGGGAAACACCGGGCAAAGGGCGTTAGCCTCGTCACAGACCGTGATGACCGTCTCCACAGGCTGATCCATAAACTCGGTCCAGGATTGAGAACGATGCGACGAGATATCCAAGCCGATCTCTGCCATTACTTGGATTGCCAAAAGGTGGACGTAACCCGCCGGTTGAGACCCGGCACTCTGCACGTTGAGCCAGCCGCGAGTATAATGCCTTAACAGCCCTTCGGCCATGGGTCCCCGGCAGGAATTACCCGTGCAAACAATCAAGACGGTCGGTCGATAGCGATTAATCATCCGCGCAAGTTCCTGATCTGGCTAATAGTTGCAGATTTATCGGCTGGATCTGAATTATTCAACGCTTTTATCAACCCGGGCCCGTCGCTGTTCTCCAATCGCAGGGGTGATGTCCCCGCGTCTCCGCTCCGAACAACGTGAACGCCGGGCGAACATGCCGTTTGCGCGCGTCATCCGTTCTAAACAGGTTGAGAACCCGATGAGCCCACGGTCCGGATCCGATGAGAACAGCATCGCGATGCTCTGCTGATCGAAGGCTGATCGAAGGCTGATCGAAGGCTGATCGAAGGCTGATCGAAGGAAAAGTGGTGCAAAACCGAGCGCCGAGTCAGGCGAGTGGTTCTAGCCAGTGCTCTTTCACAGCTTGATCCTTAATCTGTTCGAGATCGAGCGACTCGGTTCCGGAGAAGCCTCGCAAATACGTCAGGTCGACGGGATTGACCCAGCTCGCGTCGGTCGGGTGGAGCTGATGCGCCAAAATGTTCGCCAGGTAGACGGCTGTAGCTGGTCTAAATCCTTCCCCTCCAGGCTCATCCCAGGGATTCTCATGCCAGGCAGCGGCGGTCACAACCTGCGACGCCATCCCCCACAGCTCCAGCAGAAATGCGGTGACATCTTCACCGGAAGCATAGAGAAGAGATCGTTCGATTTGAGCCAATGGCGCCGGTCGAATCCTGGCGGCCAGGGCCTTACGGTATTCGTCGGGAAAATTGTCCAATAGTACGAGTCGTCCGGTGTTGTGCAGTAGACCTCCTAAAAAGGCCGCTTCGCTCAAGGTCGCCTCTAATTTCAGTTGTGCGCAGAGGCGCCGGGCGAGAACGGCGGTGTGGCAGGAGTGCGCCCAGAGCGTTTCGCTGCTCACGGGTTGACGCAGGTTCTGGTAGCGCTCGAGGACGGCGTGGCTGACCACGATGGCTTTGACGCGTTCCGTTCCAAGGATCATGACCGCTTGCATCAGATCGGAGACCAGATGCGAGCTGAAAAGCGGCGAGTTTGCCAACCGGAGCAGGGTCGTGCTCAAGCCGGGATCCTTAGCCAAAAGATCAACGACAGGTCGTAGATTGCTCTCGGCCTGGTCGATCGCCGCAGCGACGGCAAAGTAGACTTTGGGTAGAACGGGCAAGCCTCGGAGCGCCAGGACGATGCCTGCGATCTGGGGATTGCTCAGACGCGCGCACGCTCGAAAGCCGCGCTGCAAATGAAATCCTAACTCTTCGAACGCAAACGGCTTGCATAGGTAAACGTGGGCCGACGACGCCGTGGCATTCATGGCCGAAGGAAGGTGCTTTCCCATCCCCACGCGGAGGGTCGTGGGGGCGTAGGACCGGATTTGCTCGAGTAGATCCGGGAGCGTTCGGTCGGCTAGATGAAGGTCGACGAGCACAGCATCGGGCGTGTGATCTCCGCATGCTTCGATCAGGTGGCTCGGGCGGTCGAATCGCGTGACTTCCCAGTCCGCCGCGTAAGAGCTCAGAAAATCGCACAAAGCAGCGCGGGTGGCGGCATCCTCCTCCGATACGTAAATCCGTTTCTGCATGAAGTCTGTCTCCTGTCTCGCTGAGAAGGTGCTACTCTCGCGGTTTGGGTGCGAGGTCCGCAGCTCCGATCGGGCAGTCAATCCGGGAGGACCTCAAGAGCCGTTCGCCTGTCAGGTCGTGCAGCAACCACGACCGGCCCAACCCAGATCGACCCGTTCTCACTGATCTTCAGGAATACCACTAATTACGAGCGGAACGAAGCGAAAATGAATCGTGGATAGACAGCCAGCCAATGAGCTCTGGAGCCCAATGCTTGGCGGCAGGCCATCGCGCCGGCTTTACGAGCCGGACTTGCGCAGCGTGGCCATGCGCTTGCGGGCGCGCTTGATCCAGAAGCGTTCATGGCGTCGTTCAAATTCCGGCGCGTGCGCATCGTCGGCCAAGGCTTCCTGCAAGCGGGCGATCGCGGTCTCGCGCTGGCCGTCCGCCAGGTAAAGTTCGGCGAGTTCAACTCGAGCCCGCGTGTAGGAATGCATTTCTACGACTCGTTGCCAGGTTTGAATCGCTTTGCCACGGTCTCCGAGCTTTCCGTAGACCTCGGCCAACGCCATCAGGGAGTATCCATAGTCATGGTCTGGACTTTCCTGGCAGACTTGCTCGAGCCAAGAGAGTCCTTCCTTGGGGCGTCCGAGGCGCAGCAGGCTTTGGCCCAGATGGGCGCGCGTATCGAGGTCGGTAGGATCACGCTCTAAGGCGTTCCGGTAACATTTCTCAGCCTCGGCGTATTTGCCTTGCTGAAAGTAGATGTCGCCAAGTTGGGAATGGTGGTGAGCCTTGTCAAGATGGTGGATCTGGGCTTGGAGCTCTTTGATGCGGCGTCGGTCAACCGCGCCGGGCAATTCGAAGGAGGGGGCCGAGAGGGAAGCGGCCTGGCGATAAACCAGAATGAAGTAGAGAATCGCGTTAAAGAGAGGAAATAGAACGATAAACAGGACCCACATCCACTCCTCGCGGCGAATCGCGTCGATGAGCATCCAAAGCTGAAATAGGACAGCAATCCAGGCTGCTGGAGATCTCAACCACGATTGATAATCTAGCAGGTCTGTAATCCAGAACGCTAAAGTTCCTTCGAGCATGGGCGCCGGCAGGATACCAATCAATTCGAGTTCCGTCTCTAGTTTTTCAGCTCCAAAACGACGGAACCGGCTGGATGGGCACACGGACCCCTGAGGTGCAGGGAGAATCACCCTTGAACCATCGAAGGGGGAAGGGGGAGAACTCGCGGAAAACAGCTTGAGTTTGGCAGGACATCTGCTTATTTGACTTGCGCACCCGGACGCCATGAGTAACGAGAGCCTCATTATCGTGCCGACCTACAACGAGCGAGACAACCTTCTCCCGCTCGTGCGACGGGTGTTGGCACTACCCGTTACGGTGGACCTGCTCGTGGTCGACGATAACTCTCCCGACGGGACCGGGCAGTTAGCGGATCAGCTAGCGAAACAGTATCCCCAAATTCAGGTGCTACATCGAGCCCAGAAAGCGGGATTGGGTCGGGCGTATTGTGCCGGCTTTGGTTGGGCCTTAGAGCGTCATTATGAGTTCATCTTTGAAATGGACGGCGATCTATCCCATAGCCCGGATGATATTCCAGCGTTTCTCGAGGCGGCGCGGAAGGCGGATTTGGTCTTAGGGTCTCGTTATTGCAACGGAATTCGCGTGATTAACTGGCCATTGCAGCGACTGGTGCTGAGCTTGAGCGCGGCAAAGTATGTCCAGTGGATTACAGGGATGCCGTTCACCGATCCTACTGGAGGATTCAAATGTTTCCGCCGTCGCACGCTGCAATCGATCAACTTGGATGAGGTCCGCTCGAGCGGCTACAGCTTTCAGATCGAGATGACCCACAAGGTTTGGCGGCAAGGATTGCATATCGTCGAAGTGCCGATCATTTTCACTGATCGATTTCAAGGGACGTCCAAAATGTCGCCCAAGATAGTTCGCGAGGCGCTGCGGATCACTTGGAAGATGCTTTTTCAGAATCGCCTCCGCCGTTCGCCAGGTCGGCGTCAACTCTCAGCCGCAGATCCAATCGTGCCGACGCAGGCAAATGTCTCATCTGGTTCCCGGCAGATGAGTGAGCCCTGACTCGCGGCGCGTGGAGATCACGCCCGTTTGCGTCGCCTTTGACAGCCGCTCCAAGCCTGCGTGCATGACGTGGTCCGCGGATCGAATCCTGAGCGGGTTTAGCTTGCCGAGGATTTTCTCTGCCGCCATGCTGCGTGGGTGCTAACCTTACTTGTAGGAACTAATCGCCCGGGCAGCACCACGCGCCGGGTAGCGTCACAAGTGGAGAAGATTTATCAACGCCTGCAAGTTCCATTGCGGGTGCTCGATCTGGCCGAACTGCCGCCGGAAATCTTCCATCCAAGTTCTTACGCGGAAAAACCAACATCCTTTGCACCGTTCTCGGACGCGATCCTGGCCGCGGAAGGTCTGGTGATTGTGACCCCGGAGTATAACGGAAGTTTGCCGGGAGTTTTAAAGTATTTCATCGATATGCTTAAATTCCCGGAGAGTTTTGAAAAACGGCCCGTTTGCTTTATCGGTTTGGGAGCTGGCATGTGGGGCGCCTTACGCCCGGTGGAACAGCTCCAGATGATCTTTGGTTATCGCAACGCTTACCTTTACCCGGACAGGGTGTTTATGCCCAAAGTGTATGAGCTGATGAAGGAAAACGGCGAGTTCCAATCCGGAGATCTGCCCGATCGACTCACGCAGCAGGCCACCGGCTTTATCGAATTTGTGGAAAAGGTCAAAGGCGTCCAATTGCGCCGAGGCAAGTAAACGGCAAAATGTTTATGGACCGCTCCATCCTGGATCGTTTGGCCGTCTGCAGCTGGTCTCTCCAACCAAACCAGCCGGAACAACTTCTGCAAAAGATGCGTGAAATCGGGCTGAAGCGAATTCAAATCGCCCTCGACCCGTTGCGCGAAGAACCTTCTGTCTGGGGACGCTTTGCGGAACTTGCGCAGCAAGCGGGGATGCAGTGCGTTTCTGGAATGCTCGGGTGCGTCGGGGAGGATTACACCACGATGGACTCGATTCGCCGGACCGGCGGCATCGTCCCGGACGAAACCTGGCCGCAGAACTGGCCGAATATTCAAAAGACAGCAGAGATAGCAGCGGGCATGGGTCTGAAACTGGTGACGTTTCACGCTGGGTTCTTACCGCACGATCCCGAACATCCGGAATACGCGAAACTCTTGAGTCGACTGCGCCAGGTGGCAGACGCCTTTGCCCAGCGCAAGATTGATTTAGCCCTGGAGACTGGACAAGAAACGGCCGAGACGCTGAGCACCTTTTTGCAGCAGTTGGAACGGCCCAATGTGGGAGTCAACTTCGACCCCGCGAACATGATCCTTTACGACAAGGGCGACCCGATCGCAGCCTTGCGGGTTCTGGGGCCGTGGCTCAAGCAGTGTCATATCAAGGACGCGCTCAAAACCAAAGTCCCTGGGACCTGGGGCGAAGAGGTCGTCGCTGGGACGGGCGAGGTCGCCTGGCCAGAGTTCTTTCGAACGTTGGAAGGCCAGAAGTTCCGCGGATACTGCTCGATCGAGCGCGAGGCGGGCACGCAGCGAGTGCAAGACATCCAAGCGGCTCGTCGTTTTATAGAGTCACTCGTGAAGTGATCGTACCCAGAAATGGACGCCGCGGCCGCAGGCTTTGCGGTGGCGGTCGTTGGCGGACGATTCAATCCTTATGAAATCAAAATCCACAACTCGAAAGCCCGTCCACGGCGGTCTGCGATCCGGTGCGGCAGCCGGTCGACGGCGTCCTGGTGGATCCCGGTGGGAATGTGGGCGATGCCGCGCCCGTTAAACTCAACATGAAACAGACGCGGGCCTATCGCGACCTGAATGAAATGTTGGCCGACCCGAATGTGGACCTCGTGGATATCTGCGTGCCGACTCACCTCCATCCAAAGGTGGCGGCTGCGGCACTGGCTGCGGGAAAGCATGTGCTCTGTGAAAAACCGCTGGCGCGTACGTCCGAGCAAGCTCGTGAGATCGTCGCTGCGGCCCAGAAAGCCAAAGGATTTTTCATGCCCGCGATGTGCATGCGGTTTTGGCCTGGTTGGTCCTGGCTAAAGCTGGCGATTGAAGAGCAAACCTACGGCCCTGTTCTTGCAGCTCGTTTCCGACGCATTGCAGAACCGCCGGGCTGGGGACGCGAAAACTACTTCAAAGGCGCACAATCTGGCGGGGCGCTCATGGACTTGCACGTTCACGACACAGACTTCGTGCAGTTTTGCTTCGGCCGGCCCAGGAGTGTCTTCTCGTCCGGACTGAGCAAGTTCAGCGGTGCGATCGATCACGTCGTCACCCAGTATCAGTTCGACTCCAAGGTGTTGGTGTCGGCTGAAGGAAGTTGGTTGGTCGCGCCGGGCGGCGGATTTAACATGGCTTACACCATTCATTTTGAAAACGCCATGGCCGACTATGATTTCTCGCGAGGCGCGGAAGCGCTCAAACTCTACGTCCGGGGCAAGAAACCGAAGGTGGTCTCCTGCAAAGGGCCGGATGGCTACATCCGCGAGCTGCAGCATATGGTCGAGTCGATCCAAGCGGGCCAAAAACCGACCGTGGTAACCGCGAGCGATGGCTTAACCGCGGTGGAAATCTGCGAAGCAGAAGAGCGCTCGGTCCTGAGCGGCAAGGTGCAAACCGTCTGACCGCAAAGCGGAAGCTGGAAGCGAGGGCACTGACAAGCCCTTGCTTTTGGCATAGCCCTTTGAAGGACTCAGGATGCCTCCGAAAAGTCTCTCGCACGCTGAGTATCTCGCCAAGTTCGGTGAGGCCCAATGCTCCGCGCTGCAGAAGCTCTGCACCGTCATCAAGTCGGCCGCACCGAAGGCGGAAGAGTGTATTAGCTATCAACTCGCCGCTTTCAAACTGGACGGACGCATGCTGGTTGCGGTCGGCGCTACCGCCAACCACTGCGCCTTTTACCTGATGAGTGCCTCCACTGTCGAGGCTCACGCCGCGGAGTTAGGGAAGTACGATACCAGTAAAGGAACAATCCGCTTTTCGCCGGACCAGCCACTCCCTGCCACTCTGGTGCGGAAGCTGGTCCGTGCTCGTATTCAGGAAAACTCCGAGCGCCTGAAAAAGTAGGCGTGCGAGAGGTCAGCGGGGTCGGCCGGGCTTCGCCTTTGTGGCGGTTGCCGGAGTGCAATTGTCCTAAAATTCGATCTAAGTTGTCCTAGCTAGCTCTAGTCCATTTCCCTTAAGGCTCGAGACGACCATTATGCGAACGATTGTCCTAATTGCCTTTTTCCTGAGTTCCCTCCCGATGAAGACTGCGGCCGAGAACTGGCCTTGGTTCCGCGGTCCGTCACGTCAAGGCAACTCGTCCGAAGCGGGGTTGCCAATTCGATGGGGAGCGACCGAAAACATCGCCTGGAAAACGTCGATTCCTGGCGAGGGTTGGTCGTCGCCCATTGTTTGGAACAATTACGTTTTTTTGACGACGGCAACGGAGGGAGGCGCGGCTTTTCACGTTTTGGCCTTGGATAGATCGAGCGGCAAACTTTTGTGGAATACGGAGATAGGCCGACAGGTGCCAGGTCACAAGCAGGGCCGCAACGGCTACGCGACCCCAACACCGTGCACCGACGGAAAACGGGTTTATGCGTGCTTTGGCGACGGCACGTTTGTCGCCCTGGACTTCGATGGTCAAATCGTCTGGGTGAACCGGGAGCTTCCGTTCTATGGGGAACATGGACTTGGGACATCGCCCCTGTTATGGGAAGGGCTGCTCATCATGACACGGGATGGCAGCGGCCGTCCGCCGGATACGGGTGCGGGCTGGCATACGCCTTGGGACCAAGCTCGCATTTATGCACTCGACGCTGAGACCGGGGCGTTGCGCTGGCAAGCGCGCCGCGGCCTGTCTCGGATCGCTCACGTCGTTCCAAACATATGGACAGCACCGGACGGGCACCAGGAACTCATTAGCGGCGCCGGAGACGTCGTTCAGGGATTCGATCTGAAAACTGGCGAGCGGCTTTGGACGTCGAAGAACATCGGCGAGGGAGTGGTTCCTTCGATCGTAATTGGCGACAATGTTGCCTTTACGGCATCGGGTTGGGGAGGGCGAGAGTCGATCAAAGCGTTCAAACTGGGAGGAAGCGGTGACCTTGGGGAGTCGAACCTGGTCTGGGAACAGAAGAAAGGCGCTACCAAGATCCCTTCCTACGTCTTGGTTAAGCCTTATCTCTTCGCGATCCACGAGGGTGGCGTCGCCGTATGCCTGAAAGCAGATACAGGCGAGGTGGTGTGGCAGGAACGGGTGGGGGGAAACTTCTCGGCGTCGCCGGTCAGCATTGGGAACCTGATTTACTTACTTTCCGACGACGGGGAAACGACCGTTCTGGAAGCCGGACCGGAGTTTAAGGTCGTGGCCAAGAACCCTCTGCGCGAGAAGTGCCAGGCGTCCATGGCCGTTTCCGGCGGACGTTTGTTTATTCGCACGGCGACAGCTCTATACGCAGTTGGCAAAACCGTTGTTGGACCCGTGGCCCATTGGAAACTCGATGAGCCTGCCGGAAACGTTGTGGACGATGCCACCGGCCACGGCAATTCCGGGGAGTTACGAGGAGCGAAGCGAACTGCGGGGAGAGCGGGCGGCGGCATCGAGTGTGGGCAAGATGCGCTCGTGGAGATTCCTTACCGGGCATCTCTGGACAACTTTCCGGACGGGTTGACGGTAGCGGCGTGGGTCAAACGGTCCGCGAGCACGAAGTGGAACATGATCATCTCCCGGGAAGTCAAGGATGGGCCTTCCGAGTATTTCGGCTTGGCCGTGTTCAAGAATCGGGCGCTCTTCTCCGTCGATCCAGACGGCGCTCACTATCAAAATATACAGAGCGCGGTCGAAGTGCCGGTCGGAGACTGGGTCCACCTGGCCGGGACGTACGACAACAAGACGCTGAGATTGTACGTCGATGGCAAGTTGGCGAACTCTGCGATGGGTGCGGTTCCATTTCAATTCGCGGACCAAAACCCACTGCTCATCGGAGGAAACACCAATAACCAAGGCCAAACTTGGGTGGACTGTTTCTTCGGCCTCATCGACGACGTGCGTCTCTACCCGCGGGCACTGAGTGCGGCTGAGGTTGCCGAGTTGTGGAGTTCCAGTGGAGCGCCACCGTGAGGGGCGCAGAATTGCCCCGCAATCCGAGTGACACTATGTGTCGCCGGATACCAGGGGGTGATAGATGGCGAGGCGGATTTCGACCTTGCCTTCGGTGTTGCGAGTATTAGCCTTTAGTATCTTAGTCAGCGTTGCAATCAGATTCGAAGATAGGGCGGTTCGTAGTCAAAGTTGATTCTGAGCGTGTTGAATCAGAGCCCGAAATCTGGGAACGAGAGTGAAGGAAACAAGATTTCGGGCGGCTGGACATTCAACCTGCGACGCTGCACAGAAACGCGTTAACCTCTATGGCGACAAAAGCATCTCGAACGGATACCCAAGCGACTGCTCCCTTGAACCCTGTAAGCCGACGCAGCTTCGTCATAAAATCGGCGACCGCGCTTGCGGCGGCGGGTGTTTGGTCTACGGCGCCCTACGTCGCGCGGGGCCGTGTGCTCGGGGCCAATGATCGCATCGGAATCGGATTTATTGGAGTCGGTGGACGCGGGCAAAGCCATGTTGCCCTAGTGCAAAAGCTAATTGCTGCTGGGACGAATGCCACGATTGTGGCGGTCAACGACGCTTATCGTTACCGTTTGGACGAGGTGGTCAGCCGCACGAAAGCCAAGAGCTACTGGAAACACACGGAGTTGTTGGAGAATCCCGACGTTGATGTGGTATGTATCGCGACGCCCGACCGCTTGCACGTTCCGCAAGGGTTGGACGCTATTCGCGCTGGCAAAGATGTCTACTGTGAAAAGCCGATGGGACATTGGTCGCAGTTCGAACTCAGCCGGCAGTTCTATCAAGAGACGCTCAAGCTCCAGCGGGTCGTGCAAATCGGAAACCAGGGGAACTCCAGCCCGGCTTGGAAGAAGGTGGGGGAGTTGATTCGCCAGGGAGCAATTGGACGTCCCCAGTTGGTGGAAGCGGGGTTTTATCGCTCCGGGGATTGGGGTGAGCGAATGCACATTCCCGATCGCGAGGCGAAGCCAGGCCCAGACCTCGATTGGGAGGCGTTTCTTGGGGACGCCCCCAAAGTCCCGTTCACCGTTGACCGCTTTTTCAGTTGGCGGAAGTATTTGGACTACGCTGGAGGACCGTGCACGGACTTGTTCCCGCACGTGTTCACACCATTTGTCAATGCGTTGGGCATTAAGATTCCGGCAAGAGCGGTGGCTTCAGGAGGAATTTTCAAATACACCGACTATGACCGGGAAGTGCCAGACACTTTTAACATGTGTTTGGATTATCCGGAGAAACTATCGGTATCCGTTGTAGGAACGTTGGCGAATGCCTACGTCAGTGAACCGGCAATCCGTGGCGACGAAGGCACCATTACCCTACAAAACCCAGGCGAATGGAATGCCGGATTCGATAGTCTGACATTAATCCCCCGACAGGGGCAGGCCCAGGTCGTACCAGCGGGCAAAATGGATCCCACAGCGCTGCATTGGCAGAACTTTCTCGATTGCGTTCGAACGCGCCAGAAGCCTGTCAGCAGTGTCGAGTTCGGCTATCACGTGACCGTGGCCCTTAATATGGCGATGCTGTCGTTGCTGAAAGATGTGGTCGTTCGCTACGACGCCGCCCGAGAGGAGATTGTTCTATGAAACCGCGACGGCTCCTTTGGGGCACGATCCAGTTGAGCGTGACGTTGGCGTGGTCCTTGGTCCCGTTTCTGTGTCAGGCGGAGCCGTTACGCCTTGACTCCTCGGCCCGTCCGTCCGAATGGACTGTATGGCACGGACCGAAGAAATTGCTGACCTATGCCTTCGATCCCGCCAAGTTTAAACCGTATGTAAAGGAACTTTGCACTGTCGCCGGTCAAAATGTGCTGCGCGATGCCCCTTCCGATCACTTGCACCACCACGCTCTGATGTATGGCATCCGCATCAACGGAGTGAACTTCTGGGAGGAAACACCAGGGAACGGCGTGCAAAAGGTGGTTCAGTTTCCGCCGCCTGAGGTGTCCGTCGACGCTGCTGGTCGACCACAAGTGCGGATCGCCCAAGTGCTTCACTGGCTCAAACCTGAAGACGCCTTCCTCCCGGATAGCGCGGCGGTTGCGTTTGTCGTGGAACATCGCACGCTGGCGGTCACGGTGAACGAAACGGAGAGCGAGGTGGCGCTGGAATGGACTTCCCAATTCGAAGTTGGCCGCAAAACCAACGTGGTCACTTTGAGTGGCGCGAATTATCACGGCTTAGGCATGCGCTTTCTCCGGGAATTGGACCCGCTCGCTACGCATTCTCTGGCTGGAAGAGTACTTGATCTCAGCCAGAACCGTCAGGAAGTGGCCCAGGCGCCTTGGGCGGCAGTCCAGTTTGATCTTTCTGGGCATCCAACAACGCTGGCTTTGGCAGGCCATCCTGACAATCCACGAGGCGACGCCACTTTCTTCACCATGAAGACGCCTTTCGCTTATCTTTCCGCGACCCAGGGACTGGAAAAAGATACACTGATCTATCGAGCGGGCGACACGTTCCGCCTGCGATATCTGCTCCTCCTCTATCCGGATCTCAGATCTGCTGAATCGCTCAATCGCCGCACACAGCAATGGCGGGAACGGCATTGAATGGTGCGACCCCAGTCACGCAGATCGCTTAGTCATCGTCATCCTCATCCTTAGAGTGAGGAAAGACGAAGGCGGCACGGGTCGGCGCCGGCATACGTTCGTGACGGCCGCGAATGGATCGCCAGATGACCTCATTGAGGACCAAGTCGTCGGCCGCGTCTTCCTTGGAAAAGTCCATCTTCTTCTCGCTGCCCCATGCGGTCTTAAGATTGCGTTCGTCAAGGTTCACATTCACCGCGCGAACGTCGTAAGGCCGAAGGTCTGGTTGTGCTTGAAACGATCGAAACATCGGGAGGGCAGCGGCATCGAACTGGGACATCGGTCGGAGGCCAAGAATTAGCTCCATCGTGCGAAGCATGCTGCTCGTTGAGTATAATGTGGAGTCTACTGTACCTCGCTTGATATAGGGGCTGATCGCAAACGCAATCGTCCGGTGCGCGTCGACGTGGTCAGGGCCATTTTGGGCGTCATCTTCCACAACAAATACTGCCGTCTGCGGCCAGAATCGTGAACGCGTGACCCCTTCGACCAGTTGGCCCAAAGCAAGGTCATTGTCCGCAACCATCGCGCGCGGCGTAAGTTTGTCCACGGTGACTCCGTAAGTGTGGTCGTTCGGCAGCCGAAGGATCTGCAGTCGAGGCATCTCGCCTTCGCGCTCAAAGCGTTTGAGTTCCGACAGAAATCGCGCGATCCGCTTGACGTCGGGGTAATCCAAATCCCAACCGCGGAACCATTCGTCAATGTGACCTTTTAGACCGCGGACGCGGCTCGAGCCCGGATCCTGCAGAGTCTTACCATTGTTCACAAATTCGCCATAGCTGCGATAGGAGATTCCAGCCGCCGCGGCTCGGTCCCACAGGTAACCGAGCGACGGCTCTGCAATGGTGAAACGTCCTTCGGCAGGGTAGGGGAACTTGCCACTCTTATTGTGTCCGTAACTTAACGGCCAGAATTTTTCAACAAAGTCCGTCGCATAGGCTCCGACGGTCCACTCGTGACCGTCAGCGCTGACTTCCGCCTCAACGTAAAAGTTGTCCAAAAGAACAAACTCACGCGCGAGTTGATGGTGGTTAGGCGTAATGCTTTCCGGAAACAGGCAGAGCCCTGGATCGCCATTGCCTTGCGGGAGATCTCCGAGCACCTGGTCATACGTCCGATTCTCTTTGATAACAAAAATGCAGTAGCGGATCGGACTGGGCTCTCCAACCCGGAACGGAATGGGGTTGCCGGCCTGACCCTGCGTGGAGAGCATTGCATCGGCCGTGAGAGGGCTGCATTGATAGGCTTGCGTTGTGTAGCGTTCGAGCTGCCGCTCAAACTCGCGTCGAGACGGAATCTCCAAGATCGTTAAGCTGCCTTGGAATAAACCAGCGATATAGGTTTCCAAGGTTCCGGTTTCCTTCTTCCGGCCAGGCTGAGGGCCATGGAGATTCGGTTTTGAGGTCAGCCCCTTGCCATTGCTTACCAGCAGTCGCTTGCCGTCGGGGGTGACACGAACCGAGGTCGGGTACCATCCGACCGGGATGAATCCAAGCGGTTGACTGTGCCCTGGTTCGCTAACATCGAAGACCGCCAGGTTGTTGTTACAGGCGTTGGCCACAAACAGCGTTTTCTCATCTGGCGTCAAGGCCAGGCTGTTGGGTGTCGATCCCGGAGGCGACTGCGGATAAAGCGACGCGGAGAGCGTCTCGACTGTCCGACCGGTGTCTGTGCGAATCACTGTAATCGTGTTTTGATTGGCGTTGGCCACGTAGAGCCAGCGTCCGGACTTCGTGAGCTGCATCTCATTCGGATGTTCGCCTGTCGGCCAGTGCTCAACGACGCGGCGGGTTCGGAGATCAACAACCGCTACCGCTCCTTGGGCCCATAAACTGACATAGAGCCTCTGCCGGCGCTCGTCGAGTCGACAAGCGTATGGGAAACTATCTTGGCTAGTCGTTTCGTCCAGCAACGCTTCATTGCGCTTGGTAGCTGCCGCCACATCGGGATCGGGTGAGGAGGGCACTCTCTTGAGAGTCTTCTGCGTTTCTGGAGTATCGTTCATGGCCACATCCCAGAGATTCGTCTGGCTCGAGACGTTGAGCCGGGAAACCTGATGCCCCCAAACACTGGCCACGTAGACGTTTTCGCCGTCGCGACTGACGGCCATCCCTGCAGGAACGCCGCGTTGCTTGCTGCTGCGCACACTGATGACCCTGTGGTCAGTCAGGCGACCTTGGTCGAAGCCGAAGGCGTGAACAACTTCCGCGCCAGCGCCGCTGCAGAAAAGGCGTTCGCCTTTGGGCGAAAACTCAATGCCATAAAAACTCTCGTCGATATTGGTTCGCGCCACGATTGAGGAGTTGCGGAGATTTATGACCACGACTTCGTGGCGACCATATCCACTGTGCAATATGGCCGCAAACGAGCTGCTGGGATGCACCGCGATGTTTACCGGAAAATCGCCTAGTGCGATTTGTCGGCCTACCGGTCGCAACGACCATTGATTCGGCAATAAGACCGATCCGTCCGGCCGGGCCCCAGGCCAAGGAGGCTCTCCTGGTCTTTGCGCTTGGACCGTCAGGGTCATCAAGATCAGACCCAGGGCGAGTGTCAGGGAGCTCCGGTTCATACGGGTGAGGCGCTTTATGGCAAAAGAACCCGCGGCGGTAAAGAACCAACGAGTGTAAGTCCTTGTCCGAAGGACCTCGAAAAATGGGAAGGATCAATTCCGCCGTGGAGTGGTCGGGGAACGGACGTCGTAGGCGGGCGGCATCTACTCCGGGACGATATTGGGCTCAGGAATCCAGACTTAACCCTTCGCTCGCTTTGGTTTGCCTAAAGTTTTGATGAGCTTCTTCATCCAGCTCACGCTCGCTTGCGTGTTCTCGTCAGAGCCGTGGCATTCGATTGAGACGGCTCCAGTCCATCGGGTGCGGTGGAGATACTCCAGGCAACGTCGAATGTTATCGGCGTTTACGCCTCCTCCAACCGGGACGACAGAACTTCCGATCCCAGTTTCCTCGCCGCGGGCTGCAGCAGCTAACTCCGGGCTGACATCTTTGATGTGGCAGTGAGTACAATACGGGCGCAACGCGCTCAAATACGCCAGAGGGTCGTGCCCCGCGATGAACGTGTTGCCCGTGTCGAAATTCATCCTGAGCCACTCCGAATCAAAGTGTTTGAAGAGACGTTGCATGAAATCAATGTCGTTCGTGTACGGTCCATGCGGTTCGACATTGATAATGACTCGATAATCTTCGGCCCAGGAAAGGCACTGCCGATAGTTGTCACAGGTAATGCGGAATACTTCTTTTCGAGTCATTCCGGGTGTCTCGAACGCCCCGTCGACGGTGTCCACCATCGGGCAGCCCAGTTCGGCGGCGAATCGAATGGATTGAGTGACATATTGGACTCCAAACGCCGATCCATTCGGACCCATCATCGGGTATGAACCGTCGATTTGCGAGACGCTCAAACCGAGTTTGTCGAGAAAGCGGCGGATCTCCTTGGGATTTGATTGCAGCGAAACGCCCGGATCGTACCCAAGCGCCGCCACAAAGTTTTGACCATGAATAGCGCAGAACTCGATGTGCGCGAGACCGGAAGCGGCGATTTTACGACAGGCCGCCTCGAACGAGAGACTTAAAGGTCTCCAATTGTCGGTGTGCAAGCCAACGTGGATCATGGAGGTGGTTTACGACTTCGGTAGGCGTGCGTCAATCCTTCATTAGTGGGGCTACGTGAAACGAGACTTCGAGTTAGATGGCGTAAATTAAACTCTTCAGCTGATTTGGCTCGCGTTTTGTGAACGTTTTTTCAAACCTCACCCAACATGGACTCCTCGTTGCCTTGGTTCATCCGATTGGCCGTGTTGGCCGCTTTGCTCTGCGTCTCAACGCTGGGAGAACAGCATCGCGCAACGCGCTTGGGCAATCCTGCCACAAGGTTCGCTCCGCCTCTTTCTGCGCCAGACGACCTGCGATCCCGCTTTCGTGACGAGAAACTGAAACCGGACTTTGCCTCAGTGCTGCGTCAATGGGGTTGGCGCGGTAATGTGGAAGACCTCTTCCGGGCCGCTCTAAGCGCTGAAATCAGCGACATTAAAATTCCAGTCGGAACGGTCATGCCTTTTATGTCCTCCCGTGAAAATGGGAAAGCCATTTGCCTTCGCAACGTTCTCTGGGCAGGCAAGGAGCCAGCGCCAGCCTATGCGTTCGATTTCACATCAAAAGGGCGCCGTTACCGGTGCATCACGCCCAAGGCGTGCAGTAACTTCTTCGTTGTGGACCGAGGGGCCGAGCCAAAGGCGGAGCTCACACTGAACTGCACCGCGCCCGCCGAGATTCTCGCCGGTCGTCCGTTGGAGGTTTGTTTGAGCTTGCGAAACGGAGGCGATGGTCCGGCCGCCGCCACCACAGCGACCCTGACGCTGCCGGAAGGGGTCCGAGTCGTGCGAACGACCGAGGATGGCATCGCAGAACCCGGCCGCGTTACTTGGAATATTTCCAGTCTCGCTCCCGCGGCCACCCGACAGGTTTGCGCGACCCTGGGAATGCGGCAACCGGCGTCTCTGGAATTTACCGCGAGTGCGGCCAATAATGGTCGATCCGTGCAAAGTTCCTGCGCGACCCGAGTCTTGGGAGTCCCCGCGATCCTTCTCGAGGTTGTGGATATGGAAGATCCGGTGGAAGTGGGCAAAGAGATTATTTACGAGATAAGAGTGACCAACCAAGGGACTGCCCCCGGCACCAATATTCGGGTGGCTTGTATGCTGCCCGGAAGCGAAGAATTCGTCTCAGGCGGAGGCCCAACATCTGTTCACGCCCAAGGACGCCACCTCACGACGGACCCACTCCCAAAACTCGACGCCAAGAGCGAGGCGACCTGGCGCTTGGTCGTGAAGGCATTGAAGGCGGATGATGCGCGCTTTCGTGCCGAATTGAGTAGTGACCAGTTTGCGACGCCGATCGAGGAGACGGAAGCGACGCAGCTGTATTAGAGGGTTTGGAGTCTCATTCGTCTTATCGGAGCTTGTGCGGTAGGTGTCGGGCGTTTACATATCTTCGTGGCTGTTGCGGAAAACCAGCCAAACGAAAATCAGAACCACGGCGACGATGTTCGACCTCGTTGATCAGATCGGACACTCAGTGAGAGGGAATCGTCGGGCTTGTAGGTGTCTGATTCAGGAACTAAAACCGCGTGAACGGGAATCATACCTTTGAGAGTATCTCGGAACGCCTATTGAACTATATTCGAAGGCGACCCGATGACTCGCCCAACTTGCGGGCGGAGTTTAATTCACTCGCTTTGGCCATTTTCGGCCTTCAGTTGGAACACCTTCCGGTTTACCGGCGTGTTTGTGCTGGGCGTGGCGTCAACGCTGGGAGCGTAGAGCATTGGCGCGAAATCCCAGCGCTTCCGACGCGGGCTTTTCAGGATTTCGAGCTCACTTGTCTGCCGCGGGCGAAGCGTTCGCGCGTCTTTTGGTCAAGTGGCACCACCAGCGACAATCAACGTAGCCAGCATCTCCACGGCCCGTGTTCTTTGCGTCTCTATGAAGCCTCTCTGGATGCTTGGTTCTGGCCTCATTTATTTCCCGAATACAACGTGGCGAGGGGATTTACTGCAGAGGGCCAAGTATCTCCGCCCTCCCTCAGGGAAACACTCGGCTGGGATCTGGTGGCGTTGACTCCTCCGGCAGGATTGGTGCCGAATTCTTCGCTGGTACATATGTTTCAGCAAGTCTCGCAATGGGATCAGTTCCATCAGCGGGAGTTCTGCGGAACGATCGATCAAAATGGCGCCTGGGCCGTGAACGGTGCGCGATTGCGTTCGACTTTGGAAGAGGCGATTCGCACTCAGCGCCGAGTTCTGCTTTTGGGGCCTGCCTTCGCGTTTGTGCAGTGCGTCGATTTTCTCGCCGAGACCGGTCCACTGAGTCTTCCTGAGGGGTCTCGAGCGATGGAGACGGGGGGATACAAAGGTCGCTCCCGCACGGTGCCCCGCTCCGAGCTCTACACATTAATCCGCGACCACTTCGGAATTCCATGTGCCCAGATCGTTGGGGAATATGGCATGTGCGAACTTAGCTCCCAAGCGTATGATCGTGCTACTGGAGGAGCAGGGGGCGATCGGCGCGAATTCCAATTCCCTCCCTGGGCGCGGGTTCAGGTGATCTCGCCGGAAACCGGGCGCGAGGTCGAAGAAGGGCAAACGGGTCTGGTGCGGGTTTTGGATTTGGCCAACGTCTATTCCGTGGCATCTATTCAGACGGAGGATTTAGGGGTCCGGCGTGGCAGTGGCTTTGAGCTCATTGGGCGCGATCCTTCGGCCGAAGTCCGAGGTTGTTCGCTAATGTTCGAGTCTACTTGAATGCTCGGGCGATTTCCCATGGAGAAGGTACGTCATCATGTTCCACTAGTGACTAAGCGGAAGGCATCGACCGGGACGACGTCTGTGCCGATCGCGTTCCTGCGGCATCTGGTTTCACTCGGGGCCAGCACGTTGTGGCGGAACGGGATATCAGGCGGGATCTAGATTTTGGCAAAGCGTATGCAGCTCCCCAACTATTTCCTTGTCGACCTTCCCCCCGAAGCCGTTCTCAGCGCAGGCATGGTGCAGGACGCCTGCCACGCCTTAAAACGCAATCGAGAACTTTATTTGCGTAATCGGTCGACACGATCCCTGATCGAAACGATCAGTGGTTTGGCCGCAAGTTGGCTGGACCGGGAGTATCCGTTCCGGAAACTAGCGCTGACTTCTGGTCCGAGTGCGGCGGGCTTTTCAGGTCCGACTCTCGGGCAAGGTCTTGATAGCTTCTTCGCCCAGTTGACTCGGGAAAACATCGAAAAGTGGATTGTCCAGGATTTGGGCCACGGCCGCCGCATGGACGAGTTTACCGCAACGAAAACGGAACTGGAGCTGAATCGTGCCGCGCTCGTTCGCGGTCCCGAGTTTATGGTCCACGTCGCCGCTGGCAATATCCCGGTCCCGAGTCTGGCCAGCCTGATCGCGGGACTGTTGCTGCGGAGCGCTCAGTTCTTAAAGTGTGGCCATGGGGTTGCCTTCTTACCTAGGCTGTTTGCGCACTCTCTCTATGAATCTGACCCGAAGCTCGGAGCGTGTTTGGAACTGGCGCAATGGCGAGGAGGCGATCAGGCGTTGGAAACCGTTCTTTTTAGCGAGGCGGATTGCGTTACGGTAACGGGAACGGACGAGGCTTTGCAGAGCGTTCGGCAGCGTCTGCGGCCGCACGTGCGATTTGTGGGGTATGGGCATCGTGTGAGTTTCGCTTATATTGCCCGGGAAAGTCTTGCGGCCGACGCTCGGCGTGTGATCAAGCGAGCGGTTAGCGACGTGGTCGCGTGGAATCAGCGAGGCTGCTTGTCTCCACACGTCATTTACGTAGAGCGCGGCGGCCGCGTTGGTGCTGAGGAACTCGCGTCTTTGCTGGCCGAGGAACTTGCAGTGGTGGAAAAAGCGGAGCCGCGCGGGCCTCTGTCGGATCGTGAAGCAGGCGTCATTGCAAGTCGGCGGTCCTTTTACGAAGTGCGCGCGGCTCATTCCCAGGAGACCAGACTGTGGTGCAGTCCGGAGTCGACCGCTTGGACAGTGGTGTATGAAGCGGATGCCCGGTTTCAAATCTCATGTTTAAATCGGTTCCTTTACGTCAAGCCGGTGGCCGATTGCACCGATGCCTTGTGCGCCGCCGACTCAGTGCGTGGCCGTGTCTCGACCGTCGGACTTGAAGCTCCCGAGGAGCGTGTTGCCGAGTTGGCCGCTGCCTTCGCTCGCTGGGGAGCAACGCGCATTTGCCCGCTTGGCGAAATGCAAAAACCCCCGTTGACTTGGCGGCATGACGGCCGGCCCGCGTTGGGCGACCTGATTACTTGGACAGATTGGGAGCGGGTCGCCGAGTGACGGCCGCCTGGGAAAGGTGATAATGAAGATTGAGCTACGCAAGAAGTTCCAGTTTGAAGCGGCGCACTTATTGCCCTACTTGCCGGAGTCACATAAATGTCGCCGGCTTCACGGACATAGCTTTCAAGTCGAGGTGGCTGTGATTGGCGATTGCCACCCGAAACTCGGCTGGGTCATGGATTACGCGGATATCAGTGATGCATTCAAAGGAGTCTGGGAACAACTCGATCACCGGTATTTGAATGAGATCCACGGACTGGAAAACCCCACGAGTGAAACGATTGCGGTTTGGATCTGGGAACGCCTGCAACCGAAGCTGCCTTTATTGAGCGAAATCGTCGTCGCGGAGACTTGCACCGCGTGTTGTATCTACCGGGGAGGCAAAGAATAACTCAGGCCCTTCTAGCCACAGGCTGTTGCCGTCCTTTCGATCCGTCGAGGAGACAGGTCCACCCATTAGCCAGGCCGGATACGTTTTGAACGAGTTGCCGAAGACGATACGCTCGTGACCTGTCATCGTCTTCGTTGCGCTGGGAGCGAAGGCAGGACGTTCCACACGCAGTCAACCGCACTGGAACCCGCAATTGTCGCGCCACGGCCATCAGAAAAAATCTCCATCCCCATCCAAGGTCTTCCGGCACCAGCATGAGATAAGGAATGAGCTGCATGGGCACAACCATCGGCCCATAGGTGTAGTCCCCGGCGGGACCAAGAGCCTCCATGCTTAGTTTGTTCATTAAAGTCTCTGCGACACGCTGCCCCGCAGGTAATCCGCTCCTTCTTGCTGAGCGGCTTGGAATGCCGTTTGCACTTGTCCAACCAATCCAGGTCTGGCACTCGCCGGTCGTTGGCAGACTCGCAGATTCGGGATCTGCGAGATCTTGCCGATGAACTCGGCGCTCGAGCCGCCTTCTCCGACGTAAATGGTGGGACCGAGATCTGCCAAGGTCCGCAACGCTTCATATAAACGCGTCGCTTCGACAGGAGTTCGCGCCAAGGTGATGGTGACGATGCTCACCGTCGAAACCGGTTCGCGGAGAGAGAGAATCGGGGCTAGTTGCAGCTGCTTGGAACGGCGGGCGCGGAGCTTCGGTTTTTCAGGCATGTGGCTCAGTTGCCATGTTGTCATAAGCTTGCGTCCGCCGCCTATAGGGTCGACGCCTGATTCCGAATCGAGTGCTTGAAAACCATCAATGCCTGGGCATCGAAGCAGGGCTTAGTCAGATCGCCATCGGTAAACCTGAGTTCCACAACGGCTTTGTTTTGAAGGCAGTCGAATCGAAAACTCGGCGATTGTCTGCATTTGATGTGGGGAGATTTCTACGCTTGGAAAATAGCTCCTGCACGGTCATCCTAGAGGCAACGCATGGCCGCAAATATTGAGCTTCATTTACTGGCTCGGGGCCCGTTGCCGAGATGGACGCGCTGCCATGAGCTGTCTGTTGACCGGAACCATATGGACACACCGGAGGGCCGATGCACCCGCTAGGCGCGTCGAGTCCGCTTTCGACCAGTCCGGGCGTAACGCCGACGCCTGTCACGCGGAATGTGGCCATCGACACTTACCGAGGCTTCGTCATGCTCTTGATGATGGGGGAGGTGCTAAACCTGGGCAGAGTGGCTCGGGCCTTCCCGGGAAGTGCTTTCTGGGAGTTTCTGGCGTTTAACCAGTCCCATGTAGAATGGGTGGGCTGCTCGCTTCATGACACGATTCAGCCGGGGTTTAGCTTCCTCGTGGGCGTCGCTTTACCGTATTCAATCGCGAGCCGCCTGGCGAGAGGAGGCACTTTCTGGCGGATGTGGGGCCACGCGCTCTGGCGGTCGCTCGTCTTGATTAGCTTAGGCATATTCCTGCGTTCGACTCACAGTCCGCAGACGAATTTTACTTTCGAAGACACGCTAACGCAGATCGGCCTTGGCTATCCGTTCCTGTTCTTGCTTGGCTTTAAATCTGAGCGATGGCAATGGACGGTCTTAACGATACTGCTCTTTGGCTATTGGTTAGCTTGGGCATTGTATCCATTGCCTGGGCCGGGTTTCGACTATGGGGCCGTCGCTGTGCCACCGAATTGGCCCCATTTGGCATCGGACTTCCCGGCGCACTGGAACAAGAACGCTAACCTTGGCAGTGCATTTGATCAATGGTTCTTGAACCTGTTTCCGCGATCCAAGCCGTTTGTTGCTAACGGTGGCGGTTATCTGACTCTAAGCTTTATCCCGACGTTGGGGACGATGATTCTGGGATTGGCGGCGGGCCGGTGGATCCGGGCAACCTCGCCCAACGTGCCGTTGAGACGACTTGGACTCGCGGCGACACTCGGAATTGTCCTTGGTTTGCTGCTCCATTTCACCGGCATTTGTCCAGTGGTTAAACGGGTTTGGACGCCGAGTTGGACCCTTTTCAGCGGTGGCCTCTGTTTCTTCTTCCTCGCTGGATTTGCGTGGCTGACGGAGGTTAAGGGATGGCGCCGATGGGCGTTCCCGCTGGTGGTAATCGGATCCAATTCCATCGCAGCTTACCTGATTGCTCACCTGTGGGAGCAGTTCATGTTTACATCGCTGCAAACACATTTGAGCGATGGGGCGTTCCGGTGGCTTGGAATCGGCCTGGAACCGCTGTTACGTGGGTTGGCCGTCTTGGCGATTTACTGGGCCATTCTCTACTGGATGTATCGGCGCAGGATCTTCTTAAAGATTTAGGGTCTGCCTGATGACCCCCTAACTCCGCGGTCGCACGGTGGCGAATACGTTCCACCGACGTCAGGTCGTCCCGTGAACCGGGTCGAACTCGTGCGGCGCTCCAGGTTCAATGGCTTGCCAATGGGCGCCGATCATTCAGAAATGGAGACAGAGCTTACCGCAGGTCATTGCCGTATTTTCCCTAGATTCATGTCCGTAGAGAAGAGCTGTTGCTTCAGGGGTGCATCTCGACAGTACCACCCTTTGATGGCGTGCGGACTTGAGTCCGCCGGACCGTCCGATGCGGCCAGCAGCGCTCGAATCCTTCGCGATCGCGGTCGTGCCTGCGGACATTCCTGCGGGATAAATCCTAATGCCATTCGGTAATTGCCTCCTGGCGCCCCGGATGGGGCA
>JBGAIN010000047.1:0-47353 GCA_044225505.1 Limisphaerales bacterium
TGCGTTTGGAGGATGAGTTCGGATTTACGATCGGCCAGCGGTTGAATGGCATCTTGCACGGTGAGGTAAAGGGTTTGCAATTGCCGCAGGCGCTCGTGCAGTTCGGGTGCGGGTTCCTCGATCTGGGGCCCTTGGTCGGCGTGAGGAGGCGAGGGCGGTTCGGTGATCGCAGCCGTGACGCGACCCTCGCGTTCGGCGAGCCGCAGGATGCTTTGTTCCTTCAAGGAGCCGCTGGAAATCGCACGGGCGAGCGGCAACAGAAGCAGCCGCTCCACCGTGCGTTTGAGTGGGCGAGCGCCGAAATGAGGGGAATAGCCCTCGCGGACCAACAATGAAATCACAGATGGATCAATATCCACCGCGAGTTGGCGACGACGAATCCCCGAGCGCTGCAAAACAACGTCAATCTCGGACCGGGCGATTTGCTCCGCAATTTGCAGGGTGAGGGGACGGAACGGAATGATCCGATCGAGGCGATTGAGGAATTCGGGGCGGAAGAAACGGGAGAGTTCGCGGAAGGTGCGGTCTTGATCGACGTCAGCCGGCGCGGTGGCGGCGGGTTGGGTGGCGCCAAAGCCCAACGGGGTGGTCGCGGCCGTCGCGCCGATGTTCGACGTGAGGATGACGATGGTGCGGCGAAAATCGACCGTGCGCCCCCGCCCATCCGTGAGACGGCCGGCGTCGAAGATTTGCAGGCAGAGATCAAAGACGTTGACGTGGGCTTTTTCGATCTCGTCGAGGAGCACGACGGAGAAAGGATGTTGCCGGACGGCGTCGGTGAGAAAGCCGTTTTCGTTGTTGCTCCCAATCAAGCGCGTAAAGCCGTCGGTGGAAGCGAATTCGCTCATATCGAAGCGCTTGAGACGCGCGGCGTCGCCGAAGATGAACTCGGCCAGGGTTCGGGCCAGTTCCGTTTTGCCAACGCCGGTTGGCCCGACGAAGAGGAATACGGCGAACGGTTTATTGGGGTCTGTGACGCCGGCTTTGATGAGGGTGACCAGATCGATCATGGCGTCGACGGCTTCGGGTTGACCTTTGATTTTGGATTCGAAGAACTGACGAACTTGAGCAGCGTCCAATGGGATGGAATCATCGAGGAGATCCGCTGGAATACCGGTCGACTCGGAAAGCCGATTCAAGATGTCGCGGAAAACGACGGGGCGTCCGAGATCCCGTTCCATCTTGAGCGCGCTTTGGAGTAAGCTCATAGCATTCCCCGGACGGTTTACGTGGCTGGAAAACTGATTGCTCAAGTCGAGCAGCTGATCGAGCACCCCATCGTGGAGTTTGCTTTGCTCATGCGTCCGGACGGCCCCGAGGATCGCGCGCGTTCCTTCCAGGCTCGGCTCGCTCAACAAGACTTTATCGAAGAGGCGGGCGAGCGACGGGACCTTGCCCAGCCCGCGTTCAAACTCTTCGGGAGTGCTCTCGCCGAGAAGCAGCACGGATCCGTCTTCGAGATAGGGCCCCAGCGCGCTGGCGACGCTGGAATCGGACTTGGCCCAGGAACCCGCGGCGGATAAATCGCTGAGATTCGGGACGTACAGTAAAACGCGGCGAGGTTGCCGAATGGCTTGGACGAGCTCGCGCACTTTGGTTTCCCACTCGCCAAGGTACTTCGTGCCGGACATAAAATCGGCCGGCGAGACACGCAGCACGCGCCAGCCGCCACTTTCCGGCTTGGCGAGTTCATAGACCAGCTCCTGGACGAGGGCGGTCTTGCCAACGCCCGCGGCCCCAAGCAGTGCGATCGATCGTCGCGGCTCGCGCTGGATCAACTGGAGGAGCGCCAGGCAATTCTCCTCAATCGCGAAGCCGCGCGGGAGAATGCCATTGAGGGCTTGGGCGCTCAAGTCGGTGCCGAAGCGCGCCAGGACTTCCGGGTCGACACTGACGGTCGTGCGCGCGGTGACCCACGCGAGCAACCTGGGAAATCGATGGGCACCGAGCGCTTTGAGGATCTTTTCCGCTCTAGAAAGAAGGGAAACGTCTGCAGGTAAATGCTGCTCCGTCGGCCCGGGAGCGACGTGGAGTCGTTTTTCGATGATCTCTGCGCAGTGGCGTTGCACGTCGTCGTCCGTGTCGCGAACCACCGCTTCCAGAAGCGCTTTCACAACGACCGGGGATTCTTGAGCTTCGAGCGCGTCGGATGCGGCGAATCGCACGTTCCAATCGTGGTCCTGGGCCAGGGTGCTCTCTTGCAGAATCCGGAACTCCGGGCGCCCGGTGGTGCTTTTGAGGGCGGCTTCCCGGACGTCTTCCTCATCATCCGCCGCCAGAGACTTGAGAGCGTCGTTCGGACCTTGCCCGGTGTGGCGGCGCAGGATCTCAGCGAGTTTCTGACGGATGCGCGGTTCGGTATCCTGGGTCAGGGTAATCACCTCAGCGATCAGCTCGGGCTCGGTTCGTTCGCGGCACGCGTCCAGCGCGGCCAGGCGCAGCGAGATCTGCGGCGCGCCGAGCAGCGCCAGAAGCAGCGAAATGTCAGCGTGGTGTTCCTGCAGCGCAGCGCTCAACAACTTGATCTTCTCCGCGGGATTCTCGTATTGGCCACGGCGAAGACTGTCGATAAGCGATTGGATTTCGTCCGGCATGATTGTCGGCGAGAGTAAATTCCCGAGTGCCGCGCCGCAACGCGCAAAGTGGCATGACAAAAGGCGGGTCTTGCCGCTTGACCCGTTGAGGCGACTCAATGCTAAGCTGCGCAGGACATGGCGGAACACCGACACATTTCCGGACGGATTCCCCGCCCGGCTGGCACGCGCGAATTTACCCCAAGGGCTGTGATCGCAGGCATGCTCGTCGCCGCGGTGATGGGCGCCGCTTATCCTTACGTGGTGCTGAAGCTGGGATTCGGCCCGAACGTGTCGGTGGTGGCGGCGTTCCTGGGGTATCTTTCGTTGGGAGTCTTCAGCCGGAGTTTCAATCGATGGGAGAACAACATCGTTCAGACGGCGGGGACGTCCGCGGCGCAAACGGCATTCATGTGCGTCGTTCTGGCGGCATTTGACTTGCTGCGACAATCTCCGAAGCTTGGGTATACTTTTGCTCCGACGTCCTTTCAGACGTTCTTGTGGCTCGCGGCGGCCAGTATCCTGGGGCTGCTCCTGGCGGTACCGTTGCGGCGCCACTATGTCGTCGACGAGAACCTCACTTACCCAGATGGCCTCGCCGCTGCCGAAACGATCATTGTGCTGGACAGTCGCGGTCCAGACGCCCGTCAACCCGCGCTCGCCCTGGCTTTGGGCACGATCGCTTCGGGTGTTTTGATGTTCCTGCAACAGCCTTGGGGCGGGCATTTAATTCCCGAAGTTGTCTTTCCGACCCTCTTTGGACTGACCGCGGCGACGACGGGGGCGGGGGTGGCGGTCAGTTTGCTCGGCGCCGGGTCCGGCATGATTGTCGGCAACCGGATCAATATCAGCATGCTCCTGGGAGCGGTGCTCTCGTGGGTCATTGCGCCCAAAATACTCCTGGCGCAGGGGATCATCCAGGCTCCGACCCGGGGCGAAATCCTGCGTTGGGTGATGTGGCCGGGAACGGCCATGATTTTGTGCGCGGGCTTGATGTCGCTGGCGCTGCGCTGGCAGACATTATCCCGGACATTCACGCGTTTATCGCGCGGTTCGATTGATTCGGATGAATTCCCCTTGAAATGGGTAGGGATCGGTGTGGTGCTAGCGACGCTGGCGCTGCTGCTCATTCAACGGATGGTGTTTGGGGTTCCCTGGTGGATGACGTTGGTGGCGGTGTTCTTGTCGCTGCCCCTCATGCTGGTGGGGTTGCGGGTGTTGGGGGAAACCAATTGGGGGCCCATCAGCCAGGTGACAAACTTGATGCAAGCAGTCTTCGCCGTGCTCGCCCCGGGTAACGTGACGACGAACCTGGCCACGAGCGGAACGACCGGGACCATCGCGGTGCAATCCGAGGCGATCATGCAGGACTACAAAGCCGGCGAGATTATCGGTTCCACACCGCGATTCCTGACCTACTCCCAACTGATTGCGGCGCCCATTGGCGCGGCGGCGGTCGCCTATGTTTATCCCGTTCTCAAGAGAACTTACGGCATCGGTGCGGACGGTCTAACGTCGCCGATCTCGCAGCGTGTGGCGGGTTTTGCCGAGTTCTTAACTCAAGGCGGTTCGGCCATGGGGCGGTATGCGCTTACCTTTGCCATTTTGTTTGGGATTCTAGGGGTGCTAATCGCGGTGTTCGAGGGGCGGTTCGGCAAGTTCCTGCCGTCGGCCGCGGGCATCGGGATCGGGATGATGGTGCCAGGCGCAGTCGTTCTGGCGATGGTCCTGGGCGGGTTCCTGCTGGCGGGTTGGCAAAAAGTCAACCGGCCTGGCGCGGATCGGCTCGCCATTCCGCTCGCATCCGGCTTTATTGCTGGCGAAGCCATTGTGGCCGTCATTATTCCACTGCTCATTGCGATTGGCATATTATCGCCAAACGGATAGCGAGAGGGGAATGGCTCTCTTTGGAAGCGGGCCGCTCTTTGGCGGGCTCCCAAAGAAGGTCGATGTCGCGTTGACGCCGTCACCCCCAGCCGATACACCGAAGATTATGCAGATCTCCTTGTCTCCCTCCACGTGGCTCGGTCGCTGGAGCCGCTCGACGCTTTTCCCGGGCCGAACTGCCTTCAGACAGTGCCGCGTCTCGGCGTTGATGGTGCTCGGGCTCTTGTGCCATCGATCGGATGGTGGGCGAGCTCAAGCGGTCGCGGGTGCCTCGGAGCATATCAAGGTTTATTACGAATCGGGCCGATTTGCAGGATGGCCCGCGAACCATGGACTCTGGTCTTGGGGCAACGAAATTCTCGTCGGTTTTAGTCGAGGATACCTCAAAGACTTGGGCGAGCGTCACAATATCGATCGCGACCGGCCGGAGGAACACCTCCTCGCCCGCAGCATGGATGGAGGCGTGACTTGGTCGATCGAAGACCCTTCCCGCGATGGATCGCTAATTCCGGCAGGGACCGCTTTGCATGGAGTTGCGCCGCCCGGGTTACGCGAAAGGCCATGGCAAGAGTCGACGGGTGGCATTGATTTCACCCATCCAGATTTTGCGATGACGTTGCGGATGACCGATGTCAGCAAGGGCCCTAGCCGCTTTTACACTTCCACCGACCGGGGCCATCACTGGCAAGGCCCCTTCCGACTGCCGCTCTTTGGCCAGCTTGGGGTGGCCGCGCGGACGGATTATCTGGTGGTTGGCCCGCAGGATTGTTTCCTATTTCTGACCGCGGCCAAGCGGGATGGCCGGGAAGGACGGCCATTCTGCGCGCGGACACGAGATGGGGGCCGTTCGTGGGAATTTGTCGCTTGGATCGGTGCGGAACCTTCCGGATACGCCATTATGCCATCGACCGTTCGCCTGGGCGATCGGGAACTATTGACGGCCATACGACGGCGGGATGGAGACAGGGCTTGGATTGAGGCGTATCGATCGCTTGACGAGGGGCTGCATTGGAGCCTGGACACCGTGCCTGCCCCCGAGTTGGGCACTGGCAATCCAGCCAGCATGATTCTTTTGCGCGATGGACGGGTGTGCCTGACTTACGGATATCGGGCTGCTCCCTACAGTATACGGGCGCGGTTGAGCAAGGATGGCGGGCGCACCTGGGGCATCGAACGAATTCTACGCGCAGATGGAGGGGGGACAGATATCGATTACCCTCGGTCCGTGCAGCGTCCTGACGGCAAGGTAGTCACGATCTACTATTTTCACGACCAGCCCAAAGGGGAACGCTATATCGGCGCGACCTTGTGGTCGCCCGACTGACCAGGCAGAACTCTGCAGCGGATTCGCGGCGGGAGAAACGGTCGCACGCGCGGCTTTTCGCCCGGCCGCGGGGAAGCTAGAGTCAGCCTATGAGAGCCATGCCTTCGATCGTGATCGGTTTTATCGTGGCCAGCACCGCCCTGTCGTTGCTTCCTACCTCCGTGCGGGCTGCCGATGCCGAGCCGGCGTCTGCGCTCCGATTTCGCCCGGCGCCAGAGGGTGGATTCCACTTCGACACCGGAGTGCTGCGCGGTGGGCTTCGACCGGGAGGGAAATCGCTCGGGCTCGTGGGAGTGACCCACGTGCGGACGGGGAAGCGATTGGATTCGAGCAATGGATTGTTAAGTCATTACCGCGTTTTTACGCGAGGCAAGCGCTATGGAGGCGGGGCTTGGGATTGGCCTGGCGAAGCCGTCCTGCGTGGGGATGGAGCGGTCGAAGTCCGTTGGACGTCGTCTCCCGAGAGGCTATTCGACTTTGGTGCGGTTTACCGGTGGTGCGCGCCAGATCTGGTTGAACTGGAAACGACCGTGGCGGCGAAGGCGGATCTGAAAGGATTCGAAGCGTTCGTGGCGAATTACTTTAGTGAATCGTTCACCAACGCCGCGGTCTGGGTGGCATCGGGCACCCCGGCACGAGGGCCAGGCCATCGACAACCGTTGCTGAAAGAGCAGGGCGACTGGCAGCTCTTCCCTCGAGACCAAGCGGCTGTCGAAATCGCGAGTGATGGGCGCTGGCATCTTCCGCCGAATCCGGTGGATTGGACGGTGCGGCCGCGCTTTGCACTGCCCATCGGCGTCCGGGCCGATCCAATAAGCCAATTGACTGCGGTGTTGCTTGGCCAAAGCGCGACTTGCTTTGCCGTGGCGGCTCCGCATCAAGCGGAAGGGCATCGTTCGATTTACTTTTCCTTGTTTGGCCGTGACGTGGCGAAGGGCGAAGCCGTCACTGGCAAGGTGCGGATCTGGGTGGGGATGAACCTCACGGACGAGTCGATCGAGGAGGCAGGGCGACGGCTGCAAAGCGCCGAGAAATGAGGGTGGAGTCGCACTGGGCGCGCTTTCGGGTGCGGACGCACTCGATGGTCTTGTCTAAGGCGAGGAATGCTTTCATGGAGTGACGGGGCGTGGTATGCCAAACGCCATGACGCTTCCTTCTTTTAGGGGTTCTCGGGTGACACGACGGGCGGCCATCCGCCGTGCTGTCCAGTTGACAGGCATGGCCGCGATCTTGCCACGGGAAGGGATCCGGAGCGGGCAGGCGGCCCCTGCGCCGTTGCCGGCGGATTCCGACAAGACCTTGGCCAACCGGGGGACGTTGAGGATTGCCACGTGTCAATTTCCGGTGAGCGGAAACGCCGCCGAGAACGGACGGTGGATCCGCGATTTTATGAGCAAGGCAGCCAAAGAGGGCGCGCATCTCTTGCATACGTCGGAAGCGAGCCTTTCCGGCTACGCGGGAATCGATCTACCGTCATTCAAGGGATACGCTTGGGAGGATCTGCGCCGGGAAACGAAGTCGTTGCGAGACCTTGCTCGGGCTCTAAACCTATGGCTTGTGCTGGGGTCTGCCCACTTCCTGGATGAGTCGACCAAACCGACCAATTGTCTTTACCTGATCGATCCGGCAGGCGGAATTATCGATCGCTATGACAAATGCTTTTGCACTGGAGGCGATCAACGGCATTACACGGTCGGCTCGCGTTTAGTGACGCGAGAGATTCGAGGCGTGAAGATTGGGTTAGCCATTTGCTACGACATTTGCTGGCCGCAATTCTACATGGCCAATCGTGAACAGGGCGTGACCGTGATGGTCCATTCATTTCACAACGCCCGATCCAAGGGGCCGAACTGTCTGGATACACTTAATGTGCATCAGGTACCCACCCGGTGCGCGGACAATCGGATGTGGGCGGTGTGTAACAACTCCTCACAACCCTATTCCCATTGGGGCTCTTTTGTGGCCCGCCCGGATGCAACGATTCCAAAGCGCTTGGAAATTAATCAGCCTGGAATGTTGGTGCATGACTTCCCGGACGGCCTTTCCGAGGGCGGTTGGTATCACAACTTCAAACCGATGCGAAAGCGAGACGACGAGATCATGTCCTGGGGCTCGCCGATCGCCCATGCGCGTCTGGCCGGGCAAACCGAGCCGTGATGTTTACCGGCCTTGGCTACCTGGGAAGGACGGGGCTGCGTTAGCGCAGCTGATCGTCAGGCATTCTCGCGTTTACTCTCGCGGCTTTGTGCATTACGCTGCGCGCGATGGACACTGGGTCTCGAGGGGATACCGAAGCGATCAATTTCACGCCGGACGCCGTGACGCGAGGCCGTGATGCGGGCTTTCATACCACGCATTGGAGTGCCGTCTTAACAGCTCGGGGCGATGATTCGCGCGCTGCGTATGCCGCTTTGTCGGAACTTTGCGAGACCTATTGGTATCCCCTTTATGTTTATGTCCGGCGGCGCGGTAATTCACCCGAAGCCGCCGCCGACCTAACGCAAGCGTTCTTCGCGAAGTTACTCGAAAAGAAAGGTCTGAAAGATCTAACGCCGGGGATTGGCCGGTTTCGTTCGTTTCTCCTGGCTTCGTTAAAGCACTTCTTGGCGAACGAATGGGACAAGGCCCAGACCCAGAAGCGCGGAGGCGGGCGCACCATTCTCTCCCTCGATGACGACGTGGCTGAGGAGCGATTTCGGTTGGAGCCAGTCGACAATGTGACGCCGGAGATGGTTTACGAACGCCGGTGGGCCTGCACGGTGTTAGCGAATGTGCTGGCTCGGTTACGTCAAGAGTTTGTCGTTCGTAACCGCGTGGAGCTGTTTGACGAGCTCAAGACGTATCTGACTGGCGACACCGCGGAATTGTCCTACGCGGAGATCGGCTTGCGCACAGGGCTGAAGGAATCAGCCATCAAAGTAACGGTGCACCGTATGCGGCGTCGCTACGGGGAGTTGTTGCGGGCCGAAATCAGTGCGACTGTGGAGGATCCGCGAGATGTGGAGGATGAGGTGCGCTGCCTCATCCGTGTGCTGAGTCGCTGACGCTAGGTTTAGGCATTTCTGTCCGTTGTGATTTCACCAGCACGCGTCTCTGGTCTTCCGTTGTAGGGACCAGCGCGTCGGGCCTTGAGTTAGGCATGCTGTGACCTGCCGCTGGAAACAGCGAACCCCACGGCCCCACCCGACTCCGCTGGCTCTAAACCAGGAGACCCCTGCTTGATTCCTTGCTGGCCTCTCTTCTTTTCCATGTTCTGTAACATTTCCACCGAATTCCTTTGGTAAACAGGAGGTGCCGGTGGTCTGGCCACTCGGCAGGGCCACCGGTAAGCGGTGTAGGGCAAAATGGGCAGTCACAAGAACTATGAGAATCGTCAATTTTTGCAGAAGTGATCGAAGTGACGGGCGTGGGAAGACCATGGGAATATTCCTCGGGATTGGTCTGCTGCTATGCAGTGGCGGGAGCATCGCTTCGGCCGCCTCGATGAATCTTTCACCACGCGTCGCGAATACGACGTTGCGAATGCCAGCGGTTCCACAAAGTCGAGGTTTCGCCCTCGAGAACGCTTTCGGTGAGTTTAGTTTTAATCGTCCCGTTGCGCTCCGCACGCCACCGAAGGAGACCAACCAGATCTTTGTCGTCGAACAAGGTGGGAGGATTTGGGCGATCACAAATCTTCTTTCTCCGAGCAAGACCTTGTTCCTGGACCTGTCCAAGACGGTTTTTAGTCCTGCGAACGAGGTGCTGGGCCTGACAACGATGGCTTTTCATCCGGGCTACCATACCAACGGTTGGTTTTTCGTAGGTTATACTCTGAAGACTCAGACTGCCGGGGGGGACGGACTGCATTACCGTGTCTCCCGTTTTTCCGTTGTCGCCCAGGGTGCGAATCCACCCGTCGCCACAAACGAAGTCTCCTTGATCACCCAATATTGCGGCCCGACGATGGCGCTGTGCGACGACATGACGTTTGGGTTAGACGGGTTCTTGTACATCTCGGTCCCCGATGCTAATGGGCTCCCGGCTGGTGACATTCGAACGTCGCAGCGCATCGATGCCGATTTCTTCGGTGGTGTCTTGCGAATCGACGTGGATCGCAGATTCGACAGTCTGATGCCGAATCCACACCCAGCGATCAGTACGAACTACGCGATTCCTCAGGATAATCCGTTCGTCGGAGCCACTCAATTTAACGGGGCCGAAGTGGTCTCGGGCAGTCAGGACGGAGTTTTACGCGATTGGCTTGTGCAATCTCCTGGCGGATGTTCTACGACCGGGCAACGCGCCTGCTTTTTGTCGGGGATCCTGGGCTAAACAGCTTCGACGAGATCAATGTGATCTCAAAAGGTGCGAACTATGGCTGGCCCTTCCGGGAGGGCACAAGTTCCGGGCCGCAAGTGAGCCGCACCCCTCCCGGGTTTACGTCAATCAATCCGATCTTCCAGTTCCGCGATCCCGCCGCTGTGATTGGAGGCGTGGTCTATCGTGGGTCAACGATTACCCGATTTGGATGGGGCCTTCATTTTTGGAGACTGGGTGAACGGACCGATCCGCGCTTTGCGTTTTGCCGGCACCAACCTCGCGCCCGCACAATCGGTCGTTTCCGAACCTGAGTTGCGGCTTTGGTTTGGATCCTAGCAACGGGATGTTTTGCCTGTGAACTATACCGGGAAGATCCGTCGCCTGGTCTACAGCCCGAAATTGGTTGGGACCGCGCTGTGGCCACTTGGCAGAAACAGGCGCCTTCGCAGACTTAGCCGCGCTAACACCGAATGCTGGGATTCTGTCGTATGAAATCAACGTGCCTGCCTGGACGGACAATGCCCTCGCGCAGCACTGGTTTTCGATTCCCACGTTGAGCTCGACTCGGGTTCAACCCGAACAGCACTTTGGTTGTCTCCCACGGGCACGGTGTGGATCCACCACCTGGAGTTGGAGCTGACCAATGGAGTTTCTTCGTCCCGGCAGCGCGTGGAGACACGGTTGCTGGTGCGGACAACCGCCGGGGTTTACGGCGCGAGCTATCGCTGGAATACCGACCTTTACCGACGCGGTCCTTGTTCCTGAGGAAGGCATGGAGTATGACCTTCGCTATCCAGGCCGGTGACCAAAGCCAGACGCAAGTTTGGCGTTATCCAAGCCGATCGGAATGTCTGACCTGTCATACGCCCTTGGCCGGGTATGCACTCGGATTCAATACGGCGCAGTTGAATCGCGATCGACGGGATCAGGGTGTCGTGCAAAACCAGATCGGCGCACTGCGTGACATGGGATACTTTTCAACGAATGCTATCGCCATGGAGACACTGCCAGCCTTAGCACACCCCGCCAATGACTCCGCGAGTGTTGATTTTCGCGTCCATTCCTATTTGGTAGCGAATTGTGTGCAGTGCCACCAACCCGGAGGCATTGGCCTGGCACGTTTTGACGTTCGTCTGGGAACGCCGCTGTGGGATTCGGGGCTGATCCAGGGAAGTTTGTTCGATTCACTGGAGGATTCCGAGAACCGGGTCATCGTTCCTGGTTCCATCGCCCACTCTGCCCTCCTCACCCGGCTCGCGGAGCTCGGAGAGGATCACATGCCCCCCTTAGGGACAACCCTCCCGGATCCCTTGGCGGTGGCACTTTTCAGCGACTGGATCACCAACCGGCTAACACAACTTCAAGATTTTCCGGAATGGCAAACCAGGCGTTTCGGTTCTACAAATGCCCCGAATGCCGCGCCCCAGGCCGATGCCGATGGTGATCGCGCAGGCAACTACCTGGAATACCTAACGGGAACCAATCCAACCGATGCGAGAGAAGCTTGGGGCATTGACGTGGGCTACAGCCCCGTCACGGGACCGGAGATTCGGTTCAATGCCCTGGCCAATCTTGGCTTCGAGGTGCAATGGACGACAAATCTACTCGATCCGAATTCCTGGCAACCGCTCCTGGTCCCCGGCAATGCTCCCCGTGGGCGAGGCCCGGTTTTATCGCGTCCGCGTCCTCAAGCCCTAGGAATGCGGGCGTTGGCGTTCAATTCGAGATGGCTTTGGGCAAGATACTTGTTGGTTCGTCCGCGATCCTGTTGACTGTGGGCACAACCCCAGGGTGACTGATGAATGTTTCGAAGCGTTGTTCGAAGTGCAGGGTAGATCTCGGAGAAAATGCTCTCGAGGGTTTGTGTCCCAAGTGCCTGCTCGCGGACGGCTTGGCATTGCTCGCGCAGCACGACGCCTCGGTGCCGCGTGAAGATTGGACTCGCTCGACCACGCCGCTGGCGCCGGGGACCGGGACGACGCTTAGCTATTTTGGAGATTACGAGCTCATCAACGAGATCGCGCGTGGTGGAATGGGCGTGGTGTATCGCGCGCGGCAACGGAGTCTGAACCGGTTGGTGGCGTTGAAACTGATCAGCGCGGGGGCGTTGGCGACCGTGGAACTGGTCAAACGATTCCAAGCTGAGGCGGAAGCGGCCGCTAGCCTTTCGCATCCCAACATCGTGCCGATCTATGAAATCGGTGAACATCAAGGGCAGCATTATTTCAGCATGGGCCTAATCGAAGGCCCGAATCTCCGCGACGCTTTGGCGGAGCGTCGGAAACCTCGGCCAGAGGGTGAGAACGGAGAACGGAGTCAGAGCAACGACGATAGAACGCACCGAGGGAAGAGGGAATACATCGGGATCGATCCGAGGGAAGCGTCGCAACTCCTGATCAAGGTGGCCCACGCTGTCCATTATGCTCACCAACGTGGAGTGCTCCATCGCGATTTAAAGCCAAGCAACATTCTTTTGGACGAGGCAGGGGAGCCGCATCTCACGGACTTTGGGTTGGCCAAGCTAACTGAAAAAGAGAGCACTCTGACGCATACGAACGCGATCCTGGGAACGCCAGCATACATGGCGCCGGAACAGGCGCGGGGCGACGCTCGTGAAGTGACGACTGCGGCCGATGTCTACGGTTTGGGAGCGATGCTCTACGAGGCGTTGACAGGATCGCCCCCATTTGGCGGCGGGACGTCACTCGAGACGATCCGGCAGGTCCTGGACCAGGAGCCGAGGCCTCCGTCGCTTTGGAATTCAAAGGTGGATCGTGATCTCGAAACGATTTGCTTGAAGTGCCTGGAGAAGGAACCAAGCCGGCGCTATAGTTCCGCGGCCAGCCTGGCGGCGGAATTGGAACGGTGGGGGCGCGGTGAGCCGATTCTCGCTCGCCGTGGCAGTGCGGGAGAGCGTCTGCGGAAATGGGCGCGGCGCAGGCCGGCTGTCGCTGCGTTGAGTGTCCTGTCGATTCTTTTGGTGCTCGGTTTGGCCATTGGCTCGACCGTGGCTGCCTGGCGCATTGACGCGGCCAAAGGAGTCGCCGTGCGCACAGCGGCTCAGCTCCGTGTCAGTCTTTACGCGTCTGACATGAGCGTGGCCTATCAAAGCTGGCAGTCCGGCGGTGCGGCCCGGACTCGAGTGCTGCTCACGAATCAAATTCCCGCCCCTGGCGAAACGGACTTGCGCGGCTGGGAGTGGCGCTACCTCTGGCTCGTGACGCGACCACTGGAGTTAGACGAATTTGAAACCAAAGGCGATTCAGTGCTTGGCATGGAGATTTCGCCCGATGGACGCCATATGATCACGTGTGGTGGCTCGGCCACTAGCAAGGGACAAGGTCGATGGTGGGACGCGGCCACGCACCGGCCAGTGACTCAGCTCGGTCCGGATTTTGGATGGGGTTACTGCATACGGTTTTCGCCCGATGGCAAGCTCTTCCTCACGGCTCATGCGGAGGAGCAAAAGGTGCGCATCTGGGACGCTGCCACCCAACAACCTTTGGGAGTGTTTACCAATCACACCCTGGAAGTCTGCTCAGCGGCATTTGTTCCGGGTGGAACGACCGTAGTCTCCACAGGTGGCTTTCCTTATTCAACCAACTTACTGGGAGAATTGAAACTCTGGGATGCCCGCGATTTCAGTGAGATCGGAACATTTGACCACGTCGATTTTCCTTTAGTGCAATGCGACGCATCGTCGGACGGCCGCCTCGTGGCTGCTTCTGGAGTTGGGCCGATCGTCCAGGTCTGGGATTCGCACACGCGGCAGCGTGTGCGTCAGTTCTCGGGGCATTCAACCCGAGACACTGGCATGGTCTTGGGGCTTCGGTTTAGCCCGGACGGCAAACTGCTCGCGACGGGGGATTACGGCGGAGTCGTCCGTCTCTGGGATTTGCAGACGGGTAACGCGACCGTCATCGGGTTTCACCGAGAACCCGTTCTCACGGTGAACTTTTCACCCGATGGAACGCGCCTTGCCTCTGCGGGATACGATCACACGGTAAAACTCTGGGACGTCGTGCAACGGTGCGAAGTGGCCACGCTTCGAGGGCATGCCAACCGGGTCTGGTCGGTGGCCTTCGCGCGTGACGGAAGAACGATCACCAGTGGCGACGGCTTAGGCATAGTAAAAGTCTGGGATGCGAATCCGCCTCCCGAGAACGCTGTTTTCACTCGAAGCGCGTATCAAGGTGGAGTTGGTTACTCTTCGGACGGGCGATTTCTGGCCTGGCGGGATACGGATACTATCAGTGTCTGGGATACATCAAAAAAAATCGTGGTGCAGCGATTAGAAGGGGACAATTTCGTATTCTCTCTTAAAAACGAGTTTGTTGCCGTCGAGAGTCGGAAGGGGGAGCTGCAGATTTGGCGGTTACAGCCTTTAATAGAACGTTTGAATGTGCGCGAGATCAGAGCGGATCGCTACGCGTTCTCGGCGGACGGAAGTCGATTCGCGGCAGGCAATGGGGAAGGGGAGATTGTGGTCTGGACGTTGCCCAGTTGGCAAGAGCGGGCGTCGCTGAGTGTTACCGCGCAAAGCCGAGACCATTCGTTCGCCCCGGATGGAGAGTCTCTCTTGTCTCTCGAACGAACCCAGGTGACGCAATGGCGAATCGCCGATGGTCGACCTCTTGGTACTGTCCTGACCTTTCCAGAGGTGATCAATGCTTACTGCACCTCTCCGGACGACCGTCTTTTGGCTTTAGGTGGCAGGGATGGCACCGTGCAGTTGAACGATCTGACCACGCGACGAGTCCGTGCGACTCTCGTGACCGGAGCTGGGGAGGTCAAGAGTTTGGCGTTTTCCAGCGATAGCAAAACCCTGGCGGTCGGATCCTTTGAAGGGGGGATTCACCTTTGGAACGTGGCTTCCGGACGCCAAGTCGGCTTGCTGTCCGGACATTTGAGTTTTGTGCACTCGCTCGCTTTTTCTCCGGACGGAACGGCCCTGGCCAGCGGGAGTTTTGATCACACCCTCCGGGTTTGGAAGTCCTTGGCACCGCAAGAATCGTCAGGATCAGCCCGTTCCGCGCGCTAAGCGGCTTAAGGGCGTAACCCATCGAGAGATCGTCTCCGATCTTGTCGGCGTCACTTCACTTCTGTCTTACTTCGAGCCCAGCCCTTAAGTTTCTTTTTCTCGCGAGCCAACCACCGGGCGCTCCGTCGATTTCATTCCGCGCTACGATAGACAAACTCTCCGTTAAACATTGTCCAAAGCACGCGAGTCTCTTTCATGGCTTCGGGTGGCACAACCAGGACATCGCGGTCGAGCAGGATCATGTCGGCCTTTTTCCCAGGCTCTAAAGACCCAATCCGATCTGATAGGCCAAGGGCGCGCGCCGCGTGGCGTGTGTAGGCCAAGAGCATCGCTTCCCTGGGCATGGACTGCTCTGCATTCAACACGCCTTTCGGCCCGCGGCGGGTCTCAGCCTGGTAAATCGCCTCGAACACGTTGGGAGTTGAGACGGACCAATCACTGGCCCCGGCAATCGTCGCTCCGGCATGCAACAGCGCCCGGGCGGCATATTGCCATGGGTAAATCGCAGGCGCGACATACGGTTGGACGAGGTCAATGGCGTCCGGGTTGGCCGACGCCCAGTATAGCTGAAAGGAAGCAATGACTCCGAGTTCGGCAAAGCGGGCAAAATCCGCCGGATCGATCCACTGAAGATGCGTAATGGTATGCGGTCGGTGACTTGGCCCGTTCGCTTGGCGGGCCGCGCCAATGCCGTTCAAAGTCTCACGCACCGCGCGATCTCCGATGGCGTGCACATGGATCATCAAGTCGTTTCGATCCGCTGCGATACATAGGTCAGCGAAACGCGCCGGGTCAAAAAGCAGCTCACCGGACAGTCCGCTGTTTCGATAGGGACTGAGCATGGCTGCGCTCTGAGACGGGCTCTCGGCGACGCCATCGGCGTAAACTTTAATGCCCGGGATGGTCAGGTTCGTGACCCCCCAGAAAGCCTTCCGTAGTTCTTGCACGCGTCGGAGTTCGGATAAGACGTCCTGGTGCGGATCTACCCGCGGAAAAGCTGCCGCGCGCGCTGTGAGTTGACCGCGTTCGGACAAGCCTTGATAAATCCGCAAAACGTTCGTGTCCCAAACCGGCTCCAGCCAAGCGGTGATTCCTGACCGATTGAAATAGCGGACGGCGGCGTCGCCGCCTTTTAGCAAGGCTTCATCCGAGATCGGGGGCAACGTCGCGTCGATGCGCTCCACTCCAGCGTCGACCCCAAAGCCATTAGGTTCCAGTTGATCATCGAGCCCATAATATTTGCGCTGCGATTCCGTGAGTGTGAGGATGAATTCCCGAGTTACTCCCGCCCGGCGGCGCATCGGCACGTTAGCCCAAACGGTGTGGTAATCCATCCCGCGCAAGATTACCGGCGTGGTGGCGAATGGCTCGGCGTTGAACTTCGCGTTCAGTTCCGCATTTTTCGACCAGAATCGCAAAGGCACTCCCGTGATCTCAAGGATATCCCCGCGCATACCGCGTCCGGTTCGCTTTGCTTCGGTGACGAAGTCAGCGAGTTTCTCAACGGTCTCGACTCGTTCCCCGACATCGGTGCCGGTCAACGTTGGGCCACTCGCGATCGGGTGCATGTGACTGTCGATGAAGCCAGGAAGCAGTGTCCGCCCCTGCAGGTCCACCAATTCTGGACCAGAGCGGCTCGCGGCTACCGCTTCCGCTTTGGTCCCACAGGCCAGAATGGTGCTGCCGCGAATGGCAATGGCCTCTGCGTACGGCCGGTTAGGCGCGGCGGTGAATATTTTCGCGTTGAAAAAGACACGGTCTGGCGTCGTCACCGAGTCTGGCGCGGCAACCAGGCGCGTCGTGGGACAAAGGCAAACGGCAAGAAGAAAGAGCCTGGTCCAGAGCAATGTCCCCGCCGCCGTCGAAGCCCGAGCAGTCGCCGTATCCTTCATATAGCCCTGTGTGTTACAGCCGCTAGGGTGAGCTGTCAGTGCCAAAATTAAGAGTGTGCGCGGAGTCCGTCGTGCGCTCGCCAAGGGGTTGACCTCGGTTGGCTTTGAAATGCGCGAGCGCACACGGTTTCCCCAACGGCTATGCGGCGCGCTCATTCGCGGAGGCAGCTTTCCTCAGTTGCTTGCCAACCACAAATGCCGAAATGACATTCACGACCGCCAATGCCACTGCCAGGATCAGCACGGGCATGGCATAATCTCGAAAAAACGTGCTGAATCCATTGAGCACCTCCGCAATATTAGGATCGCCCATGGCGCCTTGCCGGGCCATCACGCCCGTCCAGCGGGCGAGATAGAAGTTGAAGACGAGCGAACCGACCGAGATGAACGCCAGCATCAGCGCCACCGGCCGTTGGACAGAGCCAAAACTTTGAAGGAAACAACGCTTCATATCCTTTGGACAGGCTGACCAACTAAAACGCACGGTCGGTGCCAATTCCTGATCTGCAAGGTCTTATGCAGCGCATTGGCAGGTGAAGGAATAATACTGACAAATCTGCGCGGATAATGCTGGATGCGAACTCATTCTATGAACAGGCGAACCTTTCTCACCGGGCTTGCCCAGACGTTGGGCGGCAGCATGCTCGCGCCGGAGTTGTTCGGCGCGGATCCCCAAAGCCCTACCGGGTACGCACGCGCCAATACCGATTGGTTGGCCAAGCTTCGGTATGGGATTGGGGTGCATTGGACGGCAGCCACCGTGCCTCGCCACGGAGCCCCGCAGTCCTTCCAGAAGGCTGTGGAGGCCTTCAACGTGAAACAATTTGTCGAGCAATTGGTTTATGCCGGAGCAGAATATCTGCTCTTCACCTCGACCCACGCCTTGCAGAAGCTTCCTGGTCCGAATCCCGTGATAGACCGAATCTCGCCCGGACGCACCTGCGACCGGGATTTGATCGGCGAATTGGTTCGCGAGCTCCGGACCAAGAACTTGCCCTTGTTGGTTTATTACAACCATAGCTGTAATTCCAAAGACGATCCGGAGTGGGAACAAGCTGTCGGATATCACCGTCCCCAAAAGGACGGGTTCGCGCAGAACCTCCTGGAGATCATCTCGTGGATGGGAGAGCGTTACGGAGAAGGGATTCGCGCGTGGTGGTTTGATAGTCCTTATTCGCTTGATGTGCGAGGTCCTAACAACAGTGTCACCACGGACCTGGCGGGATTTCAGTTTCCCTGGGAGAGATTCACAGCCGCGGCCAAGCGGGGCCATCCTTCCCGCCTGGTGACCTACAACGCGGGAGTCAACGAGACGTTTCTTTACACCACGCACCAGGATTATTGGGCCGGCGAGATGGTCGATCTCAAACACCCTCCCACCGGCCGTTTCCAGTCCAATGGACTCCAATGGTTCGGTTGGACCCCTCTTGAAGACCGAGCTTGGGTCCACCATCAGCGAGACATCGAAATCCCTAAACCGATCTATGCGGATGACGACCTCGTGGCGTTTCTACAACGCGCCAAAGCTCACCAAGCGCCGATGACGTTCAATGTGGGGATTTACCAGGACGGAACCATGGCCGAGGCGTCGGTCGAGCAACTGCATCGTTTGAATCGCCTTTTGATCTAACTGGGCTGTGGAGCTTCCAGAACAGAAGGGGACTTACATCCTCGTTGCGTCCCTGGCGAAGGAACAGCGGCTGGAGATCGGGCGTTTAGGTCGGCACGACTTACGGCCCGGGTTTTATCTCTATGTGGGCAGCGCGCTCGGATCTGGGGGGCTGCGAGCTCGTTTGAGCCATCACCTGGAATCCAGCGCTGAGCCGCATTGGCATATCGATTACCTGCTTCGGATCGCCACGCTAGAAGAAATCTGGTTCGCGATGGCCGACACCAAACTCGAACACCACTGGGCCGACCTGCTGGAAAAGGCTCCGCAATTTCAGGTGCCGATCGCCCGGTTTGGCGCCTCGGATTATCACCGCAGCCGGGCTAGCCATCTCTTCTCCGCCAAGCGCCGACCTTCTTTCGCATGGTTTCAGCAACGACTCCGGAGCGAGTTCGATGCGAGCGTTCGCGCGGTCCAATACCGCGTGTCACTCGGTTAACAGGACCTTTATACCTCCAGCCTCCACACCGCCTGGAGTCAGCGAAATCTCGTGACGCGCATTGGAGCTATCTCGGTCCGCCACTTGGACTCGGAACTGAAAGGTTTCCCCCGCTTTGAGGCGTAAGGGTCGATTCAAACGGGCGGGGATGGCCACTTCGTAGGTGGTCTTGCCGCTATTGCGGCGCACAGCGAGTCGCACGTCCTTGTTCACCGTCTCCGCGGAAAGGCCCTCTCCGATGTAAGAAAAGACTTCCGGTCCAGCTTGGGTGAGAGATATGCCCCAGGCCCAATGATCGATCCCGAACTCAATGGCGTCCGCCAGCCAAACGATATCTCCGGCATACGGCTGGCAATGGTCGTTATCGGTGATCTCGAAGGCCAAATACAGGTTTTGGTCGTCCCATAGGGCACGACATTGGCCGCTGAGATCACTCGGATCGTAGGCACCGGTTTCAAAGCCGGAGAGATACGTCAACGCCATTGGGCCTGCCGCGTTCCATTCGTCCAGCACTCCATCCATGTGAACGGGAAGCCGGGCGCGAGGCGCTGCGGCAACGGGGATCAACGGAAGATCCAGAGTGACGTCTACGGGAGGGCCAAACTGGGTGTTCGCGTAGCGTGTCTTGAAAGAAGGAACGGGAAAACGAGCCTTGTCCGGTGACTCCGCTCGGACATGAAACTGAATGTCCACTTTCCCATGACCTTCCACGCTGTAATCCTTGGCGACAGGCTCAACCTTCCATCCGTCCGGGACGGTCCACGTTACGGAGGAACGGAAGGGTGCAGCGAGAGAGTTGGTGATATGGACGGTGACATCACGGTCGACCCCTTGGCCTGTGGGCACGGTGACCTCGTCGCAAACGATCCATTCATGCCGTAGAGCGTGCAACTCGGCCGCCCGATCGTTAGTGAACACATCGGGTGGAAGGACGGCACCCGGTTTCATCACGGCCCAGTTCACCTGGTCGCCTCGCACGCGAACGAACAGGTAATGGTTAAACCGGCCCTCCGCCTCACCGCCCTGGCCAAATCGCGCTCCGCCTCCGCAGATCACGTAATGCACGCCGTTGCGAATGCCAAAGTCGCGATAGCCATGTTGGTGACCCGCAAACACCGCGCGCACGGGATGCCCTTGGAACAGGTCCGCCATTCGTTTCCAGCGTCCTGCCCAGACCTCCTCGATCTTGCCGGGATCGTCGTAAGAGACGAAGTAGGGTTGGTGCATGAAAATCAGGATGTTCTTCGCCTGGGTCGATTCCAGTTCCCGTTTCAGCCAGGCAAACTGCGTGTCGGAAATGACATCGAGCGCATCGACTTCTTCGGTATTCAGCATGATGAACGTCCCATGCGTTCCTGCCAGAGGCGCTCGGACAAGGCGTCGCTGATATCATGATTGCCCGGGGCCGACAGGTAAGGCACGCGGCATTCCGCAATCGTCTTCTCAAAAAGGTCCCATTGCGGCGGCACGTTGTTCGCCGATCCTCCCAAAACCAGGTCTCCAACCTCGAGGGCAAAGGCCGGCTGGAGAAGGTTCCATTCCCGGATCATTCCTTTGAACAGGTCGGTTTGGTAGACAAGTTGGCGGTTGGAATGAGTATCTCCGGTGACAACGAAATCAAACGCGTCGGGCGAGGCCGGCGGCGTCTGTTGGAGTCGCGCCAGTGAATTCAGAAGGATCGGTTCGGCCGTGGCTGTTGGCAGCGTGCCGTTGCCCAAGAGAACAAACCCTAGCGCCAGCGTGGACGGAAGAAATTGGAGCGGCGTCATGGGTGGGATTTTGTCGTCAGTAGAAGCGTCTTATCAATACAAACTCGGCGCCGTAAATACGAAGGGCGTGATACAACGTGGACGAAGTCACTCGCCATATCCTCCACGGAGCGGCTAGGGCGAGTCCGACGAAGCCTGGCCGCAGCAAACACCGATTCGCGGAAACACCCTGTCTGTGAGACCGATTCCAGCGTCCCTGACAGGACTAAACATTGCCTTTCCTGAACCCCTCGGCATTGAAACGCCGAGCTTCTTTCACTGCGTCCTTCCGGGAAATTGACCGCATTCGATCTTGATTACCCTCTGGCCATTCCATACTCTCGCGTCGCGCATAGGGCGCATCCGGTCCGCGGAAAGGACAGAAGTCCACCTCTGATGAAACCGTAAGTTTGCGAACTTACTTTCTGCCTGAAAATGCGGACACCAGGCGTAACGAAAGAAGTTCGTATGCCATCCAAATCATTGCCGTCCCGACCGAGCCTGGACCATTTGAAGTATCAGGCGCGAGATCTCCTCCATGCGTTTCATGCGAAAGACCCTGAAGCGCTCCAGCGCGTTCGAGCGGTCCATCCAAAGGTTGCTGAAGCTGCCTTAGAATCAGCAAAGCCCGCTGGTACCGCGTCACCGCCTGCCAATGTGCCTCAGTTCGCGCTGGCCGATGCCCAGCTTGTGATCGCACGCGAATACGGATTCGACAGCTGGCCCAAGCTTAAGCGCCACGTCGAATCGCTGACCGAAAAAGAAGCGAACGATCCCGCAACGTCTTCGGCCATGAAAGAAGCCCTCGACGAGTTTGTGGCCCGCTTTTTGGAATACGCCTGTCCTGACCATCACGTGCGCGGTGGCTATGACCTCAGAATCGCACGCCACGCCGCTGTGCGATTGCTCAAGCAACGCCCGGAAATCGCTCGCCACAATTTGTTCACCGCGGTCGTCTGCGGAGAGCTCGCGGAAGTTCAGCGCCGCCTCGCCGAACGACCGACGGCCGCGCGAGAGAAATACAGCGCTCCCGGACCGGATCGCTCCGGGCCAGGGAGTGAAAACGACGTTCTGAAAGACAATGGGCCCAAGCGTTGGGAACCGCTGCTGTTTCTCTGTTTTGCCAGGCTTTCCACCGCCGTGGCCGAGGCTAATGCGGTCGCGATTGCGCGGGCGTTACTGGACCACGGTGCGGATCCCAATGCCTATTTCATGGCTGGCGACAGCCGATACACATCGCTGGTCGGTGTCATCGGAGAGGGGGAAGAGAATCGGTCTCCCCATCCACACCGAGATGCACTCGTGCCATTGCTCCTGGAACGGGGCGCGCAACCGTACGACATGCAGGTCGTCTACAATATTCATTTCCACGGGAAGATTCTGTGGTTCATGAAACTGATGTATGAGCATTCCGTGCGACGCGGCCGCCAATCAGATTGGCAAGATCCGAACTGGTCGATGCTCGACATGGGCGGTTACGGCTGCGGCGCTCGCTGGCATCTCGATATCGCCGTCAAGAACAACGATCTCGCCCTGGCCGCGTGGCTTCTGGAACACGGCGCCAACCCGAATGCCGCGCCCGCTCGCGACAAGCGTTTTCTGCAACAGACCCTTTATGAAGAAGCCATGCAACGGGGCTATCGGGAACTGGCCGAATTGCTTGCCCGTCACGGTGCCGAGACCCGTCACGCCCGGGTGGCGCCGGACGATGCGTTTCAGGTTGCATGCTTTCGACTCGACCGTGCGGAAGCGGAACGACTTAAACGCGCGCGTCCGGAGTACCTATTGGCGCCTGGCCCGCTCATGTTGGCGGCCGAACGCGATCGTGCGGACGTTGCGGAGTTGCTGCTTGACCTTGGCATGTCGCCCGATGTCGCAGATCGAAGACATGGAAACCAACGCCCATTGCATGTCTGCGGTTATTCTGGTTCACCCCAAGTCGCCAAGTTGTTGATCGAACGGGGGGCCGACGTGGATGCGCAAGAGTCTGACTATGGTGCCACGCCGCTCGGCTTCGCTATCTGGTCCGAGAAGCCACAGATGATCCAACTCTTGGGCCCTTTGACACGCCATGTTTGGCACCTCGCGTTTCTCGGGAACGTGGAGCCATTGCGTGACGTGCTCGCGGCGCAGCCGGACCTCGCGAAAGCGACCCTTCCCAATGGAGAGACGCTGCTGATGCGGCTCCCAGAGGACGAGGAAAAGGCCGTGGAAGTTGTTCAGCTCCTGCTCGCGCACGGAGCCGATCCCAACGCCAGAAATGGCCAGGGAATGACAGCGGCGCAACTCGCGCTCCGACGAGGGCTGAACGACGCGGCCAAATTACTGGGCGGGGCTCACGGCGAACACCGTCGCCCGGGGTCAGACTGATCGTCCGCGTCCAGGTCTCCAGCAGAGCGGGGGAGGGAGCTGTGTCCTTGAGGAAGGAACGCTTGGAAGGTTGCGGCGCGGCCTTCCGAGCGACTTGGGTCGCGTGAGTTGTTGCAGGCCCTCTCGTCGCCGGTGGAAGATCTCCGTCGGACGGGGCCAGATCCGTCAGGGCGGCAATGGACGTCCCGGGTTGCTTCAGAGACTGGCAGTATCCAATGTCAGCCTGCCAACGAACGACCTTTCATTTCAGCAGTCTGGCTCGCTTGGGCTGCCGCAGTTTCGTGATGTCCCACGTGTCGGACCATGGCACCACGGGACGGTCCTTTCGAAACTGCAGAGGAAGCCAGACGTAGCGCGAATCCGGCAGGTTATTCTTGTTCCACCGATCGGCCATAAAGATCCACGTGTCGGATTTGCCCGCCACGGGGAACACAAAGGTGCTTTGCGCCCCGAACGTATTCGTTGCACCCGGACCGAGACAGGGATTTTCCAACTCTGTCCAAGGCCCCCATATCGATCGAGCCACCGCGGCGCGGGCCGGATTGGGGTCCCATCCGGTGCAACCGGAACCGATGAACCAGTACTGCCTGGCGCGTTTGAACACGACCGGTGCTTCCATGCGACGTTTTTCAAAGACGCGGACGAATCGGCCGCTATGTTTAAGATAATCGTCTGTTAGAAGAGAAATGTAAGTCGTGTCATTGTTCTCCGAGGAATAAATGCGATACGCTTTCCCATCGTCATCCTGAAAGACAGTTTGGTCGCGACTCTCTTGGCCCTCAGGGCGGACACTCTCCAGGTAAACAAAGGGCCCAGTCGGCCGATCGGCCACCGCCACGCCCGCCCGAGCGGCTTTGTAATCTTCACTGTCGATGTGAACCCACATCACAAACTTCTTGGTGGACCGATTGAACACCACTTTGGGCCGCTCGCAGACCTTGGACGGGTGGAGGTCGTGTGCCGGAGAATTGGTCACCGCTTTTAAGACGAGTCCTTCATCTTTCCAACGTTTCAGGTCCGTTGACGAATAGCAGCGGATCCCTGTGATATCGACCCGGTACCCGTCCCACGCTTTCGTCGATTCGGGCAGCCAGGTGAGGCCTTCTTTGTTCTCGCCATACCAGTAATACGTGCCCTTGTGAAATAGCATCCCACCGCCATGCGCATTGATCGGCTGCCCCCCGGTGTCCAGCCAGACTGCACCCGGCCGGAAACTCTCGGACGGGTCCGGAACGCCATGGACACTCGCGATGCTGAGGAAGAGGGCAAGCGCGCATCCCAATTGCAGCGACATAGATCTTCGTGGGTTCATAACGGTTGAAGATAGACCAGCCCTCGGAATGTTTCGATAACTTATCGCGGTTTTACAATCGAGGATTTAGTAAGAAGGGTTTTGAGGAGCGTGATGAAAAGTGGTGAGGTCAGCCGCAATACCTTCCACGGGGCGCGGTTATGGCGAGTCCGACGAGTCTAGCCGCAGCCGCCGCCCCTCCGGGGACAACGCTTCGTCTTGTTCGAAACGCTCTTGAAAAGCGGTACGTCTGCGGCTGGTCTGACGAGACAGCCGCGCTCCTTAATCTCAGCCAGTATTTAACTCTCCCGGTTTTAGGTGTTACCGATCGTTGACCTGGACGCAGCGCCATGGCCAAATGATCGGGCTCGGTCCCAGCCCAGGTAAGGGCCTGTCCCCATCTTGGCCGGGAAGAGAAACCTATTTTGAGGACACGACACGGCAAATGATTTACCACCAGGTCGCATTAAGATTCGGCAGACGTCAGCGAGCGCGTCCGCAGACGCTCCTTCCGCTCGGACAAGCAAAGCTCCGCGTCGCGTTCGCTTACCTTTTGGCTGGCGTTATCGGCGGTGGCGCAAACGGGAGCGTTGTTCCTCCAAAAGGGGCGGCACTCCAAGAGCCAGCGGTCCAGCTCTATACGAAGGACCAGCCACCACTCACACCTTCCCTCGAGCAACTCCCGCGGATGAAAACCATTTCCAAAGACGGGATTACCTGGACCTTTTCTCAGGAAGTTCCCGTAGGGCAATTTGTCAACGGAGACTATTACGTCGTGGGAGAAGCCACGGTGGTGGACATCCAGCCGTTGCCAACCCCCAGCAACGGACGGCACGGGTCGATGCTCAATATCCAACCCAACCGCCAGCGCAGCGGGTTTGACGATCGACTCGCCTCCGGACGATACGAGCCCGCACTGAGAGTTTACCCTCCAATCACGCTGACGCCCGGGAATAAGCTGGTCTCGTCGCGCAGTGCCGATTCGAGCTTGCCCGCGGTGATGCGTCCTTTTGATACGGCGGTAAGCCCGGTGGCATCGGTCTCGATCCTTACCAGTGTCGACGCTCCCCAACCCCCGGACGCCTTCCGACCTTCCTACGCCCAAGGCGCGCAAAAAATCTACCGCTCGCGGGACTTGTCTCGCGATCTGTTGCCCACGCTCCCCCAGGTAGAAAATGTGCCCGCCCTGGCCGAGTTTGAGGCGTATCTTCGACGGCCCTGGATCGATTCCGTTTTCTTCAACTTTGATGTCCCTGCCGAATACATGCCCAGCTACGGGCGCGAGAATGGCTACGTCATGTCCTTCGCCGGACTCCTCCTGACCTTGGATTTTCCACCAGCACAGAAAGAGTCTCTGCTGATCTATCTGGTTCAATACGGAATCGACCTGTTTGGCCTGGTCGAGAATGGGCATCCGGGCTGGCCAGCCCAAGGCGGGCATGGGACCGGGCGTAAGTTTCCCATTCTGCTGGCGGGCTGTCTGCTGAACGAACCGAAGATGAAAGACGTCTCGGCTGCGTTCGGCGAAGACATGCAAACGATCTGGGTCACGGAAACTCCCCCAGCGGGCACTTACACACAATCCTGGCACTCGACACCGGCCGCCGCCGTTTATGCCGGTCATGCGGGGATCGGGGGCGAAAGCATCTCCTCGGGTTGGGGGCCGTACGAACACCTGCCGCCACCGGAATGGAAGAGCATCCTCGGTGAACAGTACCGACGGTGCTGCACGAGCGCTTGTTGGATTGGAGAGGCGCTCGCCGCGCGCTTGATTCCGGGGATGGAAGAGGCGTGGAATCACCCGCAGTTCTTCGCTTATGTCGATCGCTGGATGACCACCGCGGACGACCCTCAAGACCGCGCGGCCATCGAAGCCGTGTTCGGCTATGCCCTGGATAACGATTTCCTGCAGGGCCAGGCCTGGGGAGTCTTACGAGGGGGTGGTTACAATTCTCCGCAACGCGCGTTCGTCGATGAGATGTGGGCGGCCTACCGTTCGAATCCCCGGATCCAGTCCGCGGCGATCAGCCCGGAGGGCGCGTTCGTCCTCACGGCGGACAATCTGGTTGCTGGAAGAACCCATTTTATTTGGGCAACGACCAACGTGCCATCGGCCAGCTGGACGACAATTTTTACCAACATCCCGACTCGCGAACGTTGGCAATGGGTCAATCCGCGTCTGGACGGAGCAACGCAGCGTTTCTACCGCATCCAAGAGGCGCCTTGACGGTACCACAACGTGACGACGTGAGCGGGCGCACCAATTCTTGTGCATTCAGCGAGCCAGGCAGGTTCTACAAGCCTCTTTTGCCCGCCCGTCATTGGGCCCGTGGAGTTTAGCAAAGCCCTGAGGACCCCGGTCGTGAACGAGAGCTATTTGCACTCACGGTGTGCGACATTTCGGAAGTACCTGATTCGCAAGCGCCCTTCGATAGCTTTACCTCTTCGAGATCCATCGGAGCGTTCGGGGACGATCTAACCTGCTCGATTCGAGGAGGTTGGTTATTGTTTGGGCAACCCTGAGCTTGCGCGGGCCTGGGGGCGCCATTGGGCACGTTTAGAGGGGGATCATTCGAGGCAAGGCCGGTGCAAGGCCGGTGCAAGGCCGGTCACGGAGCGGCCTTGGTGCGGGGTTGATGCGGGATTGCCCCGGCGTTGCCCGGCGTTGCCCCGGCGCAGGCGGCGCTGAGTCACTTATCCGCATGGCCCTCCGCGAACGCGATCCCCGCGGATGACCCAAATCCCTCGCCGCCCCATCCCTCTCAATTCGAAAACCGCCTCGAAACGCAACGCCAGGCTGCGGGATTTCCGGTTGATGACTCTCGATATCGCTTTACCTTGTCCCTTGTGAGCAAGGCTTTCACTCGAGAGTCCGACGATTCCGGTGCAGAAGAGATGCCGTTCGTGCGGCGCCAGATTCCACACGGGACCAGGAATCTGATCACGCCGCAAGGAGCTGCCCAGCTCCGCCAAAAACTCGAGTCCTTAGCGGAAGAGCGTCGCGCCTGGACGGCCACCAGCGACGAAACCGATAACGACCGACGAGCTCAACGCCAGAAACTTGACGCCATGATTCGTCATCTGCAGGAGGTCCTGGTTTCCATCGTCGTCACGGAACCTCCGGTCGACCGCAGCAAAGTTGGTTTTGGCGCGTCCGTTGATGTGATGTATCCGGATGGCCACCAAGAGACGTTCCGAATCGTGGGAGTGGATGAGGCGGATCCTGACCACGGTTCCATCAGCTGGGGTTCGCCAATAGCCAAAGCACTGCTATCCAAGAGAGCGGGCGATCCGGCGCCGTTCCAGGGTGAAGAGTTAAGAGTGCTGGGTGTGTCGTACGGATAAATCGGCCTGCGTTGTGACTGTCGGCCGGGAGTGGGAATCTTTCCAAGCTGTTCAGCAATTGAGAGCAATTTGCTCTGAACGAATTTCAATCGCCAAAGGTCCCACGTTCCCCGCCAGTAAGGATGGGGGGAGCCAGTCAACCAGGCATTCCTCCCCCAGGAGGTAGGTGCGGAGTGCGGATTCGGTGACAATTGTCACCAACGGCAGGCCAGCATGGATCTGTGGGCAGCGCGTTATGGCCGCTTGGGCCGCGTCGTCTGTCTCTACTGAGTCCGTTTTGCTTTGGTAGAAAGACGGAGCTGACTTGAGCTTCTATAGAGTAGGAGGCTGCCGCAGGGTGTAGAGCAGCGCATGCTGCGGCAATGGAAGAATTAAAAAAATGGAGCGAGCGAAAGGATTCGAAACCGCTCGGACAACTTCGCCACTTCCCTCGTAAGGTGGCGATCATCAACATGTTCAGCAAGTTAGCGAAATCGCCAAAACTAGCCTGCACGAACTTACATACGGTTTTCACGCACCGGCGCTGTCAGGTTTTGTCAGGTAACTTTCGCTCGACCGCGCATCAGGGTGACTGGTTGCGGAAAAACCGACGCTGGCAACAACAAGCCGCGTTGTGGACGTGAAAATCACAACACGCCCAACAGACGATCCCGCGACAGCCGCATCATCAGTGAGGAGCCGTCAGATTCCGATCGTGAAGCCTTTGGTGCGCAGGTTTCGCGATTGTGCTCTTTTCGCATGGCCACTGGCGACGAGAACCGGTTCTTCACGTTCGGACTGACCGGCGATGGGAAGGTGGCTTTCTACCGAGCGTCAGATGAGTGAACGCCAGGACGGTGGGAACAAGACCGGAGCCAGCGGTCGTGGGGCATCATGTCATTCCCTTGTCATCGACGTGGCGGGCTTTTACTCTTTGCTCCCATGCGATTTGACGCCATCCCGTGCTCTCACGACGCGGTGCTTGCGTTGCGCGAGCGCTATTGCACCGAAATGCGCTGCCAGATGATGTTCTACCAGATTCACGCACGGGCCGGTTGGGCGGAGACGTTTGCGCTTTACGTCGATGGTGCGCTCGTGGGGTTCGGCACCAAAGCGATCGGCGGTCCCTGGCGCGAGCGGCCTACGCTCATCGAGTTTTACGTCTCCCCGGAACAGCGGTCGCACGTTTTCAGGCTGTTCGAGGCGCTGCTGGCGCAGACCGGCGTCCGCCATATCGAAACGCAGTCGAATGGAGCGCTGCTCGCACACATGCTCTTCGCATGGTCCCGTGACGTGGTGAGCGAAAGCATTCTGTTCGAGGACAAATTCACGACCGACTTGCCCGCGAATGGCTCGACGATGCGCCAGGTCACACCGGGAGCTGAAATTCACGCGGCGATCGACCAACGTAGCGGTGGCGGCGATTGGCAGCTCGTCATGGATGGCGAAACGGTCGGCCAGGGTGGCATCCTGTTTCACTATAACCGCCCGTATGGCGACCTGCACATGGAGGTCACCGAACCTTTTCGGCGACGCGGCCTCGGTGCGTATTTCGTCCAGGAATTGAAGCGGGCCTGTCGTGCGCTCGGCGCAATCCCCGCCGCACGCTGTAATCCCGATAATCTGGCCTCGCGTTACGCTCTGCAAAAGGCTGGGTTTGTTCCCTGCGGCCATCGGCTCACCGGGTCGATCACGGAGTAGCGACGGTCATCGCGCTAGCCCTCCGGCCCCAGTAACGCAATCTGCCACTCAAACTCAACTCGATCCGAGTAACGACGCTTCAACTCCGCCCAGGTCGGTTCAGCCCAGTGGCACCAGGAGGAAATCACATCCAGGTAATAAGTGATCTTAGCTATCATGGTCGCACAGCGTTACCTGCGTGGACTCCCAAAGGGGTAAAGTTCGCTGAATAGAAGAAATGTGGATGATGACTCCTGAGCGCTGGCTGAGCATCGACGGCAGAAAGCCTCGGTCCAGCCTCACGGCGGAGAAGAAATTCAATTCAAACTCCCTCTGCCAGAGGTCGTCAGTCAATGCCAGTGCGCCGCCTCCTGGAGCAGACGAGCCGCCAGCGTTATTAATCAAAATGTCGAGCCCGCCCAGTCGTTCGAGTGTCGTTTTGATGATCTGATCCGCTCCGGCACGGGTGCAGACATCCGCTTGAATGAACTGCTTTGGATCGCTCTCCCGTGGGTCGCTTCTCGCGGTGGCAAGCACGGTCGCCCCGCCACGTCGCAGGCGGTTCACAACGGCTTCGCCAATTCCCTTGCTACCGCCCGTAACGAGAACCCTTTTCCCGGCAAACTCGTTACCTTCGTGCGCGATTTCTGCTCTTTCGCTCATGCGAGCATCATAGCACTGAAACTGAACCGACCAAAACATGCCAACGAGCCAGTCACCGGGGTTTTACCTCGCTTGACGCGCTCCAGCCGCTCCCAACAGCGCTCACCCCGATAACGACAGGCATGATGGCGAGCAACTGCTTCCGAAATTCCCTTTTCATGATCCGGAGGGTCGCCCCGCCGGTGCTGAGGTGCTATTACAACTCTCCGGTGTGTTTTCCAGCAGGCCCATTGCGCCCATCGAGCCTCCGGGTCCACGAAATTTGATGCGCAGCGTCGCCAGCACCGGAGCCTGCTGGCCGGCCCTGTAAAAATCCTTTGACTCTCCCGCTACGTCAGCCCTGAGAGTGTTCCCAGTCACTGGCACAGTTGGTGGTGTCGGCGAGGAAAAGAACGATGGCTTACACAGTCAAGAAACTGGCGACGATGTCGGGCGTCAGCGTGCGCACGCTTCATTTTTACGATGAAGCGGGTCTGTTGAAACCGGCCTACTATGGGGCCAACGGCTACCGGTTCTATGAAGAGCCGCAGCTGCTGACGCTCCAACAAATCCTGTTTTACCGGGAGCTGGGCTTTGAGCTGAAAGAGATCAAACGCATTCTGGGCCGACCGAGTTTCGACAGGATCGCGGCTCTGGAATCGCACCGGAAGATCCTGCGCCAGAGCCTGGCCCGGACCCGTGCGCTCATCCGGACCATCGACAACACCATCGAGCACTTGAAAGGAGCAAAGAAAATGAAAAGTCAGGAATTATTTGCCGGGTTCAGCCCGGAACAGCAGGCCAAGCACGAGCAGTATTTGATCGACCGCTTCGGAAGCCGAATGAAAGACGAGATCGCCCGCTCCAAAGCGCGGGTCAAGGACTGGTCCAAAGCGGATTGGGAGAAGTCCGGCAAAGCTTTCGCCGAGATTTGCCGGGATCTCGTGGGGTTGATGGAGAGACCGTTGGCCGCCGACTCAGACGAAGTGCAAGGAGTTATCCGACGCCATCACCGCTGGCTTAAACAATTCTGGACGCCGACACGGGAGTCCTATGCCGGTCACAGCCAGCTCATTGTCGATTCCGAGCTGCGCAAGGCGTATGAAGCCTACCATCTCCGGCTTCCGGAGTTTACGGCCGCAGCGATAAAGGTGTTCGCCCAAAGGGAGCTCGGCTGAGCCAACGCGAAGAAGCTCAAGTGCTTCGGGGGCCAACGCTTCGACTCGACACTTTAACCGCGCTTCACCAAGCGAGCCCCAACCAGCACTATTGGAATCAACAGCGCGAGAAACACGATGTGATACCAAATGGGCATCAGCGCGAACACACTCCACTCCACAGCAACACCGGTCAGGAGGAGAAGGAGGCCGAGAATCAGCGACGGATATTTCGAGGGACCTCGCGATATTACCATCGCGACGGCCCCGGCAGCGATTGAGCAAACGACGCTAATGCCAATCAAGGTGCCCAGCGCCACAGCCGAGTCAATGCGTGCCGATGTGTCCTTGGGCAGAACACCGACCGTCCTGAGCGTGGAATTGCCCACAAGCCAGATGATAGTCCACACGACCTAGCCCGCAATGATCGCCAAGGTCGGTCTCATACGGTCAAGCGGCGATTGGAAATGGCGGGGGCGACGGTCTCGGCCTCGAACTCCTTGCGGTCGGCCCCTAGTTCCCAAGGCGATGGCCCAACGAACTCGCTCGTTCTCCCTTGGATCGCCATGACCTTTCGGTCGAAGTCAATCGTCACCGTCGCCCAGAGCGGGTCTCGGTAGGGCACCGTGTTTTTGATGGCCGGATGGGCCTTTTCTATCGCCTCACCATAGCGAGTGTGAGCGAAGGCTGAGCCGATCCAAAAATAGGCGGCGCTGTTGATTTGAACGTAAGGAATCTCGTTGATGATCCGGCAGTAGTCGCGGTGCAGGTGCCCGCTGAAACAGGCGACCACCTTCTTCCCGTCACCCTGGTTGGCGTGCTCCAGGATGGAACGGATCTGGGCGTGATTTTCAACACCCCATTTTTCGTGGTCGAGCGGTTGGTGCGAAAACACCAGGACAGGCAACTGCGTCGCCGCCAAATCCTGCGTCAGCCATTTTGCCTGGTCTTCGGCGATGTAACGGTAATACGGCTTCTGTCCTGGACCAGGATCATTCCCGTCGAGCACGACGAAATGCACCCCTCGATGGTCGAAAGAATAATAGGTCCCCGGCATCTCCATGAATTTTAGGGCTTGCTGGCGGCTGAATCCGCCGTCCATATCATGGTTGCCCAACACGCTGTAGCGCGGGCCGGAGAAGGATCGCCAGATGTCCATGAATGGCTGGTTTCGATCCACTGGAGTGCAGAAGTCCCCCATCTGGAGAATGAAATCGACCCGGTCAGACTTCATACGGTCGACGAAAGCTCTGAGACGCGTTTCGCTATCGTGCATGATGTCCTGATGGACATCGGCGATCAGCCCGAACTGGAGGGTGCCTGTCGATTCAGCCAGCCCCGCAGCGCTTCGCGGCCAAGGTAACAGCAACGCGCCTGCACCGGCGACGATGCGCGTCGCGAAATCGCGTCTGGAGTAGAATCCCTGGGGCGGCAGGAAGTTTTGGTTCTCAGACTTCGCCTTCATGCTCGGTCTTATCTCACGCCCGGTTGGGTGATGGCAAGGACGTGCTCTGGGTTGCGGCAGAGGAGCGGCCCGTTCCTCAAGCAGGAGCGAGAATGCATTCGGGCACGGTTCGTGAAAGCCCCCGTTGACCTGCAAGGGATCGGTGCCAATTGTCACCAGCGGCAGGCCAGCATGGATCTGTGGATAGCGCGTTATGGCCGCTTGGGCCGCGTCGTCTGTCTCTACTGAGCCCGTTTTGCTTTGGTAGAAAGACGGAGCTGACTTGAGCTTCTATAGAGTAGGGGTCTGCCGCAAGGTGTAGAGCAGCGAATGCTGCGGCAATGGAAGAATTAAAAAATTGGAGCGAGCGAAGGGATTCGAACCCTCGATTCGCATCTGAATCAACAATAACGGAAATAGCCATAATTTGTGGGGCATTTGGCCGACCTTGACACCTTTGGTTGTTATGCAAGTGTTATGCGCGTGGCGAGCCTCCACAAACAGCCTGGTCGGCCTAACTGGTTTTGCGCATTTACAACACCTGACGGCAAACGCCATTTCAAGAGCACAGGCACGCCGGACAAAAAGCAAGCGAAACAAATTGCCGCCACTTGGGAGAACGCCTCGTCGCTGGCCAGCGCAGGAAAACTCACCGAGGAGAAGGCCAGGGCAATTATTGCAGGCGGAGTGAACGACGTGCTTGCAGCTGTAGGCGAGACGCTCGCATCCAGTTCGATTCGCGATTTCCTCTCGGATTGGCTCAAGTCCAAGCAACTGGAGATCGCACCAAAGTCTTACGAGCGCTACGCTGGCGTTGCGGAGCATTTCCTCAGTTTTCTCGGTCCAGCTGCCAATAAGGACATAGCGCACTTGACCTCCAGGGAGGTCAGTCAATTCAGAGCGTGGATGGCTGCAAAGTTCAGTCCATGCTCTACGAATACGGCGTTGAAGATTATCCGGAGCGCACTCAACCAAGCTCGCAATGATGGAATGGTCTCTGTCAACGAGGCGCAAAAGGTGAAGATTTTGAAGGCGGAGTCCAGCAAGCGTCGTGCCTTCACCTTACCCGAAATTCAACGGCTGCTTGCGGTCGCAGGAGACGAGTGGCGCGGCATGATCCTGGCGGGCCTCTACACCGGGTTACGAATTGGAGACCTCGCACTCCTCACATGGGCCAATGTGAATTTGCAGGAGCGGGAGATGACGGTCTTAACCGGCAAGACCGACCGCATGGTTGTGCTTCCGATCGCCAAACCCGTGCTGGAATATCTTGAGAAACTACCAGCTTCTGACGAGCCGTCTGCCCCACTTTTTCCAAGCGCCTACGGAGCAAAGCAGCGCAGCCAGCATGGCGGCACGCTTTCAAATCAATTCTACCAACTCCTGGTCGCTGCGGGCCTGGCTGCTCCCCGCCCTCATGTTGCTATGAAGGAAGGGCGATCTGCCAAACGCCAGGTTGGAGGGCTAAGCTTTCACTGTTTGCGCCACACTGCCACGAGTCTGCTTAAGAACGCGGGGGTCAGTGACGTGGTCGCACGAGATATAATCGGCCACGAAAGCGAAGCGGTGTCTAGACTGTATACCCATATCGAGTTCGGGACGAAGATCCAGGCCATCGACAAGCTGCCGGATGTTACGAAACCGCCGTCGAAAGGCAGGTGAGCATGGACTGGAAATTCCCAACAGAGGCTGACCTTGCGGCGATGAGGCCGAAACCCAAGCTCAGGAGTGAAGGTGAATGTTCGATTCGTGATGATGAAGCGATGGAGAAGCTCAGAGGCACCGTCTACGACAGCGCCTTCGGGGTGGCGCTCCGGCCCGCTGTCGTGTGGTGGGACCGGATTAACCGCTCAAAAGGTGGAAGCTACGATCAGCGGAGGAAGGCGATTTACGACCGGATCCGGTTCACAGATTTTTTTGGCTTTCCGCGACAAGGCGTGCTCAGAGAAGCGTGGGTTAGGAAAACCATTACGGAGGCAGCAGATCAGGCGGATCTTAGCTTCTTCAAGCAGTTTGGGAAGGCGCTCAAACAGCGACCCAGCTCCAAGGTGTCGCCTGCCTATGATGAGTTAGACGTTTTCCTCGTGACCGGGTGGGTGGACGCTCTGCATGGGCTTCCAGAGCTATGCTCGGTGAGTAAGAGCGGATTACTGTCTATCGTTCTGCATAGGTTTCCCAATCTGAACGGTCCAGACCACCTGTTGGATGAGGGAGCCCTCACTCAGCGGTGCTATCGAAAACTGGAGTTACCAAGCTACTCAGGTAAAAAATTTCGCGTTCGAGAGGTAGGTGAAAAGCTGCAATTCGTCGCTCCTAATGGAGCGGTTTTTGTTTATCCTGCCCCGGAATCACGCGCTCGGTCTCATCCGGAATACCACTGGCCTATCGGCCAGAACTCATTGCACGCTCTAGCCGCTCTACCTCGCGGCCAGCAGCATTTTTGGCTTTTTCTGCTACACATCCTCGCGAGGTATCATCGGAAGAAAGCTCACTTCGACAAAAAGCGGAGGCCCCGAACCCCGTAATGGTGGGCAATCCGCCGTTCCAGCTAGCGTGACCTGAGTAAGTTCACTTGGAGCAGCTTGACTCTGTTCCGGTGATTCAACCGAAAGGTCAGCACATGAGCCATCAGTTGACGACCGATCCCGTTAGACCGGCAGAAGTAGACAGACTTAAGCCAGAATTTGCCCGAACAAGGGATGTGGAGGCCACTCGTGGTCTCAAAAGAGGCACTATCTATAACCTATTTGCCGATGGCAAAATTCGGGGCTACTTGCTGCGAGTGAAGGGGCAAAAGAGTGGTGTTCGCCTTTGGGACTTGCAGTCCATCGATGATTTCATTCGCAGCCAGCAATCTGGGAAGTCCGGCGGTGCTGCCGCACCAAACGGCGGTCCAAACTATGAAACAAACGGGGCCTCAAGCAATGAACAATGAAACAACAAAAAAGCCCGAAGCGCGTGCGACCGCGCCAGGGGCCAAAGCAGAACCCGCAGCCACTCAGACCACAAGCTCAGCTGAGGCTAGTAAACCCCAGCAGTCTGCCCCAGTCAACAAAGCGCCGATCGCCCAATCGGGCAAACCTGAGAATAATCACCAAGGCAAGAACCCGAACGGGTGTGCGCAAAATGGACCCGCCACCAACGCCACCGCGCAACGTGACGCAGCAATCGCGAATGCTCTGATGCGTCAGAGGCTGCGTTATCGACTTGAGCATCGGCCTAACGGAGGGAGCGAGATCCGGAACGGAGCGCAGGACGACAGTGGCAGCAGCCTGGAAGCAGACCCGACGAAAACACCAACGCCGCATGCCATCTCGGCCTCAGCCGAAGGTGGGTGCCCGGATAAGCCGCATCGGACCCTTGAGACGATCCTCGGAAACCTGGAAGCCGCGCTGGTGCGACGCAAAGGGAAAACTCCATCCATTACGGATGAACAGCGCGTCGCTCTCGCCGAAGAGTGCGAGAAAATGCTCGGAGCCATTTCGGAATCCGAGTTGGTCCTATTGCTTCGGCCAATCCGGGACACGGGATTGTATCTAGCCGTCGCAGGAAACTTCCGTGAGTTTTGCGAGGTCTTTTTGCAGTTGGATGCCGATCACGTCAACGGACTGCTCGATGGACCGGGTAAGGACGACACAGCGACGGCGCTGACACCAGCGAAAGGGCCTCCGGCGCGAAGGACTCGCAAGGCCGATCCGTGTTCTACGTCCCCACCGGGCGAGGCAAAGCCCGGCCCTGACGCCCCGGACAATAGCTTAGCGCACGCGATCCAAGCTGGCGAACCTGCCAGGCCATCCGGAAAACGGGAGGACGACACCACCATCAACTCTGGGAGCGAGACCGCTTCGTCACCGCAAGCGACTAGATCGACGCCTCACAATGTCGCCACTGACCCGATGCCATTGTCGCCAGCGGAACCCCGCTCCCACGCCGCCCTGCTCACCGAACTGCACAAACTCCATGATGAAATCCTGGGCGCGGCAAAGATGACCCTGGAGAACGCCATCCGTAGCGGCGAAATCCTGGTTGGATTCAAGAAAGAAGTGGGACGCGGCAACTGGCTGCGATGGCTCAAAGATAATGTTCGATTCACCGAGCGGACTGCCCGCAACTACATCCGGGTTTTCGAGCGCCGGACTGAACTGAAATCGGAAACAGTTTCCGATTTGACCCAAGCCTACCGGTGGCTCACTGAGCCGAGGGATGCGACCGAGCCGACCGAAACGACGGAGGCGAACGAAGCGACCAAGGACGCCCAGTCTACGGTGACCAAGCAAAACGAGAGCCACCAGTCCCGGAACACCAAGGGCAAGTCCGCGAAGAAAACAAGCAGCCAGCAGAAAACCAGCAGAGGAGTGCAAAAACCTATGGGCGCGGAGACCGGTGCGCCCATCCAGGCGGAGGTTCCGGCGGGCGCAGCTGAGGTTCCGGCGATCGAGGCGACCAGTCAGGCCGATCCGAAGCAGCTGATCGAGGACATCGCCGACAATGTTCGGTTCCTCGTGGAGAAATGCCGCTCGGCTCTGGATGCCTATCCAAGGGGGCACACACGCCTGAAAGCGGTGCTCAAATCGTTTATCACGCAGATGGAGCGCGTGTTTAAGAAGGCGGAGATGTCCGTGGGGCGCTGACTTAGCTCGATTTTCACTCGGAACAGTATGCCTCTCCCGCTGATTTCCTTTGTGCCCCACTACTCGGCCCCGCCTAAGCCGATGCCATTGGCTCTGCTGCCGGAGTTATTGAAACGGCCCATTATGCGCGACCTGGTTGAACCCTTGCGCGATCGGTTCGAGAGTGTCTTTGCCGCAAAAGGATTGGAGTCCGCCAAGAAGGCGATTCGTGAAGAAAAGGCCCACCTGCCTGCCGTTTTGGCCAGCGGTCTCTTCTCTGTCCGCAAGATTGTCGGCCTGGAGTCCTACTCCTGCATCGTGCCGCTGGACTTCGATGGACTCAGCAGCCGCTCAGAAGCGAACGCTTTCAAGGAGATCGTCTCGCATGATGCGCAGGTTTATCTCGCGTTTCTGAGTCCTTCTGGAGAGGCGTAAAAGTGTTCGTCCGCGTGCCCGACCGAAAGCACGGCCTCAACTATGAAATGGCAGCTTGCTACGCAATCGAGCATTGGGACAGGGCACCCGACCCTAGCGGAAAGGATGTCGTTCGTCTGTGCTTTGCCAGCTTTGACCCCGCGCCTTACTGGAATCCCGCAGCCGCAGTTCTCCAGTTCAACCACAGCGCCTGGTTGCGCGATACGGGCATGGACCAGAGCCGATTTGGACAGAAGAGGACGCGCCGTGAGCGTCGTGAGGACTTTGACTACGACCCGGATGATGCCTGTCGTGAGGAGAGCAACCGGAACTGGTCCGGACGGGAAGCGAGCTTCGAGCTGGTCCAGGCGGCGGTGGCAGCGATCGACGACAGCTTCGCCAAGCATTACGAGGACTGGCTTCGCGTCGGCTTCGCCCTGCACTGGTGGGGAGGTAATGTTGAGCGAATGGACGAGGCGCGGGAGCTGTTCCATGTGTTCTCCGCCAAGTGCCCGGCCAAGTATAGCCCAGGCGAGACGGACGCGAAGTGGGACTCGATTGAGAAGTCATCCCGCTGGCTTGATTCCGATGCGGTGACCATAGGGACCGTGTTTTACTACGCCGTCGAGAGCGGATTTGAACTGGGCGCTCAGGGGCGTGAGGACGACGAGGACAGAGACCAATGGAGCGCACCACGCCGGAAACCACGATGGTCACGCTTCGATAGGTAGGCCCTCGATGGAGACCATAACTCAGCTCGCTCTCAAGTGGCGCAAATACTGGGTCCGCCGGGAGGATTGGCGGAAAGCAGTGGCAACCCGTGATCCGGAGTTGGCGATAGAGATAGCCGCCAAGGCACTGAAAAACGCCGCTGAATTGGGCTTATCCATGCTGACGTTCATCACCTACAACGTCGAAACAGGCCAAACGACGGTCGTCAAACAAGTAATTCGGTCGCTCCTGGAGCGTTGCTTCCCTGAAAAAAAGGACTACGAGCGTGCCCTGGCCAAGCTGGTCAAGGAGAGCAAGATCCGGACGACGATGAGCTATGAGCGGAATGATCCGGGAATGCCCTGGATTCTTTATGCGATCCGCGATGGCAACTACTACTTTGAGCAAAAAGATGGCAACTGGTCGCAGATCAGCCGAGAGCATCTAAAGACCCTGCATGGCAGCACGGCATCGACACGGAGGGCGCGGGAACTGGGCAATCCCAATTCGATAGCTATCTATGGTGGCTCGGTTTCATCGTGCGGTTGGCGACATCTGGGAAGTCCATGCCGACTACACAACCGATGACTGCGCCACGGAGGAGAAGTTGCCTATGCCACCCGTTATCGTTGAGGGGATGCTGCACGGCGCGAGCAAGATCGAGCTGGGCGGCGGCAGCAAGAGCTTTAAGACATGGGCGTTGATTGATCTGGCCGTCAGCGTAGCGACGGGGACGACTTGGTGGGGGAGAAAGTGCCTTCGGGGAAAAGTCCTCTACGTCAACTTCGAGCTGGCAAAGGCGTTTTTCCAACAGCGGCGAGATGAAGTGCTCCAGGCAAAGCGCGTAAAGCTCGAACCAGGACAACTGTTCCACATGTGCCTGCGGGGGCAAGCGTCCTCGGTCGAGGCGTTGATGCCCGTAATCATCAGGCGGGCGCGAGAGTTGGGTTGTGCCCTGGTTATCCTCGATCCGGTTTACAAGCTGCTCTTGGGAGCAGGACGAGAGCGCAAGGATGAAAATTCCGCCAGCGACATCACCAGGCTGATGAACGAGATGGAGCGCCTGGCGGTGGAGACAGGCGCAGCAGTCGGCTTCGGCGCACATTTCAGTAAAGGCAACCAAGCCAGCAAGGAAAGCATGGATCGTATTTCTGGATCTGGCGTTTTCGCTCGCGACCCTGATTCGGTCCTGACCATGACAGCGCACAGCGAGGATGGGGTGTTTTCCGTGGAAGGCAGGCTCAGGAATCTGCCGCCGCTGGAGCCATTCTGTGTCCGTTGGCATTATCCGCTTTTTGAGCTGGCGGAGGATTGTGACCCGAAAGACCTCAAACAGCCCCAGAAGAAAAACGGCTATCAGGATTCGGACTGGCTGCAACACCTGGGCGAGAAGCCGACTTCATACAAAGACTGGAGCGAGCGCGTCATTGGGGCTACGGGCATGGTCCCGTCCACGTTCAAGTCGGGTCGTGCGCGTTTGGTTAAAGAGAAGAAAGTCACCCAGGTGGGCTCTGGATACGTCCTCACGGAGCTAGGCCGACGTTCGGTTCGGCCCTCGACCCTCAAAAATGACCTGCAAGCCATTGATAATCAACGTTAGGCCGGAGGCCAAGGTCGGTGTTTTTGGCCTTCGGGCCGACCGACCTATATAAGGTCGGCCCCGGCCCACCCAACAAACCACAGAATAATGGCAATGCCCAAACCTCAAAATGAAGGCGCAATGGCCAAGCCATCCGAACAAGAACAAAAGAATGACGTAGCTGTCATTCACTCCCTGGCGGACCTGGAGGCCCAGATTCTCACCTGGCAGGAAACCTGCCTCCGCAAGTTTCGTCCACTTGACGGTGAAATCTACCTGATTCGACTTCTGCCCGTCCAGCTGGCCAATGGTAAACCCTTGCTTCGATACGGGCAGCATTGGGTCGGTGCGCAGGATCGACGCCCTCTAATCTGCCCCAATCAAACCGACGCAGCGGTGCTTGCAGAAAAGCGAGAGTGCCCCTTGTGCCTCGCTCTGGGCGACAAACATGATGACCGGCAGGTTTCCCTGAGCTGGCTGTTCTACTGCTTCGTCCTCGCCGACGGCGGCGAGGCAATAACGGGCGACCGGCGCTTCCGGCTGCACCAATGGTGGATGACCGACCGCGTCTGCGGCATCCTGCTCGATCTCGCTAAACACGGCTCCATTTTCGGATGGGGGATGGCACATAACCTGGAAGTGACCTGCGACGAGAAGTGCGTGTCAGTTGAACTGGCCAGGCAAACTGACCTGGCGACTCCGGATGCGGTGATCCAGCGCGTGATGGCAGCGGTCGTGTCACCGAAGCGGCGCGTCCACTGGCAGGATCTGCAATACGAGGCGCTAGGCTGTGGCTTCATCGGAGCCGACCCAGAACATGGAGAGCGCGACTATTGAGTTCACTCCCCGTGTTCTGCGACAACGACCATCGCGAATCCATATCATTCCTATGCTTCTTTACCATTTTACCAGGCGCGAGTTCCTTTCGTCCATTCTGGCCCACGGCCTCGACCAGGGCGACGTGCCACTGACCGAGAATAGCGGTGTGAACGGCGTATGCCTGACCGAGATCGCCGATACCAAGCCCCAGGCGCAACCGTGGGCTCGCTCCACCGACGACAAACTGAATTTCAGGCTCACGGTAGCCGTTGAACCCAGCGAGCGTCTGCTGCGCTGGAAATATGTTCCCCAGAAGCTCAAAATGAGCCGGGCTTGGTGGCGGATACTGACCGATTGCGGTGGAGGCGATCCCTACAAATGGTGGATCTTCTTTGGCACTATAGCGCCGGGCAACATTCTGAGCGTCTGGGATTCACGGCGGAGTCGCGACCTAACCAGCGCTGAACTGGCGGCTATCCGCCAGGAGCCCAGGCAGCGCGGCGAACTTGTAATGGATGTTCAAGTCGTTTCCTATGAGGAGGCTCTCCGGTAGTAAACGCCCGCTCTGCGGACGGTCGATCTGGCCCTCAACTCCGCCGCATCCCGATTGATTAACACAAGAAGCCGCTATGCCCAACGTAACAATCTACAACTTCAAAACGCAACAAAAGGCAGTCATCCCGCAGGAGGAATTGGCACCAGGGTGGGTTAAGCTCGCAGTGCCCAACAATGCCGCTAAGGGCGAAGAAATACTTTGGGTTGACCCAGCCGAATTGAAACCGGGACATCTGTCGCTTGACGAAGGACGACTCCGCCTACTCCGGGAAATCCAGCAGACGCTTTGGGAAGTCTACCCATTGTCTTTCGAGGGGTGGGAAGCAACAATTCGCCTTTCACCGCATCCAAACAGCGCAACCGCCGCGTGGCGATGGGTGGCTTATCACCTTGGTAGGGTGACCAACTCTGGCCGCTTCCGCAAAGCCCGCAAACAGGACTTGTTCGAGTTTCTACTCGCCTTGAACCGTGGCAGGGTCGTCGAAGTGCCGGGGTTATCTGAACAGGAGGCCGGGGTATTGCTTGACATGTGCCAGCACACACCCTTGGAGTTTTTTGGAGGCGAGACCCAAGCGATAACGAAGAGGCTGGGATGGAACCCGCATGACAATTACGCGTTCTCGTTCCGTTGCGTTGGCTCACTTGACGAGTTTCGGGACTTGACCGCGACGGCAGATGTCATCGTCGCCCTCGACTACGTCAGCGGCGACCTAGAAGTGCTTTTCGGGCGCGAACGTCTCGTGATGGTCAGCATTACCCAACCCGTTGAACAACCGCAGCCACGAGTGACGGACACGATGTTCGGCAGAGGGAAGCTGCCAAGCATAATGCCGAAGCTTCGGTGGGCGTTGTTTGGCCTCTATTTCGATGCGGAGTTCAAGCGCGACCCCAACGCCACAGAATTTGACGCAATCTGCGCAGCTGTGCTTTCTGCCAAAGGCAACTACTGGGTAAATGGCAAGCAGCGATTTGCCCAGCCGCCAGCGGCGCGAGCCTCCTGAACCTCAGACCTGGCGAACGCGCTCAAACGGCGGGTCGGCGACGACGGTTCCGTCCACAGCTGCCTCGCGCAGTTGCGCCGCCTTCCGCATTTTGAAGAGCACTGCCTTGGGATCTGCGCCCGAAGGATTCCTTGCAGCCTTCGCCTTCGACAAGGATTTCAGGATTCTCTTAGGATCTACCATGAGCGAGATGGTATCACACCAACGGCCAGAATAGGCGGCTGCGCCAAGCCGCCCGCGACCGAAACCGGCCACATCGCTAAACCGACAGCCGATTTCAGTCTCGGACGTTAACGCCGCCGAGCTGGTGGTGCGCCGATCCTGAACGCGCTTGCGATCCTGGACTGCGCCAGCGCTGAGGCGGCAGCCGTGAGGTTGGCAAGGCTGCAAACCCGGCTCGTGTGCTCTTCCCCTTTAGGGCCTGGCCGCGATCTGGACGACGTTATCGACAAGCAGATTTCCAGCGTCAGTAAATGTAACCAGGCTCCCACTTCTCCTCCCCTCGGTCGAAGCTCAGGCATCCAGCATCTCCCTTTTCAAAGATGAAACCCGCTCGAATGCGATCACTGGCAATCAGCACATCAATTTCCCTCGGCGGGTAACGGAAACCATGATCGCGCAAGAAAGCGCAAATCAAGCGCTTCACCAGTTTACCTTCGGAGCCTTTCGGCACTCTGCCCCGGCGCAGGTCGGCTCGCCATATCGGATGTATCCTCTCATGGACGATCTGCCGCACTACAAATCCCGCCTCAGCGAGCTGGTCAGCCAGGCGCTGATGTGGCGATCGGTGCCTTGCCATCAAGAGGAAAACTCTCTTCGGATCGATTCTTGGCCGGGGGGCTGTGGCATCGATTAACTGCGCCAAGGTTTCCATACAATTTTCAGGGCGTGTCCGCTGTCGAGCAAGGCACCCGTTGCCCACCATGATACCGGCTCGGAGCTAGTGGTTAGATCGCCGCACTGGCGGACGGCTGTCAATCGCGATCGTTAACGCCGCCGAGCGGCGAGCAGTAAGCTTGCACATCAAGACGTTCTTGGGTCTGGCCCGTTGGCATGGTTTCTGCGAATATTAGGGGCAGCTGTCATGCAAGTGGTCGTTCACAAGCAGCGGATGGGTGGCTTTACCTTGGTCGAGCTGCTTGTCACCGTTGCGGTTGCTGTGGTGCTGATCGGAATGCTCCTGCCTGCCCTGGCTCCGGCCCGGAGAAAATCCTCCCGGATTAACTGCGTGAACAACTTAAAGAGCATCGGACTGTCGTTCCGTATCTTCGCCACCGACCATCAAGATCACTTCCCGATGGAGATTTCGACCAATCAAGGCGGCTCGCTGGAGTTCCTCGGCGGACCAGCCTTCCGTCACTTCGTTGTGATGAGCAACGAACTCGCCACGCCAGCAGTTATCGTCTGCCCGGACGACCCAATGCGCCGTGCCGCTCGGAGTTTTTCGGCAGTGCGAGAGACGAACGTAAGCTACTTCGTCGGACTGAGGGCGACCTTGGATAAGCCGCAAGAGATACTCGCCGGTGACCGGAATCTGACGACAAATGGGGTTCCTGTTTCTCCTGGCGTTGTGGAGTTGACGACGAACGTGGTAGTCGGATGGAGTTCGGAGATCCCGCATGGCATGGGGAGTGTGGCAATGGCCGATGGCAGCGTTCAACAATGGCCGCTTCGCAGGCTTGCTGACCTGCTGCGCGGCACAAACCAAGCGCCAGTCCGGCTGGTGGTGCCCTAGGAATGTTGTGAATCGATGAAAACGATTGGTGCATCAAAACCAATCCGCCTGGCGATCGTGGCTTTGGCGTTGTCTGCATCCGGCTACGTGGCAGTTCACCTTTGGACCATTGGGCGGCAGAGGGTGGCGGCAGCGCAGGAAAGCAGGGACACGGCGGCGGTGCGGGAGTATCTCGGCAGAATACAGCCGCAGCTTGCGGGTGATCTGCGCTTTGCAGATGTTGATTTCTTAGGGTATCGCTGCGACGACGGCTCACATCCCTACATCGGCATGCGAGGCACGGTTGCTTCGAGGCGGGACTGGGACGCTCTCGACACCTTGATTCGCACGTCCAATCCTCCGCTCGCCCCCTCCATGCAAATGGTGTTGATCCGGCCACCTGCTACAAACTTCGCTGGTTTTGGGGGAACGATCGCGCCTGATGGCCGAGTGTTTTTTGGCCGTGGACTGGCGCGGCAGCCGCCGGTCCATCTTGCCATCGAACATCTCCACACCGTGCAACTGTTCGCACCTGGGCCACGCGGCTTTGGTGCCGCTTACCCGTCCTCCGACTTGCTCGCGGTATTATTCCTAGCGATGCAGACGAACGCGGTGGAACTATTCTCTGGACTCGTGACCAATGGCACGTCCGAGGCGAAGCTGTATGCCCTCTGCGGCATCAGAAAGGTCGCGCCGCACCAGTTTGATGCCTTCGCCCGCGCCGCTGCAAAATCGGGGGCGTGGCCGAAGCCGTTCAGTCCGGAAGAGACCCTCTACGTCAGAACAGGCCACGGATGTGTCAGCGGCCCAGACTCACCATCCAGGGTGATCGAGGAAATCAAACGCGGCGCATACGACCGCTACTTCGGAATCAAACCAGAGTAATTAACCTGCCGACGACCATGAATCGATGTGGCCAAGGAAATCCGTGGTGCGGTCTATGACTTTTTTTTATGAGCCAGGCACGATTTTGCGTCACATCGTTGTTCCTTGTGATGCTCGCGATCGGCGTCCACTTCGCCGCGCTCGATGCGTGGTCCCACAACATGAAAATACGGGCGCGAGCTGTATCCGTCACCCAAGAGAACAGGCCGATGATGCGTGCGCAGGCTGACCGTTTTAGCCAAAGAGGTTCAGTTCTTTATGCGATCGGGGTGTGCCTGTCCGTCGCGGCTGCAACTTGCTTAATTACTTCGTTTCGGCGACACGAGTCGGCTTCATGGCGCTCCCTTCCCGTGGCACTGCTGGTGTTCTACCTGATCTTCCAGTTTGTTTTGGTATGACTCCGAATCCCCTGACTCGCCCCAGCAAAGCTCTAATCAGCGTGGTCTGGCTACAGCTGGTTGTCGGCGTCGTTGGCCTCTATCTCTCGTTCTTTGCCATCCACTCTGGAGCCTTGGGGATAGAATGGTCGAACGAATTTCGGACCAAATTCGAGCAAGCGCGTCGGCTCCCTGGTTACCAGGAACCGCCCTCGGTCCAAGGACTCTCCTATGAGCGCGTGGTCGAGAGCTTGCAGAGTGCAGCACACCAGCGCATGGACAAAGCGTCCTACTGCTTTGGTCTTTCAGGTTGCTTGTCGCTTTTCGCGGTCGGCGAACTGCTGCTCATTGCACGGTGTCGCCGAAGGACGGAATTTCTGACATCCGGGGCAACGCCACTCTCGACCGAGAGCAGTAGCCAACGCCAGCTGTGAGTCTGCCATGAATATCCCTGAACACCGGCGTTTGAACGTAGCCCTCGCCTGCTGCTGTGCGGTCTTACTGGTGGCTTGCGCGACCATGTTCTGGAATTATGGTTGGCTCAAAATCCGGGTGGCGTGGGCGAGCGAGCAGACGGAGATTTTTGAAGAGATGAGGACACGTGCGATTGGATCGGATTTGGCCGGGGCGGCAGGCTGCCTTCAATACGCCTATCAATACTATCCCTCTGGGAGCAAACAGCAGACTGGTTCCCGTTTGGATGGGATCGTTGAGCGGGAGCGGCAGCGCGTCGTCAGAGAAATTGTCGGCTACCTCAGAATCAAGGCCCCGCAAGACTTGGGGGACAAGCCAGAGGCTTGGATTGAGAGGTATGCACCCAGGTGAGGAAATGCAAGCGGCCCCGCCGAGGCTCATGCCACGCCCTCTCAAAACAGCAGTGCTGTGCGGCGCGATCCCGTTGGTCTTTGGCACCAGCATCTACTTTGCGTGGCGTCTCACTCGCGCAGGTTGGCTTGAAACAGCCGGTCTTTATACAATCGTTGTTGGCTTAGCCGCGTTCGTCACTGGCGCAATTCAGTTGGCGGCGTATCTGGTCGAGCAGTCCCGGACGAAAGCCACGGCCAGGCGGGCGCTTTGGATTCAAGGACTGGCCGTAGGTGGACTTCTGCTTATCAATTTCCCGGCAGCCTGGATCTACATGCTATCGGTCTCTGAGATTTACGACCGATACACGGTCCAGGTGACGAACGAGGGCAAATCACCAGTGGAAAGCTTTGTCGTCACTGGACCAGGGGTTCGCGTAGAGTTCGGGCCTATTGCGTCAGGAAAGACAGTGAAAAGGCACCTTCATTTTGGTGGAGATGGAACGCTGGATTTCACGGTTCGACATGGTCAACAGCAGTCCAAAGGCACCCTGGAGGGATATGTCACGGGGGGTCTGGGCGGCAGCAAGACCGTGAGAGTGAAGCAAAACGGCGAGTGCGAGATCCTCAACTCTGACGGAACGCGCCGAACACCTTAAATGGACCTGGGCCTATGACACCACGATTGGCAATAACACTCTGGCTCTGCGTAGCTGGGGCAACCCAAGCACTGCGTCACCGTCCTTACGAGCACCAAGCTGGCAGTTTCGTTCGTAGCGATGGCCTAAGAGTTTCCGTCGTTGAACACTACTTCGACGGAATCTTCGGCAGAGATCCCGTAGGCGTTCAGTTTCGTTTGCCGGATGGAATGCTGGTGGCGGGCACGGATGTATCCCGTGACAGTGTTATCGTGCGGAATCATCGGCGCGGAGTTGAAGTTTATTGGTTCCAGAGTGACTGGTTTCCGTTCGCGCACCGTGTTCAGTTCTTCGACGGCTACGCTCTTTCCGATGTCACGACCGCCCAAAAACGGGCCGCATCGCCGCTAGTCCACACTCGTGCCAACTGGTTGGGATACGTCGTCGGGCTAGGAATCGCAGCA
>JBGAIN010000300.1:0-5224 GCA_044225505.1 Limisphaerales bacterium
AGAATTCATCCACTTCGTGGCAAAGACGAAGGGACAAAAGTGAATGCGACCACAGACAATCTTGGCATCATCGCTGGCAGCCGTGCTTTGCCGTTGGATTTGGCACGGCTGGCACGTGCCGCTGGGGTGCGTCGGATCGTGGCGGTTGCATTTCGAGGGGAAACGGAACCAGGTTTAGCGGACCTGGTCGACGACATTGTCTGGATCAAAGTGGGACAGCTTGTCAAAATGATTGACGCATTTCGGGAACGCCATATCACTCGCTGCGTCATGGCGGGTCAGATTAGCCCGAAGAATCTGTTCGACTTACGCCCAGACTTTCGAGCGCTTTCCATCCTGGTCCGATTGAAGGAGCGTAACGCGCGAACCATTTTTGCCGCTATTGCCGATGAACTCCACCGGGACGGAGTCGAATTGGTCGATGCGCGTCCTTGGTTAAAACCAATTTTGCCTGAAGTAGGATACAGCCTAGGTCCGGCTTTGACCGATCAACAACGCCAGGATGTCGATTTCGGCTACCGCATCGCCAAGGAGATGTCGCGCTTAGACATTGGTCAAACGGTCGTGGTGAAGAACGGCACTGTCCTGGCCGTTGAAGCGTTTGAAGGCACGGACGATTGTCTGCATCGCGGCGGAGCGTTGGCCGGCAAAGAGGGGAAGGCCGTCGCGATTAAGGTCGCCAGCGCCAGCCATGATTTTCGTTTCGACATTCCGTGCATGGGTCCCCAGACCGTGGCTGTCTGCGCGGCGGCGAGAATCGCCGTTGTAGCCTTCGAGGCCGGAAAAACGCTTCTCTTGGATAAAGCGGAGTTTGAGCGCGATGTCGCGCGGGCCAAGATTGCATTGACTGCCGCCGGTGAGCCGACCTCTGCACCGGGACCGGTGTAACCCCAGGTCCAGCGTAACGTGGCCGGTTCGTGGGTGCTTGCGCTAGGGTGAGATTAAGGACCGCGGCTGACCTCAGCAACTCTTAACCACGCGCGGTAGCGTCAGCCTTCGCGCAGACACTCATTGATCGCCCGCCCGAGAATATCCCCTCGATAAGGCTTCTGCACAAAGCGAAAACCACGCCCCTGGCTGATCTGGTCGGCGCTATAGCCGCTCGTCAAAATCACTTTTAAACTCGCCTTATCTCGTTGTAATTCCTGGGCCAGCTCAAATCCGGTCAAGCTGTCTGGGAGAACGAAATCACTGAGCAGCACGCGAATCGAATCACGGTGCTTTTTCCAGATCTCAATCGCTTCCCAGCCCGATGCGGCATCCAGAACGGCATAGCCCAGCCCCTCCAGCACCAGTTTCGCCAATTCTCGAACCCCATCTTCGTCATCCACCAGCAAAATGACCTCGCCGCCACCCCGGACGCGGGACGAGACCGGAGCGGGGCGCTCTCGAGTCGACGCCATCTCCATACACGGGAACCAAACGCGGAAGGTCGTTCCTTGGCCTAGCTGGCTCTGAACCTCAATCCAGCCTTGATGCTGCTTAACTATCCCGTAGACGGTCGACAAACCCAACCCTGTTCCTTTTCCGGGATCCTTTGTCGTAAAGAAAGGATCAAAGATCCGGCGCATCGTGGCCTCGTCCATCCCAAGCCCCGTATCTGTAACAGTCAGACAGATGTAGTTTCCAGGATGCGCATCGGGATGACAGCCTGGAGCCAAAACATCGAGAGCAACAAAAGAAGTGGCAATGACCAGCTTACCTCCGTTCGGCATCGCGTCTCGCGCATTGACCGCGAGATTCATCAAGACCTGATCCAGCATTCCAGGATCCGCTTGGAGAAAGGGCAGATCAGCGCCTGCCTGGACCGAAAGGCGAATGTTGCTGCCTAAAACGCGATCCAGGAGTTTGCCCATACTAGCGACACTCGCATTAATATCGACCGTTTCGGCACTCATCGTCTGCTTTCGGCTGAATGAAAGCATTTGGCGCGTCAGGTGCGCGGCCCGTTCGACCGCGTCGAGCACGGTTTTGAGCGACATCGCCGCGCTTGCCGAGAGGGAAGGATCATCTAGAGCCAAAGTGACGTGGCCATGGATCACCGTCAGGACATTATTGTAGTCATGCGCTAAACCAGATGCCAACTGACCGACCGACTCCAAACGCTGCAGGTGCTGAATCTGGTTCTGATGCTTTTGAATCTCATTGTCGCTTCGCTCACGTTCTAACTTTGCCCCAATGACATTCGCGAGGCCTTCCATGAACCGCAACTCATCATCCGCGAAATCACGACGGCGTGCGGTGTATCCACCGAGAATCCCAAACACGCCTTTCTCCTTCCCTTTCACAGCGACACTGACGCCGCTCACAATCCCATTCTCTCGCAGGAAATCCCCGTCCGCCGGCACGCCTTCCCGGCCCAGATCGGTGAAGACCAGGTCTTCCCCCGATAACGCTCGCCCGGTCAAGCTCCCCGGGGCGGGGCGGGGCAGAATCTTTCCGACATAATCGGCACTCCAGCCAAACCCAGCCACGACCTTCAATCCGGGCGGATTCTCCGACACTTGCAGCAGGGTGCAAAACTCCACGTCTAGAGTGTAGACGACGAATCGGCCAACCAAGTCTATCAAGGTAGCGAGACTTTCACTTAAGGCGCATTGCCCCATGGCCGCGATCGCCACTTGCTGTTGCGCTCTGGTATTGAGCACCGATTCGCTCTGCCGCCAGGCCAGGCGTTGCGCCGTATAGCTTTGCGCGGTCAAAAGGGCAGCCGAAACTGCACCAGCGTCGAATGGCCTGGCCAGAAAGGCGTCCACGCCTACTTTGACCAACGTCATTCCTTGATCCAAACTCGGGCGCTCGACGACCATCAAAACGTAGCTGCGCCGGCCAGAGGGTTGAGTGCCACGAAGCCTCCTGCAAAAGTCTTCGCTTTCCGTGAGGGCGTCCGAATCCAGGACGATCAAGGCAAATTCCTCCTGCACACACTGTCGCTTGGCGTCATCAAAACTGCTGCAAATCCTCGGGGCGCAACCATGGGCCGCCAAGCAATTCGGCAGCAAGCTGTCCTTTTGGTGAGTTTGGACGAGCAGTGTTTTCATGGCCAATTAATGTTGGGAAGACCGCGCTCCCCGACGACTTCGGACGACAAGGTGTCGCGGCCGCCAAGACAATTCTTCACGCTGCACCCAACTGGGCATGTCCGGAGTCTATGGGTTCCAGAGGAAAATGACAATCGCCTCTCCAGAATTTGTCTCCAGACCTCGACCGAAGCAGAAAAAGTGCGTTAAGTCTTGGAACTTCACGAAGGTTTTCGCTACAACAGCAGAGCCATACCCAAATGACCTGAGGATCGTTCTATGAGAGACCGATCGTATATTGCTGAATTACGCGGCTTCACCCTGATCGAACTTCTTGTGGTGATTGCCATCATCGCTGTTCTGGCTTCCATGCTCCTCCCTGCCTTGAGCAAAGCCCAGGCGTCTGCCCGGAAGGCAAGATGCACCAGCAATCTGCACAACCTGGGATTGGCCATGTTGATGTACGCCGACGATAACGACGGCTTGGTGCCACGAGGGAATGATCCTCTTTGGTGGAAAGTCCTCACCCCGAGCCTGGGCGGCCAAACCACCAATGACTTCAAGAAGGTCGGCGTTTACCTCTGCCCGAGCTACCCGGACAAACGTCAACTGATCTGCTACGTCGTTAATGCTTGGAAATTCAACAGCCCCACGGACAAAGTTGGAGCCGAGGAGATCGGCTTGGTTCGCCAGAGCAAGATTCAGCAACCTACCGCCACGATTTATCTCGCCGACAATGAAAACGGTTCTTGGCGCCCCATCATCAGCAGCCTGAATAATATCGGTTCGATCGAACTCAACGATGTGTGGAGCCAGAGCCACCTGCCCTTCTCCGCCACGAGCAAGACATTGAATCGCGAACGCCGGGTTGCCCGAGCTCGCCATGGACTTGGACCGAACCTGCTCTTCTACGATGGCCATGCCAGTTGGAAGAAGTCCGATCAGATCAACATCGAGGATTGGCGGGAAATTCGGAACTAAACCCAGGCATTACCCATGAAATCCCTGTTTCTGACACTCTCTCTGCTCGCCGCAGTGCATCTGGTGAACTCTGCCGAGGCGCCGCCCCACGCCCCGGCGATCGACTTTCGAGTAATCTCCAAGGGCGATTTGTCCGGGAGCTACCAAGCGTTCCCAGACGCGTGCCGACTCCAAGACGGTTCGATCCTTTGCGTCTTCTACGCCGGCTATACTCATGTCTCGCTGCCTCGCGAGGACTTTCCCAAGGGTGGCCGCGTCTGCAGTGTCCGATCGACCGATGAAGGCCGACATTGGAGTGCACCTCGGATCCTCTTGGACAGCCCACTCGACGACCGGGATCCTCATATCGCCCAATTAAGCGATGGCACACTGCTTTGTACTTTCTTCACTTACCAACCGCGGCCAAACCAGGAAACGCTCTGTGAAACAGCGCTCGTGCGATCTCGTGACAACGGCGAGACTTGGGACGAGAAGCCTCAAGTGCTGGCCTCGGGATGGCCCTCCTCAGCTCCGGTCCGGCAGCTCCCCAATGGACTGTGCCTTTTGGGAGTCTATCGGGAAGAGAGCGGCTCTGCTTATGGAGGCGTCCTACGCTCTACGGATGGAGGTCGAACGTGGTCATCGCCCATTCCGATCGGGCAAGGCAGTGGGGTTCGGCTCGATGCGGAGACCGATCTCGTCCGCTTAACCAACGGCGTCCTCTATGCCGCGCTGCGCGGCGATAAGGTGCCGATGCACTTTGCCACCAGCGCCGACGACGGCCTTACGTGGTCGGCGGTGCGCAGCCTGGGATTTCCTGGCCATTGTCCTCACTTCACTCGTCTAAGCAGTGGACCTATTCTTTTGGTGCATCGCTTGCCTAAAACCGCGTTGCACGTCAGCTGGGATGATGCCAAGACCTGGAAAGGTCCCTTCCCAATTGACTCCACCACCGGCGCGTATCCATCCACCGTCGAGCTGAAAGACGGTTCGGTCCTGGTCGTCTATTATGAAGAAGGTCCAGGGAGTGCGATTCGCGCGCGTCGATTTCACCTCCAGGCGGAAGGGATTCAGTTCGACCCACTGTGACGGCAGACTCGATGCCCTTCGGTAGTGCGGTAATCGATAAGCCCTCGCACCTACGCGGCGAGGGTGATGGCGCGCCGCAAGGCGCGGGACAGGCGCAGACCCGTCCTTACACGTCGACCTGAACGAGGAAGCAACGCCGCAGGCGCGCGAACGAA
>JBGAIN010000301.1:0-5223 GCA_044225505.1 Limisphaerales bacterium
GGTCGGTCGCTCCGTTCCGCGGCCAAGGGCGTGTTTCACTGAGAATCTTAATCTCTACTCGGCAGGCGTAACGATCTGCCACGCTGCGGACGGTTCCATCTCCGGCCAACGCTAACAGCGCCTGCTTCGCTCCGGTATAAACGTCCGGTGCGAACGCGCGCAGTTCTCCTTCTGCCCAGGCGTCCTGGGGCACCCGGTTTAGTCCGGTGCCGCCACTGATCGTTCCTACGTTAAACGTGAGGTTCTTGGAGTAATCAGTGAGAGCCGCGATCTGCTCGACGGTGCGCCCGAGTTGTTGAATAGCGTTGGCTCCGTGCGCATGTTTGCCGCCGGCATGCGCGGCTCGTCCGATCGCTTTGGCTCTCCAGGTCGCCCGGCCTTTCCGCGCCACGACAAGTAATCGGTCCGCCCCGAGGCGGCCTTCCGCTTCAAAGACCAATGCCGCGACCGTGTTTGGGCTGAAGCGGCTCCGGCACAGGGCCCCGAAATCGTGCGACAGCACTTCTTCGGACGAATTCCAGAAGAGCTGCCAGGTGACGGTCTCAAACACTGCCGGCGCTTGGGCGCGCAACGCTTGCAGAACGAGCCACATCATCAAGGTGCCCCCTTTGATGTCCTGCGTGCCGGGACCATAGATACGGTCGCCTTCCGGTTGCCACTGAAAGCCGTTGCGCCTTTCTTCTTCCGGCGAGAAGACCGTGTCCAGGTGCGACACCATGGCGAGGGTCGCTGCTGATTGTCCCGGGCGGGTGAGTACCAAATGGTCGCCGTAATTGGGGTTTACAGACGGAACTGATTCCGCGGTGAAACCGAGTTCGGCAAAACAGTCGGCGGTGAACTTTCCGACCTGATCCACGCCCGCTTTATTGGCGGTGTAACTGTTCAGGCGGACCATCCGTTCCAGGATGTCGAGCCCGCGGGGCATGAGTTGTTGCAGGTAAGCGATAGTTGGGGCGGTCGGATTAGACGCCATGCCTTTGACGGTAACCGATTCAACCGACTGCGCCAAGGTGGCGACTCTCCAGGAAACGCTGCGACAAGGCCTGCAGCTGCCTCAAATGGCTGCGGGGCGCTGTTGGGGCGCCAAGGACGACGAGCGAGACTCGTCCTCGACCAGGGCTGCGGCAATTCTGTTCAGTATGGAGTTGCGCAGTCCGCAAGCTTCTGATACCTACTTAAGTCACGCGGGTGTGGTTCAATGGTAGAATGCGGGCTTCCCAAGCCTGAGACGAGGGTTCGATTCCCTTCACCCGCTCCATTGATTATCAACGGTTTTCGAAGGAGTGCAGTAAAGTGCAAGTAAATGCCCCCCCTTTCGAAGTGATTTTCAGCCCTGCTTTTTTCCTGGCGTGACGGCGCACGCCGTTGTGCATTTCAATGTCTGGATGCGATGCGATCGTTCGGGACGTTCAGAGTGAGGACGACCTGCCGCCGTTTTGGTCCGCGCCAGCGTTATAGATGAGCCACAGTATAGCGCAACGTAAACGCGACTGCCCTTGAATTGGAGGTCCGGTCGGTCATTTCACATTAATGATTACACGACGATAGGCGTGAAGACCGGGTGAACCGTTGTCTTACAGTTCCAGAATCACATGGATGTGTTTTCGGCCTGCGTTCGACGGGATGGAAACCGTGGCGGCGGATGACGAGGCATTTTGAATCGTCACATCGCCGTCATAAGAACTCGGTTCCTTGTAAAAGGACCAGGCGTAATTCAGCGCATTCTTGTCGGGATCACTTGAACCGTTGGCGTCCAGCCTCACGGTGGAATCCGGAGCGGCGGTGACTTCCAAAACCTTTCTGGTCTTATCTCCGTTCACCACGGCAATTGGAGGGTGGTTGGCATCCTGATACTTGCTGGTGACGCTCCAGTCCATGCGCGCCGCGAAATCGTTGTCGTATCCCTTGCTCCAACGCTTGATCGCTGCGGCCTTCTCCGAGGTGTTTCCTTGCATGTAGTAAGGATCATACTGTGTCTCTCCCACTTTGTTGATCTTGGCGACCTCCGACATGCTGCGAATGCCCGCCTGCTTATCGAGGCCGAACCGACCGCCCCAACCACCCTGGTCAATCTTTTCGGGATCGTTTAATCCGTTCGGAAAGACATGCAGGAAGGCCGGTGTATCGCCTTCCGTGGCCCATTTTGTGTCTGGATAAACGGCTCCTAACGGGCCGTGGCTTTGGATGTCGTTGCGTTGATAAGGACCATTCTTTGGAGGTTGCCAGCCGTATACAGCGGTGGCGCGAATGAACAGAACATCGGGAAAGTTCCTGGCTATCCACGCCCCTGCGTCGTCTTGGCCCAGAATGTCAAACACGCGGACCTTGCTGAGGAATCTTGCAAGGTCCTCTTGGGACCTCGTTGCCCGGACTTTCCAGATGGCCTGGGCCAGATTGTTTCCGCCGCCCCAGAATTGAACCCACACGGGTCGCGGATCGTGTTTGTCCACCGCGGTGATGATGAGGTCCGATCCCTTGGTGTCCTTGCCATCGCCCACGTCACTCATGCCGTAACCCGTCTGGCCAAGGACGGAGATGGATTTCAGAGACTCGAAAGAGGGATAGCCCTTCGCGTGAACCTGAAGATTGGGCAGAACCTTGCCGTAACCATCGACGATCTTGTTGAGCAAGGTCGTGTTGTTCTGGTTCGTCTTCCAGCAACCGGTCGAGACGATCAGACCTTCGATGTCGAACTCGTTGGCGGAAACCAACAGGCGGACCAGGGATTGTTCGTCGTCGGGATCGGCGCCGAGGTCTGTGGTGACGATGATGCGCGGCTTGTGGCTGGTGGAACCATTAGCAGCAGCACCGCCCAGTTGAGCCATCGCCGACCCTGCCCACGCCGCAAGGGCGATAAACAGGATCCGGCTGATTCTTGAACGGATCAAGTGAGGCTTCTCTGATCGAAACAATGTCGCGCGCATGGTTTGAAACGGTCACCGCAATGTCCAGTTCGCGCGTTCCTTGAACTCTGCCTGGAAGTCTGCCCGCCACGTGCGGATGGTCTCGCCTCCGGTCCCATCCACATAATGATTCGTGCCGTCCTTGCGCTTGTATTGGCCGCCCCAACTGGGCTGGGTCGGATCATCCGGGTCGTTGATTCCGCGATTCGCACTGACCAGATATAGGAAAGCAGGTGAATCGCCTTCGATCACTCCCGGGCCGGCTGCGCCGTTGGGCGGATAAATTGCGCAGAGAGGCCCATGGTTGGTAATGATGTTCGCTTCAGCCCACGCACGATTGTCGCTGCCGAACATGCCTTGGTAGGTCTTTCTCGACTCGATGATGAACAAGTCCGGGAACTCTTTCATTAGCCATTCATGCGTGGCGTCCTGGCAGGCAATCAGAAAAACGCGCAGCTTGCCGATGAAAGCCTTCAGCTCGGGTTCGCTCCGAGTGTTCTTCACATCCCAAAGCGCTTGAGCGACCTCCCGTGGACCGCCCCAAACGCCAAAGTAGATCGGCCGTGAATCCGGCTTGTCCGCAGCGGCAATGATTGCATTTGATGCCTCGCTGTCCTTGCCCTTCCCGATGATCTCAGTGTGCAGCTGCTTCCCGCATCCCCATTTGATCCTGATGCCGTTGTTGTTCCCCTTGCCCTCAAAAGTGACTGCACGCAGCACGTCCGCGGTGGGATACCTGGGATCATGTCTCCTCAGGTTCTCATCCACCTTGTCGTATTCATCCAGCACAGCCAAAATGTTCTTCTTCTCGGCGACCATGCCGTAAGTGCCGGCTGACGCGATCAATCCCTCGATATCGAATTCATTCGCATACAGAAGAAACCGGACCATCGACTGGACGTCATCCGGATCGCTGTTGGTCACGGGAAACGGAGGGAAGTCCGAAGTCACAATCACGCGCAGTCGCTCGGTGTTCTTGGTGGAATTGGCTGTGGCGCTGGCGTTCGCTTCAGCCGCGTGTGCCGTGAACGCAGTGAAAGCGAACATCAAACAGGTTCCTGCGGAGATTGTGAGTGCCTTACATCTCGTATTCATGGGGCGTGGTGGTCGCAAGTGAACCAACAACTCCATGCTTGCTCAAGCCGGGAACGAAAAGCCGAACACCTGCGCCAACCTCGAAGAAACGGCCACCAGTGATCGCACATCGGCGCGGTCTGGAGTGTGCCTCGGTGGCGGGGACCCTTTAACCTCACCGAAAAATGGACGCAAATGGTGGTATTCCGGCTAAGTATTGCGCACGAATCACAGAATTTCCGAACAAAGCAGCTCTCGCAATAGTCACGAGGGTTCAATTCCCTTCACCCGCTCCAAGCCCTCCAGCCCAAGAGTTTACACCATCCAAAGTCCCCAAAGTAACAACACCTCGCTGTTCGTGAGGGTCGTTCGCCGAGGGGATTTCCTCCAACGGGCGTGCCAAAGCTCGAGACTCCGATTTTTCGCTAAGACCTCATCCCGGGAGTCGCAGAGAAGTTGGCTCCATCGTGTTCTCGTTCTCTTCTCCGCAATCGCCGAGGCGTTCAAATACGTTTCGACCCAACCATTTCAAATTCCTCAATGCCGGCTGCATTCCAAATGGCTGGCGTTTTCCGGGCGAACGCCAGCCAAGACCGAAGAATGACTTCTTTCAATCTTAACTAAGTTGAAAGGCTGAAAAGCGCCGTATCGGAGCCCAGCGGCTGCGTGGGCTCGTCTCTAGACTCATGAGATCTTCCCCTTGCACTCGTCACGTTGCTTCCTATGACAGCGCCAAGGAACCTGCTGGACAGACCAACAAGCTGAGCTGGTGCGCAACATTTTAAGGACAACCTTACCTTACCGAAGTGCTAGCATGGACTGTTACGCTGTCTGAGGCCGCCCGGGGAGAGCTAGCCGCCAAAGCCTGTCCCATGGGGCAACCGATAAACCCTGCATGGCCGAAGGCAATACTCTCGAGATTGCCGAACCGTGAAAGCAGGATTCTGATGTAATGTCTGGAACTTTTCGGCGATGCTGTGCACCGAGTTTTCGAAGCGCCAATTGTGGGGGACCACAAGAAGTTTCTTTTGGCTCAAGGTGTCTGCTCAAAGGGCCCGGCCTCGACCGCTGCTCTAGGGTCGGGTTCCGGTGCGTTATGGATATGAAGTCATGAATGCAAAACCTGCACCCGTTCTGATGCAGAAGCTGGACAGCGCGCCCTATTTCCATCCCATCCAGGCCGAGGAAGCGGTCAGCGCCGGCAAGCATGTTTGCGGCGCCCAGCCGATTGCTGTGGCCGTGCATG
>JBGAIN010000048.1:0-21099 GCA_044225505.1 Limisphaerales bacterium
GACCAGGACGGAGCGGTGCTGGCCTACGCGTGTTTCGGAAAGAACCCCATGACGCAATTCGCCTTTGATCTCTACTGGCTGGCCACCCATCGCGAGCACATGCGGCAAGGTCACGGCTTGGCTCTGGTGCAATTTGTAGAAGCGGAGGTTAGACGGCGTGGCGGCCGACTGTTGGTCATCGAGACGTCTTCGAAAGGCTCTTACGCTGGCAGTCGCGATTTTTACGTCCGCCTGGGATGCGAATTGGCCGGTGTTCTGCCGGACTTCTACGATGTTGGCGATGACCGCGTGATTTATTTCAAGCGGCTTTAGCGACGGGACTTCCTGACGGGCCGTGCGGGTGTCCGTTCATCGAGCGCGCGGGTCCCGTGCGCGACAGTGCGGACTCGATTATTCCTCCGATCAGCTCTGAGTAAGTGATGCCGGAGAGCTGGGATAGGATACACAGATCAGACCGGACCGGGTGGAGGCCAGGCAGGGGATTCAGCTCAATCAGGCTAACGTTGCCCTTGCGATCACAGCGCAAGTCGATCCGGCCGACATCGCGGCACCCTAAACCGTGCCAGGCGGTCAGGGCGATCTCGGCCGCGCGTCGTGCGGTTTTGTCCGTCGCCAGTTCGTAACGCACGCACTGTTCGTAGTTCGCCTTGTTGGCGTAGGAGTAGACCAGCGGTTCCGCTTCGTCCTGGAGAAGTATTTCCATCACGCCGATCACTTGTGATTTTCTGCCAGTTCCGCGGATTCCAACGGTAAACTCCCTTCCGGGCAGGAATTCCTCCACCAAAATCGGTTGGCCATACTGGTGCCGCACCTGATTGTAGGTCGCAACCAGCGCTTCCGGACAACAAACGCGGGACGCGGCTGTAATCCCCTTGCTGGTTCCTTCGGCCACCGGCTTGAGGAAGAGGGGGAACGGGAGTGTCACGGCGCGTGCTTCTTCCTCGGACTCGACCACCAGGAAATCGGGAGTTGGAATCCCCAGATCGCGGAGCACCCGCTTGGTCATCGCCTTGTGCAAGGTTAGGGAAAGGACCAGGGGATCGGAAAACGTGTAGGGAATGTTAAAACAATCGAGCAAGCACGGCACTTGCGCCTCGCGGCCGAACCCGTGCAACCCTTCCGCGAGGTTAAAGATCAAGTCCCAGCGCTCGCCTCGGAGCAGGCGTTCGGCGAGCGAACGGAGATGCCCGATCGGATCGGGTTCGAAACCCAACTCGCGGATGGTGGAGGTTAAAGCACGAATGGTCTCGTGACTTTCGAATTCGGCGGTCGCCTCTTCGCTGTAACCTTGATCTAGGTAGAATTGCCGCAGGTCGTACGTGACACCAATCTTCATCGCTCTTCAGACTCACCCGCCGGTCATTTGGATCCCCGTCCAGGTGGCCAGGGGATTCCAGCAAAACCGGTGGCGGTGAGCAAGTCAGAACCGGTGAACCGGCGATCACTGTCGAATACCGATTGACGCCGCGGGCAAAACCTGATACCGCCCCTCCCACTCTCACAGCAAATTCTGATACGCGAGCCAGAGGCTGCGAAAATAACGCATCACCCGGAGAGGATCCTGGCTCTCGGGAATTTCCGCCAAACAGAATCCGGTGAAGCCGGTTTCCGTCAAGCGCGTCAGCAATCGGCGAAACGGGTATTCTTCAAGATAAAGGTCGCGCATATGCACCGAGAAGATCCTGCCTTTGACCATGTCAAAGTTGGCGTCGAAGCCAGCCCCATCCAGGTCGGTTTGATTGGAGTTCCAGCACGCGCCGACATCAGGGTGGTCCGCCGTATCCAAAATCGTCTTGATATTTGGGAGCAAAGACGTGCCCGCTCCATGCACCTCAAGCCGGATCTGAACCCCTAAGCCCGCGCCGAATACCCCCAATTCGCGCAACGATCGTCCGATCTGTTCGAGCGTCGCTTGCACGGGCACCTCTTTCGGGAGTCCGTTGGGCCGAACTTTGACTCCGGAAGCGCCGACGTCATGGGCCAGACGGATATACTCTTTCGTAGCCTCAATCTCAGTGCGAAGCTTTGATTGGTCCGGGGTGTGATACTCAAAAGCACTGCCCAGTCCCATCAGCGTCACCGGCGAATCGGCAAAGCGTTTTTTTACCTCCGCCCGTTGCGCTGCACTCAATGCCGTCTCTACCCCGTGCGCGTGCGTCGTGCGGAGTTCAACTCCTTCAAAACTCGCGGCCGCGCAGTTCTTTATCAATGTTTCGAGGTTCCAGTCTTTGCCCAGGTTGTAGGTAACCATGCCTAGGTGCATTTTGGACCGGCCCGCCCATGAAGGGGAGGGGGCGCTGTAGGAGTTGGCAGGCAAGGACGCCCCGGCGAGGGCCAGGGCGCTGGTTTGTAGGAGGGCGCGACGGGAGATGAGGTTCATGGTGCGGTGCTTCGTGTTCAGCACGGTATAGCGCTTCGGCTTGACATTGTCACTCCGATCAGAAGACTCCCGCTCCCATGGCAGCCATTGCTAAACAATTCGACGGTGTAACGGTCCTCACCAAGGCCAACATCTACTTTGACGGGAAAGTGGTCAGTCATACCGTGCTGTTTCCCGACGGCACGAAAAAGACCATCGGTCTCATTTATCCGGGGAAAGCCCATTTCGGCACCGATAAAGCCGAGCGCATGGAAATCGTTGCCGGTGCGTGCGACGTCAAGCTGGACGGGCAGAGCAAGACGAGCCGCTACGAGGCTGGCCAACTCTTCGAGGTCCCGGCTAAATCCGGGTTCGACATCGAGGTCAAACAAGGGATTTGTGAGTATATCTGTTCATTTCTAGGTTGACCGAGCTGTCCGTGCTTGTTCTCTCGGGAGAACGACGGGATGCAGCGACGCTCATGGGGGGGGGCCGCCGAGTCATTGCATGTTCGCGGCTCGGGAGTTTGCGCTGTCGAGGTGGAAGGCGACCGCTGCCCCCTTTTCTTTTCGACCTCTGACGGCGTGCGTCCCGCAGGCACGCACCCCGGCCAGGCTGGGGCACATGCCGACAAGCCCGACGCTGTCCGTTCGATGTCAGTTAGGCGTTGACTTATTTGAGTCCTGCTTGTTTCACGAGACGGTTCAATGTCCCTCGGCGAGCTCATCTCCATTTCCCTTCGTTGATCTTCCGCGCGCGCTGACCCAATATCCGACTATGAACGACATCACGCGGGCCCTGGAAGGCGTTCAGCGGGGTGAGCCGGACGCCGCCTCAGCCTTGCTTCCTCTGGTCTATGAAGAGTTGCGCAGACTGGCCGCCTACAAGATGGCGAACGAACGGCCTGGCCAGACTCTGCAGGCGACAGCCTTGGTCCACGAAGCTTGGCTGCGTCTCAGAGAGTCCAATCAACAGGAATGGCGCGGGCGTGAACATTTTTTCAGCGCGGCCGCCGAGGCCATGAGGCGCATCCTGGTGGATAAAGCCAGACGCAAGCTGCGGATTCGGCATGGTGGGGAATGGGAGCGAGTGGACGGTGAGTTGATCGATTTGCCGATCGCTGCCGACGATGAGAAGTGCCTTCAAGTGAACGACGCACTCGAGAATCTCGCGCAGGTGGATTCCAGAAAGGCCGACGTCGTTAAGATGCGAATGTTTGTTGGCTTGGAAGTGCAGGAGATCGCTAGTGCGCTTGAAATCTCCGCCAAGACGGTTCAGAGAGATTGGGAGTTTGCCCGGGCTTGGCTATCGAGGGAGTTAAAGAAAGGGGCACAGGTTTCTGGTTAAGCCTCATCTGGTGAGGTCGGATAATTTCCCCAGGCAGGATGGAACGGCCAGATATCCGCGATGGGTCAATGAGTGAATTCACGGAAAGATTGGAAGCGCTTTTTGCGGCAGCGGTCGCATTGAAAACCGTTGAGGAGCGGGCCGAGTATTTGGACCGCGCTTGTCCGGACCCCATGTTGCGGCGCGAAGTGGAATCCCTCGTGGCATGCCACGGGCAGCCCGATCCGATTTTTGAGCAGGGCAACCCAAGGGCTTGCTGCTCTGACCGGGGTGCTTCAAGCGCCGTCAGCTTCGTTGGCCATACGCTGGACGACAAATATCGGTTGGACCGCTTGCTTGGGCAGGGGGGCATGGGTGCAGTTTACTTGAGCACTCACGTGGGAACCGGCCGCGACGTTGCGGTCAAACTAATCGCCCCGGAACTGATGCGTAAAGGGGAGTTTTTCCAGAGGTTCAAGCGCGAAGCTCGGGCGGCGGGAAGGCTTCGACATCCTAATATTGTCGATGTGACCGATTTCGGGGTAGCACGAGTCATGGACGAACGGGTGGCCTACCTGGTAATGGAGTATTTGGACGGATGCACGCTGAGCGATGTGCTTGGCGAAGAGAAGCGGTTGCCTCTCCACTGGGTCGTGGACATCATGGACCAAGTTTGCGCTGCCGTTCACGAAGCGCACCAACAAGGCATCATCCACCGGGATCTCAAGCCTGCCAACATCTGGCTTGAGCCGAACGCTCAGGGCGGCTACCGCGTCAAAGTCCTCGACTTCGGGATCGCGAAACTTGGGGATGCCAACCGCGCTGCGGCACCGAGCGATGATTCCACGTGGACGCCAGCCCTGCTATCCTCCCAGAGCGACTTGGAAGCCGAGCCCGGATCGGTGCTGATTAATACTGAAAGCACTAGCTCAGACGCACCCACGGTGGCGGCTCATCCGTCGATGGCCTCGATTGATCCTTGCGAAAGCTCATCCCAGGAAGGAGAAGAGTTAACCCGCGCCGGAGCCATTCTTGGAACCCCAGCCTACATGTCGCCCGAGCAATGTCGCGGCCAATCGTTGGATGCCCGCTCCGATATCTACAGCTTGGGACTCATCGCGTACCAGATGTTGTCCGGGACACTTCCCTTCGTTGGTGGAACGGGATCGCTCTTGCAGGCACACCAGACCAGCGAGCCGCCGCATCTGTCCGACTACTGCAAAGGCGTTCCTACGGCCGTATCGGACCTCATCATGTCGGCTTTGGCAAAGGACCTGACCGCTCGACCGCAGACGGCTCAAGCTTTTGCCCACGCGCTGCGGGCCAACTCGGAAGATCTGGGAGTGCTTTATCGACGGGCGTTCGCGCTTTTGAGCGGATACTTTCCGCAGGTCCTAAAGCTTTCCCTGTTGGCGCACGCCCCCCTCGTGGTCGTCACACTCATCACGATGCCGTTGGCGCTGAGCGGCTGGAACTTGACGAAGCCGATGTCGATCTCTTTGGAAATCGCGCTCGGTTTGGTAAAGGGCGCGGCGATGTTTGTGACAGGATCGATTATCTCTGGCATGATGGCGATCATCGTGGTGGGTTTGGCCACTGCACCGCTGAAACCCGTAACTCTGCGCGCGACATTGACGATTCTGCGGCGCCGATTGCGACCGTTGCTTTGGAGCGGGCTACTCGTCACCGTTCGAATCCTGATTGGAATGATCCTTTTGGTTGTCCCAGGAATCGTGATGATGGTCAGGTATTGTCTATGGTCGCCCGTCGTTCTCTTGGAGGAGTTGGCCAACGGACCTGCCCTCGCCCGGGCACGCAAGTTGGCGGCACGCTCGTGGCGAACCTGTATCGTGGCGGTCGGATTCCAGGTCCTGGTTCCGATGTTGGTGCAGTGGACTCTGTTTCGTTTGATCAGTCCTGCTTCCCAGCGCGACGACAGTGTCCGGATGAAGTTGGTGGGTGAGTTCACCAACCTCTGCAGCAGTATCTTCGTGACTCCACTCGTTTCTATCGTTCTGACTCTCGTCTACTTGAAGATGCGTCAGTTGAGCGGCGAGTTGCTTGTGCACCTCCCGCAGATCGACGTGGGGAGCCATTCGCGATGGGAAGTGCGGGTTCGGACGGGGTTTTCGGGGCGAGCTGGAGGCCGTAAAGGGGTTGCATCCAGCAAGTGGTGAAATAGCCATCCGTCTCGCCGCGCTGGGCGGCTGTATGGGGATCATTCTCGGATTGCGCTCCGCTGCCATAGCCTGCCACTTTCTGAATCTGCCCTTCGTTCTCGACGTCTCAACCGTTATTTTGGCGTTCCGTTTCTCCGCCGAAGTTGGTGTCGCGTTTGGCGACGTCCCAGCCTGGCAAACCGCCCGACTGGACCCAATTGAAGCATTACGCTACGAATGAACCCGTGAACTGGGTTCTGAACCAACGAACCGTACGCCTGGCCTTGATCCTCGGCGTCGCGGGCTGGACACGGTGGACATCTCCCGCAGCGGACAATCCTAGCGACCCGCTCTGGCACAAAGCGGTCGCCCTGGCCTCCGCCAACGAGGACTGGGTCCCCGGTCTAACCATTGTGCGTTTGGACATCGTGCGGAAGGGAAAAACGAACGCCACGCACGAGATCTGGCAGGAATCGCGGCTGGGGAGCAACGGAGCTGTCGTCAAGACCACTGTCAAAGTGTTGGAGGATGGCAAGGAGGTCACTAAACCGGAGAAGTCCAAAGAGGAGAATGACAAACACTCCCTTCGCAGTCCGTTTAATGCGCAAGCACAAGATCAGCTGACCGTTCAACCGACGCACCGGACGCGGTCGATCTTGGGAAAGAGTTGCGTCGGCTATGAATTTGTCACCCGAGATCCAAATGGGCCCAGCGCCCGTGGTCGTGCTTGGCTTGATCAGGAAACCGGGGCGCCTTTGGAACTTGAAAACGTAACGTTGGATCCGTTACCCGACAAGCATCTCAAGGAACTTTCAATCACGACACGCTACGAGACTCCATTCGAGGGAGTGTGGCGCGCGCGAGAGACGCTCATTGCCGCCAAAGCCAGCGTGTTCTTCATTTCGGTGGACACGCTCACCACCATATCGCTCACCAACTACTGGCGGAAACCAAAGCCCGCCCTGTAGAAGAACAGGGACGCAGCTGCTCACCGCAGGCTTGTTCAGTATCCCAGCGCTTGCACTGTTGCCTGAAAATCAGCGGGCAATGGAGCAGGCGGGAGGACCTCAGCACTTGTCCTGTCCTGCGCCAGGTTCAGAAGCAACTGATCCGCGGCCGGATGTTTATCGATGTTCTCAAGCAACTGAAACGTATTGATGATAAACTTGCCTGCGCCCAAGCGGTAGGCCCCGAGCATGACTCCAGCTGCATACCCGTCCGGTCGGCTCGAATGGCAGAGAGCGAATGCGGCGGCGGCCGTTTCGTCCGGAGCATCTCCGCCTTCCAGGAAACGGCTGCTAATCAATGGACCGTAGTAGTCCCAATCCATAATCCCGGCCGGGGACAGCTTTCGAAAGAGCTCGTGTCGTCCCGCCACGCATTCCTTGTGATAGAGCCAGTCATGGAATCGGGTGAGCTGTCCCCGGTTCTTGAGGGGGAGCCAGCCGACCGGGTCTTTCTCTTTTTGGAAGACGCCAGGGTCCAGAAAAACGGCCCTGCTGCCTTGCGCGATGCGGGTTAGAAGGTCCAACCAGTCCGTCCGGCCGATCGTTGCGCCACCGACCAAGATAACCTGGCGCTGCTCGCGTGAAGCGTGCTCGATGGCCGTGGCAGAAATCCCATGGGACCTCAGCCAGGTCTCAACCGCGGGCGGAAGACCAGCACTTACGACGCGCAAGCTGTTCTCTGGAGTCGGCGGATCCGTCAGGTAAAACTCCAAGCGCCCCGCGGACGGAGCGCCTCCTCGCTCCAGCGTTGCGGCCAATGTGTAACGGCCCGTGGGGCCTGGAATACTCACCATTTCCGAAAACACTGACACGGCCAGTGGTCCATCCTCGCCATGCGCCGGCGTTGGAATAACGACGTCCAATCGCTTCTCCCAGGCAACACCCGTCGGTCCCAGAACGCGCAGCCAGGCGGGATACTGGCCAGGGGCCAGGGCATTCTCGTTCGCTAACATGATCTCCAGCTTAATGGGCCGGCCTGTGTAACTGTGCATTGGTGAGGCGAACAAACACCAGCGCAGCGGAGCCCAGCCTTCCTGCAATGTGTCCATGATGCCAGGTTTGAATTCGCGCCAAAATGTCCATAAACCTTCTCCGGTGTAACCATGATCGAGAAGCCCGGTCAGATTGAACCCGCATATTTTTGGGTTCGACCGGATGAGGCTGAAGCCCAATTGCCGCTGACGGCAATGCAGCTGTTGGCTGGCCCGTAACATTTCTTCCGGGAAGGCATAAACCCCGTCCATGCCGAACCGAGTCCAGTCTCCCCGGAATTTGGCCTCCGTTTGTTGGAAGAACTTGACGTCATCGGAGTCTGGGTTAGCCCCGTTTTGTTCGTAAAAGCGCAGCTCGCGAATCGCGTTCATCAAGCTGCCAATACCGTATTCGGAGAGGAACACCGGCTTGCTCTCACGGCCCAATTGGCGAATGCCAGCATCGGTCGCTGGGCTTTGCGGAGTCGACGGATAGACATGCGCGTCGCCCGCTCCTTCGAAATAACCGCCCCAAGGACCGCTCCGGGCTGTGCCCCGATACTCTGGACTCTCGACCCCCCAGGCGTATTCCCATTGCGTGCTGCCAGGGTTACAGATCGATCCGATATTATACTGCCCATCCCAACGGCCGCTTTGCTGCAGCACCAAGCGCGAATCGTCTAAAGACCGCAACAGTGGCAAGCTGCCTTGCGCGTGTTGAACCATGGGCCCATTGGACATCTCATTCACCAGCCCAAAGATCACCACGCTTGGGTGGTTGCGATCGCGCAAGATCATTTCGCGAAGACTGGTGTCGAAGCGCTCGGCCATTTTAGGAGAGTCCGCGAGGAGCCATGCTGCCAGGTTTTCCTCGTAAACCATCAGCCCAAGTTCGTCACACAATTCCAACTGCTCAGGATGGGCCATGCCCGCAATGAATCGGACCGTGTTGAAACCGGAGGCTTTCATATAAATCAAATCCTTCCGCATCAGGTCGGGCGCGGTGCTGGGTGGGACAATTCCGCCCACGGGAAAGTGATTACCCGTATGTGAACTCCTCAGAAAGATGCGTTGGCCGTTCAGATGAAAATACCCTTTCACGACTCGCAGGTCGCGAAAGCCAAACCGCGTTGCCGTTTCATCCTTGACGGTCTCTTGGTCCGCAACCACGCGCGTGCTCAGCCGGTAAAGGTTCGGGGTCTCCAGAGACCACCAGCGATGAGCTGGCACCATCAATCGACATTCGATTTGGCTGCGTCCGGTCGCAATCTCCTGCCTTTGCTCGAGGGACGCAACCCGTTCAGTGGCGAACGTGGGTGTGATTGAAAACTCCAGCCGCCCGTCTGGCACGACCGCGCCGCTATTTGTCAGTGTGACCTGGACCTGCACCTCACCGCTCTGCCAGTCCGGGCGCACATAAACGTCTTCAATGCGGATCGACGGTTTCCAGAAGACTTCGACCGGTTCGGTGATGCCTCCTCCGTTGTAGGAACCTCCGACTCCGATCCCGGCCGCAACTCTGTTGCGATGCGGAATTTCCGATAAGACGATGCCATCGATCGGTTCCGCTTTTGGATTGAGTACCCGCACGGCCAGCCTGTTTGTTTTTCCAGATTGCACCGCGGCCGTGATATCCAGAACAAACGGAGTCTCGCCCCCTTCATGGCTTCCTACCGCTGTGTCATTGACCCAAACGTTCGCCAGATAGTCGACCGCGTGAAAGCGAATCAGGCAGCGGCCGCCTGGGTAGGGGTTCTCCGGGACGCGGAAAGCGAGCCAGTACCACGCTACGCCATGGTAGCCCGGCAGTGACTCTTGAAAAATTCCTGGAACCCGTGCCTGTTGAGCGGCTCGCACGGGGTCTTTCCACCAGGCCTCGTCGCGCCCTCGATTGTTCGGATCTGCCGCGACGCGCCAGTCCTGTCCATCCAACGACACTATCGTCGCGCCGCAGGTTGGGCCATTCCCGCCGATCATCAAAATCGCGGCCAGCAAGCCGATCCTGAGTGTATCCATGTTCCAGTTCATAGCGGTGAAGGGGTCGGCCCCGATTCTTGCACCGTTACGCTTGGATGTCAGCGTTGTTTGATGATGGCGTCGTTCGCTCGCTCTCGCGATCTGTCGGGACGAGTATGCGCCTCGCTCGCGCCTTGCAGACGAGGCCGAACGCCTGGCCGCGAAAGCTTACGGAATTAGGGGACAGCACACTCGTAGGTTCGGGGTTGGCCCGCAGCGCGGAAGTGTGACTAGGCAAGGCGATCGATCTGCCTGGGTTGAGAGCAATTTGCTCTGATTTACGCTGGGCGGTTCTTAGGGCAAGTGACAAACGTCTCGGCACCAACGACTATGGGTTTTGGGGACGGGTCCGGCCCCAATGACGCCGGGAACGGCCGAATATGTTGCACATGTTGTCCGCAAATTGTGGACATGGCCGGTAAACCTCGTTGCGATAATACGTTAGCTTCCTCTTGGATGGGGTCGATGGCCTATGAACCGGGGCCATCGTCTCGCTTGGAACCGCGACTTTGGGAACGGACCGGCCCCAATGTGTGAAACGTTGGAGACAATTGTCACCAGCGCACTTCAGGCGCTCTGAACCAAGCGGTTGCGACGACGAGTGGCACGTTTCAGAGTCGACTTCCGCCCGGGCTCGGGCTAGAAACGCTGCTCACCCCGGTCGTCCGACGGGCATGCAAATGAGCCGAAAGCTTTCCCAACTTCTCGAGATTGCCGCGGGTCTCAGTTTTGAACCCCATGACATCCGGGGCCAGCTCGATCAGACCGGCCGCTACGCCATTCAGTTGACCGCTGAATTCCCGTTTGTCATCAAACTTTTCCATTACTCGTCCCGATCTCACACCCGCGGATTGACGTGGCATGAACGTTTGGAACTGTTCATGCCTCTCGACGGGCAAGCTTGTTTCCGCATGGGCGACCAGGAAGTGACGCTCCAAGCAGGAGATTTTCTCGTGGTGGACAATCTGAAGCTCCACAGCGTGGTGGATTTTCCAGGGTTTGATACGCGTGCGGTGGTGATCAGTTTTATGCCCGAGTTTGTCTATAGCTTAGGCTCGCCCACCCACGATTACGCGTTCTTGCTCCCGTTTTATTCGGCAGCCGAGGCGGCGCCGCATATTTTGCGATCGAGCGACGCGTTGGCCAGCGACGTTTACCGCGCGCTCGGTTCTCTGCTCGAGTGCTACTTCCAAAAGACCGACCCGACCTATTTCCAGGCAGGCTGCAAAGCCTTCTTTATCGAGATGCTCTACTACTTGGCGCGGCAATTCCACGGGTCCGAAGTATTGCGCGCGGAGTTTTTGCGGCAACAACAACGATCGCAAAAACTTCGTCGGTTGTTTGATCATATCAGCCAGCACTACGCGGAGAAGACGACGGTTGGGCAAGCGGCCCGACTGGCGGGCATGAGCCCGGCAGCGTTCATGAAACTGTTCAAACAGGTGGCGGGCATGACATTCGTTGCTTACATCACCCGGTTGCGTTTGGATCGTTCCCTGCCGCTGTTGCGCGAGACGGAAATGAGCATCGCCGAGATCGCCGGTCGCGTCGGGTTTAGCGAGCAGAGCTATTTCGACCGCCGATTTCGAGAGCAATTCGAGCTGACCCCGCTGCAGTATCGCAAAGGAGCAGCCAGTAGTCCAGGGGTGCCAAGGCGATCTAAAGCAGGCGCCAAGTCTCGCCGCCCGGGCGTGCCTCCACCGAGCCAGGAGTCGCGGGACGGGCAGAATCGTGCAAATTTCTTACGGTAACGTGCTAGCAAGGCTTCTCCACGCACCCCTACGATCGAACGAACACAACGTGAACTGTACGAGCGAGACCATGAAATTAATATTAGCTTTGAGCACTGTTCTCCTGGCGACGACGCTGCACGCGGCGAATGTCCCGACCTCGCTCAAGATCAGCGCGGATCATCGGTTTATCCTGCAGGCGGATGGACAACCCTTCTTCTATTTGGGAGACACCGCTTGGGAGTTGTTTCACCGACTGAATCGCGAGGAAGCCGAGCGATATCTTAAAGACCGCGCGGGGAAGGGCTTTACCGTCATTCAGGCCGTCGCGATCGCTGAATTGGATGGGCATACCGATCCGAATCCGTACGGGTTTCTGCCGCTCCAGGATCTTGATCCGGCGAAGCCGGATGTTCGGGAGGGTCCCAATAACGACTATTGGGACCATGTCGATTACATCGTCGACAAAGCCGGGTCGTTGGGATTGATGATTGGTTTCCTTCCGACCTGGGGGCGCTACTGGCATGACAAAGTCAAGGAGGGCAAGCCGCTCTTCACGGAGAGTAACGCGGCTGTGTACGGTGAGTGGTTGGGACGCCGCTACAAGGATAAGCCGATCCTCTGGATTCTGGGAGGAGATCGGGGAGTCGAATCCGATGAACAACGGGCCATCCTTCGGGCGATGGCGCAAGGCCTCCGTCGCGGCGATGAAGGCAGACATCTGATCACGCTGCATCCTCCGGGGGGGGCCGGATCTTCCAAATGGTTCCACGAGGAAGAGTGGTTAGACTTTAACATGAGGCAAAATGGCCATACCCCAGAGTTTACCGGGCATTACGACCAGACCCGTGCGGACTACAATCGGATGCCGATCAAGCCGGTGATCGATGGCGAGCCTATCTACGAAGATCATCCCGTTTCTTTCAATGCCAAGAACTTCGGCCACTCCATTGCCGCGGATGTCCGGCGACCGCTTTACTGGGACTTGTTTAGCGGCGCTTGCGGCCATACCTATGGGCACCATTCGGTCTGGCAGATGTGGCAACCGGGACGAACTCCCATTAATGGCCCGCTGTTGCCCTGGTTTGAAGCAATTCAGCAGCCGGGAGCCGCGCAGATGCAATACGCCCGGCGTCTTTTGGAATCCAGGCCGTTCCTGACGCGGATTCCCGATGATGCCGTCCTCCTGACCAACGCGGTGCCAACCTCTGTCCCAGGGGCTGGGCGCTACCGATACGTGGCCACGCGAGATGCGGAGGGTTCCTATGCCATGGTTTATGCCCCGGTGGGCCGTCCGTTTCGAGTAGCCATGCAAAAGATCAAAGGCTCGCGGGCACGTGCCTGGTGGTTCAACCCTCGTAACGGGGAAGCGTCGCTCATTGGCGAGTTCCCAACACTGGGCGACCGCGAGTTTGTCCCGCCCAATCCTGGGGAGTCGCTCGATTGGGTGTTGGTGCTGGACGAGGCGAGCCGAAACTTTCCCGCTCCCGGCGCCATCAAGCCAGCCGAGCCTCGCTGAGACGAAAGGTCGGACCGAGGCGGCGTTATGAGTGAACTGCGCTTTGCGATGCTCGGCACCGGATTTTGGTCTCGCTACCAATTGGCGGCGTGGCAGGAGCTGCCAGGAGTCCGGTGCGTGGCCCTCTATAACCGAACCCGAGAAAAAGCGGAACGTCTGGGAAAAGAGTTTGGGATTTCTGCGATTTACGCGGACGCCGAGGAGCTCATCGGTCGGGAACGGCCGGATTTTGTGGATATCGTTACCGATGTCGGCACGCACAGCCGTTTTGTGCAGCTGGCCGCGGCGCATTCGACGCCTGTGATTTGCCAGAAACCGATGGCCCCGAGCTTGGCAGAGGCCGAGGCGATGGTCCTGACCTGCCAGGGCGCCCGAGTGCCGTTTTTTGTCCATGAGAACTGGCGTTGGCAAACGCCGATACGTTCCTTAAAAGCGGTGTTGGAGACAGGCGTGATCGGTCCTGTGTTTCGCGCGCGCGTCACGTACTCAAACAGTTTTCCTGTTTTCGACAATCAACCATTCCTCAAGGAGCTGGATCAATTCATCTTGATGGACATCGGGACGCATATTCTCGATTCGACCCGTCTCCTCTTTGGCGAAGCCAAGACGCTCTATTGCCGCACGACGCGAGTCCATCAAGACATTCGCGGTGAAGATGTCGCTACGGTGCTGCTTGGGATGGAATCCGGGGCAACCGTCACGTGTGAGATGAGCTATGCCAGCCGAGTGGAACATGATCGGTTTCCTGAGACCTACGTGTTCGTGGAAGGAACCCGCGGTTCCGTGGAACTCGGGCCGGACTATTGGATCCGGACGACAACGGATACGGTGACGCGATGCCAACGCACCCCGCCGCCGCGCTATGCCTGGGCGGACCCGCGTTATGAACTTTCGCAATCGAGTGGTGTGGCGTGCAATGCCAATCTCCTAACCGCTCTCCAGGGGCGCGGGGTTGCCGAGACCACCGGCGAGGACAATCTCAAGACGCTCCAGTTGGTCTTTGGCTGCTATCAATCCGCTCAGACCGGGCAAGTCGTGCCACTCTCGCGCATCACCGGACCAAGGCAGGAGCACTGAGTGGACCCATGCGTAAATACGGTGGCGTTGGTTGGGCCGATTCGCCCTGTGGCAAGATGCAACGACGGAGCTTCGCTGCCGATCTCGGCAACGCTGGAGCCACCCAGCTCGAGCCGCGATCCCGTTTTTGGCGCGTTCGGTTGAATTCGTATCTTTATGACTGCAATTGCTCTTATTGGCGCTGGCGGCAAAATGGGCTGCCGAATCATCGATCACTTAGCTCCAAATCCCGCTTACCGCTTGTCGTGTGTGGAAGTGAGCCCCGGGGGCTTGGAGAATCTCGCCCAGCGCGGAGTCTCGGTCACACCGGTGGACCTGGCGGTTTGCACGGCGGATGTGGTGATCCTGGCGCTGCCCGATCGGGTGCTGGGAAAAGTGGCGCACGAAGTGGTTCCGAAACTCCGTTCCGGCGCGCTGGTGATTACCTTAGATCCGGCCGCCTCGTTCGCAGATGAGATGCCCGCGCGGGGCGACATCAGTTACTTTGTGACCCATCCCTGCCATCCGTCTGTGTTCTACACCGAGGATGACCCGGCCGCCCGCTCAGACTTCTTCGGCGGGACCAAGGCGCGGATGCCGATCGTCTGCGCGTTAGCCCAAGGCCCGGAAGAACATTACGCGTTAGGCGAAAAGCTGGCGCGAGACTTCTTTGCCCCCGTCACGCGGGCGCACCGAGTCACCGTGGAACAGATGGCCCTGCTCGAACCGGCGATGTCGGAAACGACGGCGGCCTGCCTAATTACCGTTATCCGGGAGGCGCTCGATGAGGTCATTCGCCGTGGGGTGCCTCCGGAAGCGGCCCGGGATTTTATGTTTGGGCATATCAAAGTGCCGCTGGGCATTGCGTTCGGGCAGGTCGACTTTCCGTTTTCGGACGGTGCCAAGCTGATCATCGAGTATGGTCGCCAGCGTCTGCTGCAACGAAATTGGAAAGAAGTGTTTGAGCCCGCCGACGTGAAGCGGCAGGTCAAAGCCATTGTCACGGGGGTCCTTCCGCCTGCTTAACATGCGCTTGGGGATTGGCACTTATACGTTTGCCTGGGCCATCGGGGTTCCCGACTCCAAACCGCCCCAGCCGCTAACGGAATTCGCCTTGCTGGAGGAAGCACGACGCTTGGGCGTGGGCCTGGTCCAATTTTGTGACAACCTTCCGCTCACTCGCCTTTCTCCCGTGGAACTCGATCGATTTGAGAGCGAGGTCAAAGCGCAGAGATTGTTGATTGAAATTGGAACCCGTGGCTTGGCGATGGCGAATTTGCGGTCGAACCTGGCCCTCTGCCGCAAGTTGCACAGCCCCATCCTGCGCCTCGTGATCGACAGTGCCGGCGACGAGCCATCCCCCGAAGAAGCGGTGGCGCGGCTCCGGCCGTTAAGAATGGAGTTCCTCGACGCTGGGGTCCGTTTAGCCATCGAGAACCACGATCGATTTTCCAGCGCGACATTGGCGCGGATGGTCCAGGCGCTCGGAATCGAATACGCCGGGATTTGCCTGGATACGGTCAATTCGTTCGGCGCCCTGGAAGGGCCGGAAGTGGTCGTCGAGCATTTAGGGGAGTTCACCGCGTGTTTGCACGTCAAGGATTTTACTATCCGGCGACCTCGGCATAATATGGGCTTTATCGTTGAGGGCTGTGCTGCGGGTCATGGACGGCTCGACATTCCCTGGCTGCTCAGGAAGCTGGCGCCCGTGTCCAGTCCGATCAACGCCATTCTTGAAACCTGGGTGACGCCTGGTGATGCTCTGGAGGAAACCATGGCTCGAGAGAGGGCGTGGGCAGAACGGGGCGTCCAATACTTGCGGCGTTTTATCATGAACTGATCGGTGGACCTGATCCCCCTGACTTTATGAATCGATTGAACTCCTGGCGGAATCTCCTTGTCCTGCGCGCCACATCTTTCTGGAAAGGCACTCTTAGCGGATCGTGGCGTAGCGCTTTGGTGGTAGTGTGCTTGGGCTTTTCAGCCGGCTGCGGGCAGAGCCCAAGCTCCCCGAGCGCGACGCCTCCGGCGTCCCAGGTGACGATAGGCGTTTCCTTCGAAACTCTTCAGACCGAGTTTTGGGTTGCCGCTTTAGACGCTTTCCGCGCCGAGCTCAAGAGCCGTAACATCCAGATGCTGGAAGCGATCGCGGACGGCGATGCGAATCGTCAACTGGAACAGATCAAGAACTTCATCACGCGCAAGGTGCATGGGATTATCGTGGTTCCGAAGGATGCCAACACCATTGTGGCGATGATCAAAGCGGCCAATCAGGCGGAGATCCCCATCGTCCTATTCAATCGGCCGCCCGCGCGGAGCGATGCCAAATCTGTCACAGTGGTGGCAGATAACTTGGCGATCACGGAGGCGACTGTGGACTATCTCTGTCAGCAGGCGAAGAAATCAGGAGCCAAATGCAAAGCTGCCATCCTGATTGGGGATCTCGGTGACGTTAACGCGGTGGGACGACGCGACGGGTTCGACGCCGCGGTGAAGAAATATGCCGATGTTATCGACGTTGTGGCTCGCATTCCCACGGAATGGAATCAGGAAAAGGCGCAAGCCGGGCTGGTAAATGCGTTACAAGCGACACCAGAAATTAACTTTATCTTTAGCTCGTCGGATTTCTTGTTTCCGTCCATTGTCTCGGCGCTCAAAGGCGCTGGGAAGTATAAGAAAGTGAATGAGCCGGGACATGTTTGGTTGGGTGGCTTTGACGGGGATGCCACGGCGTATCAAATGTTGCGGGACGGTTACCTGGACGCGGACGGGGTTCAAGATGTCTATTTTGAAGCCAAAGCTTCGGTGCAAGCGCTGTTGGATCAGCGCGCGGGCCAGAGTGTTCCGGACCGGATTCTTGACCCTGGGTTTGTCATTCATCAAGCGAACCTGAACGAGAAGGCACCGCAGATGTGGGGGGCGAAAGTCAGGAAATAGAGCGGCTGTGCCGCTTGGACGCCCCTGGGAACTCGTGACTATCCCTCAGCCTCAGGATCCACCGGTCGCGCCATCCTTGCCTCCCCGGACGAGGTTAGGGCCGGCTTTGGTTCGCTCCGAATATTTCGTCCTGCTCGTCAGCCTGGGTTACTTCGCGGCGGCCTGGCCGTTCACTCCGGGTCTGGCCTCCGGCAGCAATCTGGCCAATATCCTGTCCAGCCTGTTGCCCTTGGCCATCGTTGCCCTCGGCCAAACCTGCGTGCTCATTAGCGGTGGAATCGATCTTTCCGCAACGTCCATCATCGCCATGTCGAGCGTCGTGGGCGCGAGCGTCATGAACGCGGATACGGGCTGGCTTCGCGGCAGTCCCTTGGCCGTGCCCATGGCCATCGCGGCCATGATCGGCACCGGTGCCATTCTGGGCAGCTTGAACGGCGCGGCGATCACCCTCTTCCGCATGCCGCCCTTTATCGTCACGTTGACTTCGATGATGTTCGTCAGCGGTTGGGCGGTCTGGCAAACCCATTCCCGCAACATTGGGAATTTGCCAGACACGTTCAATGCGATCGGCGCTCAAGTGCTCGTGGCGAGTGGCGTAACGGCCACGGTTGCCTTGGTTGGGCACTTGTTCTTGAACCGATCCCTGTGGGGCCGATGGCTCTTTGCGGTCGGCCATAATCCGCGTGCCGCTCTGATCTCCGGCGTGCCCGTGCGCGGGGTGACCTGTCTGGCCTACGTTTTGAGCGGCATCTGCGCCGCCCTCGCTTCTGTGCTCTACACCGGGCGACTGGAGACAGGATCCCCGGTCCTGGGTCAGCGGATTTTGCTCGATGTCATTGGCGCGACGGTCATCGGCGGCACAAGTCTCTATGGCGGCCGAGGAAAGGTGGCGTGGACTCTCTGCGGCGTGTTATTTTTGACTTTGCTCGATAACAGCCTCAACCTCCTTAGCCTGTCTTACTTCACGATCATGATGGTTAAGGGGGGAGTCATTTTACTGGCCGCACTCTTGGACACGGCACGCCACCGGTGGCTGGCTGGGGAAGGCTCATGAACGGCGGACTCCAACGGAGCGGGCGGAATCGCATCCTGGCGCGCGAGTGAACAACGCGATGGATCTGGCTTCCAACCTGCCCCTTTTGGAGATTCAAGGCGTTGAAAAGGCCTTCTCGCGCGTGCGCGTCCTCCGCGGCGTCTCTCTGACCGTGGCTCCCGGTCAAACGGTCGCTCTGATCGGCGAGAACGGCGCTGGCAAATCCACGCTCATGAATATCCTAGGGGGGAACGTGCCGCCGGACGCCGGATGCATGCGCTGGAGCGGCGAGCCTTATATCCCAAAAACTCCGGGCGACGCGACGCGTGCCGGAATCGCGTTTGTCCATCAGGAGTTGAACCTGTTCGCAAACCTCACCGTGGCGGAAAATCTCTATCTCCGAGACTTTCCTAAGCGCCACTTTCCCGTGCCTTGGATCGACCGAAAGGCAATGCAGACGCAAGCGGCCGGGCTCCTCGCGCAGGTGGGATTGACCGTGTCGCCCGACGCACTCGTGGAATCGCTCTCGCCAGGGGAGCGTCAGTTGCTGGAGATCGCCAAAGCGCTCAGCATCGACGCGCGCCTCATCATCCTGGATGAACCAACCACCTCCCTTTCTGCTCGTGAAGCGGAACATCTGTTCCAATTGCTCCAATTCCTGCGGGCCCGCGGTGTGGCGATGATCTACATCTCGCACAATCTGCAGGAAGTGTTGCGTCTGAGTGATCGCGTGGTGGTGTTGCGGGACGGCGAGGTTGTCGGAGCCGGGCCGACCACGGACTTTAACTTTGATCAGATGGTCACGTTGATGGTCGGTCGCAGCCTCCGACAGATGTTTCCGGCCCGGTCGGTGACGCCTGAGCACAAGGCGACCTTGCAAGCCATCCGGTTAACCCAACCTGGCGTGGTCAAAAACATCACGTTTCATCTGCGGGCGCGCGAAGTCCTCGGGATTGCTGGCTTGATGGGCTCCGGCCGCTCTGAACTCGCTCGAATTCTTTTCGGCCTGGACCCCTGCGCATCCGGGGAAGTGCTGGTCGACGGCCGACCTGTTCGGGGCCGAGGTCCCAGAGCTCGCATTCGACAGGGGTTCGCGTTTCTGACTGAAGATCGCCGTGGCGAAGGGCTCGCGCTGGAGGCATCGATTGCGGACAATCTCGTGTTGGTGGCCCTTCCCAACATGACGGTTCGGCCGTTCGGTCTCATTCGCTGGGGACCAGCCCGGGTCGCGATGAGCCAGCTTCGTCAAGCGGTCCAGTTGACCGCCTCAGCGGCAGATTCCCAACCGGTGAAAACGCTCAGCGGTGGCAACCAACAAAAAGTCGTCTTGGCCAAATGGCTTCTCGCCAAGCCCCGCATTTTTATCCTGGACGAGCCGACGCGGGGCATTGACGTGGGAGCAAAGGTCGAGATCTACCGACTTATCAATGGACTTGCCGAGAACGGTTCGTCCGTGATTGTCATCTCCTCCGAATTGGACGAGCTCATCGGGCTTTGTGATCGCATCCTGGTGATGAACCGAGGGGAGATGAAAGCCGAGTTCTTACGCAACGACTTCGATCGGGAGCGCATTCTCCGCGCGGCATTGCATCGCGCCCCGGAAGGTGGGACTGGCTCTGGAGGTGCCGAAGAATGAAGGAGCCTTCCCGCAAACTCACGCTCTGGCTGCTAAACAATGCGTCCTTAGCGTTGTTTCTCGCCGTCTTCGTCGTCTTCGGGGCTTTAGCCTCGAAATTCCTGGAACCGCGCAACCTTTTGAACATCCTGGTGCAATCCTCTTCCACGGCCATCGTCGCAGTCGGCATGACTTTTGTCTTACTGACGGCCGGCGTCGATTTGTCCGTGGGCGCCATCATGTTTGTCTCCGCGGCGATCGCGGGCAAGTTGGCGCTGGCAGGGTGTCCGCTCAGTTTGGCTTTACTGGTTATTCTGCTGATTGGGGTCGGATGTGGCGGCGTCAACGCCTATTTCGTGACGCGATGGCGCATCTTGCCGTTCGTCGTCACCCTCGCCACGCTCTACCTGGGCCGTGGCCTCGCCCTCTGGATCACTCAAACCCGCGCCTTGAACTTGCCCGAAAGCTTCTTGACGCTGGGCTCCTCACGTTGGGCTGGGGTCCCACTGCCGATCGTCCTTTTGGCGGCGGTCCTGCTCGTGGCTCACCTGACTCTGACCCGGACCCCGTACGGTCGCCAACTCTATGCCGTGGGCTATAACCTCGAAGCCGCGCGTAAAGCCGGTTTGAACGTCTCGTGGATTCTCGCCTCGGTCTACCTCATCAGCGGGTTGTGCGCGAGTCTGGGCGGAGTGGTTTCATTGTCGCAGTTGGGTGCCGTTTCGCCAACGTTTGGCAACCAAAAAGAGTTTACCGCCATCGCCGCCGCCGTTCTTGGCGGCACGAGCCTTTTCGGTGGGCGAGGGCAGGTTTTTCCAGGGACACTTCTCGGCGCGGTATTGATCCAGACGGTGGAGAACGGACTGGTGATTGTGAACGCTGACCCGTACATCTACCCGCTCGTTACAAGCGCCATCATCTTCACGGCTGTCCTCGTCGATAGTGCCAGGGCTGGGGTGCTAGCCAAACTCGGGCGCCGCAAGATTCGAGTGGACGGGTAACGACGATTGCTTTTTTCCGCCGTTTTCGGAGATCGAACAACGACTTTGCGGGGTTCACTGCCGGGTTAGCGCTCATTTCCGGCTGCGTTCGGAGTCGGGGTCGCTATCGGCATCGGTATCGTTCCTGAGTCCACTGTCATCACCCGATTCCTCGTGGATCGTATACCCACGCTGTCCGAGTTTCGTCAGCATGGCCACGATGCGGTCCAACCCACGTAATCGATGGAAGTGCGGGACACATCCAAGCGCTCATGACCAAATCCCATGCACATCCTTTCAATTCCGATTCCGACCCCGACGTGGACGCCACTCGGTTTGCGCTAACCAGTGTTTAATTCAAACTGCGTCATCCGTTCCAAACGCACGCTAA
>JBGAIN010000048.1:21126-45635 GCA_044225505.1 Limisphaerales bacterium
TCCTAACCCAGCCGTCGGCTTACTCAGTGGGAAAATCGGTGATCTCGTTTTCGCCAAGCAGAAAAACGGCGAATCGGTCGTGCGTCGTTCTCCGGTCCGGAAAGCCGGGCTGAGAATTGGTGAAGTCGCCAATCAGGAAGCGTTCGCCGATGCCGTGCGCTATGCGAAGGAAGTCTGGGCGAATAACCCGGCTCTTCGCGCGAAATACAATGCGGTCGCCCGATCTGCTGGGCGGCAAGGGTTTCACCTTGCCAAAGCGGACTTTCGCGTGCCGCCGAAGATTGAAGATGTCGACTTGTCTGGTGTTACCGGGCAGGTTGGCGATATTCTCCGGATCGTGGCTGTGGACAATTTTGAAGTCGTGACCGTTGGCGTCACGATCTGCCGGTTGGACGGGCGCCAGCTCGAGTCGGGTTTGGCAGTGCTGGCTGGCGACGTTTGGAACTATCGACTTCAAAAAGAGATCCCTGCTGGCCAGACCGTTCGCGTGACCGTCACGGCGACCGATCATCCTGGTCATCGTGTAACCAAGGTTGCGGACCGCGCGTGCGGGCCGCAGATTTAATTCAAACCCGTCCGCCATAAAACCCCACACACCGATGGGCTCTATTCTTGAGACGCTGAGCTGCCCGGTTTCCGAGTGGATTCCGCTTTGGGCTGGACCCTTACAGCTGGCCTTTGACCCGCAAACGGTCGCTATCCGCTACGTGCGCCTGGGGGAAAAGGAGATCTTGCGGTCCATTTACGGCGCGGTTCGGGATTGTAATTGGGGCACGGTGCGCCCGCGGTTGTCCAACCTGCGACTGGAGTCTTCCGAGAACTCGTTCCACATGACGTTTACGGTCGATTGCGAACAGGACGAGATCCAATTCCAGTGGGAGGGGAGAGTGACGGGGGATTTGATGGGGCATATTCGCTTTGGGTTCGAGGGAACGGCTGGCTCTCGATTCCTGCGCAACCGGATTGGGCTATGTGTCCTTCACCCATTGGAAGGCTGCGTGGGGCAGCCGTGCGCTATCGAGCACGGGGATGGACAGTCAACCCACGGAGCTTTTCCGGACCGCATTGCCGCTTTCCAGCCATTTAAAGACATTCGAAAAATCACGCATCGCGCGGGGGACGGGATTGAAGTTGAAGTCCTGCTCACGGGCGATACGTTCGAGATGGAGGATCAGCGCAATTGGTCGGATGCGTCATTCAAGACTTACTCCACGCCTCTGGCGCTGCCGTTTCCCGTCCTCGTCGAGGAAGGCAGTCAGATCCGGCAGGAAGTGAGACTCAGTCTGCGCGGGGTGCCAGGCCCGGTGACCGTCGCCAAGGTGGAACTGACGCGACTTCAACTCCCAGACGCGACGCCGCGGTTAACTCCGCCGCTGGGATTATGCCTCGCCAGCCACGGGGAATCTCTTTCGATCCAGGAGGCAAATCGTCTGCGAAGCTTGAGATTGAGTCATTTGCGGGTCGACATCGATTTTGCAAAGCCGGATTGGCGCGACCAGCTGCGGCGTGCGGAAGCGGAAAGCCTGCTTTTGGATGTTGGCTTGCATGTTGCTATTCATCTTACGGATCGAGCTGAGGCCGAGTTAAGCGACTTGCTCGGAATGTTAACCGCCACCAGGCCGCGGATTCTGCTTTGGTGCGTGTTTCATCATGCGGAAAAGTGCACGAGCGAACGAACCGTGACCCTGGCGAGGGAGAGACTAAGGCGTTTTGACTCGGCAATTCCATGGGCCGCTGGCACGCCGGCTTATTTCGCCGAGTGGAATCGTGGTTGGAAAGGGCTATCGGGGGTTTTGCCTTGTTATTCGGTAAACCCGCAAGTTCACGGGGACGATGACGCGACGCTGGTGGAGAACCTCGGCGGCTTGAGCGACACGGTATCGACCGCGTGGGAACGAACGAGGGAGCCTGTGGTGGTCTCGCCTGTGACGTTACGCCCGCGGTTTAACCCCAACGCGACCGCGGCCAGTGGGAAGGAGGGGGCGGGGGACCGCTTGCCACCGGAGGTGGATGTGCGTCAGGCGTTGGCTCTGGGGGCGGCTTGGACCCTGGGGAGCGTCGGTGAACTGAGTCGCTCGAGCGCCCTGCATAGCTTGACCTACTATGAAACCACGGGCTGGAAAGGGATCATGGAGACGCGCCTCGGTCCGGCAGTGCCTCAGCTCTTTCCTTCGCGGGGAGACGCTGTTTTCCCGATGTTCCATATCTTCCGGGCCTTGGCAGGATTTCCCAAGCTGCTTCCCTTGACGTCGAGCGACGCCTTGTCCGCCACTGGCTTGGCCTTGTGGAACGAAGCGGGAATCCTTGGGCGGCTGGTCATGGCGAATCTCCGCGGGACCCGCCAAACGGTGCGAGTCGAGGTGCCCTGGCGCGCCGCGGTTTTGCGCGTTCTGGATAGCGAAGCTGGAGAGGCATTGCTCAACCCGGAAGGGTTCTGGTCTGGCGCGGGTGACTCGTTGACGGTGGTGGAGAGAGGTGCTGAGCTCTCGCTGCCGCCGTATGCCGTGGCGATCATCGAGCCTGCGCCTGTCCTCTAGTATTACTAGCCCCTGGATCGTAGCCGCCAAAGTGACTAGGGAACGATCGGAAGCGCAAATTGCTCCGAGAGTGTGCAACATTTCGTTGTCCTCCCATTTGTCGCACATCCCGTTCACAAATTGCGGACGAGAATTCGAACCCGACAGGGTAACGAGGCGGACCTGGGGATGTTGAGAATGACCAAAAGGAGAATGGGACTAGTCCGCCTCCTGACGTCGTCGGCTACGAGACGGAAAGAAATAATTCACCCGAAAAACACGAGAGCAGACGTCGTTTGGTCTTTTTCACCGTCACAAGTCGATTTAGGAGCAGCATTTTCACGCATTGCGTGAGGAGTGCGCATGCGTCGGTTGCGGCCCGCTGATCGTCGCCCGACGAGGGAAATCCGCCGGAGAACTCGAACGTGTCGCGTGAAGATCGCGCAATCCGCGTGAAAACCGGGGTGGGCGCAACGCTGACACTCTCATCCAACGCCATTCCGAGCCAAGCCCACGCATTTCTGCGTGAGCGCCTTCCCTAAGGCCCTCGTTTTCCGGGGCAGAACACCGTTTCAACCACTTAGGCACGGGTTTTGAGCACGGTATTGGCGGTGCTGAATGAAAAAGGCGCAGGACCTCGAAGCTTTGAGGATCGCCTGCAGAACAAAAAATCAAAAACCCATCGCTCTATGAATAGAAGAATCAACAAATTCAGAGTCTGCGCCTTTACCTTGATTGAGCTGCTCGTCGTGATCGCGATCATCGCGATTCTCGCAGGCATGCTTTTACCCGCGCTCGCCAAAGCCAAAGCGAAAGCGCAGCGTATAAAATGTGTCAGTAATCTACGGCAGGTTGGCGTCGGTTTCCGACTCTTCTCTACGGACAACAGCGATCAGTATCCTATGTCGGTGCCAGCGGCTAACGGGGGATCCGCGGAAGCTCGGGCCAACGCGCTGGCTACATTTGCCCATTTTGCGGCACTTTCCAATGATCTCAGCACGCCGCGCATTGTACTCTGTCCAAGTGATCAACGGACGGAATCGACGACCTTCGCCAGCAACGTGCTCGCGACCGCGCAGACGAAGAACATTGTCCCGTTCAACAGCAATAAGAACATCAGTTACTTTGTCGGGTTGGATGCGGATGAGATCCGGCCCCAATGTTTTCTTGCGGGCGACCGCAACATCATTGATCCAAACGCTGTCCCGCCGCGGACGAGCGTGGCGGTTTCCCAGATTGTGACGCTTGGCACGAACTCGGCGGCTTTCTACACAAACACCATGCATAACTTGCAGGGAAACGTTCTTTTGGGCGACGGAAGCGTGCAGCAGTTCAGCAGCGCTCGTCTGCGCGAAGCATTGAAAAACACGGATGATTCGAAGAATCAACTCGCGTTTCCAGGAGAGAACTGAGCGGAGTCTGAGCCTTGGTTCCGAGTTCACGAGAACTCGGCATCAGGCGCTCGAGCAGATTCAAATCATTGGCTGCCTCGCGATGTGCTTAAAGCCGAGGCAGCCTCCTCATTTGACCGGGCCGCTTTCCGTCGAGAACCTAGACAAGCCGACTCGAGCGATGAGAACAACTTGCCGGCGCGAGCGATTCAGCCAGGACCTCCGCCAGGTGACGAGGACGAGTGCCAGCCAAATCTTGGATCTGCATGCGGCAGCTCGTGCCTGAAGCGACGACGGTGGTTTCCGACGGTAAATCTCGAATACGCGCGATGAGCGGCTCGGCGATTCGCAGCGATAAATCGACCTTGGATTCGGTCATACCAAAGGCGCCGGCCATACCGCAGCATCCGGTGTCGAGAACGGTAAGGCGTGCTCCGGGCAGGCGTTGCAGCAATCCCTGGGTGGCCGACGCGTGACCGAGCGATTTCGTATGACAATGGGTGTGGATAGCAATGGCGGGCGCCGGACCTCCAAACGGCAAGGCGGCCGGGTGGCGCTGGAGCAGTCGATCAAGGAACTCTTCGAACAGGAACGAGCGTTCGGCAATCTCGTTCGCATGGTCGAGCTGGAGCTCGCGATAGTCCTCCTTGAACATGGAATAACAGGAGGGCTCCAGGAAGACGATCGGTGTGAGCCGGTCATCAGGACGTTGCGATCGAAGCAGGTGCAGGTTGCGTTGTCCAAGGTGAGCGGCTTGATCCAAACGTCCCTGGCTGAACGCGGGCCTTCCACAACAGACACGACCCTGCAACAGGTTCACTTCATACCCAGCGGCTTCGAGAACGGCCACCGCGGCTCGCCCGATTTGCGGATCGTAATATCGCGTGAAGGTGTCGTCCCAGAGAAAGAGGCGTCCGCGAGAACCGTGGGGTGGCGCCGGCCTGTGATCGAACCAATGGTCAAAGCGTTCCTCGGCGAAGCGTGGCAAGGGGCGGCGAGCGGATAGCCCGGTCAGTGCGGCGAGGATCCGGCGAAACCAAGGCCAATGCATCGCGGCATTGGCGAAGCTGGGGAATGTGCAACCGAACTTTCCGAGGGGATCGGCCCAGCTGATCAGCCGCGCGAACAGGGGCAATCCTTCGGCCTGATGTTGGGCATGGAGGAGTTCTGCTTTGAGCAAAGCCATGTCGACGTTGGACGGACATTCCAGCGCGCATGCTTTGCAGGAAAGGCAAGTGGCCAAAACCTCGCGGAGTTGCGCTGCGGATGTGGAATGAATCCCCCGACCCGTCCGGAGTTCGAGCGCGGCTCGGATCATATTGGCGCGTCCGCGGGTCGACATGGCTTCCTCACCGGTCGCGACGAAGGTCGGACACATCGACGGCGTCGCTTTGCGGCAGCCACCGCAGCCGTTGCATTGCTCGAGATTAGCCAAGAATGAACCATCCCGTGGGGCATACGCCAATACGGGAGCGAAGGGGAGTTCTACTCCCTCGAGTCGCTCCGCGCGGAGGTGCTGGTCAATGCGGAAGCGTCCGGTGGAAATGATCTTTCCGGGATTGAACAAGCCCTTCGGATCGAACCCGCTCTTGATCTGGCTCATGACATCGACCAATTGCGGCCCTACATGGTCGGCGAGATACTCTGTCCTCGCGATTCCCACGCCGTGCTCGCCGGCTAAAGAACCCTGAAACTGCCGGACTAAACTGGAGACTTCATCGGCGATGTTCCGGAACATCTGGCGATCCTCGGCCTGCTTCAGGTCGAGCACAGGGCGGATATGGAGTAAGCCTGCCGCGGCATGACCATAGTAGCAGACTTCAACGCCGCGACCGCGAAAGAGCGCCTCTAAACCACGGACATAGGCCGGCAGTTGTTCCGGTCGAACGGCCGTGTCCTCGATTCCTGTGACGGGTTTGGCGGAGCCTTTCCGACTGGTCAAGAGAGACAGACCGGCTTTGCGCAAGGCCCAGACGAGGCTCATTTCCCGGTCGTTCTGGAGCGTCAAGCTGCGACGGCCAAGGTGCCGCTGGGCGAGCCTCTGCAGTCGATCCGTTACATCTTCATAAAACTCCACCAGCAAGATCGATTCGCACGGTTGGGTATCGAGCTCCAGCAGGCTGCGCGCCGCCTCGAATTCACGTCGTCCTTTCGTCTGATCAAACAATATCCGGTCGATATGTTCGATAGCGACCGGTTCGAGGTCGCGCAGGGCGACGGTCGCTTCCATAGCCTCAATCACGGAATCGAAAAAGATCAGACCCAGGCCCTTTTTTTGGGGCAACGGCAGCACGCGGAGTTCGGCACCAAGGATGGCGGCCAGTGTGCCTTCACTGCCGCAGATGAGATTGACCAACGTCTCGTGGTGGCCCGCCATCCGATCCAGAGCGTAACCGGGCCAGCGTTTAAGCAAGCCGGGAGGCATCCAGTGATCAATTTCGGCCTGATGTTCACGGACGAGGCGTCGAACGAAAGCGGCTTCGTTAGGAAGTGGGTCCGAGCCGGAGCCGATGGTTACGAAGCGACCATCCGCCAGGACGATGTCGAGGGAGAGGACGTGATCCGCTGTGGTGCCGTATCTCGGCACGCGGGCTCCGGAAGAGTTATTGGCGATCATGCCGCCGAGAGTAGCGCGCGAGCTGGTGGCAACGTCCGGTCCAAAACAAAGCGCGTGGGGCTTAAGAAACGCGTTCAACTCATCAAGCACCACTCCCGGTCCAACACGAACGGTCTGACGATCCGCATTTAGATTCGTGATGGCACGGTTGTGGCGGGCAAAATCGATCACCAAGCCATCGCCAATGGCTCCCCCGACCAGACCGGTGCCCGCACCGCGAGGAGTAATAGAAATGCCAGCGTCGACGGCGGCTTCAATCACGGCCAGGGCCTCTCGCGGGCCCCGCGGAAAGGCGACTGCGACCGGCTCTCTTTGATAGAGCGAGGCGTCGGTGGCGTAGAGCCGGCGAGTCGCGTCGTCCGTCGCGACGGGGCACTCGATCCGATCCAGGGCGGCATGGAATCGGACGGAGTTCATCGTAGAGTTCCACGCTACGAAATCGGAGGGGATGTGACAACCGAGAATAGGAGCACCGGAGCTGGGACCTGCTCTAGTGCGGTCACCTCACTAGCATCGATAGCTACTTGTGGCGCAACACCAGTGGCCTACAGCCTGGGAGCTGCATGGATGGCAACATTCAAAAGCCCAAAGCCGCTTCCTCACTCTCGAATGCGCGCGCGATCCTCCGCGAGGTCTTGGAGTGCTGTGGCCCTCCACAGCTTTTCCCCACAGCCTCCGCCAGACAAGCCCACGAGAAAGGGAACCGGAGCAACGCATCGGCCAATCAGCAATTGCTGAGCGGTTGCAACTCGCGCCAATTCAAACGCTAAGGATAGCCTTTGGGAATTGTTGCCAGCATTGATGGTCCGCCAGCTTAATGAACGGAATGAACGGGTCGACAGCACGGGGAGGTCCACCACACTCGCATGGGCGGCCTCGCGCTCTGAAGGAAACTGCCATCGAAGTGGAGCGACCTTCCAGGTTGCGATTCTCCTGAAAAGCGGGTCGAGCCGATCGAAAACGAGATCAAAGCGACAGGAGACTTTCGACGCGCGCAGGCACCTCGCTTGCTCGTCACACATTGGGAATGGTCACCGGTCTCGAACGACGGTCGCCAGCCTATCTGGTGACTTTTCGTCTCCACCCGACCCTCGGTTTGGGGCCGGTCCGTTCCCAAACCATGCGTCAAATGGCCGATTTGTCGCACACAATGTCAACAAATTGTTGTCAGCTTGCGGAAGCTATAAACTACGAGGGTGCGGCAAGGATGTGGGCTGCGGCGCCCGACCGACCGCCCAAGGGCGCCGAGATACCCAGCGCCCCCTTAGACCGTGCGGTAGCCGAGTTTCAAATGAACCTTAGTCATGGCGCGCCAGCGTCTTGGAGTGCGCCAGACCTCTGACGCTTTTCCGTCCGGACAAGCCGAAAACCGCTGATCTTCGGATTCAGCAACCGTTTCCGTCTTCCCCTGAATCTTGATCTTAATCCTCCTCGTAATCGTTCTCCTAATCCCCCGCACCTTAGTCGTTCCCCCATTTCTCACCCCCATGGCGAGCCATCACATCCAGGCACCGCTGGGGTCCGCGACATCGCCCCAATCACGCGTCGCGACGCACGACCGAATCAGGAGCAATTTGCTCGCGGCATGTGCGACATATCTCCCGCCAGTTGCTCACTCTCGGGTAGATGGCTGAATACGTTGCGCACGCAGAGACGGCAAGCAAAGCCAGCTCAACCGCTCTCGCTTAGGCGACCTCACGCGCTCGGGAATCGGCCATCGAAGTGGCGCGACCTTCCCAGGTCGCGATTCCCCGAAAAAACGGGTGGAGACGGTCGGACACCATAACCCGGCGGAATCGATGTGATCTTAGGTCTGGCGCGGCAGGTGACTTTTCGGCTCCATCCCATGGGAGCGTTGGGGGTCGGTCGGTGCCAATGACGTTGAGTCTGGGGGGGATTTGTCCCGCACCGCGTTCTCAATTTGCGGACCAATGTCCGGCGGACCAGGCCAAGCCACCCATGCTGGGCTCAAGATTGGCAGGCCGATGCCGACCATGGCGGGAACTTGGTTGGGGCGACTGTCAGCGCCAATGGCGAATGGATGGGGTTGAGCAGCGTCCATGCGTCGCAGGGGAAGAGTCGTCCGTCGCCAGGACCAAGAGCGGCGAGATCTCATATGGGCAAGAATCGGCCCTGGAGATCGTTGCTAGCGACGTTCTGTAACGTTATCGATTTCGTAACTTCCTTCACCAAAACTACTTGGCTCGGAGACACAGAACCTCAAACACCAAATCCCGATTGGCCCGTGGCATGAGCCCGAGATACCCGATTTGGAGCAAGCTTTACAGCCGAAAAGCGCCCGTGCAAAACAGCCGCTAAGCGCCTCGTCGCAGGGGGCAAGACGTCCTAACTAGGCCAACTCCAAACGGTTCCTCAGGTCCGACCCCGCACGCACCCCGCACGCACCCCGCACGCGGACGCAGGGCGGGCCGAGGACGGAGCGCTGCGGCGAAGCAGCCGCTGGCGCACCGTGGAAGAAACGCTCGGCACGGTGGCGACTGTATTGGGAGTTGGAGAAGCGCACTTGCGGCAGCGGCGTGGGCGCTGGTGAGGTATGGGGGGGTGAGCCAGCGAAGCGCCGCGACGGTGTTGGGAGTGGGAACCGGGGCGGCCGCGAGTCGCCAAATCGCCAAGTGGCAGGAAATGATCGGCCAGGAACAGTCTTGGCGAGAGCTCAGCAGCGAGCTGGATCGAAGGCTGCGGAATGGCTAAATACTAATTCAAGGCTGACCCGTCGGACAGGATGAGTTTAATCAACTAAAGGGGCAATTGTCGCTTTTCCATTTCGGGAGATGATTTCACGGGTTTCGCACTTGGTAAAAACGAGTCGGCGAGGTTGAACCGACCGTGTTCGTGAATGCGAATCGCCCCTCGGCGACTTCGAACGCCGGGCCCAGGACAGTCCAATCATTGAGCGGCGAGCTGACGTTTGTTGTGCTTAAGACGGTAAAGCTTCCCGCGGCCTTTCCAGCAAAGGAAAACCAGAAGCGTCCATCCTGCGAAATGGTCACATCGGCTAGTTGTGGGCTGCCAGAAGGCGAGGAGCCTACCGTGAAGGTTCGCTCGGGCGCGAAGGGGCCGCCGGCAAAGGCGGTGTCGATCGCCTGCGCACTCCAATAATAGGTTCCTGGAGCCAGCGCTTCGATGAGCAGGTTTGTCCGCATCTGCGCGTTGCCGATCGCCGGCAAGAGCCGACGGCCATCCTCACGCGCCTGAGCACTGAGGACGTCGCCTGCCATGGGCGAGGTTCCAATGCGCACGTTGTATGATAGGCCCGCTGCGGGCGTTTGGGAGTCACTGGCGGGAGCCCACGTGAGCAGCACGGTCCGGGAGGACGCGGCGGCAGCCAGATCAGAGGGGGCAGTCGGGGCCGTGTTGGAGCGATCACTTTCGTTGCGCCAAAGCCCATAGTAGGCCACAGGACTGGACGTGTTGCCGGCAAGCAGAAGATCAAGACGCCCGTCCTGGTCAAAATCTGCCCAAGCGGTCGCCGGCTCCCATATACCCTGGCCTTTCGGCTGCGGCAGTTCGGGCGCGACGGTGGCCGTGACGTTCGAGAAGGTGCCATCGCCGTTGTTGTGCCAGATTTGCGAAACTCCGGTGTTGAACTGAATCGAGCCCGCCACGACGAAGTCCAGGTTTCCGTCGTTATCATAGTCTCCCCAGGCAATCGACCCGTTTATTAACTTCGGCAGTTCGGGTGCCGCGACGGCAGAGACATCGGAAAAGGTCCCCCGATGGTTGTGCCAGATCTGAACAGCGCCAGCGGCGGTGCCGCCGCCGTCCTCGTAGACCGGATAAGCCATCAACAGGAAATCCAACCATCCGTCATTGTCATAATCGCCCCAGGACTGCGCCACTCCACCGACCTCCCGTAATCCTGGGGCCACCTGGGACGTCACGTCGGAGAATCCCAACGAGCCCTCGTTGCGCCAGAGTTGCGATGCTTCATCCGTGCGACGCCCGTTTGTCATCCCGAATCCCCTCATGAGCAAGTCCAATCGCCCGTCGTTGTCGTAGTCCACCCAGGCGGCCGGACCACTTAACGCGGGCAAACCGGCGTTGGAGGACGAGGTGAAGCCGGAACTCGTGTTGAGCCAGAGTTGCGGGAGTGTTTCTGTGGAGTTCATGGCCAGCAAATCCAGCCGCCCATCATTGTCGGCATCCCCCCACGCCAGCCAGCTTCGAGGAAGGGGAGATCCATTTAAGCCTGAGAAGGTTGCAGCGGTGGAGAAAGTTCTGTCAGGCTCTTGGTGCAAGAGGACGGCGCTGGCTGAGCCGCTGATTCCAATATCGAGCCTCTCATCGTTGTCATAGTCGCTCCAGGCCCCTGCGCCACTAGCCACCGGCAAGGATGGCGTTAGCCGCGAGGTCACTTCTGATAAGGTCCCATTTCGATTGTTCCGCCAAAGTCCGGAAGCGGCATTACCGGAGGTCGGTCTAGGGGTGCCCGTGAGCAAGAGATCCAGCCAGCCGTCCGAGTCATAATCGCCCCAGGCCACTCCGCTGACCAAAAAACCGGAGGGAAACTGCGTTCCGCTCGTAAGCACGAAATCCGGCGGGGTGAAGGCAACGTCCTCGCTTGCCACCTGGGCGACCGCATTCGAAAGGACAATTCGATAGTGATAAGTGGTTCCGGGCACCAAACCGGTGACGAGGTTGCTGATGGTTAGTCCGAAGACATTCTCCGGAACGGTGCTGACTGGCGATCGGGCGCCGTAAGCGGCAGTGGGGCCATATTCAAAATAATAGGTAGCCGGGAAGCCGTCGGGCTGAAGGTGCGCTCTCATCCACGCACTGGCGCGCCGTAGATCCGCCGGTGAGAGAGCCGCGACAAAAGGCAAGGGATTCGTGTCGGGTGAAACCGGTCCTTCACCCAGCGGAATTGATCCCGCTGCCCGCTTCCAGCCCTGTGTTACGGGATTCGGAGCTACTGGCAGGTTTCCCTCGAAACCCGCGTTGTAAGACGCCACAACCTTTCCGCCGAGAATTTCAAAAGAGACTTGGTGGAGAAGCATTTCGCCCTTTCCGGCGGAGGAACTGCTCCCCCAACTCACCTGATGCGACTGGGCGGAGCTAGCCTGCCCGAGCCACTCCCCGGCCAACAGATCATCGTAGAAATATTTCACGCGCGTGTTCACCGGGTTGTATTCTAAAACATGACGATGGTAGTTCGTGTTACGGCTGCCCAACGGAATGGATGGAGGAGAGCCTTCGATCGGCAGGACACCGAGATTTCCGTACAACTTAAGCCCATACCGGACTGTCCCTGACCCGACCAGCAAGTACATGGCAGGAGGAGAAGATCCGTATTTTTCTGCGAGACGCGCCGTCGCAGTCAGCCGCCAGCCCTTGCGAAATGCTTCCTCGAGTTGAGTGTCCGTCAAAGTCGCATAGTAGGTGAGCGTGGAGCCGGTGACGTCGGAGCTGTCCTCGATTCTCCATGCGTTCGGGCTTTGCGCCCGGCCGGCGACCATGACCAGGACGATTACCAGAACGATCAAGCTCTGGATCCGGACCCTGCTTTCACAAACAACGGAGTTCATTCAAAATGTTCGAGTCTTTATTTTTCCATTGGCGGTAACTGTTCCTCTGGACGGGCATGCAGATCGGTGCGACCACGGTTAACCAGCCTTCTGGCCTGATGGCACGGGTTGGAGAAGTTGCCTTCAGCTGCCGGCACTCTCGGGAAACCAGAGAATAAGACATACTCTGAGCAATCCGTCAAAGATAAACAGCAACGCCGGCGGACCGTACAGCGCGTATGCATGAAGGGTTCAGGAGAGTTTTGGGCGGCGGTTGGTGAGAAAGGCCAGGGCCTTAGCCAGATTGTCCTCGCCCATGGCAGCCTGGAAATCGGTGAACCAAAGGGCGCAGGGTTTGAGTTGCTGCCCCCGCCAATGCGCGTAGAGGCTGACAGCGATGCGGCGGAGCATCCCCAGGATCCACAAGCCATTGGTGTTGCGTACCCGGCAACGGTCATCATTGAGCGAAACGTCCAAGCGCTGGTGCGTGCCATTCTCGATGCCCCAAGCTTGGCGATTGGCCCGGAGCCACGCCTGGGCCGAGAGTTCCTGGGGCGAGAGGTCAGTGATGAGACCGACGGTTTCGTCCTTGCGCCCGACGTGTTGACGTGTCACCAGGGCGACTTGGGCGGCGAAGGGGAAACCGATGTCCTCCGCGGCGACGGGGCGACTCTCCAGAGTGCGGCTTTCGGGAACGCCTTTATTCCTCTCCACGGTGCGCGCCCGGGTGGGCGTCACCGGCAGAGGGGGAAAAACCCACCTGCGGGGCCGGAACTTTCTTCTCAATATTCTGGCGCAAAGTGGGCTGGTTGTTTTTGACGGTGAGCAGATAGTGGGCTCCGTGTTCCAAGACCAATTCGCGGGCAGTCTGGTCCTGAGTATGGAGGGCGTCCAGAGCAACGTGTCGTCCGGTTAAGTCCAGTTCGCCAAAGAGTTGGCGCGCCACCGGAATCTCATTGGTTTTGCTATCGACCAGCGCGCTGCCCAAGTAGAACTGGCTGGGAACGCTGATGGCGCTCAGGATGGCATCGCCCGGCCCATGGTTAGGCTCTTTGCCGTCGATGACGATCAACTCGTCCGGGGGCGGTTGGCCCCGCACTTGGGTTTGGATTTGCAGTAATGTCTGGTTGAGAGCAGCGCCATCGAGCTTGGCCAAAAGGCGGGAGAAGGTCGATTGGCTGGGAGCGGGGAAAAAGCCCTGCGGATTGGGCCGAATCCCCAGGGCGCGGCGTTGGTGTTGGGTTAAGCGCCGCGCCAGCTTGGCCAAGTCCTTTTGGCCCCGGGGAGCATCGCAGAGCATGGCCAGCAGCATCAAGGTCACCAAGGACCAAACCGGATAGGATTCGACTCGCCCGCGATACTCCGGCAAACCCCTGAAATGCTCGGTCAGGCTCTGGATTTCGGGGCACTTAGCGTAGCAACGAGCGCCCGCCTTTTTCTCCACGCTGGCCAGGGCCGGTTTGAGGTGCTCGGCCTGCAGGCTGCGGCGGGCATTCCGGATTAATTCCCGGACAAACAGCCGTTTGGGCTTGTCGTGTTGGACGTAATAGTCCCGGCGGTGGCGGCCACAGCCATCGGTCAACCCGAGCTCTTGCCAGCCCTGGGCGGTATAAACGGTGCCGTTGAACTGGTCGGGATCGACGAAGGTCTCGACCACCAGGACCGGATGCTCATAGCGGGCCTGCCAATCCGCGCTGAGCCGATCCAAGCTCAGGCGCAGCACGCGCGAACCTAGGTTGCGACAGTGGGCTTGTGGCAGGATCAGGAAACGGCTGTTATTAACCACCAGGCTTAACCGGCGGTCGCACTGGGCCCGGGTCCAACCGATCCACTGGTCACGGTGTTTGAGATGCTTGGCGGCGGCACTGAAGACCAGCACTGCCAGCCAGTGCCCCTGGCCATCCACGGCGGCGTAGAACATCCGTTCGCCAACGGGTTTGAGGCGGCCCAAATAATGGTGTTTCTTGAGCAACTTCTGGAGGTGGCGCTGTTCGTCAAGATCGGCCACGAGCACGACTTTGACTTCATCGAGACTCGTCGGAGCGGTGCCAGCAACCAGTTGCGCCGACGGTTTGTTACGTTTCACGCCAGGGAGCGTAAAAAGTTGGCGGAGGTTTGTCCCGCCAAATCTGCATTAACCCTCTTTTACGGGCTTCCCGACACTTTCATGCATACGCGCTGGGGCAGCACGAAAGTCCGCCGAAGGGCAGTAGCAGCGACAGCGTTGACGGAAGGTCACCAAATACTTTTTCCAACGGTATTTTAGAGCGCCAAACGATCTCGAGGCCCTTCTGTGCAGGCCGGATCGCGTTCTTTCGAAATGTGAGTTGGGCACTTGTAAAGCACATTCGGGGTCGCCTCCACGGGCCGTCTACGAGAAATTGGAAGTGCTGCGTTTCGCTTTGGGCATCGAAGCCAGGGTGCCTACTCGTTGATTCCCCAGCGTTCATGCCAGTCGTACGGCAAGTGCTCCAACACCTGTCGGACTCGATGGGTGGGGTCAGTTCGAATTTGCGCTGGTTTCGTGTGTGCGACAGCGAGACAGTCTCAATTTCGCTGAGGTGTCTTGGTGGCAAATCAACGTCAAGCCGTGGCACCGCGTGAACTCGAACAACTGGTGCGGCGCGGATTGTCCGTGAGTACAGCCGCTCAGCCCGTCCAATACGGCCACGGCAGCGTCCGATATTCGTCTTTGTGCGGCCCAATGGTGGAGCCATCCCCAGGTCCAGGCGGGAAGAAATTCGAAGCACCGCAAGGCGAGCAGAATGAGATGCGCCTCCGCAGCTTGAGCCAGTGCATCCTGTTCCGTCTCCGACTGTCTCAATTCCTCCACGCGCCATGTCTTTACGGCCCAATCAGTCGTTTCACCAGCCTGCCGCACTGCTCGCTCGAGAACGGAGTGGGCTTTCTCACCGAGAGCCAAATCGTCGTAGATGACGACAGCTGTCAAAGGAAACCTGGAAACCGGCTCGTCGCTTGTGGTTCTGACGCTCATGAGACAAGAGGCATTCGTTTTCAGAGGTAACGCGACATTCACCCTAGTTCTGTGGCGCCTCGAAGCGCAATCGGCTTTCTTCCGGAAACTGTCTCAGCATTTAGCTTAGGCCTCGGTTGACGCGCGAAGCGTCCTGCAGCCTAAAAGGCGGCCGGTTTACTTTTTCCAGGCTCGCAGGTCCTGGTTTCGCAGCTGTGCCGCGCCGCCGATAAGCTAAGGCAGGATATTAGACAAGTGACAATTTGTTCTCACCCGTACTAATCGCTCTCGAATGGCCTGCCATGTATGCACTCTATCGCGTTACCGAAACGGGCTGAATGAATGGCAGCTCCCCTGGTTTTGGCACGAGCGTTATTTCATCTGCCAATCCGGCGGTAAACAAGACTTATATTTCTTTCTGACCTGGACTAGGCTTTGCTTTTGGCTTGGCCAAGTTGCTCATCCTATGTGCGGCCGGGCTCAAAGCAACGGTGGACCAAGGTCGAACAAAGCCTGGAGCAGCCCCGGCAGAACCCTGGAAGTGATGCCGCCCGACAGACCATATCCAGCCGACATCGCGGCAAAAAGACGGTGAATTGGCCTTAATGAAGCCACCGAAGCCCCGCTGGTGCGAAAAGTCCATTGATGCACCCTAGGCCCGTATGAGCACATGCGTCATACGAGGTGGCCGAAAACGGTTTCAGCAATGTGCAAGCCATTGAGAACCAACACCCGCTCACATGGAACGATTTGTTCTCATTCTTCGGCTGATTTCGGCTTTTTTTCCGAACTTGAAAACCGGTGCGCCCTTTCCACTATGCGGCAGTGTACTCGTTGGTGAATTTTCTGTTAGGACTGGGCTTCGGGCCCAAAACGGCCTCACTCATCGTGCTATTGGCCGACCTCCTGGCACTGGTCACGATTCCCTCAGTGCTGCTTCAGCGTCGGGGTCGGCCGTTGGCTGCGTTGAGTTGGGTGCTGGCAATAGTTACCATACCTGTTCTGGGCGTCACCGCCTGGTGGCTTTTGGGCCGTACCCACCTCCAGAGATTGCGTCGCCGACGTGAAAAGTCCGACCAAACGTTTACGGCGCGCTCCCCAGCTGTGGCGGAAGCTCTACAGCCAAGCAAGTTCAGCTCTCGATTTATGGCTGTCCTCCCTTTCGCCACGAGCAAACATCCGTGGGCCGACGGTGTGCTGCCGCCGACCGAAGCGAACTCCGTAGAGCTGTTGGTTGACGGGCGCGAAGCCTTCCCTGCCATGGCGGAGGCCATCGGGACGGCTCGCCGGCAAATTCATGCCATGTTCTATATCTGGCAGCTCGACGAGGCCGGGCGCAACTTCCGCGACTTGCTGGTTAGGAAAGCAAAGGAGGGGCTCAAGGTGCGCATCCTGGTGGATGCAGTGGGCAGCCCGGGAGTTCGCGGTTCATTTGTCGCCCCGTTGAAAGAAGCCGGAGCCAAGGTGGTCACCTTCCTTCCAGTCCGATTCCGTCCGTGGGCGCCGACGTTTAATTTCCGGAATCATCGAAAGCTCCTGGTGGTGGACCGCACCGTTGCTTTCACTGGGGGGATGAACATTGGGAACCAGTACGCACAAGAATGGCACGATCTTGGCGTGAAGATTCAGGGACCTGCCGTGGCACAACTCAATTCGATTTTCGAAGAAGATTGGTTCTTTGCTGCGGGAGAGGACCTGATCGAACATGAATCCACACCGGCTCTTGAGACGGTCGAAAAGCAGGGCCCTGGATGCAATTCATGCGGCGTCTCGGCCGCTTGCGCTGTCATTGCGAGCGGGCCTGACCGGAAGCAGAATCGCATCCACGATGCCTTCTTCCTGGCGATCTCTCAAGCTCGCCAGCGCGTGCTGGTCACGACCCCCTATTTCATACCGAGCCACCCGATTATGGCAGCCCTCAGGGGCGCCTCGCAGCGTGATGTCTCCGTTCAAGTTTTGGTGCCCCAATGCTGCGACGTTCGCTTGGCCGGTTTGGCCTCGCGTTCGTATTACCCCGGGCTCCTTACAGAAGGGGCTCAGATTTGGGAATATGAAGAGGGGATGGTACACACCAAGGCATTGGTAATCGATGACTGGCTCTCGGTCCTGGGCAGCGCCAACGTGGACAGCCGCAGTTTCCGTCTGAACTTCGAGCTGGCTTGTTTCATCGCCTCGCCAGAGTTGAACGCCCATCTGGCGGCGGTCTTCAATGGAGCCCTCCGGCGAAGCTCCCAAGTTGCCCTCGCCGCCCTGGAGCGTCGCCCCCACCGGGTGGCGCTAGTGGAGTCTTTGGCTCATCTGCTCAGCCCACTCCTGTAACGCAAACCATAGTCGACCTCACTGCCCGCGGTCGGTCAAAGAAAGGGAGCGAGAATGGCAAAACAGGAACCAGAACGCAAAAGAAGAGCGGCAGTGATATCGGGATAGACTGCATGCCGGGTCAAAGAATGACATGTTGTCGATTTCGGGCAAGATTTAGCCCACGGGGGGCCCTGCCTCGGCGAATGTCTAAGCCTGACGTGATTTTAACCAATTGCCAATGTCGATGTCGTGAGAGCAAAGTGGTTCATTCCGTGCATTTATGAACGAGTTTAAATTCAACTGTTCGGCGTGCGGGCAGCATATCCTCGCGGAAGCGCAATGGATCGGCCGCCGAATTACTTGTCCGTCATGTAAAACAGAGATTCAGATTCCTTCTCCGACCTCCTTACAAAAGCCGCTTGTGCAGAAAGATGCTCCCACTGCCGGGCAGCCCATTGTTCCGCGGCGCACGACCACGGAGGCTATCGAGAAGAGACCAAGGAAGTCTGAAACCACCCTCATTCCTCGTTCGACGGACTCTGCGAGCAGAGGAGACGAAAATCGGGCGTCGAACCGAGCGAAACCTGGGACTGAGGTATCTACGGCGCCTGCTGGCCCGATTCGCGTGGCCGTGCTCACGCCCGAAGTGAAACTGGAAATGGTGCGCGTAGTCCGTCGGCAGATCGCGAATGAAAGTTCCTGGCTTCGCGGAATTCAGGAGGGCAAGCGTGCATACGCAGCCAAACAGGAGCGAGGCAAGACGGTTCTCGTCGACGTCAAGAGTCCCGAAGCCAGCCGCTTCAGCCTCGTCGGGGCGTTTTTAATCGAGTTGGAACGACGCAACGTTGCCAAGGCCGCTCCCGGACGTCGCAGGCTGCTCGATCAAGAGATCCCGGATGCCATTCGCGAAGTTCTGTGGGAAGGCATGAGCGAAGAAGAACGAGAAGATAATCCCGAAGCGATGGAAAATCTAAAGCTCGAATCACTGCTCTCGATCTCCCATTCCCAGTGTCTGGCGACTCTGGATGTCCTTGAGGACCGCTATTCTCAGCGCATGAGCCAGGCTCAGGCGGAAAGAGCCAAGAGGAAGCTGGGAATGTGCGGCTCTCGGATCTTGTCCGTAAGCTGGAGAAGAAGAGCCATGCCCCGGAAGACGTCGCCACGGCGTTGTATCACGAACTGATCGAGATCCGCCGGAGACTTGATCGGCTGGAGAGCAGAGCCTTGGAATCAAAAACGAAGCCGTGATTTCGGTGGCCCCTCTTTCACTCGCGCGAAGAGCAATCGTGTTCGAACCGATTAATGCTTTCGCGGTGCCCGACGATCGTACAGATGTCGTGCAACTCCAGCTTGAGGTCCGGCTCCGGTTCCATTTGCTGCATTGTTTCGTTGGGCCCCGGTCGCGTGACGAGGACGACGTTGACTCGATAACGTTCGCGGACCTTCGCCTCCGCCAGACTCTGCCCCTGCAGAGAGGGTCCAAGTCGGACTTGGGCAAGTTGATACTCGCCGCTGATCTGCAAGCGGTCACCACCAGCATCGTCCCGCAACCGCTCGGCGAGCCGATAAGCCATATCGCGGGAGGGAAGGACCACATGATCGGCGCCAACCCGCTCCAGCACCTCGGCGTGCTTGGCATCGCGGGCGCGGGCGATGATCTCCTTTGCCTTCATCTGTTTCAAAGCGAGTGTCGCGAGAATACTTCCTTGCATGTTTTCACCGATGCTGACCACCACGACATCGGCGTCGGCAACACCGAGTTCCCTTAGTGCGTTTTCGTCTTCGACGTCCGCTTCCAAGGCGTGAAAGCCATCCTCGGACAGATCTCTCACACGGTCACTGTCACGATCGACAATAATTACTTCGCAGCCGTATTCAGAAAGCTTGCTTCCTAAATGAGCGCCGAACCTTCCAGCGCCAAGAATGATGATGCGTCGAGTTTTCATGGGTCAACCGAGCCCAACCTCTTCAATCGGGTGTCGGACATGGCGGTAAATCATCGGCCGGGCTAGATAAACCGATAGCATCAACGGGGCAACGCGACCTGTGAACATGAGGGCGATAATAATCAATTTGCCGAGCGTGGTCAAAAGGGGCGTCACGCCCGTGCTCAAGCCCACCGTGCCGAAAGCCGATACTCCCTCAAAGAGCAACCCGAGCCAGTGCTGCGGGGTTGCCGAAGCCGGATGTCCTTGCTCGGTAAACATAAGAAGACCCACTCCCGACACCACCACGCCGGTCCCTAACAAACTGATCATCAGCGCTACGTTCACCAAATGCGGGGGCACACGTCGTCCGAAGATATCCACTCCCTGTTGCCGCCGGAGGGCGTTCCATGCGGCCAGCGCGAGCACGGCAAAGGTCACGGTTTTGATGCCGCCGGCCATCGATCCGGGCGACCCCCCAATGAACATCAACACCAAGGTTCCAAGCAGCGTCGGCGGATTCATCGCTCCCGTATCCACCACGTTGAATCCGGCGGTCCGCGCCATAGTCGAATGGAAGAAAGACCACCAGATGCCTTGCCATCGGCCGACTTCGCCAAGGGTGTGATGAGCTTCGAAGGCATACGTCATGATTGTCCCTGTTACGAGCAGGAGTGCCGAAACCGCCAGGGCAAGCCGTGTTTGGAGTGTCAAGTGTCCCCGCCGTCTGGGATCTCGCCTCCAGAAATAGTAGTAACGGAGGTTGATGAGCGTCATCAGACCGATGCCGCCTGCCACTACCAGTGCGTCGAGAACTCCCAAAATGAGGGCATGGTTCCGCCAGCGAACGAGGTTCTCAGGATAAATGGAAATGCCAGCATTGCAGAACGCGCTGACGGCATGAAAGACCGCCTCCCAAAGCGCCGAGCCTATGGTCGCTTCTGGGGCGGCGTCGTTAATGAGCAAGAACAGCGCAACTGTTCCCGCAAGCTCAAACAGCAGGACAAACAAACAGGCGTAAATGAAGACGTCCAGGGGCCGGACGCGTCGCAGCCTGCCGACCGTTGCGTGGATTGTGTGCTCATCCGCAATCGAAAGACGATGGCCTGTCACCAAAACCAATGAGATGCTGGCGGTGAAAATGCCTAACCCTCCAGACTGGATCAAGGCCAATACGACTGCTTGTCCGAGACCACTAAAAGTGTCTGCCACGTTAACCGTTACCAACCCCGTCACGCACGTGGCGGAGACAGCGGTGAAAAGCGCGTCAATCCATGCCAAACTTCTACCGGGTTGGTGAGCCGACGGAAGCGAGAGCAGGATGCTGCCAACCAGAATTAGCCCAAGGAATCCGATGGGTACCAGTCGCAGGTCCACCTCGCGCCGGCGCACGACCGGTTGGGTGGTCCAAGTCCGTCCGAGATGAAAGCTGGCAGGCATTGAATTCCCGTTATCGAGAGCTGAACGGCCTAATTGAAATCAAGGTCCAGAACGTCATCGAGGAACGAGTTCGGAATCCGCGTCACACGTGCCCAGGCGATTCTTTCTTGCCCGATTGCGTGACAGCAACGCAAAGACATCCACCAAAAATGATGATCACCCCCGTCAGATACGTCCACATTAATGAAACCATCAGCCCACCGAGCGCGCCATAAAGAGCATTGAAGTTCCCGAAGTTTTGAATGTAAATGACAAAAAGTCCCTGAAAGATCTGCAGCAGTATTGTAACGGCAATAGCTGGAATGCAGGTTTCCGAGAACTTTAACTGGCGGCGCGGGGCGAGCTTGTAAAAAATCGCCAACCCCAGAAACATGACCAGAATTGGAACCAGAAAAATGGCGAACCGCGCCCCGTACGAGAAAAGAACATGATCCGGTAGCAGCCAACGTCGAAGCGATCGCAGAACGATCGGAGCCGCAATGCCGAGAACGATTGAAAGGATCAAGACTCCGATCAGAGAGAATCCTTTGAAGGCAAGCTGCCACCAGTTGTAAATCTCGGTCTTCCAAGCCCGATTTAAGGCGCGAACGAGTGCTTTGAATAATCGGCTCGCGCTCCATGAGAGGACCAGGAAAGCCAGAAGACCCGTCTCTCCTCGGTTCTGAATCACTTCAACGATGGTCCCGCGGACGGCGTTGCGCTCGTCTTCACCTAAAGGGAGATGCAAGCTCAGATAATCGACAACCGCGCGCGTGGCGGCTGCTTGCTCGACGAATCGGGACGCCACACTAATCAATAAGAGCAAAAGCGGGAACAGGGAGAAAAATGCATAGTAAGCGAAAGCTGCCGCGCGCTGTTCACCGTCGATTTCTCGAAAAATCTTCTTCGCTGCGCGAATCAACGCCCATGTTGGACTAAAATGGTTGCGGAGGCGGCCCCACTTTGCATCGTGCGCGGCTGATTGGTGCTGGGTTTCGTTGTCCAAGCGCTCCAGGAATAGCAAAACGCCGTCGACAGGCAAATGGATAGCGCGACAGTCGCAACAAACATATCAGCCAGGGTCAGGTTGAGCGCTCGCCGCAGCTAAGCGAGGACACCGAGCAAGCGTAACGATTCTTCCTGCAATTCGATCGTGAACAACTCCAAGCGGCGTCTCGACGCGCGGCAGGAAGTGTCTCTGACACACATGATCGATTTCATCAATTCTCTCGACTTTGGTTGAGCGCCATTTACCGGCTTCATCGGCGGTCCAAGAGGACCCCCTACCGGGAGACTCAAGCCGAGTGTGATATCCGACGACTTGAAGGGTGCCTCCGAATCAAGTGGTCCATTCTTCGCGCCGTCTTCTTGGCAGCGGTCGTTGTGCTGGCCTGCATTGTGTTGCAGGTTTCCTTGGCGAGTTCCACCGCCCGCGTTCTACCGTTCATTCCATGCCGATGTTCGGCGAAGGCTCCCTCTCGTGCCAATCTACCATACTCTTTACTATCTTTTGTCGAAGTGCGTTTCTATACTCACTCCTTTCTCCTGGCTGTCTTGACCCAAATCACTTTGCATTCAAGCTTGACCGAGCGGCCGATCTCTGGATTGGTAACCTCACGTGCAAACGCTGGCTGAAAGGTGACCCCACGAACTCACAGAACCATTGCCATCGTAAGCTTTTTTGGACTTTGGCCGACAGTAACCATAGGAACCGTGCTCAGCTTCGTACGACTTTGGCCCGCCTACAGGTCAATTAGAGGATTCGTGTTTCTCTTCTCTCTTGTTTGGTGGGCCTCGATTTTGTCGATCACTCTTTTGTATCTGCTGCTTCCAAAGTGTCAGCAATGCAACAAGTCCGTGAGGCCCCTTTTCCGTCCTGGCCGATTTATTAAATACAGATGCAGCAACTGCGGCTTTGAGGAGACTATTCCAAACCAGCGTCTTCGATGAAGCGCTTTTCCTTTGCCTGGGTCTTAGACAACAGGTGAGCGGGAAATCCGTCCGTTTCCCGGCGCGCGATCAACCCAGTTCCAGAGTTAAACGGCAAACCAGTGCAGAGCTAAGCTTGCCAAACCCAGGAAGCAGAAGAAGCCAGCGATGTCAGTTATGGTAGTAAGGAAAATGCTGGATGCAAGCGCAGGATCAACGCGGCACAGCTTCAAACCGAGCGGGATCAATACTCCTGCAATTGCTGCGGCAAGATGATTTAGCAGCATGGCTACGGCCGCGACCACCGCGAGGGTTGCGCTTCCCTTCCACATGAATGCAATAACGCCAACGGCCAGGCCAATAGCGAGTCCACTCATGACCCCCAGGATCGCTTCTTTTAGAAGGGCCCTGCGGCCGTCTCCCGGCGCCATTTCGCCTAAGGCCAGATCCCGAATAACGACCGTGAGAGTTTGCATTCCGGCGTTTCCGCCTTGCCCGGCGATGATCGGCAAAAAAACGGCCAGCATAGTCCATTTGGCGATCGTGGTCTCAAAGATGTTCACGACAGCAGCCGCAACAAAGGCCGTGGCCAGATTGACGTAAAGCCATGGCAGGCGGCGCCCGATTGCCTTGTGCCAGGGCGTCAGGCTGCGCTCTTCGCCCGAGAGGCCCACCATCAATTGCATGTCCTCCGTCGCCTCCTGGCGGGCGATTTCTAGGGCATCGCTCGCCTTGACAACTCCTACGAGGCGGCCGTCCAGTTCGAGGACGGGCAGGTCGAGGTGATGATAATGCTCGAATTGGCGAGCCAATTCTTCCTGATCCGTGTTGACCTTGACGAAATGAACTTCACGCCGCATGAAATCCTGGATTCTCTCTTGCACTGGGCGAAAGACCAGATCGCGCAAACTGACAATCCCAACCAGGCGACCGCCAGTGTCGGTCACGTAGAGATACGCGACGTCTTCCTGTCGTCCTTCCTCTCCGCGATTCGCCAAAGAATCGCGTGCTTCACCGACGATCATATCGGCGCTCAGAGCGATGAAGCGGTTTGTCATTATGCCACCGGCGCTGTGCTCAGGGTAGCGAAGCAGGGCGCGGATGCTGGATGCACGCTCCGGCGAGAGAGCCTGCAACATCTCTCGGCGCGTGCCCGGTGAAAGCAGTTGGAGCAGATCGACGACGGCCTCAGGCGCGACGCGCTGCAGGAGTTCAGCCAGCCGGGGGCGAGAGAGTCCAGCCGCCAAATCCGCCACGATTTCAGGTTCTATTTCCACCAAGGCTGCCGCGGCATTTTCCGTGGGTAAACGTTCGAGCAAAATCCGTGCATCCTCGACCGGAAGGCGCTGCAGTTGGTCCGCTAAATCAGCTGCACGCAGATTCAAGAACTCGTCAAGCGGAAGTGAATTCGGCTGAGCCATGCCGCGAAAATGGCACCTCATTGCGCCGCTGTGAAGCTTCGAGCCCACCTGTCAGCAGAGCCACCGTCTCAATGTTCTTTTTCCATTGGTTAGGGTAGCTTGATGTTCTTAGCGTATGAAATTCGAAGTGCGTCAGGTCGAGTCTTGCGAACCGTTGGCTCGCGGGTCGACCACAGAACGGATTCTCGCAAAAGCCAAATGGCTCTCCGGATTTCACGTCACGCACATCAACTCGGCTCGACGATGGGTTCGCCTCGATGGCGCCGAAATAACGGCCCCCTGTTGAAATGTAGAGAGGAACGAATCCTCATTCTGTCCAATGCGGACAATACGTCTCTGATCAATCAGCGCCAAGGCACAGCTGCGGCCGGATGCGCGAAATGGGCTTTTTTCAAGGCGAAGTCGCACGTTGATTTCGAACCTAGACCGAATCGGCAACTCGGCCGCACAGTAACGGCTAAAGTGAATGGCAAGCCCTCCAGCGGCTCGAT